>NZ_JBTYHF010000003.1:0-651543 GCF_054871425.1 Pseudomonas glycinis | reverse complement strand
ATGTCGCGGTGTAGGTGATCTGGCCGCCTTCCGCCACCGAGCCGGTCGCCGACAGGGACAGGTTGGTGGTGTCGACGGTGTCGGTCACGGTGGTGCTGACCGGGGTCTTGTCGGCGACGAGATTTTCGAAATTGCCGCCGGTTACGCCAGTGATCGAGTTGGTGATCGGCGCGTTGCCGGCCAACGCATCGTTCGCAGCAACAGCAGTTGCAGTGCCAGTAGTCTGGCCGACGCCGATGGTGATGGTCTGACCGTTGGCCAGAGTCACAACCACAGGCGAGCCGGTGACTGGCGCGCCGACGGTGGCGGTGTAAGTCACGGTGCCGCCTTCAGCCACCGTCGTATCGGCGGTCAGTTTGACCGTCGAAGTGTCGATGGTATCGGTGACATTCGTCACCGCTGGAACCGTGCTTGGCACCAGGTTCTCGAAGTTGCCGCCGGTCGCACCCTCGATGGTCACTTCGACTTTGCCGGCATCTTTATAGACGTCATCTTTCGGTGCGTCGACGGTCACGGTGCCGGTGGTTTTGCCCGCGTCGATAGTGATCGTGGCTCCGTTCGACAGGGTCACGGTCACCGGTGTGCCGGCCGGGTTGGTCAGCGTTGCGGTGTAAGTGATCTGGCCGCCTTCGGCTACCGAATCGCTGGCGCTCAGGTTCAGGTTGGTGGTGTCGGTGGTGTCGGAAACCACGGTGTCTGCGGACTTGCCGTCGACCACCAGTTTTTCGTAATTGCCACCCGTGGCGCCATCAATGGTCACGCTCAACGAGCTGCCGCCCGCCAGCGGGCTGTTCGGCGCGACGTAGTTGACGCTGCCGGTGGTTTCGCCAACGGCGATGGTGATGGTCTGGCCGTTGGACAGGCTGACGGTGACCGGCGAACCGGTCACTGGCGCGCCCACCGTGGCGGTGTAGACCACGGTTTCGCCTTCAGCGACGTTCGCAGTGGCGCTCAGCGACACGGTGGTGGTGTCGATGGTGTCGTTGACCGTGGTTACCGCCGGCGCTGTGCTGGTGACGAGGTTTTCGAAGTTGCCGCCGGTTGCGCTCTGGATGGTCGCTTCAACGCTGCCGGCGTCTTTGTAGACGTCGTCTTTCGGAGCATCGACAGTCACGGTGCCGGTGGTCTTGCCGGCCTCGATGAGGATGGTCGCACCGTTCGACAGGGTCACGGTGACCGGTGTGCCGGCGGCGTTGCTCAAAGTCGCGGTGTAGGTGATCTGGCCGCCTTCGTTCACCGCGCCGGTCGCGCTGAGCGACAGGTTGGTGGTGTCGGCGGTGTCGGTCACGATGGTGCTGACCGGGGTCTGGTCGGCGACAAGATTTTCGAAATTACCGCCGCTGACGTTGGTGATCGAGTTGGTCAGCGGCGCGTGGCCGGCGAGGACGTCGTTCGGCGCGGTGGTGCTCACGCTGCCGCTGGTCTTGCCGACTTCGATAGTGATGTTCTGACCATTGGCCAGGGTGACGACCACAGGCGAACCGGTGACCGGCGCGCCGACGGTGGCGGTGTAGGTGACGGTGCCACCTTCGGCCGCGGTTTCGGTGGCGGTCAGTTTGACCGTCGAGGTGTCGACGGTGTCGGTGACATCAGTGACCGCTGGCGTGGTGCTTGGCACCAGGTTTTCAAAGTTGCCGCCAGTGGCGTCCTTGATCGTGACTTCAACTTTGCCGGCGTCTTTGTAGACGTCATCGGCAGGTGCCGGAACGGTGACGGTGCCGCTGGTTTTGCCGGCCTCGATGGTGATCACCGCGCCGTTGCTCAGATTCACGGTCACCGGGGTACCGGCCGGGTTGCTCAGGGTTGCGGTGTAGACAATCGAACCGCCCTCGGCCACAGAGCCGGTCGCGGACAGCGACAGGTTGGTGGTATCGGCGACGTCAGTCACCGAGGTCACCGCCGGGGTTTGGTCGGCGACGAGATTTTCGTAATTGCCACCACTGGCGCCGTCGATTTTCACGCTCAGGGTGTTGCCGCCGGCCTGTGCATCGTTCGGCGCGGTGAAGTTGACGCTGGCGCTGCTGGCGCCGACCGGAATGGTGATGGTCTGGCCGTTGGACAGAGTCACCAGCACTGGCGAACCGGTGACCGGGGCGGTCACGGACGCGGTGTAGACAACCACGCCGCCTTCTATCGCGCTGGCGCTGGCGGTCAGCGAAACCGTGCTGTTGTCGATGGTGTCGGTGACATCAGTTACCGCAGGAGTCTTGTCGATCACCAGATTTTCAAAGTTGCCGCCGCTGGTCTTGGTGATGCTCGCATCGACCTTGCCGGCGTCCTTGTACACATCATCGCCAGGCGCAGCGACGGTCGCAGTGCCAGTGCTCGCACCCTTGGCAATGTTGATCACCGCGCCGTTGCTCAGGGTCACGCTCATGGCGGTGCCGGCCGGATTGCTCAGGGTCGCGGTGTAGACGATCGAGCCGCCCTCGGCAACGCTGCCGGTGGCGCTCAGGCTGATGTTGGTGGTGTCGACGGCGTCGGTGACTTTAGTCACCACAGCCGAACGATCGGCCTCGACGCGCTCGAAATTGCCGCCGCTGTGGCTGGCGATCGCCGTCCGCACGTTGCTGCCATCGATGTACGGCGTATTGGCGGGCGCCGGGAAATTCACCGAGCCGCTGGTCGCGCCAGCGGCAATGTTGATCACCGCGCCGTTGGCCAGGGTCACGGTCATCGCAGTGCCGGCCGGGTTGCTCAGGGTCGCGGTGTAGGTGATCTGGCCACCTTCGCTGACGGTATCGCTGGCGGTCAGGGTCAGTGCGGTTGTGTCGACGGTGTCGTTGACCGTGGTGCTGACCGGAGTCTTGCTGACGTCGAGTTTCTCGAAGTTGCCGCCGCTGGCGTCGGTCATGGTTACGGTGAGCTTGCTGACGTCCTTGTAGACGTCATCGCTCGGTGCGGCAATCGTCACCGAACCGCTGGTCTTGCCGGCTTCGATGGTGATGGTCTGGCCGTTGCTCAGGTTGACCGTTACCGGCGTTTGCGCGGCGTTGGTCAGCGTTGCGGTGTAAGTTATCGAAGAGCCTTCGAGCACGTAGCTTTCTGCGCTGAGGGTCAGGTGCGTGGTGTTGACCGTGTCGGCAACGTTGGTCACCGCAGGCGTAGTGCTCGGCACCAGATTTTCGAAGTTGCCGCCGGTGGCGTCCTTGATGGTGACTTCGACTTTGCCGGCGTCTTTGTAGACGTCATCGGCAGGTGCCGGAACGGTCACGGTGCCGGTGGTCTTGCCCGCTTCAATGGTGATGACCGAACCGTTGCTCAGGTTGACGGTGACCGGCGTACCGGCCGGGTTGCTCAGCGTCGCGGTGTAGGTGATCTGCCCGCCTTCATTGACGTTGCCGGTGGCAGTCAGCGCGATGCTGGTGGTGTCGACGGTGTCGGTCACGGTGGTGCTGACCGGGGTCTTGTCGGCGACCAGATTTTCGAAGTTGCCGCCGCTGACGTTGGTGATCGAGTTGGTCAGTGGTGCGTGACCGATCTGCACGTCATTCGATACCGGGGCGGTGACGCTGCCGGTGGTCTGGCCGACGGCGATGGTGATGCTCTGGCCGTTGGCCAGGGTCACGACAACAGGCGTGCCGGTGACGGGCGCGCCGACAGTGGCGGTGTAGGTGACGGTTCCGCCTTCGGCTACCGAAGTGTCGGCGGTCAATTTGACCGTCGAGGTATCGATGGTGTCGGTGACTTGAGTGACCGCTGGCGTGGTGCTCGGAACGAGGTTCTCGAAGTTGCCGCCGGTGGCGCTGGTGATTGTGGCCTGCACGGAGCCTGAGTCTTTGTAGACGTCGTCGGACGGAGCCGGGAAAGTCACATTACCGCTGGTTTCGCCTGCATTGATGGTGATGACGGCGCCGTTCGACAAGGTCACGGTCACTGGCGAGCCAGCAGCATTGGTCAAGGTCGCGGTGTAAGTGATCTGGCCGCCTTCAGCCACGGAAGCGGTCGCGCTCAGCGACAGATTGGTGGTGTCGGCTACGTCGGTGACGGTGGTCGAAACTGGAGTATTTTCCGCCACCAGGTTTTCGTAGTTGCCACCGCTTACGCCAGTGATCGAGTTGGTCAGCGGAGCGTTGCCGGTCAAGGCATCGTTCGGTGCGGTGTAAGTGACGGAGCCGGTGGTCTGGCCGACGGCGATGGTGATGTTCTGACCGCTGGCCAACGTCACGACCACAGGCGAGCCGGTGACTGGCGCGCCGACGCTGGCGGTGTAAGTTACGGTGCCGCCTTCGGCAACCGAGGTGTCTGCGCTCAGCTTCACCGTCGAGGTATCGACGGTGTCAGTGATTTCGGTCACTGCCGGCGTAGCGTTCGGCACCAGATTTTCGAAGTTGCCGCCGGTGGCGTCCTTGATGCTGACTTCGACTTGGCCGGCGTCCTTGTAGACGTCATCGGCAGGCGCTGGAACGGTAACGGTGCCGGTGGTTTTGCCTGCATCAATGGTGATCACCGAGCCGTTGCTCAGGGTCACGGTTACCGGGGTGCCGGCCGGATTCGTCAGCGTGGCGGTGTAGGTGATCTGGCCACCCTCGGCCACAGAACCGGTGGCGCTGAGGCTCAGGCCAGTGTCATCGACCGAGTCGGTAATCGTGGTAACGGCTGGCGTGGTGCTTGGCACCAGGTTTTCGAAGTTGCCACCGGTAGCGCCAGTGATGGTGGTGCTGACGGTGCTGCCATTGTTGTAGACGTCATTGGCGGCAGTCGGCACGTTCACGGTGCCGACGGTTTCGCCGGCTGCAATGGTGATGGTTGAGCCGTTCGACAGAGTGACGGTAACTGGCGTCTGCGCTGGATTAGTCAGCGTTGCGGTGTAAGTGATCTGACCGCCTTCAACGATGTTGTTGGTCGCGGTCAGCGTCAGGCCGGTGTTGTCGACCGAGTCGGTGATCGTAGTGACTGTTGGCGTGGTGTTCGGCACCAGGTTTTCGAAGTTGCCGCCGGTAGTCCCGGTGATCGTCGTGCTGACGGTGCTGCCATTGTTGTAAACGTCATTGGCCGCAGTGGGCACGTTCACGGTGCCAACGGTCTCGCCCGCAGCAATGGTGATGGTCGAACCGTTCGACAGGGTGACGGTAACTGGCGTCTGCGCTGGATTAGTCAGCGTTGCGGTGTAAGTGATCTGACCGCCTTCAACGATGTTGTCGGTCGCGGTCAGGGTCAGGCCAGTGTCATCGACCGAATCGGTGATGGTGGTGACCGCAGGCGTGTTGCTTGGCACCAGGTTTTCGAAATTGCCACCGGTTGCGCCAGTGATCGTGGTGCTGACGGTGCTGCCATTGTTGTAAACGTCATTGGCTGGGGTCGGCACGTTGACGGTGCCGGTAGTCTGGCCAGCGCCAATGGTAATGGTCGAGCCGTTCGACAGCGTGACGGTTACCGGGGTTTGCGCCGGGTTGGTCAGGGTCGCGGTGTAGGTGATCTGACCGCCTTCAACAATGTTGTTGGTCGCAGTCAGGGTCAGGCCGGTGTTGTCGACCGAATCGGTGATCGTGGTAACGGCAGGTGTGGTGTTTGGCACCAGGTTTTCGAAGTTGCCGCCGGTAGCGCCAGTGATGGTCGTGCTGACGGTGCTGCCATTGTTGTAAACGTCATTGGCCGCAGTCGGCACGTTGACGGTGCCAACGGTTTCGCCGGCTGCAATGGTGATGGTCGAACCGTTGGACAGCGTGACGGTTACCGGGGTTTGTGCCGGGTTGGTCAACGTCGCGGTGTAAGTGATCTGGCCGCCTTCGACGATGTTATTCGTCGCAGTCAGGGTCAGGCCGGTGTTGTCGACCGAATCCGTGATCGTGGTGACCGCAGGCGTGTTGCTTGGCACCAGGTTTTCAAAATTGCCACCGGTTGCGCCAGTGATCGTGGTGCTGACGGTGCTGCCATTGTTGTAGACGTCATTGGCCGCAGTCGGCACGTTGACGGTGCCAACGGTTTCGCCAGCCGCAATGGTGATGGTCGAGCCGTTGGACAGCGTGACGGTTACCGGGGTTTGCGCCGGGTTGGTCAAGGTCGCGGTGTAGGTGATCTGACCGCCTTCAACAATGTTGTTGGTCGCGGTCAGGGTCAGGCCGGTGTCATCAACCGAGTCGGCAATCGTGGTGACTGCTGGGGTCGGGTTCGGCACCAGGTTTTCGAAGTTGCCGCCGGTAGCGCCAGTGATCGTGGTGCTGACGGTGCCGCCATTGTTGTAGACGTCGTTGGCCGCAGTCGGCACGTTGACGGTGCCAACGGTTTCACCAGCCGCAATAGTGATGGTCGAGCCGTTCGACAGAGTGACGGTCACCGGGGTTTGCGCCGGGTTGTTCAAGGTCGCGGTGTAGGTGATCTGTCCGCCTTCAACGACGTTGTTGGTCGCGGTCAGGGTCAGGCCGGTGTTATCAACCGAATCAGTGATGGTGGTAACGGCTGGCGTCGGATTCGGCACCAGATTTTCGAAATTGCCACCGGTAGCGCCGGTGATCGTGGTCGTAACGGTGCTGCCATTGTTGTAAACGTCATTGGCTGGGGTCGGCACGTTGACGGTGCCGGTAGTCTGGCCAGCGCCAATGGTAATGGTCGAGCCGTTCGACAGCGTGACGGTTACCGGAGTTTGCGCCGGGTTGGTCAAAGTCGCCGTATAGGTAATCTGACCGCCTTCGGGCACGCTCGAACCAGCCGTCAGCGTGACGGTAGTGGTATCGACGGTGTCGGTGACCTGCGTGGTCGCCGGGATAGTTGGCGGGGTCACGGTGATGCCGTTGCCGCCGCTGGTGCCGGTGACGGTCACGTCGATCTGGCTCGGGTCGTTGTAGACCGTGTCGTTCGGGCCCAGCGGCACGTTGACAGTGCCGGTGGTGGCGCCGGCCGGGATAACGATCACTGCGCCATTGGACAGGGTGATGGTCAGGTCGGTCAGCGGCGCCTGGGTCAGGGTCGCGGTGTACACCAGCACGCCGCCGGCTTCGGTGATGGTCGGCGTGGCGCTGAGACTCAGGGTCGAGTCACGCAGCGCGTTGGTGGTAGTGTCGGTGGTCAGGCCGCCGGTGGTGTCCTGCGCGACTTGCCCGGCAGAATTGATGCCCGCCGTCGGGAAGCCAATGGTCGGATCGACGCGGCCAGCGGTGGCGTCGAGCATGACGAAGCTGTGACCGCCACCGGCAGCACCACCGGTACCTGCGGCGGTCGGGCCGGCCGCGGTGGATTCGAGTGCGGTGGTCGGGTCGACACCGGCGGCGATGGCTTGCTGCAGTTCTTCTACAGAAGGCGCGGCCTGCGCGGTGGCTTCGGCCAGGTCAGTGCTGGAGTCAGGCGAGCTGGCGCTCCACTGGGTGTCACGGCCCAGATCGAGCATGCGGCCATCGGCCAGTTCCAGCGACACCGCGCCGGACAGACCGGTATCGATCTGGTCGCCGACATACAGGCGATCGCCTTCAACGAGTACGCGACGCACGCCCTCTGGGGACACCACGAAAACCTGACCGACAATGCTTTTGACGACGGCAACAACACTGCTCATTGAAGACTCTCCGGGGTGTCACATTCAGTTGACTTCCATGGACCTGACGGGCGTCGGCGCCACTTCAGTCTGGACGTACTTTCTATAAATGGATAACTTATTGACGCTGTATTTCCGTCAATAATATGGCTATAAATTATCGCGATTAACTTTATGCCAAACTATTGACCTTCTGGGAGCCATCCTAAACAATCGCCCCACTAATGTCACATTGATATTTCCGCGGCGACCTGTCCTTCAGCCTGTCATCCAGTTCCTGTTTTGAACTTTCCGACATACGGTCTTTCGGGTTGCCATCATCCGACGCAGCACCACGTTTCTGCTGTGATTCAAGACAAGAAGTTCCGGGAAAATTCCAACCATGCGTTCGCTTTTGCTCCTTGCCGCTCCCTTCGCTCTCGCCGCCTCATTCGTACAAGCACAATCCTTACCAGAAGCCATGCAACAGGCGCTGGATGTCCATCCGGAGATTCAGGCGGGGGTCAATAGTCGATTGGCGGCGGATTATCAGTTAAAGGCTGCGAAAGGGGGATACCTGCCCAAGGTCGATCTGCTCGGCGGTTATGGCCGTGAAGGCACCGACAGTGTGACCACTCGAGCGAACGGTGGAAGCAATCACTGGGAGACGCTGAACCGCAGCGAGTCAAGTTTACGTCTCTCGCAAATGGTTTTTGACGGTTTCGCGACGTCCAACGAAGTTGCGCGTCAACAAGCCAACGTCAGCTCCCGTGCTTACTCGTTGCTGGGCACTTCCGAACGCACTGCGCTGACCGTCGCCCAGGTTTATCTGGACGTGCTGACCCGTCGCGAATTCGTGCGTCTGGCCGAGGAAAACCTCAAGAGCCACCAGCGCATCTACGATCAGATCCAGCTGCGCACCCAGCGCGGCGTCGGCAGCGGTGCCGACCTTGACCAGGCCGAAGCTCGTATGGCCCAGGCCCGCAACAATCTGATCACCGAACAGACCAACCTCGCCGACGCGGAAACCAACTTCCTCAGCGCCGTCGGCCAGATGCCCGACCAGCTCGAGCGCCCGGCGCCGTTCATGGCGATGATGCCCGCCAACCTCAATGAAGCCCGCGCGCAGATGCTGGAAAACAGCCCGATCCTGCGTTCCGCCGAGTCGGATATTGCCGCTGCCGAGAAGCAGTTCGCCACCGCCAAATCGACCTTTTACCCGCGCTTCGACGCCGAACTGGGCCGTACCGCCGATAACGATATCGACGGCCAGAACGGCCACAACAACGAATGGCAGGCCATGCTGCGCATGCGCTTCAACCTGTATTCCGGTGGCAGCAACAAGGCCGATCTGGAATCCAAGTCGTACCTGGCCAACCAGGCGCTGGACATCCGCAACAACGCCCTGCGTCAGTTGAACGAAGAGCTCGGCCTGGCCTGGAACGCCCTGAACAACGCCAACGCTCAGGTGCCGATCGCTCAGCAGTACGTCGATCGCAGCACTTCGGTGCGTACTGCCTACCAGCGTCAATTCAGCCTCGGCGAACGCACCCTGCTGGACTTGCTCGACAGCGAAAACGAGCTGTTCACCGCCTCGCGGCGTCTGGCGGAAATCAAGAACATTCAGTTATTTACTCAGTATCGAATCAAGGCGACCATGGGCCAATTGCTCAAAAGCCAGGGAGTGGTCGCGCCGTTGGCATCCGTTGTGCAGAACGACGTGAAGCCCAAGGTCCAGCTGCCTGGGATGAACTGAGTTATCCCTTTCAACTGTTAAAGAGTGTCGAGCGTGGAATCAGAAGTCAGTCGAGTTCAACTCAGCCATGATCCACGCGCGTTGCATGACGATCCGTTGCTGGATGGTCTGCTCGCCCTGTGCATGCTGCACCAGAAGCCTGCCAGCGCGGCGATGCTGACCACTGGCCTGCCGCTGCCCAAACAACGTTTGAGTGTCGAGTTGCTGCCGCGCGCAGCGGCCCGCGCCGGGCTGCAGGGGCGGGTGTTGCAGCGCAAGCTCGAAGAAATTCCGGCGATCGCCATGCCCGCGCTGTTGCTGCTCAAGGATGGCCGCAGCGCCGTCCTGCTCGGCTGGCAGGGCGACAACGAAGCACGAGTGCTGCTCAGCGAAAGCGACGGCGGCGAATCGGTGGTCAGCCGCGAACTGCTGAGCGACGATTACACCGGCAAAGTGTTCTTCGCCCAGCCGCAGCACAAATTCGACGTCAACCACGGCACGCTGATCCCGCGCGCGCGCTCGTGGTTTCGCGACACCCTCAAGCGTTCGCGCTGGCTGTACGCCGATGCGATCGCCGCCAGTTTCCTGATCAACATCATCGCCATGGCCGCGCCGCTGTTCGTGATGAATGTCTACGACCGCGTGGTGCCGAACCAGGCCGAAGCAACCCTTTGGGTGCTGGCGCTGGGCATCACCGGCGCTTACATCTTCGACTTGATCCTCAAGAGCCTGCGCAGCCTGTGTCTGGATCTGGCCGGGAAGAAAACCGACCTGATCATCTCCGCCACGCTGTTCGAGCGCATTGTCGGCATGGCGATGAAATACCGCCCGGCGCGGGTCGGCAGCTTTGCGCAGAACATCCATGAGTTTCAGAGTCTGCGAGACTTTCTCGCCTCGCTGACCCTGACCAGTCTGATCGACCTGCCGTTCACCATCCTGATTTTCATCGTCATCGCCATTCTGGGCGGGCATCTGGTGTGGATTCCGGTGCTGGCGTTCCCGATTGCCCTGTTGATCGGCTACGCCTTGCAGAAGCCGCTGATCGCGACCATGGAGCGCACCATGGCGCTGGGCGCCGAGCGCCAGTCGAGCCTGATCGAAACCCTCGCCGGCCTGGATGCGGTCAAGGTCAACAACGCTGAAAGCGAGCGCCAGTATCAGTGGGAGCAGACCATCGGCACCCTCAGCCGTCTCGAGCTGCGAGTGAAAATGCTCTCCGGTCTGGCAATGAACATCACCTTGCTGATCCAGCAACTGGCCGGGGTGATCATGATCGTCTTCGGCGTGTACCAGATCATCGCCGGCAACCTGAGCATGGGCGGGCTGATTGCCTGCTACATGCTCAGTGGCCGCGCGCTGAGCCCGCTGGCGTCGCTGTCCGGCCTGCTCACGCGCTATCAACAGGCGCGGGTGACCATGACCTCGGTCGACCAGATGATGGAGCTGCCGCAGGAGCGCAACTTCGAGGAGCGCCCGCTGAGCCGCAAGGTGCTGCAGGGTGCGATCGAATGCCGTCAGCTCAGCTTCACCTACCCGGACCAGCAGAACCCGGCGCTGAAGAACATCAACCTGGTGATCCGTCCCGGCGAGAAGATCGGCATCATCGGCCGCAGCGGTTCGGGCAAGAGTTCGCTGGCGAAACTGCTGGTGGGCCTGTACCAACCGGACGACGGTGCCTTGCTGGTCGACGGCGTGGACATCCGCCAGATCGACGTCAGCGAACTGCGCTACAACATCGGTTACGTGCCGCAGGACATTCAGCTGCTGTCCGGCACCCTGCGTGACAACCTGGTGTCCGGCGCGCGTTACGTCGAAGACGAGCTGGTGCTGCAAGCCGCCGAACTGGCCGGCGTCCACGAATTCGCCCGTCTGCACCCGCAAGGCTACGAGCTGCAAGTCGGCGAGCGTGGGCAAAACCTCTCCGGCGGTCAGCGGCAGAACGTCGCCCTGGCCCGGGCGCTGTTGCTCAATCCACCGATTCTGCTGATGGATGAGCCAACCAGTGCGATGGACAACACCGGCGAAGAACGCCTCAAGCAACGCCTCGCAGCAGTGATTGAAAACAAGACCGTGGTGCTGGTCACGCACCGGGCATCGCTGTTGTCGCTGGTCGATCGCCTGCTGGTGATCGATCGCGGGCAGATTCTCGCCGACGGCCCGAAAGCCGCCGTGATGGAAGCGTTGAAGAAGGGGCAGATCAGTGTTGCTTAAGTCCGGTGTCAAGGAGTCGATCCGTCGCTACTTCAAGGGCTCTGCCTCGCTGCAGGGCCAGCCGCTGCCAGAGGTCAACAAGGCGCTGATAGAAGACGCCCCGCGCGTCGTGCGCCTGACCATCTGGGCGATCATCGGCTTCTTCGTGTTCCTCATGCTCTGGGCCAACTTCGCCGTGATCGACGAAGTAACCAAGGGCGACGGCAAGGCGATTCCGTCTTCCAAGATCCAGAAAATCCAGAACCTGGAGGGCGGTATCGTCTCCGAGCTGTTCGTCAAGGAAGGCCAGATCGTCGAGGCCGGCGCGCCGCTGATTCGTCTCGATGACACGCGTTTTGCCTCCAACGTCGGCGAAACCGAGGCTGATCGCCTCTCGATGCTGCTCCGGGTCGAGCGCCTGAGCGCGGAAGTCGATGATCGTCCGCTGAATTTCCCCGAGGACGTGCTCAAAGCCGTGCCGGGCCAGGCAAAAAGCGAAGAGTCGCTGTACATCAGCCGCCGTCAGCAGTTGCACGATGAAATCGGCGGCTTGCAGGAGCAGTTGATCCAGCGTCAGCAAGAGCTGCGTGAGTTCAGCTCCAAGCAGGCGCAGTACCGTCAGCAACTCGGCTTGCAGCGTCAGGAAATCAACATGTCCGAGCCGCTGGTGGCGCAGGGCGCGGTCTCGCCGGTGGAAGTGTTGCGCCTCAAGCGTGCCGAAGTGGAAACCCGTGGCCAGCTCGATGCGACCACGCTGGCCATTCCCCGCGCGGAATCGGCGATCAAGGAAGTGCAGCGCAAGATCGACGAAACCCGCGGCAAATTCCGCAGCGAAGCGCTGACCCAGCTCAACGAAGCGCGCACCGATCTGAACAAGGCCCAAGCCACCGGCAAGGCGCTGGAAGACCGCGTCAGCCGTACGCTGGTTACCTCACCTGTGCGGGGTATCGTCAACAAGTTGCTGGTCAACACCATCGGCGGCGTAATCCAGCCGGGCAGCGACATGGTTGAAATCGTGCCGCTGGACGACACCCTGCTGGTCGAAGCCAAGATCCGCCCGCAGGACATCGCGTTCCTGCATCCGGGTCAGGAAGCAATCGTCAAATTCACCGCCTATGACTACACCATTTACGGCGGGCTCAAGGCGCAGTTAGAGCAGATCGGTGCGGATACCATCACCGACGAAGACAAGAAAACCACCTACTACGTGATCAAGGTGCGTACCGAGCGCAGCCACTTGGGCACGGATGAAAAGCCACTGCTGATCATTCCGGGGATGGTCGCGTCGGTGGATATCATCACTGGCAAGAAGTCGGTGTTGAGCTATTTGCTCAAGCCGATCATTCGCGCGCGGGCTGAGGCGTTGCACGAGCGTTGATCCCCAGTGGCCTTGCTGGCCTCATCGCTGGCAAGCCAGCTCCCACAGGTTTTGTATTGAGCGCATTTTCGGAGTCAGCTGAGAACCCCTGTGGGAGCGGGCTTGCCCGCGATGGCGTCCTTTAGGGCGGCATATACCTGTCGGTAAGTGACACAAATCGTCACTCCACCCCCTCACCATTCGCCATATCGTTATTCTCTAACGGTATTTAATTTCCAATTCTTATAGCTATAAAGTCACCCTCCTGCGTACCTGCCGACCAATCGGCGCGCCGCACGACCTGAACCGACACGCAATCCAGCGTGAGTGTCTGATCGACGAGCGCGTCCGTGAGCGCGCCGTGCGTGGGAGATGATTGATGTCCGCCGCTACTGCCACCGAAAGCGCCGCAACTGCCGCGCCACAAGATTTCGAAATTCGTCCCTTCAGCGGTGCCGTCGGCGCCGAGATCGTTGGCCTCGACCTGCGCCGGCCGGTCAATGATCAGGACTTCGCGCGGATTCACCGCGCGCACCTGGATCACCACGTCGTGGTCTTTCGCGATCAGCAGATCACCCCGCAACAGCAAATCGATTTCAGCCGCCGCTTCGGCGTGTTGCAGATCCACGTGCTCAAGCAATTCCTCTTGGCCAATCACCCGGAAATCCTCATCGTTTCCAACATCATCGAGAACGGCCAGAACATCGGTCTCGGTGACGCCGGCAAGTTCTGGCATTCCGATCTTTCCTATAAAGAGCTGCCAAGTCTCGGCTCGATGCTGCACGCCCAAGAGCTGCCCGCCGAGGGCGGCGACACGCTGTTTGCCGACATGCACAAAGCCTGGGACGACTTGCCCGCTGCGTTGCGCACTGCGGTCGAAGGACGTTCCGCTGCGCATTCCTATACCGCGCGCTACAGCGAAACCAAGTTCGAAGGCAACTGGCGCCCGACCCTGACCCCTGAACAGTTGGCTCAGGTCGCCGAAGTGGTGCATCCGGTGGTGCGCACCCATCCGGAAAACGGCCGCAAAGCCTTGTTCGTCAGCGAAGGCTTCACCACGCGCATCGTCGGTCTGCCGGAAGACGAAAGTCGTCAGTTGCTCGGCGAACTTTTCGCCCACAGCGTGCTGCCGCAAAACATCTACCGCCATCAGTGGGAACCGCATGACCTGGTGTTCTGGGACAACCGTTCGCTGATCCACCTCGCCGCCGGCTGCCCTGCGCATCTGCGCCGCAAGCTGTATCGCACGACCATTCAGGGCGACGCGCCTTTCTGATTTGCCGGAGATCGATCATGAACGCCCCTTTGCCAGGCCACGCGGCCAGCAACCCGATCGCCCGCAGCGAAGCGTTGCTGGCCGTCGATCACGTCAGCCTCGAATACCGCACGCCGCAGCGGGTGGTGCGCGCTACCCATCAAGTCAGTTTCGCCGTCGACCCGGCTGACCGGTTCGTCCTGCTTGGCCCGTCCGGTTGCGGGAAATCGACCTTGCTCAAGGCGGTCGCCGGGTTCATCCGGCCTTGCGAAGGCGAGATCCGCCTGCAAGGCCAGCGCGTCGATGCGCCGGGGCCGGACCGCATTGTGGTGTTTCAGGAATTCGACCAGTTGCCGCCGTGGAAAACCGTCAAGCAGAACGTGATGTTCCCGCTGCTCGCCTCGCGCACCTTGAACAAGAAAGAAGCCGAAGAGCGTGCGTTGCACTATCTGGAAAAGGTCGGCCTCGCAGCATTCGCCGACGCCTATCCACACACCTTGTCCGGCGGCATGAAAGCGCGGGTAGCGATCGCCCGGGCCTTGGCCATGCAACCGAAAATTCTTTTGATGGACGAACCCTTCGCTGCACTCGATGCGTTGACCCGCCGCAAGATGCAGGAAGAGTTGCTGCTGCTCTGGGAAGAGGTGCGCTTCACCTTGTTGTTCGTCACCCATTCGATTGAAGAAGCATTGGTGGTGGGCAATCGCATCCTCTTGCTGTCACCGCATCCAGGCCGGGTGCGCGCCGAAGTGCACAGCCATCAATACGACCTGCACAGCCTCGGCGGCGTGGCGTTTCAGGAATCGGCGCGGCGCATTCATCGTCTGCTGTTCGATGAGGGCCAGGCGCTGGAGACCGAGCGTGATCACGACTTCAACGACATTCGCATCGCCTATTGAGCGGCCAGGAGGACTACCCGATGAGCCATTCATCATCCGTGCGTGAAGAATTCGAAACCGTGCTCGAGCCGCTGACCGCAGTGCCGGTCGAGCGCGAATTGCCGCTTGGCACGCGCCTGTGGCAACAGGGCTGGTTGCGCAAAAGCCTGATCCTGATCGTATTGGCGATCATCTGGGAAGTGGTCGCGCGGATTCAGAACAACGACCTGATGCTGCCGAGTTTTTTGCAAACCGCGCAGGCGCTGTTCGACGGTCTGCTCAGTGGCGAGTTGCTGGCCAAGGTGTGGATCTCCCTGGTGGTGCTGATCAAGGGCTACCTGATCGGCATCGTCCTCGCGTTCGCTCTGACGACATTGGCGGTCTCGACCCAGTTGGGACGTGATCTGCTCAGCACCATGACCTCGATGTTCAACCCGTTGCCGGCGATTGCCCTGCTGCCGCTGGCGCTGCTCTGGTTCGGCTTGGGGCAGAACAGTCTGATTTTCGTGCTGGTGCATTCAGTGTTGTGGGCGCTGGCGCTGAACACCTATGCCGGATTTCTCGGCGTCTCCGAAACGCTGCGTATGGCCGGGCGCAATTATGGTCTCAAGGGGTTGCGCCTTGTGTTGTTCATTCTGATCCCGGCGGCGCTGCCGTCGATTCTCGCCGGTTTGAAGATTGGCTGGGCGTTCGCCTGGCGCACCTTGATCGCGGCCGAATTGGTGTTTGGCGCGACCAGTGGCAAGGGCGGGCTGGGCTGGTACATCTTCCAGAATCGCAATGAGCTGTACACCGACAAGGTGTTCGCCGGGTTGGCGGTGGTGATCCTGATTGGTCTGCTGGTGGAGAATCTGGTGTTTGCCACCCTTGAGCGAGTGACCGTCAAGCGCTGGGGTATGCAGCGCTGAGCCCTTCGTTGGCTGGGCCGGCCTCTTCGCGAGCAGGCTCGCTCCCACATGAGCACGCATTCCAAGGTGGGAGCGAGCCTGCTCGCGAAGAGGCCAGCGCTGGCATCGTCACTCTTGAGGGATGTTTGTTAGCATTGCGCCCGGATCAATCCAGATCAGCCAAGAGTGCTCAGCATGCAACT
This sequence comes from Pseudomonas glycinis, assembly GCF_054871425.1. Classification (NCBI taxonomy): domain Bacteria; kingdom Pseudomonadati; phylum Pseudomonadota; class Gammaproteobacteria; order Pseudomonadales; family Pseudomonadaceae; genus Pseudomonas; species Pseudomonas glycinis. Next base: position 635,591 of record NZ_JBTYHF010000003.1, on the reverse strand, counting down.
CCCGGACATGAACCTTCTGGTCGCCCTCGATGCCTTGCTCGACGAGGGCAGTGTGGTCGGCGCGGCGCGGCGGATGAACCTCAGCCCGGCGGCCATGAGCCGCACGCTGACGCGGATTCGCGAAGCCATCGGCGATCCGATCCTGGTGCGCGCCGGGCGTGGTCTGGTGCCGACCCCCAAAGCCCTCGAACTGCGCGAACAGGTGCGCGACGTGGTCGAGCAGGCGGCGCTGCTGTTTCGCTCCGCCGATAGCGTCGAACTGGGCACCTTGCGTCGACGTTTCAGCATCCGCGCCAATGATTTCTTCGTCGGCGTTTATGGCGGCAAGCTGTTCGACACCCTCGACCAGCTCGCCCCGCATTGCGAATTGCGCTTCGTCCCGGAAGGCGATGGCGACGATGAAGCGCTACGCGAAGGGCGCATCGATCTGAGCGTGAGCAACACCCGGCCGCTCACGCCGGAGGTAAAGGTACAGAACCTGTTCTCCACGCATTTCGTCGGCCTGGTGCGCGAGAACCATCCGCTGCTCGACGGCGAAATCACCGCTGAGCGCTACGCCGGTTTTTCCCATATCAGCATGTCGCGGCGTGGCATCGCTCGCGGCCCGATCGACACGGCGTTGAATGCGTTGGGGCTGGAGCGCCGGGTGGCGGTGATCGCGCCGAGTTTCCATGCGGCGATGTTTGCCTTGCCCGACTCCGACCTGATTTTGCCGGTGCCCAAAGAAGCACTGCTCAGCGTGCGGCGGCTGGGCCTGAAACTGCGTTCATTCGACCTGCCGATTCCGCTGCCCATGCTGATGCTGACCCAGGCCTGGCACCCGCGCTTCGACAAGGACCCGGCCCACCGCTGGCTGCGTGAAACCCTCAAGACCTGCTGCGATGAAACGTGGCTGGCGGCACAGCCGTAAATCATCAGGCACCATCGAATCCCTGTGGGAGCGAGCCTGCTCGCGAAAGCGGTGGATCAGTCACCTCAATGGCGACTGGTCCACCGCTTTCGCGAGCAAGCTCGCTCCCACATAGGCATTCACCGTTGTGCCTGATGCACTTATAACCTGCCAATAAGTCAATTTTCGTCAGCATCAAGCCCCACTAAAATGCTCCGGTATTTTTACCCCCGGAGCTTTTCATTCATGACATCCCTGACGGTCTCGGCGCCTCTCGCCGCGACCAGCCCGGCGACGGCGGCTGCGCCACCGGTGTTCGGGGCGCGGATCATCATTGGTCTGGTCGGCGTGCTGTTGGCCGTGCTGGTCTCGGGCCTCAACGAGATGGTCACCAAAGTCGCACTCGCCGACATTCGCGGCGCGCTGCACATCGGCTACGACGAAGGCACCTGGCTGGTCGCCAGCTACACGGCGACGTCGGTCGCGGCCATGGCCTTCGCGCCGTGGTGCTCGGTGACCTTCTCGCTGCGTCGCTTCACACTGTGCGCCATCGGTCTGTTTACCCTGCTCGGCGTGCTGTGCCCGTTCGCCCCGAACTACGAAAGTCTGCTGCTGATGCGCATCCTCCAAGGCCTCGCCGGTGGTGCATTGCCGCCGATGCTGATGACCGTCGCACTGCGCTTTCTCCCAGCGAACATCAAACTGTACGGACTGGCCGGCTACGCACTGACCGCGACTTTCGGCCCGGGACTCGGCACGCCGCTGGCCGGTCTGTGGACTGAATACGTCGGCTGGCAATGGACCTTCTGGCAGATCATCGTGCCGTGCCTGATCGCGATGGCCGCAGTGGCTTACGGATTGCCCCAGGATCCGCTGCGGCTGGAACGTCTCAGGGCGTTCAACTGGAAGGGCCTGCTGTTGGGCTTTCCGGCGATCTGCATGCTGGTGATCGGTCTGTTGCAGGGCAATCGACTGGACTGGTTCGAGTCGAATCTGATCTGTGGATTGCTTGGTGCCGGTTCGCTGCTGCTGGTGGCTTTTATGATCAATGAATGGTCGCAGCCGATTCCGTTTTTCAAATTGCAGATGCTCGGCATTCGCAACCTGCTGTTTGCGTTGATCACCCTCGCCGGGGTGCTGATCGTGCTGCTGGCGGTGGTGCTGATTCCGTCGAGTTATCTGGCCCAGGTGCAGGGTTATCGTCCGGCGCAAACCGCGCCGATCATGCTCATTGCCGCGCTGCCGCAGTTGATCGCGCTGCCATTGGTGGCGGCGCTATGCAACTTGCGCTGGGTCGATTGCCGCTGGGTGCTCGGCATTGGTCTGAGCATGCTCGCGCTGTCCTGCCTGGGCGGTTCGCACCTGACTTCGGCGTGGATTCGCGATGATTTCTACGTCCTGCAATGGCTGCAGATTTTCGGCCAGCCGATGGCGGTGTTGCCGCTGCTGATGTTGTCGACCGGCAGTATCACGCCGATGGAAGGGCCGTTCGCATCGGCGTGGTTCAACACCGTCAAAGGCCTGGCCGCCGTGGTCGCCACTGGCGTCATCGAAGCGCTGACCACCGCGCGCCTGCATTTTCATTCGAGCATGTTGGTCGACAGCCTCGGCAATTCGCCGCTGGCCGATCACAGCGATCCGGGCCTCGCTCACCGCGTGCATGAGCAGGCGGTGGTGCTGACTTCGTCCGATTTGTACCTGTGCATGGCCGGCGTCGCCGTGGCTTTGATCCTGCTGATTTTCTGGCTGCCGACGCGGATTTATCCGCCGCGCGCGCCGACCTGATCGCTGTACTGAAACTGAAGGTTTTTTATGACTCAATCCAAGCAAAAACTCGCGGTGGCCGTGGCTGCCGCGCTGGCGGTGGGCGTGCTGGTATATCTGGCAATGCCCGGGCTGTTCGGCCAACGCACCGAGCAAACCACCAACGACGCCTTCGTCTCCGCCGACTACACGCTGGTGGTGCCGCGCGTGGCCGGGTTCATCAAGCAGGTGCTGGTCGAAGACAACCAACAGGTCAAGGCCGGGCAGTTGCTGGCGCTGATCGATGACCGTGATCTACGCGCAGCGGCGGAAGCGGCGGATGCGCAAACCCTGGTCGCGCGGGCGCAGTTGCAGAACGCCAACGCGACTCTCGAGCGGCAGGCTTCGCTGATCGCGCAGGCGCAGGCCACCGTGGTCTCGGCCAAAGCGGAAATGGCTTTTGCGCAGCAGGAACTGAACCGCTACAACCATCTCGCCGGTGTCGGCGCTGGCACCGTGCAGAACGCGCAGCAGGCGCGCACGCGCATTGATCAGGCCTCGGCGCGCCTCGACACCGCGACCGCGAAGCTGGCGGCCGAACGCAAGCAGGTCGAGATTCTCACCGCCCAGCGCAACGCCGCCGACGGCAATCTGAAACACGCGCAGGCTGCGCTGGAGATTGCCAGTTTCAACTTGTCCTATACGCGCATCACCGCGCCGCAGGACGGCATGATCGGCGAGCGTGCGGTGCGCGTCGGCGCCTACGTCACGCCGGGCAGCAAGCTGTTGGCGGTGGTGCCGTTGCAGCAGGCCTATGTGGTGGCCAATTTTCAGGAAACCCAGTTGACCGACGTGCAGCCCGGGCAGGATGTGCAAGTCCGAGTGGATAGTCTCGGTGGCGAAGCCCTGACCGGCCGCGTCGAGAGTATTGCGCCGGCAACTGGCGTGACCTTTGCGGCGGTGAAACCGGATAACGCCACCGGTAATTTCACCAAGGTTGTGCAGCGGATTCCGGTGAAGATCGTGCTGGAACCGGGCCAGCCACTGGCTGAGCGCTTGCGGGTGGGGATGTCGGTCGAGGCGAGTATTGATACCGCCAGCTCAACGGCGTCCGGGCGCGAGGTGACGCAGCGATGATCGGTGTTGAATTGGCTGTCGCCTTCGCGAGCAGGCTCGCTCCCACATTTTTTAATGCGTTCCCCCTGTGGGAGCGAGCCTGCTCGCGAAAAAGCCAGTGGCAGCAGCTAACCTTCAGTGCCTTGCTCACAATGAGTCTCACCGCCTGCACTGTCGGCCCAGACTTCCAGAAACCCGAAGCCCCTCAGCCTGCCGACTGGGCCAAACCGAGCCAATCCGCCCCGAGCCAGGCCGTCAGCGAACCCCTGAACGAACGCTGGTGGGAAACCTTTCAGGACACGCAACTTTCCGCGCTCACCCAACGCGCGCTGAACAACAACCTCGACCTGCAGCTGGCCAGCAGCCGCCTGCAACAAAGCCGCGCCGCGCGTCAGGTGATCACCGCCGAGCGTTATCCGAACAGCACCGCCACCGGCAGCTACGGGCGCAAACGCAACAGTGGCAAAGGCTTGAACGATCCATCGGGAAATAACGGCGACGAGGCCTTCAACCTGTGGGATGCCGGCTTCTCGGCGTCATGGGAACTGGACTTCTGGGGCCGCGTGAGCCGTGAAACCGAAGCCGCTGATGCCAATCTCGAAGTGGCAGAAAACGACCGTCGTGACGTACTGCTGACCGTGCTCGCCGACACCGCGCAAAACTTCATTCAGCTGCGCGGCGTGCAGAGCACCCGCGCCGTCACCGAGCAGAACCTCGACGTCGCCCGCCACAGCCTGAAACTCTCGCAGCTGCGGCTGGCCGATGGCGTGGCCACCGATCTCGACGTCGCCGAAGCCGCCGCGCAAGTCGCCGCCATCGAGGCACGGCTGCCGGCGCTCGAGCAGCGTCAGGCGCAACTGATCAACGCGATCAGTCTGCTGATGGGCGAACCGCCGCAGGCCCTCGCTCAAGCGTTATCCACAGACGCGGCAGTGCCGCAGTCGCCACTGCAAGTCGCCATCGGCCTGCCGTCGCAATTGGCCGAACGCCGCCCGGATATCCGCCAGGCCGAAGCGCGTCTGCATGCGGCCACCGCCAACATCGGCGTGGCCAAGGGCGATTTCTATCCGCGCATTACCCTGTCCGGCAACCTCGGTTCACAGGCCATGCAACTGAGCGATTTCGGTTCATGGGGCTCGCGTGCCTTTGCCATCGGCCCGCAATTAAGCTTGCCGTTGTTCGACGGCGGACGCCTGCGCGGCATGCTGCAATTGCGTGAAGCCCAACAGCAGGAAGCGGCCATCGCCTACCAGCAAACCGTGCTGCGCGCCTGGCATGAAATCGACGATCAACTGACCGCCTACAACGCCAGCCAGCGCCGTCGCGACAGCCTCGCCGAAGCCGTGCATCAGAACCAGATCGCCCTGCGTACTGCGCAACAGCAATACGTCGAAGGCGTGGTCGATTTCGTCAACGTCCTCACCGTGCAGAGCGCCTTGCTCGCCACGCAGGAGCAATGGGTAGAAAGCTCCACCGGCGTTTCCCTGGCGATGATCGGTTTGTACAAGGCGCTGGGCGGCGGATGGCAGTCGGTCTATCCGGCAGCGCAACTGGCCGCAGGCTCACTTGACGTCGCGAGACCCTGAACCCGCCGCGACAGCTATGATCAACTCCACTGCAGCGAACGGCGCAACGCCGGACCTGAATTGCAGAGGAGTTGCATCATGGAAAATCCGCAGCACAGTCTACCGGCCCTGTTCAAACAACTCGGCCTCGATGACGATCCGACCGGCATCGACAAATTCATCGCCAGCCATTCGCCGCTCAAGCCGGATTTGCATCTGGCTGACGCGTTTTTCTGGACGGCAGGTCAGGCGCAGTTTCTGCGCGAGGAGATTCTGGATGATGCGGATTGGGCGGAAGTGGTGGATCAGTTGAATGTGATGTTGCGTAAGGGGCGGGCTGATTACTTCGGCTGAGGCCAAGTCCGTGCCGTATGCACCAGCGCCATGATCCAGACGGCATCTCTCTCCGTTTGATAGACAAGACGGTAACTGGGATGCGGAATCACCTCACGCGTACCGGCAATAATGCCGGCACGGCCAATCAACGGATTGTCGCAAAGGCGATGAACCGCTTCGCTGAAGCGCAGATCCATTTCGATGGCCGCTCTTGGGTTGGCGGCCTGCAAGTAGTCCCAAATGTCTGCACGATCCTGTGCGGCGGCTGGCGTCCATATGATTTTCATAGGTGATCTTCTGCCTGCCTGCGCTTTGCCGCGAACGCTGCTTCTACGTCTTCGTTGTTCAATCCGTCTCCGGCACGTACGGATTCCCGAGCGATTTCAACCTTGCGTTGCAGGAACGCTTCATATTCGCGGGCCTCTCGCTGGGTTTGAACATACTGACGCATCATGTCTCGCATGATTTGCGACGCCGGCCGGTGTGCCGCTTCGGCTTCCGCCATGAACTCCTCCCGCAGCTCCGGCTCCAGTTTCATTGTGAAAACGGCTTGTTTTGACATGTTGGGCTCCTGAATTTGGTGATGACAACGTATATACCTTGTCAGTATCGAAGGAGATAGCTTTGAGTCAGGTAGGGCGACTAACGGAGAGATTTGTTTCAAAACTTGACTGAAATTCCCCTCCAATGCGATATTGATAGTTAGCAAACTAACAGTGTCCGTTATCCCGTGTCCGATTCCCTCGACAGTCTCCAGATGAACATCAGCAGCGCCATGGTGGTGGCCGCCCGGCATTGGCGGAAGATCTGCCAGACCACGCTGGTCAACTATGGAATTTCCGAAGCCTGCGCCGTGCCCTTGTTGATGATCGGCCGCTTGGGCGAGGGCGTGCGTCAGGTACAAGTCGCCCAGGCTGCGGGGATGGAGAGTCCTTCGCTGGTGCGCTTGCTCGATCAGCTGTGCCACGCCGGTTACGTCTGTCGCACCGAAGATGCGCAGGATCGCCGGGCCAAGTGCCTGAGCCTGACCGATACCGGCCGCGAGCTGGTGCAAGCGGTGGAGGCCGAGCTGGTGCGCTTGCGCCACGAAGTGCTGGAAGGCATCGAACGCAGCGATCTGGAAGCTACGCTTCGGGTACTGAGGGCTTTTGAGGCGGCGAGTTCGCCTGTGGTGGTCAACTCTTGAACGGTTTTTTCACTGGCATGCCGCCGGCCCGTGACTGGTTTTACGGGGTCCGTACTTTTGCAGCGTCGATGATTGCGCTGTACATCGCCTTGCTCATGCAAATGCCGCGTCCGTATTGGGCGATGGCCACGGTGTACATTGTCTCCAGCCCGTTTCTCGGCCCGACCAGTTCAAAAGCGCTGTACCGCGCGGCGGGCACTTTCCTGGGCGCGGCGGCGGCGGTGCTGTTCGTGCCGATGTTCGTACAGAGCCCCTATGTGCTGGTGGTGGTGATCGCGTTGTGGACCGGCATTCTGCTGTTCATGTCCCTGCATCTGCGCACCGCCAACAGCTATGCGCTGATGCTGGCCGGTTACACCTTGCCGCTGATTGCCCTGCCGGTGGTCGATAATCCGCTGGCGGTGTGGGATGTGGCCGAGGCTCGTACCGAAGAGATTTTCCTTGGCATCGCCGTCGCTGCGGTGGTCGGTGCGATGTTCTGGCCGCGTCGGCTGGCGCCGGTGTTCAACGATGCCGTGAGCAAGTGGTTCGCCGATGCGACGAGCTACAGCCTGAAGTTTCTCAGCCGCGATGTGCAGCCGGAAGAAGTCACCGCGCTGCGCATGGCCATGGTCGCCAATTTCAACAGCCTCGAGTTGATGATCGGCCAGTTGCCCCACGAAGGCGCGCGGCCACAAACCGTGCGCAACACCAAGGAACTGCGCGGGCGGATGATTCACCTGTTGCCGGTGATCGATGCCCTCGAGGATTCGCTTTACGCCCTCGAACGTCGCACCCCGGAACTGGTGGAGAAATTCCAGCCGTTGCTGACCGCGACCCGGGAATGGCTGGGCCACGCGGACGCCAATCTCGAGCGCTGGCAAGCACTCAGAGATCAACTTGACGCGTTGCAACCGAGCGCCGAAGCGCTGGAGGAGCGCAAGCAGTTGCTGTTCTCCAACGCCATCTACCGCCTCGGTGAATTCATCGATCTGTGGCAGGACTGCCGCAGCCTGCAGGATGCGATTCTGTGCGAGCGCCAGGACAGCTGGCGCGCGGTGTACCGGCACTGGCGCCTGGGCCGGTTGACGCCGTTCATCGATCGCGGGCTGATGCTTTACTCGGTGACCTCGACCATTCTGGCGATCATTGTTGCTTCGGTGCTGTGGATCCTGCTCGGCTGGCCGGACGGCGGCAGCGCGGTGATCCTGGCAGCGGTGGCGTGCAGCTTCTTTGCCTCGATGGACGACCCGGCGCCGCAGATTTACCGGTTCTTTTTCTGGACCGGGATGTCGGTGCTGTTCGCCAGCCTTTACCTGTTTCTGATTCTGCCCAACCTGCACGATTTCCCGATGCTGGTGCTGGCGTTTGCCGTGCCGTTCATTTGCGTCGGCACGCTGACCGTGCAGCCGCGATTCTACCTCGGCATGCTGCTGACGCTGGTCAATACCTCGTCGTTCATCAGTATTCAGGGTGCTTACGACGCGGACTTTTTCGCCTTTGCTAACTCCAACCTCGCCGGGCCGCTGGGGCTGTTGTTCGCTTTCATCTGGACGCTGGTGGCGCGACCGTTCGGCGCCGAGCTGGCGGCCAAGCGTCTGACCCGGTTCAGCTGGAAAGACATCGTCAGCATGACCGAGCCGGCCAGTCTCGCCGAGCATCGACATTTGGGCGTGCAGTTGCTCGATCGGCTGATGCAGCACCTGCCGCGTCTGGCCCTGACCGGTCAGGACACCGGCATCGCCATGCGCGAAGTGCGTGTCGGTCTGAATATGCTCGATCTGCTTGCCTACACCCCGCGCGTCACTGGCGTGCCAAACGCCCTGCTGCGACAAGTGGTGAGCGAGGTCGGCGAGTATTTCCGCGCGTGCCTCAAAGCCGACGAACGCCTGCCGGCACCGAGCGGTCTGCTGATGACACTCGATCGTACCCGCCGAGCGCTGAACGGCCAGGGCGACGATGAAACCCGTCGACACCTTTTGCACGCCTTGAGCGGTCTGCGTCTGGCCTTGCTGCCCGGCGTCGAGTTCGTCTCCAGCGCCGAGCCCGAAGAACCGCTGCCCGATGGAGCGCCCCTATGATCGGTGATCTGGATATCAGCGGCATTTTCCTGCCGACCCTGCTGGTGCTGATGGGCATTACTTACGTGCTGTTTTTGTTGGTGCATGGCGTGCTGCAACGCCTGCACTTTTACCGTCTGGTCTGGCACCGGGCATTGTTCAACGTGGCGCTCTACGCCGTGCTGCTGTACGGCGTGGACTCACTCAGTCGATACCTGATGACATGAAAAAACCGTTTCTGACCATCGGTCGCGTGGTCCTGACCCTGCTGATCGTGACTTTTGCCGTTGTCCTCGTCTGGCGCATGGTGATGTATTACATGTTCGCGCCGTGGACGCGCGACGGCCACATTCGCGCCGACATCATCCAGATCGCCCCGGACGTGTCCGGGTTGATCCAGCAGGTCGAGGTAAAGGACAACCAGTTGATCAAGCGTGGCCAGGTGCTGTTCAGCATCGACCAGGATCGCTTCAAACTGGCCCTGCGCCAGGCCAAGGCCGCCGTTGCCGATCGCGAAGAAACCCTCGCCCAGGCCCAGCGTGAAGCCAAGCGTAACCGTGGCCTCGGCAATCTGGTGCCGGCCGAACAGCTGGAAGAAAGCCAGTCGCGCGTCGCCCGTGCACAGTCGGCATTGGCCGAAGCCTTGGTGGCGGTCGACAGTGCGCAGCTCAACCTCGATCGCTCGGTGATCCGCAGCCCGGTCGACGGTTACGTCAACGACCGCGCGCCGCGTCCGCAGGAATTCGTCACCGCCGGGCGCCCGGTGTTGTCGGTGGTCGACAGCAACTCCTTCCACATCGACGGCTATTTTGAAGAAACCAAACTCGACGGCATCCACGTCGGGCAATCGGTGGATATCCGCGTGATCGGTGACCGCGCGCGGTTGCGCGGACATGTCGAAAGTATCGTCGCCGGTATCGAAGACCGCGACCGCACCAGCGGCAGCAACCTGCTGCCCAACGTCAACCCGGCGTTCAGTTGGGTTCGCCTGGCGCAGCGGATTCCGGTGCGCATCGCTTTTGATGAGGTGCCGGCCGACTTCCGCATGATCGCCGGGCGTACCGCCACTGTGTCGATCATCGACGATCAGCATGAGGAGCCGCAGCCATGAGCAGGGCCTGGTTGATCGCCGGGTTGGGCGTGATGCTCTCGGCCTGTCAGATGATCGGCCCGGATTATCAGGTGCCCACTGACGCGGCGGTGCAGCGCAAGGATATTCAGGGTGAGCTGGCAGTCGCCGGCAAACCGGTAATCTCGGCGCCGGTGCCGGCGGACTGGTGGCGGCTGTATAAAGACCCGCGCCTCGATCAACTGGTGCAGCAGGCCATGGCGTCCAACACCGATTTGCGTGTAGCGGCGGCGAACCTGTCGCGGGCACGTGCTCAGGTGGATGAAGCCGAGGCCGCTGGTGGCTGGAGCGGCGGGGTGAAAATGGGCGCGCAACGTTTGCAGGAATCCGGTCAGGCGTTCCTGCTGCCGGAGAAAGTCCCGGTGGCCAACATTGCCGATATTGGCATCAGCGCTTCGTACCAGTTCGACCTGTGGGGCACCTTGCAACGCGGCATCGAAGCGGCCAAAGCCAATGCCGATGCGACTCAGGCCGCCGCCGACACTGCGCGTATCACCTTGGTGGCGGACGTGGTTCGTGCTTACACCCAAGTCTGCGCAGCCAACGAAGAGCGGGAAATCGCCGAGCACTCTCTCGATCTGCAATCGCAGAGCACCACGCTGATCCAGCGCCTGCGCGATGCCGGGCGGGGCGACGAGACTCAGGTCACCCGTTCGCAGACCCAATTCAAATCCCTGCGCGCCGACTTGCCGCGCTATGAAGCAGCGCGTCAGGCCGGGCTGTTCCGTCTGTCGATGCTGCTGGCCAAACCGGTCGAACAGTTGCCGGCAGGTACCGCCAGTTGCGCCGAGTTGCCGAAGATCGCGCAACTGGTGCCGGTCGGTGACGGCGCTGCGCTGCTCAAGCGCCGTCCCGACATTCGTCAGGCTGAACGGCGCCTCGCGGCGGCAACCGCCGGCATCGGCATTGCCACCGGCGAGCTGTACCCGGACATCAGCATCGGCGCGACCATCGGCACCGTCGGCATCATTGATGACCTCGGCGATCCGTCGACCAACCGCTGGGGCTTTGGCCCGTCGCTGAGCTGGAAAGTACCGACCAACGGCGCCCGTGCGCGCATTCGTGAAGCCGAGGCCAACACTCAAGGCGCGCTGGCGCATTTCGACGGCGTGGTGCTCAACGCCATCCGCGAAACGCAGACCGGTCTGGCCCAGTACAGCGCGCTGCTGCAACGCCGCGATGCGCTGGCCGAAGCCGAGCAGTCGGCCAAGCTCGCCGCCGAGCAGACGCACCGCTTCTTCCAGGCCGGCCGCGAGTCGTTCCTTGCCGACCTGCAAGCAACCCGCACCTACACCGATGTCACCGCGCAACTGGCCGCCGCCAACACCCAGGTCGCGATGAGCCAGATCGATTTGTTCCTCGCCCTGGGCGGTGGCTGGGAAAGCGGACGAACGAACACCTCGAGCGCCAGCAAACCCTGAGGCCGTTGCTATGCTTTGAAGTGTTGGAGGGGCGCCCCATGCCAAGCGCTCCTGCAATGCACATTGCTCGTGCTGGCCCAGGGGAAACCAATAATGAAAAACCCTTACGCTCTCGGCTTCTGGTGCGCTCTGGTCGCACTGGTGCTGCTCTCGGCCACGTATTTCTACGGGATCATGCTGGCCCACCAGATCGACACGGCGATGATCTTTCTCGACAGCGCCGTTGCGCTGATCGCGGTGATGGCGATCGTCGTCGTCGCGTGGACCTCGATTCAGCTGCAACGGGTCAAGAAGCGCCAGCTCGAACGGGGCCGGATGCTCGTGCTGATCTGGGACACCAAAGTCGCCCTGCGCCGGGTCGAAACGGTGTTCGACCGCTACTTCTGGGGCAGTTACTGGCAGCCCGGGCGAACCTTCGCCGAAGTCATGGGCGAGCTCACCGGCACGCCGCTGGAAAAAAGCCTCGAAGCCCTGAAGAAGCAATGCCTGGAACTCGACAAGCAGATCGCCGATGACGGCTGGCACTGGCTGAACAACGCCCGCGAGCTGTCCGACGTCGCCACGGCCATGGCCCGCGAACGCTATCAGCTGGATTTCTGCGATGTGCGGGCGGATACCACCGGCGGAGCGGTGATCGATCGCGACTTTGAAGTGCTGGTGTATACCTGGACCGCGCGGCTGAAGAGCTTTGATCATCAGCTGGATGAAATCGAGGTTCAGTATTCCTGATTTGCTGTGAATCCACCGACCTGTTCGCGAGCAGGCTCGCTCCCACAGGTACGGCACTGTCCTGGTGGGAGCGAGCCTGCTCGCGAAGAGCCCGCAAAAACACCGAAACTCTTCGCTCCTGCCGACTGTCCATTCCCCCCTTAGACACTCTTTAACCTTTAAACATTGGGCCGTCTTCCGCGCCCGGTGCTAATCTCCACCGCTTAATTGCGCACAGTCGAGCCGTGACCCGATCCCGGGTTCAAGGAAGACGACTTCATCCACAGCCACGGAAACCGATCAGGTCATTCATGAATAAATCAGCAGGCGTGCTTCTCGGAATTGTTGTTGCCATTGGCGCGATCAGCGCAGGCGGGGCCTGGTACACCGGGACCAAGATCGAAGGCGTACTGAACAACGCCGTGACCAACGCCAACAAAGAGTTGCAGACCGCCATGGCCGGCTCCAACGGCACCGCGTCGCTGGAACTGGTGTCGCTGGAACGCCACACCTTCACCAGCACCGCGCACTATCGCCTCAAGGGCGAGGGCGAGATGTTCGGCGATGCGCCGGTCGAGCTGCTGTTCGTCGACCACATCGAACACGGCCCGCTGCCGTTCTCGCGTCTGGTTTCGCTGAAGTGGCTGCCGGTCATGGCCACCAGCAACTATGAGCTGGAAAAGAGCCCGTCCACGGAAAAATGGTTCGCCGCCACCAACGGCGCCGCGCCGCTCAAGGGCGTGACCAACATCGGTTACGACGAATCGACCACCAGCACTCTGAATCTGGTGCCGTTCGAAACTGCGCTGGATGAGCAGTCGAGCCTGAAGTTTTCCGGTCTGAGCATGGACATCGCCGCCAGCGCCCAGGCGCAGAAGGTCAAGGCCGACGGCTACATGGATAACCTGAAACTGGTCACCGTGTCGGAAGACCAGGCGCCGGTGCAGGTCGAGCTCAACGGCCTGACCCTGGCCAGCAACCTCGCCAAGAGCAGCTACGGCTACTACACCGGGGAAAACACCCTGGAAGTGACCAGCAGCAAAACCACCTTCGGCGCCAAGCCGATGGTGCTGGGCGTGAAGAACTTCGAAATGAAGAACCGCACCGAAGAAAGCGGCAGCAACGCCTCGGGGCGTGCCGACTACAAAATCGGCGAAGTGACGCTCAACGACAAGAAAGTCGGTTCGGCGGCCATGGCCATGAGCCTGAAGAACCTCGACATTCCGTCGACCATGTCGCTGATGCAGATATACCAGACCAAATTGCAGCCGTACGAAAAAGCTGCCGCCGAGGCCGCTGCGCAGGGGTTGCCGGCACCGGAGCTGAATCTGACCGAAGCGGAAAACGCCCAGGTCAAAGCCGATCTGCAGAAGTTGCTGGCGGCCGGCCCGCAACTGGCGCTGGAGAATCTGTCGTTCAACACCGCCAACGGTGAAAGCCGCGCCAATCTGGTGATCGACCTGACCAAGCCGCAATCGATGGACCTGCCGCCGGATCAACTCGGCAAGCAACTGATCGCGCTGCTCGACCTGAACATTCAGGTGTCCAAGCCGATGCTCGTCGATTTGCTCAGCGTGCAGGCGCAACTCGATGGCCAGACTGACGCCAAAGCCATCGTCGATCAGTCCAAGGAAGCGGCGGACATGTTCGCCGGCATGGCGGTCGGCTCGCAATTGGCTGTCGCCGACGGCACCAACGTGGTGACCAAACTGCATTACGCGGCCAATCAGGTCGAATTCAACGGCCAGAAGATGACCGTCGAGCAGTTCATCGGCTTCCTCATGAGCAAGTTTGCCGGCGTCACCCAAGAGCAATAAGCCCACCGCGCGCCCTCCAGACGCCCGGCCCCTGTGTAAACAGGCGCCGGGCGTTTTGCTGTACGGGTTTTGTACAGACAGGCCGATTCTGAACAATTATTGCGTTGTGAAAATTCGACTACGCTTGCGTGCAGACTGCCTCACCAAGCTTGGCCGAGGGCTGTCATCGTCGGCCACCGTTACGAATGGGCAAGGAGGGCATTGCGACCCGGCTGGCCATGTAAGGATGCTGACAAATGCCGCGTATTGATGGCCCTGTATTACATCGTGGTTTGCGCCCTTTGTTCCGATTCGCCCTGTGCAGCCAGTTGCTCTGGCCAGTGCTGGCGTTGGCCGACACACCCTACGACGAGATGGTGCGCGATGCCCGCGCCGGGCACTACACGCCTGCGCTGACGGTTTTGCGTCAGGTGCCGCCGGGCCAGGCCAGCGACGGCCAGGTCAGCGATCACCTGCAAATCGCCAGTTGGGCCGGGCTCGATGCCGAAGTGGTCAAGGTCTATGAAACCCAGGGTCGCGACCGCGTCCTGCCGGTGCAGGCACTGACCGCCGCCGCGCGTGCCTATCGCAACCTCAAGCGCTGGGATCAGGCCACCCAGGTCTACAACAAAGCGCTGGCGCTGGAGCCGGACAACGCCGACCTGCAACTGGGCCTCGCGCTGACTCAGGCCGATGCCGGCAAGCCCGATCAGGCCGTCACCCGCGCGCAGGCGCTGGTCGCCGCCAAACCCGACGATCCGTCACGCCGCCTGGCCTTGGGCTATGCCCTCGGCCGCGCCGGCAAACAATACGATGCGCTGTTTGAATTCGATCAAGCCTTCATCCGCGCCGGCAACAAACCGGAAGTCGCCCGCGAGTACGTGGTCGCGCTGCAAAAGGCCCGTCTGCCTGAACCGGCGCTGCGTCTGGCCAGTCAACGTCCCGGCCTGATTGATCCGGTGACCTTGCGCCGGCTCGAAGGCGATCTCGCCGCCGAACGCGTGCGCCTTGCCGAACTGGCCACCCGCAGCGAAAAGGAACGCTATGTCATTGCCGACCGCGCGCTGGCCGATTACGACAAATTGCTCGCAACCTGGACGCCCGACGCCACTGCCCACGATGACGTGACGCGCTGGCGCATCGACCGCATGGGCGCGCTCAAGGCCCGCGCGCGCACTGCCGACGTCATCAGCGAATATCAAAAGCTGCAAGCCGAGGGCGTGGATATTCCGACTTACGCCCTGCGTTGGGTGGCGGCGTCTTATCTGGATCAACGCGAGCCTGAGATTGCCACCGATCTGTATCGCCAGGTGCTTTCGGCGCCGGACGCCGATGTCGGTGATCGTCTCGAAGACACCACTGCGCTGTACTACGCCCTGCTGGAAAGCGACCGCGCCGACGAAGCTCGCAAGGTCGCCGAGGACGCAGCGAAAGCCCAGCGTCCGCGCGTCGAACTCAAGGGTTTGCCGGTCGGCAACCCCAACGACGAATGGATGGACGCCCAGCAACTCGCCGCCCAGGCCGGCACCTACGGTTCCGATCTTCCGCACGGCGAAGAGCGTTTGCAGACGCTGGTCGATCAGGCGCCGGGCAACCTTGGCTTGCGTCTGGCCCAGGCCGATCTCTACCTCGCCCGCCAGATGCCGCGCCGCGCGGAAAGCCAGCTCAAGGAAACCGAGAGCATGGCCCCGCGCGATGCCGGCCTGGAAGTCGCTCAGGCGCGCACCGCGATGGAGTTGCAGGAGTGGCGGCAGAACGATGCGCTGGTCGACGACGTGGTCGCGCGCTATCCGGACAACCGCCAGGTGCAGCGCCTGGCTCGCGAACGGGAAGTGCATGACATGGCCGAACTGCGCGTCGAAGCCTACGGCGGCAAGGCCAACGGTGGCGGCAGCGGCGATGCCGGTGCGGTCAGCGGCAGCCGAGATTTCGGTATCCAGAGCACCCTTTACAGCCCACCGATCAACGAAGACTGGCGGGTGTTTGCCGGCGCCGGTTATGCCACCGGTGATTTCGCCGAAGGCACTGGCCACCATCGTTTCCAGCGTGTCGGCCTGGAACGGCGCACCCGTGACATGACCCTCGAAGCCGAGGTGTCGAATCACGATTACGGCTTCGGTGACAAACAAGGCGCACGCCTGGCGATAGCCCGCGACATCAACGATCACTGGCAGTACGGCGGCAGCCTCGAATACCTCTCGGCGGAAACGCCGCTGCGCGCGCTCAACAGCGACATCAAGGCCAATGGCGGCAGTGCGTTCCTGCGCTGGCGCGCCAACGAAAGCCGCGAGTGGCGCGTGTCGGTCAGCCCGTCGCACTTCAGCGATGGCAACAACCGCGTCGAAGCCTTGGTGACCGGGCGCGAGGGCATCTACACCGCGCCGAACATTCAGGTCGACGCCGGCCTGGAAGTCGGCACCAGCCACAACTCGAAATCCGACGACGTGCCGTACTTCAATCCGAAGTCGGACTTCAGTGTGATGCCGCTGGTCAACGTCAACCACGTGCTCTACCACCGCTACGAGACTTCCTGGAGCCAGCAATTCCAGGCCGGCGCGGGCACCTACAGCCAGCGCGACCACGGCACCGGCGGCATGGCATTGCTCGGTTACGGCCAACGGTACGCCTGGAACGACGTGTTCGATGTGGGCGGCATGTTCAGTGTGATCAACCGGCCTTACGACGGTGATCGGGAAACTGATCTGCGTCTGCTCGTCGACCTCACTTTCCGCTTCTAGAAGAGTTTGAAGATGCCTTTTATCTCGCGTTTCATCCTTCTGCTGGGAGCGCTGCTGATCAGCGCCTGCGCCCAGCAAGCCCCGGCCTTCGCGCCGCCCTCCGAGCGCCCGGTCGCGGCCAGTGAACAACCGTGGCCAAAAAACCATGTGCTCGGCATTGCCTACCACGATGTCGAAGACCGTGATCCCGATCAGGCCGTGGTGGCGGTGCGCACCGAGCGCATGATCGAGCAGCTCGCCTGGCTGCGCGAGAACGGCTACAAACCAGTGACCGTCGACCAGATCATGGCCGCGCGCAAGGGTGGCCCGGAGCTTCCGGCGAGAGCGGTGCTGCTCAGTTTCGACGACGGTTATGCCAGCTTCTATACCCGCGTGCTGCCGGTGCTGCGCGCCTACAACTGGCCAGCCTTGCTGGCGCCGGTGGGCACCTGGATCGACACGCCGCTCAATCAACCGGTGGATTTCGCCGGCACGCCGCGTAACCGTGACAACTTCCTGACCTGGCAGCAGATCCGCGAAATTTCCAAGTCCGGTCTGGTAGAGATCGCCGCTCACACCGATGCCAACCACAAAGGCATCCTTGGCAACCCGCAGGGCAACCTGCAGCCGGCCGCCGCGACCCGGCGTTATGACCCGGTCACCAAACGCTATGAATCCGAAGCCGATTTCCAGGCACGCATTCGTACCGACGTGAAGAACATTTCCGAGAAGATCCGCAAGGCCACCGGTTACAAACCACGGGTCTGGGTCTGGCCGTACGGCACCGCCGACGGCACCTCGCTGACCGTGGTCGGCGAGGAGGGCTATGAAATGGCCCTGACGCTGGACGACGGCCTCGACACCCTCGATAACCTGATGAGCGGGCCGCGCTTTCTCGTCGCGTCCGATCCTGACGGCGAGCATTTCGCCAACAGCATCGTCTCGGTGCAGGCCGAAGCGCCGATGCGCGTGGTGCATGTCGATCTCGACAACGTCTACGACCCGGACCCGGCCCAGCAGGACATCAACCTCGGCAAACTGGTGCAGCGCATGGCTGATCTGGGCGCCAGCACGGTGTTCCTGCAAGCCTTCGCCGATCCCAAAGGCGATGGTCTGGTGCATTCGCTGTACTTCCCCAACCGTCACTTGCCGATGCGCGCGGACCTGTTCGACCGCGTCGCCTGGCAGTTGCGCACCCGTGCCCATGTGAAAGTCTTTGCATGGATGCCGGTGCTGAGTTTCGAACTGGATTCGAAACTGCCGCGTGTAACCCGCTGGGACCCGAAAACCGCCATCACCTCGGTCGACCCGAAGCAGTACAAACGCCTGTCACCGTTCAATCCCGAAGTGCGCAAGATCATCGGTGAAATCTATGAAGACGTGGCGCGGCTGACCTCGGTCGACGGCATTCTCTACCACGACGATGCGGTGCTCTCGGATTTCGAAGACGCCAGCCCGGATGCCTTGAAGGCCTATGCCGCTCAAGGTCTGCCGGGTTCGATTGCCGCGCTGCGCGACGATCCGGCGGCGATGCAACGCTGGACGCGTTTCAAGAGCCGCTACCTGATCGACTTCACCAACGAACTGACCGCCAAGGTCCGTGCGATTCGCGGCCCGCAAGTGCTGACCGCACGCAACATCTTCGCCGAGCCGATGCTCAATCCTGAAAGCGAAGCGTGGTTCGCGCAGAACCTCGATGACTTCCTCGCCACCTACGACTGGACGGCGCCGATGGCCATGCCATTGATGGAAAAACAGACGCTGGCCGAGTCCGGCCCGTGGCTGGAAGAACTGGTTGCCACGGTGAAGAAACGTCCCGGCGCGCTCAACCGCACCGTGTTCGAATTGCAGGCGCGTGACTGGAACCAGAAGGATCAGGCCGATATCGACGCCGTGCATCTGGCGGACTGGATGGGCCGGCTCAAGCGCCAGGGCGCAACCAGTTTCGGTTACTACCCGGACAACTTCCTCGACAACCTGCCAGACCTGAAAACCGTAAGGCCTGCACTCTCCAACAAATGGAATCCATAACATGCTGGATAGACTGTTAGCCCTGCTTGTTCTGGCGATTGTCCTTGGCGTTCCGCTGGGGCTGATCTTCCTCGTGACCGGCCAGTTCCTGATGTCGTTCGTGTTCTTCTACCCATTGTTCATGTCCGGGTTGTGGATCGCCGGCGGCCTGTATTTCTGGCTGCACTGGGAGCGCCACTGGCCATGGCAGGACGACACGCTGCCGCCGCCGCTGGAAGGCGAGCCGCTGATTTCGATCCTGATTCCTTGCTACAACGAAGGCGATAACGCTGCCGATACCATTTACGCGGCGCTGGCCCAGCACTACCCGAACATCGAAGTCATCGCGATCAACGACGGCTCCAAGGACAACACCGCCGAAGTGCTCGATGCGCTGGCCAAGGAAGATCCGCGACTGCGGGTTCTGCATCTGGCGGAAAACCAGGGCAAGGCTGTGGCTCTGCGCATGGGCGCGATCGCTGCGCGCAGCGAGTATCTGGTGTGCATCGATGGCGACGCCTTGCTGGCGCCGAACACGGCGGCGTACCTGGTCGCGCCGATGCTGGATAACGCACGTCTTGGCGCAGTGACCGGCAACCCGCGGATCCGCACGCGTTCGACCTTGATCGGGCGGGTGCAGGTCGGCGAGTTCTCCTCGATCATCGGGCTGATCAAACGTACGCAACGGGTGTTCGGGCGCATCTTCACCGTCTCCGGCGTGATCGTCGCGTTCCGTCGTACTGCGCTGAACCGGGTCGGCTACTGGAGCCCGGACATGATCACCGAAGACATCGACATCAGCTGGAAGCTGCAACTGGATCACTGGAGCATCTTCTACGAACCGCGTGCGCTGTGCTGGATTCTCATGCCGGAAACCCTCGGCGGCCTGTGGAAGCAGCGTCTGCGCTGGGCTCAGGGCGGCGCCGAAGTGCTGTTCAAGAACATTCGCGGCATCTGGCAGTACCGCCATCGCTACCTGTGGCCGCTGCTGTTCGAATACTGCCTGTCCACCGGTTGGGCGTTCACTTTCCTGCTGTCGGTGATTTTCTGGGGCATGGGCAAGTTCATGGTCATGCCCGACGCGATCGCCGTCGATCACCTGATGCCGCCGGCCTTCACCGGTCTGTTGCTGGCGTTTGTCTGCCTGGTGCAGTTCGCTGTCAGCATCATCATCGATCGGCGCTATGAACCGGGTCTGGGCAAGACCATGTTCTGGGTGGTCTGGTATCCGCTGGTGTTCTGGCTCGTCAGTCTGCTGACCACCCTGGTCAGCTTCCCCAAGGTGTTGTTCAGCCAACACAAAAAACGCGCGCGCTGGGTCAGTCCTGATCGGGGTATCAAACCGCTGGGCGACGACCAGGAGGAAGTCATCAAATGAAAATTATCCGGACTCGCCAACGGCCCTTTCTGGTGGTGATCGACGTGATCCTCACCGTCCTGGCCTGGGTTGGCCTGCTGTTCCTGCTGGTACGCGGGTTATGGCCATTGATCGAAACCAGCGGCGGCCCGCGCATCGATCATTCGGCGTTCGATGCCTTGGGGACTCTGCAGGTTTATATGTGGGTGGCGCTGGTCAACGCGGTGATCCTGATCGGCTGGGCGCGTTACCAGCAACGCAAAAGCCGCAGCTTCGCCCAGCGCCGTTTGCCGTCACCGGTGATTGGCGATGAAGGTCTGAGCAAGAGTTTCAAGCTGTGCGACGAGCGTTTCCAGAAACTGCGCACGCCGGGGGTGATGACCATTCACAACGATCAGGACGGCGACATCAGCCATGTAGAAACGCATTTGTGGCCGCTTCAGCAGCAAGCACTGCCGGCGCCGCTGGCACCTTTGGAGCATCCACGGGTGATCTTTCTGCATGCCGAAGAAGACGACAGTCGCGAGCCGGTGAAACGCCTGACCTGAACTCCACACGGCCTGTGTAGGAGCTGCCGAAGGCTGCGATCTTTTGATCTTTTTCCAAAGTCAAAAATCGCAGCCTTCGGCAGCTCCTACAGGTCGTTGTCAGGCCTGGATCAGCGTCCAGGCCTCTTTCATTTGCAGAGGTTGCTTCATTCGCTCGGCCAGCAGCGCCATTGCGCGTTGCTTGTCGCAGGCCACCGCCGCAACGACGATGCCGTCTTTTGCAAACAGGCCAATGAACGGCGGCTGTTCCGGCTCACCGCTGAATTCGACCTCGTCCCATTCCTGCGCGTGACCGAGATAGTCGTAGTTCTTGCCAAAGTGGTAGGTCCAGAAAAACGGCACATCCAGATAATGTTCCTCGCCACCGAGCATGTTGGCCGCAGCGATGCGCGCGTGTTGCTGGGCCAGGCGCCAATGCTCGATACGGGTTGGCTGGCCGTTCAACGGAAACGTGGCGATATCACCGATGGCCCACAGGCCATCGCTGACGCGCATGCCGTCATCGACACGCAACGATTGGTCTTCTTCCTTGGGCAATGAGTCGAAAGGCTCGGTGGCCGGGTGAACGCCGACGCCGACGAGAACCAGATCCGCTGCCAAGCGCAGACCGTTGTCGAGCAGCACGCCCTCGACCTTGTCCTCGCCAAGGATCTGCGTAGCCTCGTGTTCGCTGATGAACTTCACCCCGTGCTCTTCGTGCAACCCGCGAATCGCCTTGCCCACGGCCTCGCCGAATTGCTTGGCAAACGGGACTGCGTGGCGTGCCAGCACGGTGACGTCGAGGCCGAACTCGCGCAGGGCTGACGCGCATTCGAGAGCAATAAAACTGTCGCCGATGA
The DNA here is from genome assembly GCF_054871425.1 of Pseudomonas glycinis. Lineage (NCBI taxonomy): Bacteria > Pseudomonadati > Pseudomonadota > Gammaproteobacteria > Pseudomonadales > Pseudomonadaceae > Pseudomonas > Pseudomonas glycinis. Next base: position 614,192 of record NZ_JBTYHF010000003.1, on the reverse strand, counting down.
TCACCGCGCGCTGGCCCGGTTGAGCGGCGTTGATGATCTGTTCAGCCTGGGCTTTCGAACGCAGGACGAAGACGTTGGCCAACTCGGCACCAGGCAGCTTCAACGGATTGGGCGCGCCACCGGTGGCGAGTACAGCGGCGTCGTAGCGCAGGATGCCGCCGTTGTTCAGATGCAGCGTTTTGCCTGGGGCGTCGAGTGAAGTTACTTCGCCTTGCACGCGCTCAATCCGTTGCGCTTGATAGAACGCCTCATCGCGTAGCGGCGGCACTTCTTTCGGTGACATCTCTCCAGCGAGAACAAATTTGCTCAACACCGTACGGTCGTAGCCCGCATCCGGTTCGCCATCGACCAGCACGATGCGCCCGCCGAAACCCTTCTCCCGCAACGCCGCCGCGCAAGCCGTGCCCGCCGCCCCGGCGCCGACCACCACGAACGTTCTTGGGTCGTCAGCGGGCGGGGTGTGCGGATCGGGCAGGGGCTGGTCATCGACCCAGACTTCATCGCCGCGCAACTCCAGCGGATAGCGTTTGAGACTGTCCAGTGATGGCGGCTCGCACAGGCCGCCGTCCTCGGCACGGTACGCGGCTTTGTGCCAGGGGCAGATCAACCTGCCGTGACACAACGCCCCCTCGGCCAACGGCGCTCCGGCGTGTGGACACAGGCCCTGAAACGCCCGCAACTCGCCGTTGGCGCGCAGCAGGACGATCTTGCAGTCGCCGATTTCGACTTGCAGGCCACGGTCTTGCGGGACATCGGCGAAGCGGGCGACACGGTGCAGGGACATTTTCGGCTTCCTCGCAGGCATTTCTCTTGTGAGTTGGCGGCGCCGCGCGAGGTTCAGCCATTTGCTACTGCCAAGGCACGAACGGTACAGCTATAGTTTGCGGGCCGACGACGGCCTCACTGCACAAGGTGCTCCCGGAATGACCCGATTGACCTCTCTCAACCCATGGCTGGCGGCCATCGCCGTGACCCTTTGCGTGCAGTTCCCGGCTCAGGCCCAGGAGCGCTTCACCCTGAGCATCCCCGGCGTGTCGGATAACCGTCTGTTCACCTCGGCCGCTGCCAGCGACGCACCCGGTTGCGGCGGCAAAAACCAGTCGCCGGCGCTGAGCTGGAACGCCGGCCCGGCCGGTACCCAGAGTTACGCCATCGTCATGCACGACCCGGATGGCCAGAAAGGCCTGGGCGTCGATCACTGGATTCACTACGGCATCAAACCCACCACCCACCAGATCGCGGCCGGCGTCGGTGCCAAATCCGCGCTCGAAGGCGTCGGCGGCACCAACAGCAAAGGCAACACCCATTACATGGGCCCATGCCCGCCAGTGGGCGACAGCGCGCACCACTACATCATCCAGATCTACGCCCTCGACCTCGCCCCGGACGCCCTGCCTGCAGGCCTGACCCGCGCCGAGCTGATGGAAAAAATCAAAGGCCATGTGCTGCGTAACAGCAGCGCGGTGCGGCGTTATCACCGCTGAGGTTCGGCCGCTCACGGGCGGCTGACTGCTCTGATTCCCCAGCCATTTGGCATTGCCCCGCGAAAACGCGCACTATCGAGCCATTGCCAATGCGCTGGAGGACACCGTGGCAGCAAAAATCGACCGCATCGCCCAGCTACTCAACTGCCCGGAAAAGGGCGAACAAATGCGGCGTGCAGTAACCGAGACACGTAAGGAATTTCTGCTGAATCAGCCGGAAGAAGACCTCGTTGAAGAAGACGAGGTATTTGACGAGGCTGAGGAGGAGGGGGATGACGACGATGAATATGACGAGTTTGACTGGACGACGGAGTGACGTCGTTCCAGCGATCTTGTCATCGCCCACAAAAAAGCCCCGGACCATCACAGTCCGGGGCTTTCTCGTTTGATTCATGGTGCACCAGGCGGGATTCGAACCCACGACCCCTGCCTTCGGAGGGCAGTACTCTATCCAGCTGAGCTACTGGTGCAGCGGGCGACATCATACCTAGGTCGGCTCGGGGCGTCCATGCCGGGTTTGGCGGGTTTTGTCAGTGTGCGTGTCGGTGCAAATCGCTGCATTCCTTAAAGCGGTAACGTCCTGCAAAACCCTCGCTTGGCGCTTTGCCGGGGTTGATCTAAGGTTTTTCCTGCGGCACGGGTTTTCAGTACGTTGATCTGAAAAGCGGCATTTTTGTTCTTTTTTTCGAACGACCTATTGTCCTTTACCCCCTTTGAACCTACGATCCGTTTGAGATTTCAAACGCTCTTTGGCGGGATGTTGCAGCGCAAGTGCGCCCGGTCGTGCACTGTTGATGCGCCACAATCCGCTCACTGATTTCCCTGACGGCAGCCTTGCGAGGCGCCTTTCTACAATCATAATTTGCTCCGCGCAGGCCGCGGTGCTGTTAAGGAAAGCCGACATGCAGCTTAAAGACACCCAGTTGTTCCGCCAGCAAGCCTTCATCGATGGCGCTTGGGTCGATGCCGACAACGGTCAGACGATCAAGGTCAACAACCCGGCCACCGGCGAAATCCTCGGCACCGTGCCGAAGATGGGCGCCGCTGAAACCCGCCGTGCCATTGAAGCCGCTGACAAAGCGCTGCCGGCCTGGCGTGCGCTGACCGCCAAAGAGCGTGCCGGCAAGCTGCGTCGCTGGTTCGAACTGATGATCGAGAACCAGGACGACCTCGCGCGCCTGATGACCCTCGAGCAAGGCAAGCCGCTGGCCGAAGCCAAGGGCGAAATCGTTTACGCCGCATCGTTCATCGAGTGGTTCGCCGAAGAAGCCAAGCGCATCTACGGTGATGTGATTCCAGGCCACCAGCCGGACAAGCGCCTGATCGTGATCAAGCAGCCGATCGGCGTCACCGCTGCGATCACCCCGTGGAACTTCCCGGCGGCAATGATCACCCGCAAGGCCGGCCCGGCGCTGGCCGCCGGTTGCACCATGGTGCTCAAGCCAGCATCGCAAACTCCATTTTCCGCTTTCGCCCTGGCCGAACTGGCCCAGCGCGCGGGCATTCCTGCGGGCGTGTTCAGCGTGGTCTCCGGCAGCGCTGGCGACATCGGCAGCGAGCTGACCAGCAACCCGATCGTGCGCAAACTGTCCTTCACCGGCTCGACCGAAATCGGTCGCCAGTTGATGGCCGAATGCGCCAAGGACATCAAGAAAGTCTCGCTGGAACTGGGCGGCAACGCGCCGTTCATCGTGTTCGACGACGCCGATCTGGATAAGGCCGTCGAAGGCGCGATCATTTCCAAGTACCGCAACAACGGCCAGACCTGCGTCTGCGCCAACCGTCTGTACATTCAGGACGCGGTCTACGATGCGTTCGCCGAGAAGCTGAAAGTGGCGGTGGCCAAACTGAAGATCGGCAACGGTCTGGAAGACGGCACCACCACCGGCCCGCTGATCGACGAAAAAGCCGTGGCCAAGGTTCAGGAACACATCGCTGATGCCGTAAGCAAAGGCGCCACCGTACTGGCGGGCGGCAAGGCGATGGAAGGCAATTTCTTCGAGCCGACCATCCTGACCAACGTGCCGAAAAACGCGGCCGTGGCCAAGGAAGAAACCTTCGGTCCGCTGGCGCCGCTGTTCCGCTTCAAAGACGAAGCCGAAGTAATCGCCATGTCCAACGACACCGAATTCGGTCTGGCTTCTTACTTCTACGCGCGTGACCTCGGCCGTGTGTTCCGTGTCGCCGAAGCGCTGGAATACGGCATGGTGGGCGTCAACACTGGGCTGATCTCCAACGAAGTCGCGCCGTTTGGCGGCATCAAGGCTTCGGGCCTGGGCCGTGAAGGCTCCAAGTACGGCATCGAAGACTACCTGGAAATCAAATACCTCTGCCTGGGCATCTAAGCCGGGAAAGGGATCGCTGCAAACGCAAAGGGCACGAGAGCGCTGTCCCTTTGCGTCGTTTCAAACGGGAATTTTCTCTGCGGCCAGGAACGCCGTGGCAGTCGATCATCGCATGCTGCCACCGCCGATTTCTCCCGCTTCATCCTTGAACCACGCCGCCCGATGAGCGGCGAATGAGGACTGTAATGAGCAAGACTAACGCTGAACTGATGGCCCGCCGCACCAATGCCGTACCTCGTGGTGTTGGCCAGATTCACCCGATCTTCGCCGAGTCGGCAAAGAACGCCACCGTGACCGACGTTGAAGGTCGTGAGTTCATCGACTTCGCCGGCGGTATCGCTGTACTGAACACCGGCCACGTGCACCCGAAAATCATCGCCGCCGTGACTGAACAGCTGAACAAGCTGACCCACACCTGCTTCCAGGTGCTGGCCTACGAACCGTACGTTGAGCTGTGCGAAAAAATCAACGCCAAGGTGCCGGGTGATTTCGCCAAGAAAACCCTGCTGGTCACCACCGGTTCCGAAGCCGTCGAAAACGCCGTGAAGATCGCCCGTGCCGCCACTGGCCGCGCTGGCGTGATTGCCTTCACCGGCGCTTACCACGGTCGCACCATGATGACCCTGGGTTTGACCGGTAAAGTTGTGCCGTACTCGGCGGGCATGGGCCTGATGCCAGGCGGCATCTTCCGCGCGTTGTACCCGAACGAACTGCACGGCGTGAGCATCGACGATTCGATCGCTTCCATCGAGCGCATTTTCAAGAACGATGCCGAGCCGAAAGACATCGCTGCAATCATCATCGAGCCGGTGCAGGGCGAAGGCGGTTTCTACGTCGCGCCGAAGGAATTCATGAAGCGTCTGCGTGCGCTGTGCGACCAGCACGGCATCCTGCTGATCGCTGACGAAGTGCAGACCGGCGCTGGCCGTACCGGCACCTTCTTCGCCATGGAACAGATGGGCGTTGCCGCCGATCTGACCACTTTCGCCAAGTCCATCGCTGGCGGCTTCCCGCTGGCCGGCGTGTGCGGCAAGGCCGAGTACATGGACGCCATCGCTCCGGGCGGTCTGGGCGGCACCTACGCCGGTAGCCCGATCGCTTGCGCCGCTGCGCTGGCAGTCATGGAAGTGTTTGAAGAAGAGCAATTGCTGGACCGCTGCAAGGCTGTCGGCGAGCGCCTGGTCACCGGTTTGAAGGCGATTCAGGCCAAGTACCCGGTCATCGGTGAAGTGCGTGCGCTGGGCGCAATGATCGCGGTCGAGCTGTTCGAAAACGGCGACAGCCACAAGCCGAACCCGACTGCCGTGGCCGCTGTGGTGGCCAAGGCGCGTGACAAGGGCCTGATCCTGCTGTCCTGCGGCACTTACGGTAACGTGCTGCGTGTGCTGGTTCCGCTGACGTCGCCGGACGAGCAACTGGACAAAGGCCTGGCGATCATCGAAGAGTGCTTCTCTGAACTCTGATCCGCTCGTGTGACCCGCTCGACAAAAACCCGCTTCGGCGGGTTTTTTTCGCTCCTTGAAACACATCGGACGGGTTTGCGCTGTATCGAATCGCCAGCATTGGCTAAGGTTCAGGCATTGCAAGGAGAGCGCGCATGACTGCCGTTGATTTACCCGCCGTACCCCGGGTGCTGATTGCCGAGGCTGATCCCTGGTCCCGTGACCTGCTCAAACAAGTGCTGCTCAATGTGCGCTGCGATGCGCGCCTGGATTTGTGTGCCGATGGCCAGCAGGCAATGTCGTTGCTCAGCGAGGTGCCCTATGACTTGGCCATCGTCGATTGGGAGCTGCCTGGCATCGACGGATTGCATGTGCTGCGCAGCGTCCGCCAGCGCAAACGCAATCCGCCGCTGCCGTTCATTCTGATGAGCAGCCGCAACGACAGCGCCAGTGTGCGCGAAGCGATTCCGCTGGCGCCGACGGCGTACCTGACCAAACCGTTGAACATGGAAGGCCTGACCGAGCGCTTGCAGGGGTTGCTGCTCAACGCTGGCGAAGCAGTGGTTTGCGAAGTGCCGGCACTGGCGCCGGGCATGACCCTGTCGGTGTTCCTTGAGCGGCGTCGCGAGCAGGCCGATGGCGCGCCGTTGATGACCGACGTGCAAGTGGCGGTCAAGCGCAGCCTCAATCCCGAGGGGCTCGACCTCAAGCTGCTGGAGGAAGAGGTCCGCACCGATCCGCAGATTACCGCCGTGCTGATCGCTGCCGCCAACAGTGCCGCGCAACACTACGGCGCGCCGGTGCAAACCCTGGCCCAGGCGCTGCACCGACTCGGCACCGGGCAGAGCATGAACCTGATTCTCGGCCTGGCGCTCAAACGCAGCGCGCGGCTCAGCGATCCATGCCTGGCGGATTACGCCGAGCGCTATTGGGGGCTGTCACTGCACACGGCGGAATACGCCCGCACGCTGGCGCGCCTGCTCGATCTGGATCAGGAGCGCTGCTATTGCGCGGGCATGCTGCATCGGCTCGGCGATCTGGCGCTGCTGCGCTGCTTGCAGGAGTGGCAACAAGCCGGCGGCGAGCTGGACGAGTTGCAGGAGGTCGGTGAAGCGCTAGCGAAGTTTGGCGCTTCTTATGGCTCGGCATTGCGCACCCGCTGGCGTCTGCCGCTGGAGTTGCGCGAGTTGATTGCTTCGGCCTACCAGCTCGGTGGTGGCGTTTACAGTCGCGAGGCGCTGGTGATGCACATGGCCGCGCAGATGGCGCGGCTGACCGAGCATGAAGGTGTCGAGGAGCTGGCGAAGAGCCGGACGGCGCGGTTGCTCAAGATCGGGCTACCGGAGTTGATGCGGATGCGCAAATGACAGATCACCACATTCCAATGTGGGAGCGAGCCTGCTCGCGAAGGCGCCAGCGCAAGCAACATTTTTGTTGAAGGTGCAGGCCTCATCGCGGGCAAGCCCGCTCCCACAGGAATTGCTGCAGCCACAAAATACGGGTCAGGCCGCAATGATCCGGTTCTTGCCCTGCCGTTTCGCCTCGTACATCGCCGCATCCGCGCGGGCGAACAGGCTGTCCAGGCTCTTGTCTTCGTCGGTGAGGTTGGTCAGACCCTGGCTAACGGTGATGCTGAATGCTTGGCCGTCGTGGTTAAAGCGCAGTCGCTGGATCTCCTGTTGCAGGCGCTCTGCCACTTGCACCGCCATCTCCGGCGCACAGCCGGGGAACACCGCGGCGAACTCCTCACCGCCAATCCGTCCGAACAGGTCGCCACGGCGCAATGAGCCGCGCCCGCATTCGGCGATCCGTTGCAGCACATTGTCGCCTTCGGGGTGGCCGTAGCTGTCGTTGATCACTTTGAAATCGTCGATGTCCAGCAGCAGGAAGGCCAGCGGTGTGCCTTGGCGGCGGGCCTCGGCGAACTCGCGGTGGGCGCATTCGAAGAAGTGGCGGCGGTTGCTGCTTTGCGTCAGCACATCGGTGGTGGCCAAGCGTTGCAGCTCGGTTTCCATGTGTTTTTTGTCGGTGATGTCTTCGGCGATGCCGACGATGATCACCGGCTGCCCGGGCTCGTCCTGGCGATTGATAAAGCATTTGTCGCTGAGCCAGCGCACCTGGCCATCGGCCGCGATGATGCGGTACTCGCGATCTTCCACCGCACCTCGGTGCAGGACTTCGGCGAGGCTCTGCTCGGCGTACTCCAGATCATCGGGGTAAATGCTGTCGCGCCATTGGTTGTAGTCCGCCAGCAGAAGCGCGGCGGAACGGCCGAAGATCCGTTCATAGGCCGGACTGACGTACAAAACCTGGCGGGTTTCCCAGTTGAAAGCCCAGAGCACGGCGTTGACGCTGACCAGCAGCGAACTGATCAATTGTTCGCGCTCGCTCAGGCGCGCGACTTCGCCCTGCGCATGCATCAGCGCCATCAGCGTTTGCGCGGCCTCTGGCCATTGGGTGTAGGTTGTGTCTTTCTGGTTGTTGTTGACCATCGGCACAAATCTCAAAGGGCGCGCCGCAATGTCGACAACGGCCACAGGACAGCCCGCCGGGATGGCGAAGTGTCTTTGAGATAGAGGATTTTCGGCGAAGTTCCCGGCCATTACCGAGTCCCGCCGGGCGGCGGGGTTAAGGAGGCGACGTGTGCAACGAGGCTGCGATCTTCGCGATCGCAGCCTCGTTGCCGGTCAGGCAGTCGCAGGACGCAGCGAGTAGGTTTTCAGCTGGTCAGCAAAGTCACGCAACGACTGAATGCCACTGGCCTCCGCCTCGTGAATCCATTCCTTGATGGCGGCCAGCATGTCGTGGCCATTGGAACTGGTCTTGACCCAGATCTGCTGCAAAGCCAGGCGTTTCTCGTAGATCACTTTCAGCGCATGGCTGTGTTCGAGCATGGTCTGGATGCGCAAGTGATGACGGTCTTCCAGCAGGCTGGTTTCCCGCGACAGCAGGCGTTTGGCCCGGTGGAACTGGTGGCGCACCGAATGATCGACCTTGGCCAGCTCTTGCTTGACCAGCGGGCCGATCACCAATTTGCGGTACTGGGCCATGATCTGGAAGCGGTTGTTGAGGATCGCCATGGCGGTGTCCATGTCCAGGCTGCCCTTGCCTTCGACGCGGTGGGCAATCGGTGCGACCCGCTGCACCTTGGCCAGGCGCAGGAAGCAGAAGACCTTGATCCACGCCCAGCCGAGGTCGAACTCCCACTTCTTCACCGACAGCTTGGCGGAGTTGGGGTAGGTGTGATGGTTGTTGTGCAGCTCTTCGCCGCCGATCAGGATGCCCCACGGCACCAGATTGGTTGCCGCGTCACGGCATTCGAAGTTGCGGTAGCCGACGGCATGGCCCAGACCGTTGATCACGCCAGCGGCCCACACCGGAATCCACATCATCTGGATCGCCCAGATGGTGATGCCGATGGTGCCGAACAGCAGCAGGTCGATTACGCCCATGATCGCCACGCCCAGCAGCGGATAGCGGCTGTAGACGTTGCGTTCGATCCAGTCTTCCGGGCAGTTCTTGCCGTAGATGCGCAGGGTTTCCGGGTTCTGCGCTTCGCTGCGATACAGCTCGGCGCCGGTGCGCAGCACGGTGGACAGGCCCTTGATGACCGGGCTGTGCGGGTCATCTTCGGTTTCGCATTTGGCGTGATGTTTGCGGTGGATGGCGGTCCACTCGCGGGTGTTCTGCGCCGTGGTCAGCCACAGCCAGAAACGGAAAAAGTGCTTGAGACCCGCATTCAGCTCGAGCGAGCGGTGGGCCGAGTAACGGTGCAGATAGACCGTGACGGCAACAATCGTCACATGGGTCATCAGCAGGGTGACCGCGACCAGTGACCAGGCCGACAAGCCAAGAAAACCTTCGTACCACATAGGCTATAGGGCCCTCGATAAAGATAAAAACAGCCGTTGCATTATCACTAAGCACACAGATAAAACCAGTCGCCCTTTCAGATAAGAAGTCGCTGAATGTTTCTTGACCTATAATTCCAACCTTTTTGTAGGGACATGGACGACCGAATGTCTGCGACTTACCGCGATGCCTTGCGTGCAGCGCTGCTCTACCTCGTACTCGCCGCCGTGTGGCTGCAGGTTTCCGATCATTTATTAAGCAGATTCTTCGATAACTCCAGTGCGCTGGCGCGCTGGCAACTGATCAACGGTTATTTGCTGGCAGCGGTCAGCGCCGGGCTGATTTTTCTCGCGCGGGCGCGGCTGTGTCGGTTTCTCGGCATCGGTGCCCGCCTGCGCGAGCGCCACAGCGACCGTGAGCGCCTGCGTCAGGCTGCCGCCGTGTTCGATTGCACCCGCGAAGGTGTGCTGGTTACCGACCATCGAGGGCTGATCGTCCACGTCAACCGCGCCTTTATCGAGATCACCGGTTATCGGCGCGACGAAGTCATCGGCCAGCAGCCCAGTCTGTTCAAGTCCGGTCATCATCCGCCGGGCTTCTATCAGGCGATGTTTGCCACCCTTGAGGCTGAAGGTGAATGGAGCGGCGAGATCTGGAACCGGCGCAAGACCGGCGAGATTTATCCACAGTGGCAGACCATTCGGGTGATTCACGATGATTTCGGCCGGCTCAGCCATTACGTGGCGGTGTTTTCCGATATCAGTGCGATCAAGGATTCCGAGTCCGAACTCAAACACTTGGCGCATCACGATCCGTTGACCGATCTGCCCAATCGCCTGCTGTTCAGCGACCGCGCCGAGCAGGCGTTGGCTTCCGCGCAGACACACAAACGTGGCTGCGCGCTGCTGATGCTCGATCTGGATCATTTCAAGATGATCAACGACAGCCTCGGGCATAACGTCGGCGACCGATTGCTCAAAGCGGTGGCGACGCGGTTGCAGGCATTGTTCGGCCCCGGCCTCACCCTCGCACGGCTCGGCGGTGACGAGTTCGCGGTGCTCGCGGAAAGTTGTCCACAGCCGGCCCAGGCCGCCGCGCTGGCGCAACGGACTCTGGACGCCTTGAAGGAGCCGGTGCTGGTAGATGGCAATCAACTGTTCATCAACGCCAGCATCGGCATCAGCCTGTTTCCCAGCGATGCCCTCAGCGCCGAGCAGTTGTTACGCAACGCCGACAGCGCGCTGTTCAAGGCCAAAAGCAGCGGACGCAATGGCTACGCGCTGTATACCGAAGAGCTGACCGCCCATGCCCAGCAACGGGTCGAAATCGCCTTCGAGCTGCGCCGTGCACTGGAGCAGGAGGAGTTGCGCGTCTACTACCAACCGGTGCATGACCTGCACAGCAGCCGTCTGATCGGCGTCGAGGCACTGGTGCGTTGGCAGCATCCACAGCGCGGTCTGGTGTCACCGGCAGAATTCATTCCGATTGCCGAGCGTACCGGGCTGATCGCCGAGATCGATGCGTGGGTGATGCAGCAGGCCTGCCGGCAGATGTGCCAATGGCAGCAGAGCGGCGTGGTGCTGGCGTTCGTCGCGGTGAATGTCTCCTCGCGGCTGTTTGCCCGGCGCGAGTTGTACCAGCAGGTGGCGCAGGTGCTCCACGACACCGGGCTGGATCCGGCGTATCTGGAGCTGGAAGTTACCGAAAGCGCGGTGATGGACGATCCCGAAGTGGCGCTGGAACAGATGCATCGCTTGCGCGAGCTGGGTGTACGTCTGGCTATTGATGATTTCGGTACTGGCTATTCGTCGCTGCTGCGGCTCAAGCGCCTGCCGGTGCAGAAGCTCAAGATCGATCAGGGCTTCGTTGCCGGGTTGCCGTGGGATGAGGATGACGTGGCAATTGTCCGGGTGATCATCGCGCTGGCGCGGAGCATGGGTATGCAGGTGCATGCCGAGGGGATCGAGCAGGCTGAGCAGGCGGCATTTCTGTTGGCGCAGGAATGCGATCTGGGGCAGGGCTACTGGTTTGGGCGGCCGGTGTCTGCGGATCGGCTTGATTGGGCGAAAACGCCATTGATAGGCTGAAAAGACCTATCTGGCTATCACCGACCTTGTGGTGAGGGGATTTATCCCCGTTGGGTCGCGTAGCGGCCCCAAGAAATGGGACTGCTACGCAGTCCAACGGGGATAAATCCCCTCGCCACAAGTTCTCTTGACGAGTTCAAATCAGCGCAAACCCCTTGCCCTCGCTCATAATGTTTTCTAGTTATATAAACATTCTTAAATAGTCTTTTTAAGAATATCCATGCCTCTCTTATATTGCTCCCACGCCGAACGCAGTGCCGCCCACTGCCAGGCAAATCCCCTTCAAAGGAGCAGCACCATGAGCGCATCCCTTCGCAGCGTTGACGGTCAGGACGAAAGCACCATCTTGCGGGAAATCCAGAGCGCCCTGCGCGATCTGCGGTTCGGCGCGGTGGAGATCACTGTGCACAACGCGCAAGTCGTACAGATCGAACGCAAAGAGAAATTCCGTTTGCAGCAACCCGGTAAGCAACCGGGCTGAAATCAAAAGATCGCAGCCTTCGGCGGCTCCTACAGGGGGCTGTGTGCAGGAGCTGGCCAAGGCGGCGATCTTTGAAACGGGACCGATTCCAGCAATACATAAGAACAAGCCACCACCAGGAATTCCAGGAGCTTTCACCATGTCGTCGATTCGCCGTTATGCTTTGGCCGCGCTGGCCAGTGCCGTTTTTGCCGGTTCCGCCGTTGCCAAGGATTACGAGCTGCTCAACGTGTCGTATGACCCGACGCGGGAGCTGTATCAGGAATACAACGCCGAATTCATCAAGTTCTGGCAGCAGGATCATGCCGGCGACACGGTGAAAATCCAGCAGTCCCATGGCGGTTCGGGCAAGCAGGGCCGTGCGGTGATCGACGGTCTGCGGGCTGACGTGGTGACCCTGGCCCTGGCTGGCGACATCGATGAAATCGCCAAGCTCGGCAAGAGCCTGCCCGCCGACTGGCAGAAGCGTCTGCCGGAAGCGAGCACGCCGTACACCTCGACCATCGTGTTCCTGGTGCGCAAGGGCAACCCGAAAGGCATCAAGGACTGGGGCGATCTGGTCAAGAACGACGTTTCGGTGATCACGCCGAATCCGAAAACCTCGGGTGGCGCGCGCTGGAACTTCCTCGCCGCTTGGGCCTATGGCCTGAAAGCCAACGGCGGAGATGAAGCCAAGGCGAAGGAATACGTACAGACTCTGTTCAAGCACGTGCCGATCCTTGACACCGGCGCCCGTGGTTCGACCATTACCTTCGTCAACAACGGTCAGGGCGACGTGTTGCTGGCCTGGGAAAACGAAGCGTTCCTGGCGCTGAAAGAAGATGGCGGCGCAGACAAGTTCGATATCGTCGTGCCGTCGCTGTCGATCCTCGCCGAACCGCCAGTGGCGGTGGTCGACAAGAACGCCGACAAGAAGGGCAACGCGCAGATCGCCGAAGCCTACCTCAAGCATCTGTACAGCCCGGCCGGCCAGGAAATCGCCGCGAAAAACTTCTATCGTCCACGTGACAAGGACGTAGCGGCCAAGTACGCCCAGCAGTTCCCGAAACTGGAACTGGTAACCATCGACAAGGACTTCGGCGGTTGGAAATCCGCGCAGCCGAAATTCTTCAACGACGGCGGCGTGTTCGACCAGATCTATCAGGCGCAGTAATCTGACTTCAGCCACACAGCAAGCCTGAAGCCAGGCGCGGCAAATGTGGGAGCGAGCCTGCTCGCGAAAGCGGAGTGTCAGACGACCTAGAGTTGATTGATACTCCCTCTTCGCGAGCAAGCTCGCTCTCACATTGATGCGTTCAGCGGAATGCTTTTAACCAGGGACTCTTATGTCGCGTCGTATCTCCCCCGTCATACCCGGCTTCGGGCTGACGCTGGGTTACACCTTGGTGTACCTCAGCCTGATTGTGCTTATCCCGCTGGCGGCGATGTTCGTCCACGCCGCCCAGCTGACCTGGGATCAGTTCTGGACGATCATCTCCGCGCCGCGTGTGCTGGCCGCTTTGAAGCTGAGCTTCGGCACCGCGCTGTGCGCGGCGATCATCAACGGCATCATCGGCACGTTGCTGGCCTGGGTGCTGGTGCGCTACACCTTCCCCGGGCGCAAGGTGATCGACGCGATGATCGATCTGCCGTTCGCCCTGCCGACCGCTGTGGCCGGTATCGCGCTGACCGCGCTGTACGCGCCGGCCGGGCTGGTCGGGCAATTTGCCGCTGACCTCGGTTTCAAGATCGCCTACACCCCGCTGGGCATCACCCTCGCACTGACCTTCGTCACGCTGCCGTTCGTGGTGCGCACGGTGCAGCCGGTGCTGGCCGATATTCCCCGTGAAGTCGAAGAAGCGGCGGCGTGCCTGGGTGCTAAGCCATGGCAGGTATTCCGCCACATTCTGGTGCCGGCCTTGCTGCCCGCCTGGCTGACCGGGTTTGCGCTGGCGTTCGCGCGTGGCGTCGGCGAGTACGGTTCGGTGATTTTCATTGCCGGCAACATGCCGATGAAAACCGAGATCCTGCCGCTGCTGATCATGGTCAAACTCGACCAGTACGATTACACCGGCGCTACCGCCATCGGCGTACTGATGCTGGTGGTTTCCTTCATCCTGTTGCTGCTGATCAACTTGCTGCAGCGGCGCATCGAAACCCCCTAAGGAGGCGCGAACATGTCCCAATCGTCCATTGCGGCCGCCTCTTCGGCCAACGCTGCGCGCCGTGGCAGTGCCACTTCGCGCAGAATCCTGATCGGTCTTGGCTGGCTGATTTTTTTCCTGTTTCTGTTGCTGCCGTTGTTCATCGTGGTGTCGCAGGGTTTGAAGAATGGCCTCGGTGCGTTCTTCACCGCGATCTTTGAGCCGGACGCGCTTTCGGCATTGAAACTCACCGTGTTCGCGGTGCTGATCTCGGTGCCGCTGAACCTGGTGTTCGGCGTCAGTGCGGCATGGTGCGTGAGCAAATACTCGTTCCGTGGCAAGAGCATGCTGGTCACGCTGATCGACTTGCCGTTCTCGGTGTCGCCGGTGATTGCCGGTCTGGTCTACGTGCTGATGTTCGGCGCTCAGGGCCTGTTCGGGCCGTGGTTGCAGGATCACGACATCCAGATCGTCTTCGCCCTGCCGGGCATTGTGCTGGCGACGATTTTCGTCACCGTGCCGTTCGTGGCCCGTGAGCTGATTCCGCTGATGCAGGAACAAGGCACCCAGGAAGAAGAGGCCGCGCGCCTGCTCGGGGCCAATGGCTGGCAGATGTTCTGGCACGTCACCGTGCCCAACATCAAGTGGGGCCTGATTTACGGCGTGGTGCTGTGCACCGCGCGGGCCATGGGTGAGTTCGGTGCGGTGTCGGTGGTTTCCGGGCACATTCGCGGGGTGACCAACACCTTGCCGCTGCACGTCGAGATCCTCTACAACGAATACAACCACGTGGCCGCGTTCGCTGTGGCAAGCCTTTTGCTGATCCTGGCGCTCTTCATCCTGCTGCTCAAGCAGTGGAGCGAAAACCGTATCAACCGCCTGCGCGCCAGCGCCGCGGAGGAATAATTCATGTCGATCGAAGTGCGTAACGTCAGCAAGAATTTCAACGCGTTCAAGGCGCTGGACAACATCAGCCTGGATATCCACAGCGGTGAGCTGGTCGCGCTGCTTGGCCCGTCGGGCTGCGGCAAAACCACCTTGCTGCGCATTATTGCCGGTCTGGAAACCCCGGATCAGGGCAACATCGTTTTTCACGGCGAGGACGTTTCCGGCCACGATGTGCGTGATCGTAACGTTGGTTTCGTGTTCCAGCATTACGCCTTGTTCCGCCACATGACGGTGTTCGACAACGTCGCGTTCGGCCTGCGCATGAAACCGAAAAACCAGCGCCCGAGCGAAAGCCAGATCGCCACCAAGGTTCACGAACTGCTGAACATGGTGCAACTGGACTGGTTGTCGGATCGCTACCCGGAGCAGTTGTCCGGTGGCCAGCGTCAGCGTATCGCGTTGGCCCGTGCTTTGGCGGTGGAGCCGAAAGTGCTGCTGCTGGATGAACCGTTCGGCGCCCTCGATGCCAAGGTGCGCAAGGAACTGCGGCGCTGGTTGGCGCGGCTGCACGAAGATATCAACCTGACTTCGGTGTTCGTGACCCACGACCAGGAAGAAGCGATGGAAGTCGCCGACCGTATCGTGGTGATGAACAAGGGTGTGATCGAGCAGATCGGCTCACCGGGCGACGTCTACGAAAACCCGGCCAGCGATTTCGTTTATCACTTCCTTGGCGACTCGAACCGCCTGCTGCTGAGCGACGACAACCATGTGCTGTTCCGCCCGCACGAAGTATCGTTGTCCAAGCATGAGCTGGAAGATCACCACGCCGCTGAAGTGCGCGATATCCGCCCGCTGGGCGCGACTACCCGGGTGACCTTGAAAGTGGAGGGGCAGACCGATCTGATCGAAGCGGAAGTGGTCAAGGATCACGACAGCCTGATCGGTCTGGCCAAGGGTGAGACCTTGTTCTTCAAGCCGAAGGTCTGGCAGAAAGTCGCCAATATTTAAAGGCAAAAGCTTCGCGAGCAGGCTCGCTCCCACAGGGAAAACTCATTCCAAATGTGGGAGCGAGCCTGTTCGCGAATACGATCTAGACAGCAGCGCGATTCGGATTGACCCGCACCACCCCCGCCCGCAACTCGATCTCTTGTTTCAATTCCTGCCGCAGCCCGAGCAAGAACGCCAGCTCGGCCACGACAAACAACGGCCCGACAATCAGCCCGCTGATGTCATCGACAAATGCTGGTTTGCGCCCTTCATAGTGATGCCCGACAAACTGGATCACCCAGCCGATCACGAACATCGCCAGGCCGCTGCTCAGCCAGACCAGGGTGCTCTGTTGCGCCAGTGCATGCCCGGCCCACACCGACAGCCCCATCAGTACGGTCATCAATACACCGAGCTTCAACTCCAGACGCAGGTAAAACCACGCCGAGGCCAGCGCCACCACAACGGCCGGAGATATCCACAGCCCGCCCAGCTCCCACTGCGGCCGTGACAGCAGCACCGCCACCGCCACCACGATCAGCGGAATGCCGATAAAGTGGCTGGCGATGTTGCGCGGGTCACGGTGGTAGGCGGCGTATTGACTGAGGTGGTCGACGAGGCTTTTCATTGTTGTTCCTCCAGTGGGGTTGAATGCATCATCCCTCGGGATCCGCGTTCGCTCTGTCGGGCAGGCGACACTCCAGGAGTGGTTATGCAAATTCGTGCACGGTTGCTCAGCGGCCAGTGGTTCAGTCATCTGCCTGCATCTTTTCAGGATAGCCTGCTGGCGTTGGCCCGGGAGCGGCGGCTGACGGCGGGGCAACGGCTGTTCCAGCGTGGCGATGCGCCGTGCGGTCTGTACGCGGTGCTCGATGGCGCAGTGCGTATCGGCGCGGTGAGCGAGCAGGGCAAGGAGGCGTTGTTGAGTCTGGTGGAGGCGCCGCACTGGTTCGGCGAAATCTGCCTGTTCGACGGTCAGCCACGTACCCATGACGCCTATGCGGTCGGGCCGTGTACCTTGCTGAATATTCCCCAGGCGGCGTTGCTCAAATTGCTCGACGAACAGCCGCAGTACTGGCGGCATCTGGCGCTGCTGATGAGCCACAAATTGCGCCTGGCCTTCATCAATCTCGAACAGCTGAGCCTGCTGCCAGCCCCGGCACGTCTGGCGCATCGCTTGCTGATGATCGCCGAAGGCTACGGCGAACTCGACGCACCGCGTCGGGTGCTGCAACTGCCGCAGGAGCAGTTGGCGGCGATGCTGTCGCTGTCGCGGCAGACCACCAATCAGATCCTCAAGGATCTGCAGGGGCAGGGGATTATCGGGTTGGCTTACGGCGAAATCGAAATCCTCGATGCCGCAAGACTGCGTGCTCTGGCCACGATCTGAAAACTGAAACCGATCCAATGTCGGAACTGGCACCTGTGGCGAGGGGATTTATCCCCGCTGGGGCGCGAAGCGGCCCTGAAAAAGGGACTGCTGCGCACTCCAGCGGGGATAAATCCCCTCACCACAAAGGCTCACTCCTACAAAGGATCTGCGTTTGGATTACGAACCGCGATAGGTCGAGAAACCGTACGGGCTCAGCAGCAGCGGGATGTGGTAGTGCTGATCTGTCTGCTTGACCTGAAAGATCACCGGAATTTCCGGGAAGAACGTCTCGTGCTTGATCTTCTGGTAGTACTCGCCGGTCTTGAACACCACGCGGTATTCACCTGCTTCAAAAGGCTGTTTGGCCGGGAAAAGCTCGGCGATCCGCCCTTGCTCGTTGGTGGTGCCTTGGGCCAGTGGTTGCCAGTTTTCGCCGACGTGTTTTTCCAAGGTGACATTGATGCCCGGTGACGGCAGGCCGTTTTCCAGGTTGAGCACGTGCACGCTCAGCGGATTGCCGGCGGCCAGCGCCAGGCTGGAAACAGCGCTCAGGCCGAGCACGGCGAGGGTCATGCGCAGGGTGGTCATGGTGTATCTCCTTAGTGGGAACGGGTGATGCTCAGGCCGGCTTTGTCGGCGGCGGCGCGGGCGCAGTTTTCGTCTTGTTCACCGCCGCCGGAACCGGCCACGCCCATGGCGCCGACCAGTTCGCTGCCGGCGAACAACGGAATGCCGCCGCCGAGCAAGAGCAATTCATCGAGGGTGTTGAGGTTGGCGGTTTCCGGGTTGCTGCGGGCGCGCTCGGCGAACAGCCGCGTCGGCGTCTTGGTCGACAGCGCGGTGTAGGCCTTGCGTTGGCTGGCGGCGGTGTTGTGCGGCCCGACGCCGTCACCACGCAACGTCACCAGCAAGTTACCGCCACGGTCGAGCACCGACACCGTGCCGGTGCAACTGCTCATCGCCTTGTCCGCCAGCCAGCGTGCGGTTTTCAGGTCGAGATCGGCGTGGCGCGGCAGTTCTGGCGTGGCACTTGCAGCGCCGCTGAGGCCGAGGATCAGGCTGGCGACAAGGTATTTGACGGTCATGTGCAGGCTCCGATTGAGAAGGTCTGCACCTTAACCGGCGCACTTCGTCAGAACCCCGTCAGGCGGATTACAAGTTTGTAATGGGCAACGGCGCCGAACACGCCTAGCCTGTGTGCCTGATCAATCGAGGTGTGCCATGCGTTTGCTGGTCGTAGAAGATGAAGCCAAAACCGCCAACTTCCTCGCCAAGGGCCTGGGCGAGTCGGGTTTCGCCGTGGATGTTGCGCTCAATGGCCTCGACGGCCGCTATTTTATCGAGCAGCAGGAATACGACCTGATCATCCTCGACGTGATGCTGCCCGGTCTAAACGGCTGGCAATTGCTCCAGCTGATCCGCCAGCGCGGCGCTACACCGGTGCTGTTTCTCACCGCCAAGGACGCCATCGAAGACCGCGTCCGTGGTCTTGAGCTGGGCGCTGATGACTACCTGCTCAAACCCTTCGCCTTCGCCGAACTGCTCGCGCGCGTGCGCACGCTGCTGCGGCGCGGGCCGATGCGCGAAGCCGAGTCGTACAGCATCGCCGACCTGGAAATCGACGTGCTGCGCCGCCGGGTCAGTCGCGGCGGCCAGCGCATTGCCCTGACCAACAAGGAATTCGCCCTGTTGCAGCTGCTCGCCAGCCGCCAGGGCGAAGTGCTTTCGCGCACGCTGATCGCCTCGCAGGTGTGGAACCTGAATTTCGACAGCGACACCAACATGGTCGAAGTCGCCGTCCGGCGTTTGCGCGCCAAGGTTGACGATCCGTACATGCCGAAACTTATCCACACCGTGCGCGGCGTCGGTTATCAACTGGAAGCGCCGGACGATGTGGAGTAAGTCGATCGCCTGGCGATTGGCGCTGGCCTTCGCCATGGTCTGCGCGCTGGTGCTGAGCGCAATCGGCGTGTTTCTCTACCGCTCGCTGGCCTCTGAATTGGCCTTTCGTGACGACATGGCCCTGCTCGGTCGCCTCGAGCAAGTGCGCGCCTTGCTCGCCGACAGCGACAGCCTCGACGCTTTGCAGGCGCGGCCACGGTTGTATCAGAACATGCTCGGTAATCTCGACAGTCTGCTGCTGGTGCGCCGGGCCGACGGCTCCAGCGTGATCGCGATCAACCCGCGCCAGCGTGAATTGCCGGCGCTCAATGCATTAGCGCGAGAGCAAATGCCAGAGCGCCGTGACGTGCTCACCTGGCAGGCCAGTGACGGCGCTGAGCTGGCCTTGCTGTCCGGCCAGGCGCAAGGCCCCAACGGTGAAACCCTCACGGTGATCGCCGGCAAAGTGCTCAGCGAGCGCGAGCAGATGCTCGGCAGTTATCGCCTGCGTCTGTATCTGTCCGTCGGCCTCGGCGCGTTGCTCGCTTTTGCTCTGGGCCTGCTGTTGCTGCGGCGTGGCTTGCAGCCCTTGCATCAGTTGAGCGAAGCGGTTCGCAGTATCGATCTGCGCAGCCTCGATCGACGCCTGCCGGTCGACGGCACGCCGAGCGAACTGCGCGAACCGGTGCACGCGCTCAACACCATGCTGGCGCGGCTGGACGACAGCGTGCAGCGCCTGTCGCAGTTCTCCGCCGACCTTGCCCACGAAATCCGCACGCCGCTGCACACCTTGCTGGCCAGCAACGGCCAGGCGCTGAACCATCCGCGCAGCACGGCCGAATATCAGGAAGTGCTGGCCTCGAACATGGAAGAGTTCGAACGGCTCAAGCGCATGGCCGAGAACCTGATGTTCCTCGCCCGCGCCGAACAGGCCGAACGTGCGCTCAATCTGCACACACTGGACTTGCGCAACGTCGGCGACGAACTCTGCGATTACTTCGAAGCCCTGGCCGATGATCGCAATCTCCAGCTGCAAAACCGCATGCACGGCGAATTGCTCGCCGACCAGCAACTGCTGCAACGCGCCCTCGGCAACCTGCTGGCCAACGCCGTACGCCACGCCGACCCCGGCACCCTGATCAGCCTGCAACGCCGTGATGAACCGGGTATGTGCTGGCTGCAAGTGCACAACCACGGCCCGGTCATCGCGCCTGAGCATCTGGGCAAACTGTTTGACCGCTTCTACCGCGTCGATCCTTCACGTGCGGAACCGGGAGATTCGGGTGGGCTGGGTTTGGCGATCGTGCAGTCGATCATGCAGTTGCATGGCGGGCAGGTGCGGGTGAGGAGTGACGCCGACGGCACTGTTTTTGAGCTGGGGTTTGTGGGGCGGTGTTAAGACGTTAGCGATGGCTGACCATCTACGCTAAGCTCATTTAATTGCATTCTTTATGATGCATTTTAATTTCTAGGTGGATTTTGCATTGTAAGCAATGCATTTGGGGCGGTGATGGAAAAAATTGGCGACTTGATTAGAAGCTTGCGTAAGGCCGAAAAGCTGTCCCAACAAGCTTTGGCGCAGCAATACGGCATGAGCCGCGCAACAATCTCGGGGATTGAAAACAACACAATCTCGGAAATCGGTTTGCGCAAAGTCGAAGCCATTCTTAACGGATTCGGCTACGAATTGGCCGCAATCCCCCGCGCCTCTCGACGTCCGACACTCGACACGCTGCGCAAGGTGAACTTCCATGACTGAGGTATTGGACCGCTTGCAAGTCTGCGTCGGCGGCCATGAGGTTGGAAGATTGGGGCGCGGGAACGCAGGTGTCGACAGCGTGTTCAGCTATCGGGACGATGCGATTGATGAAAATGCCGTTTCGCTGACCATGCCGACACGCCTGGAAAGTTATGGTTGTGAACGCGGCATCCATCCGATATTCGAGATGAACCTGCCTGAGGGTGCGTTGCGCGATGAGTTGATGCGGCGGTTCAGCAAAGCCGTGCGCGGCTTCGATGACTTCGCTTTGCTAGGTATCGTCGGCCCGCATCAACTCGGGCGTCTTTCGATCACGAGCGCATCGACAATTGATCGTCCGCCTGAAACCTCGCTCGCTGAATTATTGGTTCATGATGGTGCGCAAGGTTTGTTCGAAGATCTTTTGCAGACTTACGGGCAGTATTCCGGGGTTTCAGGCGTGCAGCCCAAAGTATTGGTGCGTGACAGTGCCGCTGCAATAGACCGACTGACGCACCGAGGCTCGACTCATCTGGTCAAAGCCTTCCGTGCCGAAGAGTATCCCGAGCTGGCAACCAACGAATTTTTCTGCATGCGCGCTGCGCAACTTTGTGGCCTCGACGTGCCGCATTTCGAACTCAGCGAGCATGGCAAATTTCTCGTCATCGAGCGTTTTGACTTGAGCGACACCGGATACCTCGGCTTCGAAGACTTTTGCGTGCTCAACGGCTGGCCGTCGAAGGCCAAATACGATGGCTCTTACGAAGGAGTCGCACGGCAGATCAAGGCGTTTGTTTCGCCCTCATTACTCAAGCGCGCACTGGAAGCTTTCTTCAAGATTGTCGTTTTATCGGCGGCATTGAAAAACGGCGATGCCCACCTGAAAAACTTTGGCGTGCTCTATGAGGATTGTGGCGAGCACTCATTGATCAGGCTGGCTCCGGCGTACGACATCATCACCACGTCGGTGTACATCAAGAGCGATAGCATGGCACTGCTGTTGGGCGGTTCGAAGGCGTGGCCCAAGCATAAAATGCTTACCAAGTTTGGTCGTACGGCCTGCAATCTAAGTGAAGCGCGTTGCAATCAGTTACTGCAAATGGTCGCGCAGGGTGTACAGCAAGCGCTGGGCGAAATGGCGGAGTACAGCGCAAATCATCCTGCCTTCGCAGAGGTGGGCGCTGCAATGATCGAACAATGGTCGGCCGGTCTGGCGCGCAGCCTGCGCAACAGTTGAAACTCAGCGCAACTGATCCCGAAACTGCCCCGGCGTCATTCCTGTCCAGCGCTTGAACGCGCGGCTGAAGCTGCTGGTGTCGGCGAACCCCAGCAGATAGCTGACTTCACTCAACGAGCACTGCGGGTCGCGCAGGTGCAGCAGCGCGAGGTTTTCACGGCTTTCGTTGAGCAGGGTGTCGAAGCGACAGCCCTCATCCGCCAGATGCCGCTGCAGGCTGCGCAGGCTCAGGTGCAAGGCCTGGGCGATGCGTTCGGCGCTCGGTTCGCCTTCGGGCAGTTGTTCTTCAATGGCATCGCGCACCTTGCGCTCCCAGGTCAGCGGTTTGAGCTGGGCGAGGGTGCGTTTGAGTACGGCTTCGTTGTGTTCGGCCAGTTCCGGGTTGGCGTCGTCGAGGTGGCTGTCGAAGTCGCCGAGGGCGAATTCCAGGCGGTCTTCGGCGGCGCAAAAATGCACCGGCGCGCGGAAGACTTTGTGCCATTGCTGGGCGTCGCTCGGTTCGGGGCGGCGCAAGTACACCGCCAATGGTGCGTAATCACGGCCGAGGCGATTGCGGCAGGTGCGCACGTAGATCGCCGCGAAGGCGTCGATGGCTTCGACGGCCGGCGCCGGGTTGCCGGGCGGGATTTTCAGGCGGAATTGATAGCGGTCTTCGCTGCGGCTCAGCTCCAGTTCCAGCGCATCGCTGACCACCGGGTGATAGCGCACGATGCGCTCGAACACCTCGCGCAAGCTGCCGCTGGCCACCAGTGCATAACCGAGCGCGTGGAAGGTGGTCGGGCTGACGAAACGCGACACGCGCAAGCCCAGCGCCGGGTCGCCGCTGGCCTGCACGGCGAGTGCCCACAGGCGCGTGGTACCGGACAGCGGATAGCGCGCATTGGGGTCGTCCATCAGCGCTGGGTCGAGCCCGGCCTGTTGGCACAAGGCAAGGCTGTCCAGCCCGAGCGCGTCGAGTTGTTTGCGCAAGGCGCGGGTCCAGCTGGCGAGGGAGGTCGGTTCCTTCATGCGGATTGGCGCGTCCGGTCAACAGGTTGGCGTTCTTGGCTAGCGCGGATCGAACCCCGGCAAGGCACGATGCATTCATCTTAGACCCGAGGATGGAAGCATGGACGGTACTTCTGCAAGCCCTGAACGACTGAATGCGGCGCAGCGCTCGGCACATATTCGCCAAGTGGTGCTGACCAAAGGTGCGCAATTGCGTGAGCGCTACCCGATTCTTCGGCATCAGGATGCCCTCGGTGCGGGGATTCTGGCGTTCGCGCTGGCCGGGATGATCGGCTCGGCGGCGCTGTACATCACTGGCCATATGGCCTGGTGGGTGTGCCTGCTGTTCAATGCTTTTTTCGCCTCGCTGACCCATGAGCTGGAACACGACCTGATCCACAGCATGTACTTCCGCAAGCAGCGCGTGCCGCACAACCTGATGATGGGCCTGGTCTGGCTGGCGCGACCGAGCACGATCAATCCGTGGATCCGTCGTCATCTGCACCTCAACCATCACAAGGTTTCCGGCACTGAAGCCGACATGGAAGAGCGCGCAATCACCAACGGCGAGCCGTGGGGTTTTGCCCGTCTGCTGATGGTTGGCGATAACGTCATGTCGGCGTTTATCCGCCTGCTCCGCGCCAGGACCTGGGCACACAAGTGGAGCATCGGCAAACGCGTGCTCAAAGTCTACGCACCGCTGGCGCTGCTGCATTGGGGCGCGTGGTATGTGTTTCTCGGCTTTCACGCGGCCAATGGCATCGCGCATTTGCTGGGCTCGCCCATCGAATGGTCGGCCACCACGCTGTCGGTGATGCAGGTGGTCGATATCGCCGCCGTGGTGATCATCGGCCCGAATGTGTTGCGCACTTTTTGCCTGCACTTCATCAGCTCGAACATGCATTACTACGGCGACGTCGAACCGGGCAATGTGCTGCAGCAATGCCAGGTGCTGAACCCTTGGTGGCTGTGGCCGTTGCAAGCGTTCTGCTTCAACTTCGGCAGCAGTCACGGGATTCATCATTTCGTGGTCAAGGAGCCGTTTTACATTCGTCAGATGACCGTGCCGGTGGCGCACAAGGTGATGCGCGAGATGGGCGTGCGCTTCAATGACTTCGGCACGTTTGGCCGGGCGAACCGGTTTGTGCGCGGAGATGAGGAAGTGGTGTCCGGGGAGGCGGTGGAGGCCTGACAGATGCCCCTCACCCTAACCCTCTCCCAGGGGAGAGGGGACTGATCTAGCTGTTTATGCTGGATACATCGACCTGAAATTTCGAGCCGACCTCAGGTTGGAAAAGCATGAAGATCTGCTCCCTTTCCCCCTCTCCCTCAGGGAGAGGGCTGGGGTGAGGGGGGCTTTTGATCTTGGTTCAATCCGGCTGAAACGGCGAAGCACTGAGGATCACTCCGGTCTCTTCCACATACCGCTGCCAATGCCCGATCAAGTCAGTGAGTTTCTGCGGCTGACTCAACGCCAGATCATGAATCTCCCCTGGATCGCTCGCCAGATCATAAAGCTGCCAGGTCGCCGGACCGACCGGTCCGGGAATCCACACCGCCTTCCACGACCCTTGGCGAATCGCCCGGCGTCCGAACAATTCCCACCCTGTCACGGTGTGTTCGTCATGCACCTGCGCGGTCTCGCCGGACAGGAAGCCCAGCCATGATTTACCGCGCAGTGGCGCCACCGCTTTGCCTTTCCACTGTTTGCCCGGATGCCGCACGCCAGCCAGATCGAGAATGGTCGGGGTGATGTCCATCACCGTGCCGAAACCATGGCTGATCTGCCCTTTCAGCGGCAGTTGCGGATAGTGCAGCAGCGCCGGCACGCGGATCCCGCCCTCGGTGGTGAAAGCCTTGAACAAGCGTGACGGCGCGGTTGCCACTTGCGCCCAGTTCGGCCCGTACCAGACGTAGGAATTGGCCCGGCCGATGTTGTCGAGGCTGTTGTCGTAATGCTGGTTGAGGTAGGTCATCAGCTCCGGGCCGAACTTGGGGAACGCTTCCAGCAGCGCGCCTTCGGCCCCGTTGTCGGACATGAACAGGATGAACGTGTTGTCGAGCTGTCCCTGCTGGCGCAGGTAATCGATGACCCGGCCGATGTTCCAGTCCATGCGCTCGACCATCGCCGCGTAGACCTCCATGGCTCGTGCGGAAATCTGCTTTTGTTCATCGCTCAACGCGTCCCACTGCGCGCTGAGCTGAATCAGCGGGTGCGGCTCGACTTCCGCGTCGATCAGGCCCAGCGCCTTGAGTTTTTCCAGGCGTTCGAGGCGCAGCACTTGCGGGCCGGCGTCATAACGGCCACGGTATTTCTCGACGATCTCGGCCGGTGCCTGCAGCGGCCAGTGCGGCGCGGAGAAGGGCAGGTAAGCGAAGAACGGCCGGGTCTGATCGCGCTCCCTGAGGTACTGCAGCAGCTTGTCGCCGAAGGCATCGGAGGAATAGAAATCCTTCGGCAACACGTCAACAAACTGATCGTCCTCGATGTACAGCGCCGGGGTGGATTTCAGCAGGCCCGGCGTTTGCTCATCGTAGGTCGGCTCGAAACCATAGTGGTTGGCAGCGCCCGGCAACAGTGAAAACGAGCGCTCGAAACCGCGCGCATGAGGCGCCAGTTCGGCCTTAAGACCGAGATGCCATTTACCACTCATCAAAGTTTGGTAACCAGCCTCACGCAGCAGCTCAGGCAGCGCGACGACGCGGTCGTTGAGGTAGCCCTCGTAACCGGGTTTGCCGATCAGTTCCGGGGTCAACGCTTCGGCCATGGTGCCAATACCGGCGATGTGGTGATCGGTGCCGGTCAGCAGCATCGAGCGCGTCGGCGAGCAGGTCGGTGCGGTGTGGAAATCGGTCAGGCGCAGGCCGTTCTCGGCCAGCGCATCGAGGTTCGGCGTAGCGATTTCGCCGCCGAACGCGCCGATGTCGGAAAAGCCCAGGTCGTCGGCCAGAATCACTAGAAAGTTGGGACGTTGCGGCATCGCGAAACTCCTGTTCAGCAGGCAATGAACGTCAGCGGCAGATCGCGGATCTGCACCGCTGCGCTCGGTTGGTAATGGTCATCACTGGTCAGCTCGTGCAGCAGTTCTTCGCGCAGCTGATGAAAGTCGTAACCGCTGCGTTGGCGCGGGTGCGGCAGGGCGATGTCGACCACTTGCTTGATCCGCCCCGGACGCGGCTCCATCACCACCACGCGGTCGGCCATAAAAATCGCTTCCTCGACATCGTGGGTCACCAGAATCGTGGTGATCTGTGCCCGCTCGCGGATCGCCAGCAGCTCGTCCTGCATTTGCTGGCGGGTCAATGCGTCGAGGGCGCCGAAGGGTTCATCAAGTAGCAGGATGCGTGGGCTGGCGACGAGGCCGCGCGCGATCGCCACGCGTTGCGCCATGCCGCCGGAGAGTTGATGCGGATAGGCCGCGGTGAAATCGCTGAGGCCGACCAGCTCGATAAAGTCTTTGATGCGTTGTTGCTTCTGCGCTCCGCTCAGCGGTTCATTGACCAGACCCAGGCCGATGTTGTCGGCGACCGTCAGCCACGGAAACAGACGATGTTCCTGGAAGACGATGCCGCGCTCGCCGCCGATGCCGCTGACGGCCTTGCCATCGACACTGATCTGCCCGCGAAACTCGGTGTCGAGGCCGACCAGCAAACGCAGCAAAGTGGATTTGCCGCAGCCGCTGGAGCCGACGATGGCGACGAACTCGCCCTCGGCAATGTCCAGGTTGAATTCGCGGATCGCCTCCAGTTCGAAACCGTTGACGGCGAAGGATTTGCCTACGTGGTTGAAGCTGACAATCGGTGCGTTCATGCGTGTCTCCAGCGGGTCGCGCGAATTTCCAGGCGTTGGCCGATCAGGTTGAGCAGGGCGCCGGTGAGGCCGACCAGCAGCATGCCGGCCATGATCAGATCCATGCGCAGCAGCTGCTGCGCGCCGATCATCTGGCTGCCGATGCCGCCATTGGACGGCATGAAGTATTCAGCGCCGATGGTGCCGAGCCAGGCGTAGATCAGGCTCAATCTGAGCCCTGCGAAGATCCCCGGCGCAGCACCGGGCAGGACCAGTCGACGCAGGCGCTGGCCGAGGCTCAGGCGCAGCACTTGCGCGGCTTCGTTGAGTTGCGGCGACAGATTGGCGATGCTGCGCTGGGTGGCGATGAACAGCGGGAAGAAGGCGGCGAGAGCGACGAACACCCACTTGGCCAGTTCGCCGAGACCGAACCACGCGGTGAGCAGTGGCACCCAGGCGAAAATCGCGATCTGCCGCAGTGCGGCGAGTGTCGGGCCGAGCAGGCGTTCGCTGAGACGTGACAGGCCGAGGAGCAAGCCCAGGGCGAAACCGAGGCCGCCACCGATCAGCAAGCCGCCCAGGGTGCGGCTCAGGCTCAGCGCCATGCCGTTGACCAGCGTACCGTCGAGCAGTCCGTCCCATGTCGTGCTCAGCACAGCCGCAGGGCTGATCAGAATATTCGCGTCGACCCAGTGCTGATCATTGGCGTGTTGCCAGAGCGCCAACAAGCCCAGCGGCAACAGCCACGGCTGCAGGCGCTGCCAGCCCTGATAGCGCGGGCCGCGTGTGATGTGCGCGGTGGCCGGGTGCGGCCAGTGCACCAGTCTGCGGTCGAGCAGACCGATGCCGCGATCCATGGCCACGCCGATCAGACCGATGACCACGATGCACACGAACACGATGTCGAGCATGAACAACTGCCGCGCCCAGACCATCAGATAGCCGATGCCTTCGCTGGAGGCCAGCAGCTCGACCGCCAGCAACGAGGTCCAGCCGGCGGCGAGTGCCAGGCGCACGCCAGCCATGAACGCCGGCAGCGCAGCGGGAAGCACCAGACGACGAATCAGCAGATGCGCCGGCAGGCGCAACACGGCGGCGGCTTCGCGCAGTTTCGGTTGTGCATCGCGTACGCCAACCAGTGTGTGCAAGGTCACCGGCACCACAATGGCCTTGATCAGCACCACCAGTTTCAGCAGTTCGCCGATGCCAAAAAACACCATGAACAGCGGAATCCACGCCAGCGTCGGCACCTGCGCCAATCCAGCGAATGTCGGAAAAACCAGGCGCACCAGACGTCGACTGAAACCCAGTGCGGCGCCAAGCACCGCGCCGGTCGAAACGCCTGCCAACAAGCCCCAGAACAACCGTTGCAGGCTGATCCACAAATGACTCCACAACTCGCCTTGGGCCAGTTCCACAGCGCTGCTCCACACCAGCGATGGCGCCGGCAGGATCTGCTCGCTCATCCACTGATTACGCGCGGCCAGCCACCACAGGACGAACAGGCTGACGGGCAACAGCCAGGGCAACAGGCGTTGATTCAGGCTCGGCCAGGTGCGACGGCTTTTCAGTGGCGGCGCGGCCAGCGGCAGGCTGAGCAGAGATTGACGGGCCATGGGTGACCTCCGTTGTCGGGTTGCATGGCGAACCGCTTTTCATGTGGGAGCGAGCCTGCTCGCGAAATGGCTGTTTTAAGGCAGCATTGATGGCGGCTGGCATGGCCTCTTCGCGAGCAGGCTCGCTCCCACATTGGGTTTCGTCATATATGAAACTGATCTAACAGCGTTGCGTTAGATGCTATCGGGAGATAAGCGAATCCATTTAAGGCTTGCCTGCTTACGCGCATCCAATGCATTCGAAGAATATTTTCGATGCTGTTAATGCATATCGCGCTGCAAGCCGCACACGCCCTCACTTAGGTCATATGGATATAAAAATGTGCATTTATAGTATTTAAGTGAAGGTATGCATCCAGCCTACTTTCGGCTCCTCAGCGATCAAGGAGCCGCACCCATGAACCTTCCCTTCAAACGAATCATCAGCCGGCTGGCCGCCCCGGCGCTTGCAGGCTTTCTTGCGCTTGGCGCCCAAGCCGAAGAACTCAAGGAAATCCGCATCGCCGTGCCCGACCTCAGCGCCGGCACTCAACACAGCGGCGGCGGCATCGTCGATGTGCTGCGCGATCAGCAGATCTTCGAAAAGGCCTTCGCCGAGCAGGGCATCAAGATCCAGTGGAGTTTCTTCAAGGGCGCCGGGCCGGTGATCAATGAGGCGTTTGCCAATGGGCAGGTCGATCTGGCCTATCTTGGCGATCTGGCCGCGATCATCGGCAAATCCAATGGTCTGGACACGCGCCTGCTCAGCGCCACGGCGCGTGGGGTCAAGCAATACCTCGGCGTGGTGCCCGGCTCGGGAATCAAGACCCTGCAGGATCTCAAGGGCAAACGCGTGGCGATCTTTCGCGGAACGGCAACGCAACTGTCGTTCGATGCGGCGCTGGCCAGTCAGGGCCTGAGCGAGAAGGATCTGAAGGTGATCAATCTGGATTTCAACGCGGCGGTCTCGGCGCTCGCGGCCAAGCAGATTGATGCCTCGTGGGGCAGCTCCGCGCTGAGTGCCTTGCAAGCCAAAGGCCTGGCGGAATTGCCGCTCAACACCAAGGACCTTGGCGGCGCTGGCAGCGTGCAGGCGGTGTTGCTGGGTAATGGCAAGTTTGTCGACGCCCATCCAGAGGTCATTGCGAAACTGCTCAAGGCGCAGCAGCAAGCGGTCGAGTGGCTGACTCAGGACAGCAACAAGGATGCGTATGTGCAGCTGGTATCAGGGCTGGCCAGTTATCCGCCGGTGATTCTGGCTCAGGATCTGAAGGACCAGAATCTCAGCGAGATTTTCCCGTCGACACTGGATCCGGTGTTCTTGAGCGGCCTGCAGGACAAGGTCGACCTGGCGGCGCAGCAGAAGCTGATCCGCAAGCCGTTCAAGGTCAGCGATTGGGTGGCGCCAGAGCTTTCTGCAGCCAGGCTTTAGATCTCCAGCGTCTTTCCAGATCGTTCCCACGCTCCGCGTGGGAATGCAGCCGAGGACGCTCCGCGTCCTTTGTGACGCAGAGCGTCACGGGTTTCATTCCCACGCAGAGCGTGGGAACGATCGGCGTGTGCCACGAAGGTTTTTCAGACGGCGACGCTGACGTCCTGCCGATCCACCGCGACCAACGTCTCGATCATTGCCCTCGCCGCCGGCGACAACCGGAATCCGGTGCGGCTGACGATGCCGCAGCGGGCGTTCATGCTTTCGAGGTTCTGCGGCAGGTTGCGCCAGTGCAACAGCACCAGCGAACCCTTGGCGACATCCTCAATAAACGCCTCCTCCGTGCCGACGCCGATTGCATTGGATTGCAGCACCACTTTGACCAGTGCCGGAAAGTGCTCGGTCTCGATGGTCGGCGAGAAATCGATGCGCCCGCTGAGGTTCGCCAGCAGCTTGCGAATGCCTGGCGGGATCAGGGTGGCGGCCAGGGGAAAGTCGAACATGTCGTTGGTCGACAGGCTTTCCTTGGCCAGCAACGGATGCCCCGGCCGGCAGAAAAACACCCCGCGCTTGGGCGTCAGCGGTTGCGTCTGGAAATTAGGGTCGGACTCGAAATGGCGGATATCGGCGATGAAGAATTCAATCTCTTCGCGGCTCAGCGCGCGGCTGAGTTTTTCCCAGTTATCCACCTGAAAACAGGTGCGCACTTTCGGATGCGCATTGATGAACTGCGCCACCGCATCGGGCACCAGTTTCACCGCTGGCGCCGGCCCGCAACCAAAATGCACTTCGCCGGCGTCAAGCTTGGTCATTTGCGTCACTTCAGCGCTGAGCAACGCTGCGCCCTGCACCAGGCTCAAGGCATGTTGCAGCACCACCTGGCCCTCGGGCGTCGGACGCAGATCCTTGTTGCCACGATCGACCAGCACGCAACCGAACTCCTGCTCCAGCCCCTGAATGCTGCGGCTGAACGCCGGTTGAGTGATGCCCATGGCGTCTGCCGCACGGACAAAACTGCGGTGTTCGTTGAGGGCGATGAAGTAGCGCAACTGGCGAAGATCCATATGCTTTTCCGGCATCCTAAAAATAGCTCGAAGGCATTTGCGACGAGGGTTGCTTGAGGTTTTAAATGCAAGCTCTTATTCCGTCAACGAAGCATATGAATATCTATTAGATGTAATTGGAATATAGATAGAGCGTTGTTTCGCTGCCGCCAAAACCGCAAACCGTCGATGAGGGTCTTCCCATGAGCAATGCCGCACTCGCCGTAAAACCCGTTTCTCACGCGCTGGAAATTCACCCGGTAGCCGGTCGTATCGGTGCCGAAATCCGCGGCGTGCATCTGTCCGGTGAGCTGGACGCCGCCACTGTCGAAGCCATCCAGCAAGCCTTGGTCGAATACAAAGTGCTGTTCTTCCGCGAGCAGACGCAACTCGACGATCAGCGTCAGGAAGCCTTCGCCCATCTGCTTGGCGAACCGGTGGCACACCCGACCGTGCCATCGCGCGAAGGCACCCGTTACCTGCTCGAGCTGGACGGCGCCGAAGGTCAGCGCGCCAACTCCTGGCACACCGACGTGACTTTCGTCGACGCTTACCCGAAAGCCTCGATCCTGCGCTCGGTGGTCGCCCCGGCCTTCGGCGGCGATACGCTGTGGGCCAACACCGCAACGGCATACAGCGGCTTGCCGAGCGAGCTGCGTGAGCTGGCCGACAAACTGACCGCTGTGCACAGCAACGAGTACGACTACGCCGGTGCGAAGCCGGACGTCTCGGCAGAGAAGCTGGAGCGCTATCGCAAAGTCTTCACCTCGACTGTCTACGAAACCGAGCACCCGGTGGTGCGCGTGCACCCGATCAGCGGCGAGAAGAGCTTGCTGCTGGGGCATTTCGTCAAACGCATCAAAGGTTATTCACAGGCAGATTCGGCACACCTGTTCGGTTTGCTGCAGAGCCATGTGATCCGCCAGGAAAACACCGTGCGCTGGCGCT
Organism: Pseudomonas glycinis; assembly: GCF_054871425.1. NCBI lineage: Bacteria > Pseudomonadati > Pseudomonadota > Gammaproteobacteria > Pseudomonadales > Pseudomonadaceae > Pseudomonas > Pseudomonas glycinis. The sequence continues at coordinate 582,477 of NZ_JBTYHF010000003.1, read as the reverse complement.
GGCAGGCTGGAGATGTGGCGATCTGGGACAACCGCTCGACGCAGCATTACGCGATTGATGATTACGGCACCCAGGATCGCGTGGTGCGCCGGGTGACGCTCAAGGGCGAGGTGCCAGTGGGGGTGAGTGGGCAGCGAAGTCAGACCATCAAAGGTCCGGATATCGTCGGCGTCTGATTGGCCTCTTCGCGAGCAGGCTCGCTCCCACATTGATCGTTCCCACGCTCTGCGTGGGAATGCCTCAACGGACGCTCTGCGTCCGGTTTTGGGACGCGGAGCGTCCCGGGCTGCGTTCCCACGCGGAGCGTGGGAACGATCATTTGATCACAGCTACCACACACCAATCTGAACAACCTTCTCGGTTTCCGGCTCACCATAACGAAACCGCTGCCCGCGCAAATCGATCTCCGGATGGCTGATCGTCGTCCGCCGCTTCAATCCACGCATCCACTCAAACAGATACCCCGCATGCTCCTCGCGCATCGCCGCGTACGCCGGGTCCTCACCCAGATCATTCAGCTCCTGCGGATCATTCAACAGATCAAACAACTGCGGTCTAAACCCGTCGTACGCCAGGTATTTCCAGCGCTCGCTGCGCACCATGGTCATGCGGCACCGGTCGATCGGCTGGCCGAGGCGTTCCCGCGCCGGGGCCTGGAAGGCGTAGTCGTATTCGCTGATCGCATAGCGGCGCCAATCGGGATTTTCCCCGTGCAGCAGCGGGATCAAGGAACGCCCTTCCAGCCGGTGTTCCGCGCCCGCTAATCCCAACGCTTGAAGAAACGTCGGCAGCGCATCGATGGTTTCCGCCAGCCGCTCATCGACAGTGCCGCGAGTGACATCCGCCGCCGCCCGAGGGTCGCGCACGATCAACGGCACGCCCACCGCCTGCTCGAGCAAAAACTCCTTCTCACCGAGCCAATGATCGCCAAGGAAATCGCCGTGATCGCTGGTGAACACGATCAACGTGTCATCCCAACGCCCGTTGCTCTGCAGAAAATCGAACAGCCGCCCCAACTGATCATCCACTTGCTTGATCAGGCCCATGTACGTGGGGATGACAGTCAATCGTACTGAATCGCGGGAAAAGTTGAGGCTTTCCTCATGCTGGCGAAAGGCAATGTATACGGGGTGTTTGCTGGCTACGGAGGGCGCCGCGCGGACCGGTTGAAGAATCGATTTCGTACTGTACAAGGCGTGGTACGGTGCCGGTACGATGTAAGGCCAATGCGGTTTGATGTACGAGAGGTGTAAACACCAGGATTTCTCGCCTTGCTCAGCGATGAAGTCGATGGCCCGATTTGTAGTGTAGACAGTCTCTGAGTGTTGCTCGGGAATTCGTGCTGGCAAATTCGCATGACGCATTTTCCAGCCGCTGAGGATTTCACCGTTCTCGCCTTCGGCGGCATTCGCCCAGTCGTGCCAGGGATTGTTGCCATCGAAGCCCTGCGCGCGCAGGTATTGGGTATAGGGCGCGGATTCGCGCTTGTCGTCGAATGACGGATCGTCGGGGTAGATACCGTCGTGGCGCAGGTACGGTTCGAAGCCGACCTCATTGAGCAACTCGGCTTGCGCGCTTTGCGGGTTGATCGCCAGACGCTGCAAGGCGTCGACATTGGCCGTCGCATGGGTCTTGCCGACCAGCGCGGTGCGGATGCCGTGAGGTCGCAGGTAATCGCCGATCGTCAATTCATCCAGCGGCAACGGCACCGCGTTCCAGGCCACTTGATGGCTGCTGACATAGCGCCCGGTGTAGGCCGACATCCTTGAAGGACCGCAAATCGTGCCTTGGGTATAGGCACGGCTGAAACGCACCCCTTGAGCGGCGAGGCGATCGATATTCGGTGTATGCAGATGCGGGTGGCCGTAGCAGGACAGGTAATCGCGGCGCAGTTGATCGCACATGATGTACAGCACGTTGCGCACGGGGTTGGATGGGGTGGGCATGGAGTTCACCGGTCAGTGGGACAGGTGAGACATTTCGCTAGACGTGGGGGTGTTCGGCAAGTGCATTTGGGGAATGGGTTTTATGCAGGGAGTGCATAAAAAACTCTCCACCGATTTACCTTACTGTCACCTGTAACTTCTGACAGTAGACACTTCTTTATCCATGACCCGAGTATGAAAGCACCTCACCGCTATGGAAACTCTGGAAATGAATAAGCCTAGAGAGACAAATACGCCGACTTTACCCCCACCGACAATTCGTACGCCTCAGACTGGCGACCAGTTCCTCACAAAAAAAATCCCTGTATCAGGCTCCAGCACTTTGAAACCACCGGCGAAAGTCTGGGTGTATTTTCACAAAGGATGGTGGGAGCCCAACAGTCAGTTCGAGGTTAGGGAGGACGGAACATGGGAAGGCATCCTGGACTGGAAATTTGCCATGCCTTATGGCAGCAACAGCATCGTTGCCAGGCATGAACAGGGTATGGAATATTCTGAAGATACCGCGCCTGTCACCTTTACCATCAAGTTGCCGGTTGTTCAGTTCACTCATCCCCCTGAGGAAGGGCACGTAGGTCAAGGGACCTCTTTCGCTGGGACAGGTCAGCCTGGGGCGGACGTTACGGTGGTTATGTCCGACGACGAAAGCAAGGTGCTCGGTACCGGGCCTGTGTATTCGACATCCGAGTGGCACGTTGGCGGGAGCGGTGACGTCGTTCTTAGGCCCGGTAAGACGTGTGTCAAGGCCCAGTCATGCATGAACGGGGAATGTGTATGGACCGAAGCTCACTGTTTTTTTGTCAGGCCGTCGCAACCCACCATTCGTTTGCCATACCCAGGAGAAGTTGACTCGCATGTTGAAGTCAGCGGACTCGGTCACCCTGGCGCCTCGATGGAGGTCTGGTTGATCGGTAACCCTTCGATGAGCTTGGGCAAGGGCGTGGTGGATGATGAAAGTTGGACGTGGAACATTCCTGTCCATCTTCCAGCCGGGGATTGCGTGATTGAGGCTGTGCAGACCGTTAGCGAAGTTGCATCCGTTCCTAGCGCATCTCGCACCTATCACGTGAAGTGAATAGCAATCTGAAATTGTTGTTCCGCATGGGGCAAGCAGTGCCTTCTGCCCCCAGGTGGACCTTGGAAGTGGTGCTTAGACCGCGAGCCGATCCAGCGAGCAAACCTCCTCATCCTGCTGATCAATCGCTTTTATCTGCTCGATCATCGCCTCGGCCAGCGGCGACAGCCGATACCCCGCGCGGCTGACAATGCCATAGCGGGTGTACAGCTCCTCCAGGTCATCCGCCAGGCCTTCGATCTTCAAACAGACCAGCTCACCCTTGGCCAGATGCAGCGCATCGGAATACGCGCCGACAATTCCGATCGCCTCCGAGCGCAACACCACACTCAATAGACTCGAGCCGTTTTCGCATTCCACATTCGGGGTGAAATCCGGACGACCGCTGAGGTCGACGATGACCTTGCGCAGGTTCGGCGGGCGGATGCTGACCGCCAGTGGATAACTCAGCAATTGCTCGGCAGTGATGCGTTCAAACGCCGTCAGTGGATGCCCGGCGCGGCAGCAGAAATGCCATTTGCGTGCCCGCAAGCGGTAGGTCTGGTAATCCGGGTCGGCCTCGAATTGCCGGGTATCGGCGACGAAAAATTCGAACTCTTCGCTGAGCAGGCGTTTGCTCAGGCTCTGCCAGTCATCGACCAGAAACTGTACGCGCGCCTTCGGGTAGCGGCCGATGAATGCGCCGATCGCGCGCGGGATCAATCCACCGGCTGGCGCCGGCCCGCAACCAAAGCGCAATTCCCCGGCTTCGAGGCCATTGAACTGGCTGATCTCATTGGCCATCTGCTGCGCACCGCTGACCAGTCGCCGTGCATGTTCGAGCAGCACCTGGCCCTGTTTGGTCGGCGGCAATTCCTTGCGCCCACGGTCGACCAACTGGCAGCCGACGCTGTGTTCCAGTGTTTGGATGCTGCGGCTGAATGCCGACTGCGACAGGTTCACCGCCTGCGCGCCAGCGACAAAGCTGCGTTGCTCAACCAGAGCGATGAAGTGACGCAATTGGCGCAAGTCGATATGCATTTTTCACATAAAAAATATCCGGGAAATGCATTGGATATGCATTAGGTCGACTCCTTATAAAGGCAATCTCTTATGCAGTAAATATTTGTAAATCCATAAATAAATAACTGAAAAGAATATGCAGCACTGAAGATGTCTGTGTGTTTTTTGACCAGGAGCCGCGCCATGAGTCCGTTGAATCTCGCGTTACCCCCATCTCCCCGACGGCTCAAACGCCTGCCTTTGGCGCTGTTGCTGGCAGGCAGCGCCAGCTGGACTCACGGCTATGCCGCCGAAGCCGAAACCCCTCCGCCCGTCCCCGCAGGCACAGCGGCGGCCAACGGTTCGCAGCTGGAAACCGTGACCGTCACCACGCGCCGCCGCGAAGAAAGTTCGCAAGACGTGCCGACGCCAATGAGCGTGGTCAGTGGGCAGAATCTGGAGACGCAACGGGTTTACCGGATTCAGGACTTGCAGCAACTGGTGCCCAGCGTCAACGTCGCTTACATGCATGCGCGCCAGTCCAGCGTGTCGATCCGTGGCCTCGGTAACAACCCGGCCAGTGATGGCCTGGAAGGCAGCGTTGGCCTGTACATCGACAACGTTTATCTGGGCCGTCCGGGGATGGCGGTGTTCGATCTGATGGACATCGAGCAGCTCGAAGTCTTGCGCGGTCCGCAAGGCACGCTGTTCGGCAAGAACACCACCGCCGGGGTTATCAACATCAGCACCCGCGCGCCCAGTTTCACGCCTGAACGCAGCATCGAAACCTCGGTCGGCGAGGATGGGTACTTCCAGACCAAGGGTACGATTTCCGGACCGCTCAACGACCAGCTGGCCGGGCGCTTCTCGGCGTATCGCACGCGCAGTGACGGCGACATCAAGAACGAATACGACGGCCACGACCTCAACGGCGGCTCCCGCGAGGGCTTCCGCGCGCAGCTGTTGTTCAAGCCCAATGAAGATTTCAATCTGCGCTGGATCGGCGATTACAACGAAGAAGATTCCAGCGCCGGCACTCGCGTGTTGTACAACACAGGGCCGACCATCAACGGCGTCAACCTGTATGAATCGCGGGCCAGTGCAGCCGGGGCAACGCTGGTCAACGGCCGGCATCGCAAGGTCAATCTCGATAACGACCAGCACGTCACCGTGCATCAGGGCGGCACGTCGGTGGAAGCCAACTGGACGTTGCCGAGCGACTTCACCCTGACGTCGGTCAGCTCTTATCGTTTCTGGAATTTCACCCCGCGCAACGACGATGGCCTCAACGTGCCGGCCAGTTACAACGCCGGCGTGTCGGTGGAAGACAAACAGTATTCGCAGGAATTTCGCCTGGCCTCGCCCAAGGGTGAGTTCTTCGATTATGTGGTTGGCGCCTACTATTTCGGCTCGGATCTGGACAACAAATCCTTCTCCTATTACGGCCCGCAGGCCGACATCTGGAATGGCACCCCGGCGGGCAGCCTGGCCAATGTCACCAGCATCGGCAACGGCCATATCCAGACCGACAGTTTCGCCCTCTTTGCCCAAGGCACCTGGCACCTGAGCGAACGCCTGGATTTCACTGCCGGGGTGCGTGGCACCTATGAAGAGAAAAACGCCTCGGTCGGCCGCAACGCGCCGGTCGGCGGTGTAGCTGTGGCCGGCGCGGCAGCCAATGCGCGTCGGGGGCGTGCCGGCGTCTACGATTCCGGTGACTTGAATCAGTACAGCTCCAGCCCCTCGGGACTGCTCAACCTGAGCTATCGCATCACCGATGACGTGCTCGGTTACGCCACGCTGTCCCACGGCGAGAAATCCGGCGGGGTCAACCTCGCGGTCGGCTCCGCACCTACCGCTGGCGCCGACTCGTTACTGATCGGCACCGAGCGCGCCAACAACGCCGAACTCGGCTTCAAAAGCACCCTGTGGGATCGCCGCCTGCAACTCAACGCCAACGTATTCTGGACCCAGGTCAACGCCTACCAGACCAACGCCTATGACGCCGCCAACCGCGTGCAATACCTGACCAACGCAGGCTCGGTGCGCTCGCGTGGCATCGAGTTCGAAAGCACCTGGGTGCCGCTGCGTGGCCTGACCCTGAATTTCAACGGCTCGTACAACGACGTCAGCTACCTCTCGTACAAGGATGCACCGTGCCCGCCGGAAGTCAGCCAGGCCCCGGGTGCACCGGCCTCCTGCGATCTCAGCGGCCATCAAGTCGTCGGCGCGTCGAAATGGATCGGCAACGCCAATGGCGAATACAAATGGAATCTGGATAACGGCTTCGAACCCTACGTCACCGGCAGCTACGCGTTCCGCTCCAAAGCGGTGGGCACGGTCGAGGATTCCGATTACGGGCAGATCCCCAGTTACGCGGTGGTCAACTTTTCTACTGGCCTGCGCGGTGATTTCAATCAGGGCCAGTGGGATGTCTCGCTGTGGCTGAAAAACGCCTTCGACAAAACCTACTACACGACTCTGTGGACCGGCGGCAACGGCGGCTATGAAGGCCTGCTCGGCACGCCACGGACCCTGGGTGTTACAGGACGCTACGACTTCTGATCGGGCTATCAAGGCGCTGACCTGGAGATGGCCGTTCAACCAGTCCTCAGCGGCGCCGGCAAGCAGACGCAGCTGATCGACAGCGACGACGGCAATGGCGCATGACGTCGGCAATCAGCGAACCAAAAACAGCCTTTCAAGGCGTTAACGGATGCCGTAGCCGAATACTTTTCATGCCGTAAAAGCATGGCGTTTATGGCAGATCGCTGCAGCCCTTGTGGTGCGCGGCTTCGGTGAAAACGGGCGATTTGCATATTCCTTGAAGGCCTATGCATAACGTCAAAGATTACTTTCGGTGATAAGCGTGCAAGCCCAATGATTACCCCCATCGACTACGCCGTGGGTTCAAGAATGGCGGGTCGATCGCTTTGGCTCGTAGAACGAAAGAGACCGCAGGGAGTTGAACAATGGGCAATGTCCAAACCGCCGCCAGCGCAGGGGAATTGCTGTGGCGGCACACGCCGAGTGGCGAACTGGTCGATCTTGGCCGGCCGCACCGTGTGCCGTTGGGACAGTTGCGTTTGCAACGTGCGCCCAAGGGCATTTTGAGTCGGCGCGAAACCCTTCTGCTCGGTGTCCTCGCGCTGGTGGTGCATGGCGCGGTGATTTACTGGGTCAGCCAGAAACCGACGCCGGTGCTGCCGGTGGTGCCGCCGGAAATTCCGCCGATGACCATCGAGTTTTCACGCCCGGCTCCGCCCGCGCCGCCGGTTGATGCGCCGCCACCACCGGTGCCCGTGGTCGAGCCGCCACCGCCAGTGGAGGACGAGTTGGCGGTGAAACCGCCGCCGCCCAAGCCGATCGCCAAACCCAAACCGGTGGTGAAACTGCCGCCCAAACCCGCGCCGAAGCCGGTAGAGCAGCCGCCAGCGCCAACGAAACCGGCAGCCCCGGTCGCAGCGCCAGCGCCCCCCGCGCCACCGGCACCTGCGCCCGTTACCCCGGCTTCAGCCAATGCGGCATACCTGAAAAACCCGGCGCCGGAATATCCGTCGCTGGCCCAGCGTCGCGGTTGGGAGGGCACGGTGTTGTTACGGGTGCATGTGTTGGCCAGCGGCAAACCGGGCGAGATTCAGATTGCCAAAAGCAGTGGCCGCCAGCAGCTCGACGACGCCGCGCTCAACGCTGTGAAGCGCTGGAGCTTCGTCCCGGCCAAGCAGGGTGATGTCGCCCAGGACGGCTGGGTCAGCGTGCCCATCGATTTCAAGATTCATTAAACCGAAACCAAATTCGCGCGAAATGTTTACACGAGGGAACACATCATGACGTTACTGGCATCTCCACTGGAATCCATCGAAAGCGCGGTGATCTGGCTGCTGGTGGTTTTTTCCGTCGCCACTTGGGGCCTGGCGTTGCTCAAGGCTGTGCAGTTCGGTCGTTTGAAAGCGCAGGATCGGCGCTTTCATAAACGTTTCTGGGCGGCGTCGAGCCTGGATGCCGCGGCAGAGTTGAGCGAAACCCAGCCCGGCGCCGCAGCGCGAGTGGCGCAGGCCGGTTATGCGGCGATCCAGGTGGGCGAGGCGCCGCAGGCAAATGACCTGAGCCAGGCGATCAACCATCAGGATCGCCTCGAACGCGCCTTGCGCCAGCAGATCGTGCGCGAGCGCCGTTCGCTGGAAACCGGTCTGGCGGTGGTCGCGAGTATTGGCAGCACCTCGCCGTTCATTGGTTTGTTCGGCACGGTGTGGGGAATCATGGAAGCGTTGAAAGGCATCAGCGCCGCTGGTTCGGCAAGCCTGGAAACCGTGGCCGGCCCGATCGGTGCGGCACTGGTCGCGACTGGCGTGGGGATCGCCGTCGCGGTGCCGGCGGTGCTGGTTTACAACTACTTTCTGCGCCGTCTGAAATTGACCGCAGCGGATCTCGATGACTTCGCCCACGACTTCTACAGCCTGGCGCAGAAGAGCGCGTTCCGCGTGCTGATCCACCCGACCGCACACAAGGTGGCAACGTCGGGCAACGCGGCAAAAGTGAAGGAGGCGTCCTGATATGGCCTTCTCCACGCAAGACACGGATGAGGTGCTCAGCGAAATCAACGTGACGCCGCTGGTAGACGTGATGCTGGTGCTGCTGGTGGTGTTTATCGTCACCGCGCCGCTGCTGACCAACGCGATCCCGATCAACCTGCCGAAGACCGAAGCGGTGGCACCGGTCGAGCAGAAGGATCCGCTGGTGGTGAGCATCGACGGCGCCGGCAAGCTGTTTATCAACAAGGACCAGATTCAGCCCGACTTGCTGGAATTCAACCTCAAGTCGGCCAAGGCCAAGGACCCGGAAGTGCGCGTGCAATTGCAGGCCGATGACGGGGTGAACTACGGCGAAGTGGCGCGAGCCATGGCTTCGATCGAACGGGCGGGGATTACCAAGTTGTCGGTGATTACTGCGCGGTGACAGGTTTTTGCTTTTCCGGGGCCGTCTCCTTGGCAGGGTGCGGCCCTTTTTTTATCCCGCGTTATTGCCACAACACACTCACCCTGTGGGAACGCCTCATATGCATTATGGGTATTAATAAATAGCTTCTTATTCCTTAACGAATATAACTCCCATCCCTATACTCGACCCGGAACAGACACGCCGCAGGAGAGCTTCCCCATGCGCAACGAATCAATCCGCTACCTGATTGTGCCGGGCTGGCAAGGATCGCCAGAAGATCATTGGCAAAGCCACTGGCAGAACAGCCTGCCGAACAGCGCGCGGGTCGAGCAGACCGATTGGCTGACGCCGCGCCGTGAGGACTGGGTCGCCGCGCTGGCCGAAGCGATTGCCGCCGACAGCACGCCGGTCATTCTCATCGCTCACAGCCTCGGTTGCATCACCGTTGCTCACTGGGCGGCGACTGCGCCGTTGCAGTACCTGCGTCAGGTGCGCGGGGCGTTGCTGGTCGCGCCGGCCGATGTCGAGCGTCCTGCCTGCGCGCCAGCGCTGCGCAACTTCGCACCGATTCCGACGGACCTGTTGCCATTCCCCAGTCAGGTCGTCAGCTCCGACAACGACGCCGCCGTCAGTGCGCCGCGCGCATTGGAACTGGCGCGCAACTGGGGCGCGGAGGCGGGGATTCTCGCCGGGGCCGGGCACATCAACGTCAAGTCCGGGCATCAGCGTTGGGAGCAGGGGTTTGCCTATCTGTATCGCCTGCAAAACCGTCTGGAACATCAGGCCCGCCGTCGCGCCTGACCTTACTATTCAACGCCCCCGTCGGCTGGCGGTTTTGGGCGGGAGCCTGCCATGAGTCTCGAAACCTTCGGTCAGCCCTTGTTGACCTTTCCCGATGCGGAAAAAAGCCCCCTGAGCATTCGCGCCAAGGCGTTGGTGTTCGTCGACCCACGCTCGCGGCAATTGCGCGAGGAGTTGGAGCAGTTGGCTCCACGTTCGATTTCAGTGTTGATTCGTGGTGAGACGGGCACCGGTAAAGAGCTGCTCGCCCGGCATATCCACCGCGCCAGTGATCGCAGCGGGCTGTTCGTTTCGGTGAACTGCGGCGCGATCAGCCCGACCTACGCCGACGCCGAACTGTTCGGCTACGCCGCCGGCAGCTACAGCGGTTCGGCCAGCAGCCGCGCTGGCTGGTTCGGTTCGGCCAACGGCGGCACCTTGTACCTGGATGAGATCGGCGATCTGCCGCTGCCGATCCAGATCAAGTTGCTCGCGGCATTGGAAAACCACGAAGTCACCCGCGTCGGTGCGCATCAGCCGAGCCCTGTGGATGTGCGCCTGGTCGCGGCGACCAGCATCGATCTGGCCCAGGCCGTGGACGCCGGGAAATTCCACGAGCGACTCTATCACTACCTCAGCGAGGGTCATCTGGAGCTGCCGGCGTTGCGCGCGCGCACCGGCGACATTCTCTCGCTGGCCGAGTATTTCCTTGGCATCTACAGCCAGCGTCTCGACTTGCCCGTGCCGCTGATCAGCGAAGCCGCGCAGCACGTGCTCGAACAACACAGCTGGCCGGGCAACACTCGCGAACTGGAAAACGTCATCCACTTTGCCCTGCTGGTCAGCACCGGCGACGAAATCCTGCCGGAACATCTGAACCTGCCTGACGCGTCTGCGCCGCAGGTTCAGATCGAACGTCTGGTCAGGCAGACCCATATAGGTGGTAGCAGTGCAGAGCGTAAGGCCTTGAAAGACTGGCTGATTCGCTTGAGCGAGGCGGTGTGAGCGTTTTCTTCAACATGAACAAAATGGAATATGAAGCTGAATAAACGTTATTGTCCGGGAATAAAAAATCCGGGTATTGTCCGCCTCACGCCAGCGATATCACTTCACTGGCACACGTATTAAATGCCGTCGTCGATGACGACCGTGATTTTCGATAAGGACACTGCATGAAAAAGGTTCTGTTGTTTACCGCATTGGCGGCTGCTCTGACGGCATCTTTCGTCAACGCCGGCGAGAAACTGGTGGTTGCCGCAACGCCGGTGCCCCACGCTGAAATCCTTGAGCTGATCAAACCGACCCTGGCCAAAGAGGGCGTGGATCTGGAGATCAAGGTTTTCACCGACTATGTGCAACCGAACGTACAGGTCGGCGAGAAGCGTCTGGACGCCAACTACTTCCAGACCCTGCCGTACCTGAACAGCTTCAACCAAGGCAAATACAAGGACGACAAATCCAAGTACCTGGTGACCGTGCAGGGCGTCCACGTTGAACCGTTCGGTGGCTACTCGAGCAAGTACAAGACCCTGGCTGAACTGCCGGACGGCGCAACCATCGCCATCCCCAACGAAGGCAGCAACAGCGGCCGCGCCCTGATCCTGCTGCAGAAGGCCGGCCTGATCGAACTGAAAGATCCGAAAAACGCTCTGGCAACGCCGAAAGACATCGCCAAGAACCCGCATAACTTCAAGTTCAAGGAACTGGAATCGGCCCTGCTGCCGCGCGTTCTGAAGGAAGTTGATCTGGACATGATCAACACCAACTACGCGCTGGAAGCCAAGCTGAACCCGCAGAAAGATGCGCTGGTGATCGAAGGCGCTGACTCGCCATACGTGAACTTCCTGGTTGCCCGTGAGGACAACAAGAACAGCGACGCGATCCAGAAACTGGCCAAGGCCCTGACCAGCCCGGAAGTCAAAGCCTTCATCGAGAAGAAGTACAGCGGCGCGGTGTTGCCGGCGTTCTGATCTGACTTGAGTGAATCTGCTTCAGATGCAAAAACGCCGATGGCCTTGATGGTCATCGGCGTTTTTGTGTGTGCGTTAAAAAGCCCCTCACCCTAACCCTCTCCCAGAGGGAGAGGGAACCGATACGGGGATATTCGAGAGATACGCCGACCTGAACGTATCGCTCTGAATCCAGCATCGCTGAAGCCCAGCCAAGCCATAATCGCCAAGATCTTCCAGGTCGATGTACAACGCGAGACACCTCGGTCGGCCCCCTCTCCCTCCGGGAGAGGGCTGGGGTGAGGGGCTTTTGATTTACGCTGTGGTCTTCAACGCCCGTCTCAACGCCACCAGCAATTTCACAATGTCCTGCGGATCCAGCCGCTGCGGCACTTTTACGTCCATGTTGTTCTTCCTTGTGGTGAATGGGCCGGAGAGTCTGGCCAAAAGCTGTGGTTCCTTGGAGGTCTTTCGTGGAAAAAAGATCCGTCCTACAGCGCAAAGAAAAATAGCCGTCTTATTCCTTCCCGGCAAATCCACAGGATAGTTTTTTGGGTGATATCAATATGCTTTAAAGGTATTTAAATTATGGTTTTTATACCTATAAAGTCAGTGCCTGCCGGACGGCCATCCGCCGTCCATGGATTGCATCATCGCCGCTTACCAAGCAGCGTCAGGACGCTTCATGACTTTCGACTACGCCTTTATCCTCAGCACTCTGCCGGCTTTTCTCAAAGCCGTCGGCGTGACTCTGCAGGTCGGTTTGATTGCGATCGCCACTTCGCTGCTGGTGGCGCTGCTCAACGCGACGATTCTGGTGTTTCGCACGCCATACCTGCAAAAACTGGTCGGCCTCTACGTAGAGCTGGCGCGCAACACGCCGTTGCTGATTCAGCTGTTCTTCGTCTACTTCGCGTTGCCGGCGGTGGGGATCCAGGTTTCCGGTTTCACTGCGGCAATCATCACCATGACCTTCCTTGGTGGCGCCTATCTCACCGAAGTGCTGCGCGCCGGCATCGATGCGGTGCCCCAGGCGCAACTGGAATCCGGGCGGTCGATTGGCCTGTCCCACGGCCAGTTGCTGCGCTATGTGATCCTGCCGCAGGCGGGCATCCTCAGCTTGCCGTCGCTGTTCGCCAATTTCATCTTCCTGCTCAAGGAAACCACCGTGGTTTCGGCCGTGGCGGTGCCGGAAATCCTCTACACCACCAAGAGCTATATCGCGCTCTACTACAAAACCTACGAAATGCTCGCCGTGCTGACGCTGATCTGCGTGCTGCTGTTCTTGCCGCTGTCGCTGTTGCTCAGCCGACTGGAAAGGAGGCTCCAGCATGGCCAGTTCGGGTCTTGAGTTGCTGTGGATATCGTTGCCGCAACTGGCAAAAGGCGCCGGGCAAACCCTGTCGATCTCGTTTCTGAGCATCGCCATCAGTACGATCGGCGGTGTGCTCTACGGTGTTCTGCGCACTTTGAACGTAACGTGGTTGAACGCGATTCTGCGCATCTATCTGGAGCTGTTCCGGGCAATTCCGGTGCTGGTCTGGTTGTATCTGCTGTTCTTCGGTCTGCCGATTTTCTTCGGTCTGAGCCTGCCGAGCTTCTGGTGCGCGGTGCTGGTGCTGTCGCTGTGGGGCGCCAGCGAAGTTGGCGAGGTAGCGCGCGGTGCGCTGCATTCGTTGCCGCGCGGACAGCGTGAAGCAGGGCTGTCGATCGGCCTCAATGCAGCTCAACTCTATGGCTACGTGCTGCTGCCGCAAGCGTTCAAGCGCATGACGCCGCCGACCATCAATGTCTATACGCGGATCATCAAGACCAGTTCCCTGGCGGTGCTGATTGGCGTGGTGGATGTGATCAAGGTCGGCCAGCAGATCATCGAGCGCACCTACGAATCGGTACTGATCTACGGCGCATTATTCCTGTTTTTCTTTTTCATCTGCTACCCGCTCTCGGCCGCTTCGCGCGTGCTGGAGCGGCGCTGGACGAAAGCATGAGCGCACTGATCGAGTTTCACGGGTTCAACAAATTCTATGGCGCGCAGCAGGTGCTCGATGGCATCGACCTGCAAGTGCAGAGCGGCGAAGTGCTCGTCATTCTTGGTCCCAGCGGTTGCGGCAAAAGTACTTTGCTGCGTTGCCTCAATGGTCTGGAAGAGGCCCACAGCGGCAGCCTGAAATTCCTCGACCGAGAGCTGTTGGACAAGGCCACTGACTGGCGCGAAATTCGCCAGCAGATCGGCATGGTGTTCCAGAGTTATCACCTGTTCCCGCACATGAGCGTGCTCGACAATCTGCTGCTCGGCCCGCTCAAGGTTCAGAAGCGCCAGCGCCGCGAAGCGCAACAGCAGGCTGAAGCCCTGCTTGAGCGTGTTGGCCTGCTGGACAAGCGCGATGCTTTCCCGCGTCAGCTCTCCGGCGGCCAGCAGCAACGCATCGCCATTGTTCGCTCGCTGTGCATGAATCCACGGGTCATGCTCTTCGACGAAGTCACCGCCGCCCTCGACCCGGAAATGGTCAAGGAAGTGCTGCAAGTCATTCAGGGTCTGGCTCGCGAAGGCATGACCCTGCTGATCGTCACTCACGAAATGGCCTTCGCCCGCGCGGTGGCCGACCGCATCGTGTTCATGGATGCCGGGCGCATCCTCGAACAATCCCCCCCCGAGATTTTCTTTACGAACCCGCAAACCGCACGCGCGCAGCAGTTTCTGGAGAAGTTCTCCTTCGTTGCCACATCGCCAGAATCGAATCCGAAAAAGGAACTGGAACTGCTATGAAAACTGCCGCTTTGTTACTGCCCCTGCTCAGCCTCGCCTTGCTTGCCGGTTGCGGTAAGACCGAAGAGCCACCAAAGCCGAAAGTCGCCAGCGAAAGCCCCGCGCCCTCGGGTTATCTGGACAAGATCAAGGCCCGCGACAAATTGATCGTTGGTGTATTTACCGACAAGCCCCCGTTCGGTTTCGTCGATGAGGCCGGGCGCTACGTCGGCTTCGACACCGACATTGGCCGGCGCTTCGCCAAGGATCTGCTCGGCGACGAAAACAAGGTCGAGTTCGTCGCCGTCGAGCCGGCCAGTCGCATTCCATTTTTGCAGAGCGACAAGGTCGACCTGATCCTCGCCAACATGACCGTCACCCCGGAACGCAAGGAAGCGGTGGAATTCACCAACCCGAACCTCAAGGTGGCCGTGCAGGCGCTGGTGCCGCAGGGCAGTTCAGTGAAAAAACTGGATGATCTGGCGACGCGCACCACGATTGTCACCACCGGCACCACCGCGGATATCTGGCTGACCAAAAACCACCCGGACTGGAAACTGCTCAAGTTCGAGAAAAACTCCGAGTCGCTGCAAGCCTTGGCCAATGGTCGTGGCGATGCTTACGCGCAGGACAATCTGGTGCTGTTCAGCTGGGCCAAGCAGAACCCGGGCTATCGCGTGCTCGAGGAAAAGCTCGGAGCCGAGGCGCCGATTGCGCCGGCAGTGAAAAAGGGCAATCTCGAGTTGCGTGATTGGGTCAACAGCGAATTGGCCAGGTTGGGCGAGGAGAAATACCTGCTCAAGCTGTATGACCAATATGTGCGCAAAGAACTGAGTGATGACACCCGGCCCGAGAGTGTGATTGTTGAAGGGGGCAAGTGGCAGGGGTGATTGCCTGTTGATCGTTCCCACGCTCTGCGTGGGAATGCCTCCATGGACGCTCCGCGTCCAGTGACGCAGAGCGTCACGGGCTGCATTCCCACGCAGAGCGTGGGAACGATCGAATGGGCTAGTCTGGCCAATGCCACGCCGGCTCATCCAGCACCCGCTGCCCGACAATCCCGGTCTGGCCCAGCGTCTTCTCCAGCACGATGCAATTGCATTCCGGGTCTTCCTGCAACGCCGAGATCAGTCGCCGTGCATGTGACACCACCCACACCTGACACTGCTGCGAAGCGCGAATGATCAGCCGCGCCAGCGCCGGCAGCAGGTCCGGGTGCAGGCTGGTTTCCGGTTCGTTGAGCACCATTAGTGTCGGCGGTCGCGGTGTCAGCAACGCCGCAACCAGCAGCAGATAGCGCAAGGTTCCGTCTGACAATTCCGCCGCCGACAATGGCCGCAACAAGCCTTCCTGATAAAACTCGATAGCGAAGCGTCCACCGGCCAACGGCGCGATTTTCAGTCGCGCGCCGGGAAACGCATCGCTGATCGCCGCTGTTAACGCCTGCGGATCGCCAATCTCGATAATCGTCTGCAAGGCCGCCGCCAGATCGCGGCCGTCGTGGTGCAGCACCGGCGTGCGAGTGCCCAGTTGCGGCTGACGCACCGGCGCGTCGGCATCGCTGCGAAAGTGATCATAAAAGCGCCAGCGGCGGATGAATTCGCGCATCTGGAATACTTCCGGCGAGCTGCGCAGATTGCCGACCTGGTCGAACAGGCTGTCAAAATTCGGCGTGTGTTGCGCCAGCACATCCCAGGCGCGACCTTCGCGGGCGCGGATCATCGGACCGTTGCGATCGACCAGCAGGCTCGCCGGGCGAAACACCGGGCCGGCCCAGATGCATTCCCGCTTGATCTCCGGGTCGAGGGCAAAGCATGAAGTGCTTGGCTCCGGCAGGCCCAGGCCGATGGCGTAGCTGAAATCCTCGCCGGCGAATCCCAGTCGCAACCTTTTCACGCCGTGGCGCACCGTCGGCTCGATCGCCACCTCACCGTTGCGCATGCGTCGACTGATGGTTTCCGGTCCGGCCCAGAACGTCGAGTCCAGCCCGCCTTCACGCGCCAGCGCATTGACCACGCCGCCCTGGGCGGTTTCCGCCAGCAGGCGCAAGGCGCGATAGAGGTTGGACTTGCCGCTGCCGTTGGGCCCGGTAATCAGGTTCAGGCGCCCGAGCGGAATCACCAGTTTGTTGATTGAGCGGTAATTGGCCACCGCCAGGGTGTTGAGCATGAAATCCTTCTCCGGGTCACTGCGATACGCGGGCAGCATACCTTTAATGAGATAAATCTGGTGTTGGCGTCCGCAACCGTGGAACCCTGTTCTAAGCTCTGAAGTCGTATCGTCTCGACAGCAGCATTTAAGGCCAAGGAGTGTGCATGGCGGGTCCCGGATTGAAAGTGCTGATGGCCGTGAGCGCCATGGCGTTGCTCACCGCATGCGGCGACAAGAAACCTGCTCAGGAATACTTGCCACGAGTCTTTGTGCAAGAGGTCGAACCGGCCAACTACGCCGCCGCGGTGACCCTCACCGGTGATGTGCAGGCGCGGGTGCAGACCCAGCTGTCATTTCGCGTCGGCGGCAAGATCATCCAGCGCATGGTCGATGTCGGCGACCGCGTCACCGCCAAGCAGGTGCTGGCCAAACTCGATCCGAAAGATCTGCAGACCAACGTCGATTCCGCTCAGGCCCAGGTCGTCGCCGAACAGGCCCGCGTGAAGCAAGCGGCAGCCGCTTTCGTGCGTCAGCAAAAACTCCTGCCCAAGGGCTACACCAGCCAGAGCGAATACGATTCGGCACAAGCCGCGCTGCGCAGCAGCCAGAGCGCATTGAGCGCGGCGCAGGCGCAGCTGGCCAACGCCAAGGACCAGCTCAGCTACACCGCGCTGATCGCCGATGCACCCGGGGTGATCACCGAGCGCCAGGCCGAAGTCGGCCAAGTGGTGCAGGCCACCGCGCCGATTTTCAGCCTCGCCCGCGATGGCGACCGCGACGCGGTGTTCAATGTCTACGAATCGCTGCTGGCCGAGCGGCCGTCCGATCGCTCGATCGTGGTCAGCCTGCTCGACAACCCCGAGATCAAAACCACCGGTACCGTGCGTGAGATCACGCCATCGGTGTCGGCGCAATCGGGCACCGTGCAGGTCAAGGTCAGCCTCGACAAGCTGCCGCCGGGCATGCAGCTCGGTTCGGTGGTCAGTGCCACCGCTAAGGGCACCGGCAAATCGGCGGTGGAACTGCCCTGGTCGGCGCTGACGAAAAACATCAGCGACCCGGCGGTATGGCTGGTCGATGACAAGGGCGAGGCGCAGTTGCATACGGTCACGGTCGGCCGCTACCTGACCGGCAAAGTGATCATCAGCGAAGGCCTCAAGGGCGGCGAGAAAGTCATTGTCGCCGGCGGGCAACTGTTGCACCCCGGCATGAAAGTCGAGATTGCCGAAAACACCTACAAGGATCTGCAACCGGGAGCGCAGCCATGAAGCGCTTCGGCCTGTTGTGCATGGCGTTGCTGCTGGGCGCCTGCTCGGAAAAGGAAACCCCGCCGGAACCGGTACGTCCGGTGCTGTCGGTCACGGTCAAAGCCCTCAACGAAGAAAGCCTCGGACGCTTTGCCGGCAGCATTCAGGCGCGTTATGAGAGCAACACCGGTTTCCGCGTCGGTGGGCGCATCGCCAGCCGCAACGTCGATGTCGGCGCCGAGGTGCAGAAGGGCACCTTGCTCGCCACTCTCGACCCATCCGACCAGCAGAACCAGTTACGTTCGGCCCAGGGCGATCTGGCGAGAATCCAGGCGCAACTGATCAACGCCCAGGCCAATGCACGTCGTCAGCAAGCGCTGTTTGATCGCGGCGTCGGTGCCCAGGCGCAACTGGACGTCGCCAATACCGATCTGAAAACCACTCAGGCCTCGCTTGATCAGGCACGCGCGGCGGTCAGCCAGAGCAAGGATCAACTGAGCTACACCGAGCTGCGCTCCGATCACAAAGCCGTGGTCACCGCGTGGAACGCCGAAGCCGGGCAAGTGGTAACTGCCGGGCAACAAGTGGTGACGCTGGCGCAACCGGACATCAAGGAAGCGGTGATCGATCTGCCCGATACGCTGGTCGATCAGTTGCCCAGCGACGTGGTGTTCTCGGTGGCTGCGCAGCTCGACCCGAGCATCAACACCACGGCGATCATCCGCGAGATCGAACCCCAAGCACAAAGCGCCACGCGCACCCGCCGCGCGCGCCTGACCCTGTCGGATACGCCGGACGGTTTCCGCCTCGGCACCGCGATCAGCGTGACCCTTAGCTCGGCGATCAAACCGCGCATCGAACTGCCGCTGACGGCGTTGCAGGAAATCGACGGCAAAACCCGCATCTGGGTGATCGATACGCAAAACAAAACCGTCAACCCGCGCGACGTCAGCGTGGTCAGCCGTGGCGACAACAGCGTGGTGCTGGCCGGTGGCGTGCAGAATGGCGAGCGCGTGGTCAGCGCCGGCGTCAACAGTCTCAAACCCGGACAATCGGTAAAACTTGACGAGGACAGTCAATGAAAGGCTCTTTCAACCTCTCCGAATGGGCCCTCAAGCACCAGTCTTTCGTGTGGTACCTGATGTTCGTCGGGCTGCTGATGGGGGTGTTCTCGTACTTCAATCTCGGCCGCGAAGAAGACCCGTCGTTCACCATCAAGACCATGGTGATCCAGACCAAATGGCCGGGCGCGACCCAGGAAGAAACCCTCAAGCAGGTCACCGACCGCATCGAGAAAAAACTCGAAGAGCTCGATTCCCTCGACTACGTGAAAAGCTACACCCGCCCCGGCGAGTCGACGGTTTACGTGTACCTGCGCGACACCACCAGCGCTGAGGACATTCCGCAAATCTGGTACCAGGTGCGCAAGAAGATCGACGATATTCGCGGCCAGTTTCCCCAGGGCATTCAGGGGCCGGGGTTCAACGATGAGTTCGGTGACGTGTACGGCTCGGTCTACGCCTTCACCGCCGATGGCCTGACCATGCGCCAGTTGCGCGATTACGTGGAACAGGCGCGCGCAGAAATACGCAGCGTGCCGGGGCTGGGCAAGATCGAAATGGTCGGCCAGCAGGACGAAACGATTTACCTGAACTTCTCCACGCGCAAACTCGCCGCACTGGGTATCGACCAGCGCCAAGTGGTGCAGAGCCTGCAATCGCAGAACGCAGTGACTCCGGCCGGGGTGATCGAGGCGGGGCCGGAGCGGATCTCCGTGCGCACCTCGGGCCAGTTCGAGTCGGAGAAGGATCTGGCCGAGGTCAATCTCAAACTCAACGATCGCTTCTATCGTCTGGCCGACATCGCCGAGATCAGCCGTGGCTACGTCGACCCGGCGACACCGGAATTCCGCTTCGACGGCAAACCGGCGATCGGCCTGGCGATTGCCATGCAGAAGGGCGGCAACGTTCAGGAGTTCGGTAAGGCGCTGCACGAGCGCATCGACCAGCTCACCGCCGACTTGCCGGTGGGCGTCGGCGTGCACACCGTTTCCGATCAGGCGGTGGTGGTGGAAGAGGCCGTCGGCGGTTTCACCAGCGCACTGTTCGAAGCGGTCATCATCGTGCTGGTGGTGAGTTTCATCAGCCTCGGCGTGCGCGCCGGTCTGGTGGTGGCCTGCTCGATTCCGCTGGTGCTGGCCATGGTCTTCGTGTTCATGGAATACAGCGGCATCACCATGCAGCGGATTTCCCTCGGCGCATTGATCATTGCCCTCGGTCTGCTGGTGGACGACGCGATGATCACCGTAGAGATGATGGTCACGCGCCTGGAAATGGGCGAGAGCAAGGAGCAGGCGGCGACGTTCGCCTACACCTCGACCGCATTCCCGATGCTCACCGGTACGCTGGTGACTGTCGCCGGTTTTGTGCCCATCGGCCTCAACGCCAGTTCGGCGGGTGAATATACGTTCACGCTGTTCGCGGTGATCGCGGTGGCGATGATCGTCTCGTGGGTGGTCGCGGTGTTCTTCGCACCAGTGATCGGCGTGCACATCCTCAGCGACAAGGTGAAAGCCCACGATGCCGAGCCGGGTCGCGTCGGTCGCGCCTTCAACGGTGGTCTGTTGTGGGCCATGCGCAATCGTTGGTGGGCGATCGGCGTCACCGTGCTGTTGTTCGTGCTGGCGGTGTTCTGCATGCGCTTCGTGCAGAACCAGTTCTTCCCCGCTTCCGACCGCCCGGAAATTCTCGTCGACCTGAACCTGCCGCAAAACGCCTCGATCGACGAAACCCGCAAAGCGGTGGACAAGCTCGAAGCGACGCTCAAGGGCGACCCGGACATCGTGCGCTGGAGCACTTACATCGGTCAGGGCGCGATCCGTTTCTACCTGCCCCTTGATCAGCAATTGCAGAACCCGTACTACGCGCAGCTGGTGATCGTCAGCAAGGACTTCGAAGCCCGCGAGGCACTCAGCCAGCGCTTGCGTGAGCGGCTGCACAAAGACTTCGTCGGCATCGGCAGCTACGTGCAGGCCCTGGAAATGGGCCCGCCGGTGGGGCGTCCCATTCAGTATCGAGTCAGCGGCAAAGATGTCGATCAGGTGCGCAAACATGCCATCGACCTGGCCACTGAACTGGACAAGAACCCGCACATCGGCGAGATCATCTACGACTGGAACGAGCCGGGCAAAGTCCTGCGCATCGACATTGCCCAGGACAAGGCGCGGCAACTCGGGCTGTCCTCAGAAGATGTGGCCAACTTGATGAACAGCATTGTCAGCGGCTCGCCGTTGACCCAGGTCAATGACGACATCTACCTGATCAACGTGGTCGGTCGCGCGGTGGATTCCGAACGCGGCACGCCGGAAACCCTGCAGAACCTGCAGATCGTCACGCCGAGCGGCACCTCGATTCCGCTGCTGGCGTTCGCCACCGTGCGCTATGAACTGGAACAACCGCTAGTCTGGCGTCGCGACCGCTTGCCGACCATCACCATCAAGGCCTCGGTGCGCGACGAGATTCAGCCGACCGATCTGGTGAAATTGCTCAAGCCGTCGATCGACGCTTTTGCCTCGAAGCTGCCGGTCGGCTACAAAGTCGCCACCGGCGGTACGGTCGAGGAAAGCGGCAAGGCCCAGGGGCCGATTGCCAAGGTGCTGCCGCTGATGCTGTTCCTCATGGCGACGTTCCTGATGATTCAGTTGCACAGCGTGCAGAAGATGTTCCTGGTCGCCAGTGTTGCGCCGCTGGGGTTGATTGGTGTGGTCCTGGCGCTGGTGCCGACGGGCACGCCGATGGGCTTCGTGGCGATCCTCGGGATTCTTGCGCTGATCGGCATCATCATCCGCAACTCGGTGATTCTGGTGACGCAGATCGATGAGTTCGAGCAGAAAGGCTATGCGCCGTGGGACGCGGTCGTGGAAGCGACCGAACACCGGCGCCGGCCGATCCTGCTGACCGCAGCGGCAGCGAGCATGGGCATGATCCCGATCGCCCGCGAAGTGTTCTGGGGGCCGATGGCTTACGCAATGATTGGCGGCATCGTCGTGGCGACGCTGCTGACGCTGTTGTTTCTGCCGGCGCTGTATGTCGCCTGGTACAAGATTCGCGAGCCGCAAAAGGATGAAAAGCCGGCGCAGTGAGATAGCCCCTGCGATCTTTGGGAAAGGTCTGACTTACAGGGTGAGCTGACTGCGCTAACGTCCCTTCTTCATTCGAAGAGGGACGTGCCATGTCGACTGTTTCCGGCTGGTTACGCGGATGGTTGCTGCTCGCTGGCTTGAGCCTGTCGCCGGCAGTACTGGCCGAAGTGCTGCTGGAAAACCAGCTTTGGCGGGTGCAGGTCGATCCTGCGACGCTGGCGGTGCGCGTTGAAGTCGCCGGCGCTGCGCCGGTGCAAGCCTCGGCCGGTGTGCTGCGGCACAAGGTCAGCGACATGGTCAGGCGCGGCAATCGCATCGAATGGCAATGGGACGACGGGCGATGGTTGCTCAGTGTTGACCTGGACCAGCGTGACCTGACGTTTTCGATTACGGCTAGCTCGCCCTCGCAGATCGAGTTTATTCATCAGCCCGCCAGTGCAATGGGCCAGGCGCTGATCTGGCCGCTTGCCGAAGGGCGCTACGTGCCGCGCGGTGACCGGGTGTGGCAGAAGTTCCTGCTCGCGCAGGGCGCGCTCGATACCACCCAAGACCTGAGCCTGCCGCTTTGGGGGATGGAGTACGAGAAGTTCAGCCTGCACTGGCTGCTGACCAACCCTTACAACAACCAACTGCGCTTCAAGACCAATGGTGATGCACTGGGGCTGTCGGCCCGGCATCGATTCACATCGCTTGAACCCTCAAAACCGCTGACCTTCAGCCTGTTTCTCGGGACTCTCGATTCCTTGGCTGGGGCCAAGCGCTACAAGCAGTGGCTCATCGATAGCGATCAATTTGAAACCTTGGCGAACAAGCTGATCAAGACCCCGCAAGCCGCCAAGCTGATCGGTGCCGCGCATGTCTATCTATGGGGCAACGACCTGCTCGGCCCTGACGATGTGCGCAACTGGCCGCTGCTGATTGCCCGGTTGCGCGGCTCGGGTGTGCTGGTCAGTGAACTTCGGGCCGCGATGGATCCTGAAGCGCTGCGGTTGCTCGCCAGCGAGACCGTACTCAATCGCTATCAACAGACTGTGATGCTGCGCAGTCTCAATCGCGCGCTGAACGTTCAGGCGCGCAAAACCTGGCAGGCGCGTGCGGTACCGGACATGCAGGCGCTGGTCAACGGGTACGCCGAGGTGCGCGAGCAGCTGGCCGTTGTTCTGAAGGATACGCTGGCGCCTGATCCTGCGCGCTGGGGGCGCACCTTGTCGCGGCGAACCATTGAACGCTTGCAGGGCGCAGGACTTTCGCGTTTATGGCTTGGGCTCGGCGAGGGCTGGGAAGGTGGACTCTGGCACCCGGAGACGGTGCGCGCCGCCGTCTCTGCGGGATATCTGATTGCCCCCTATGACTCCTACGAAACCGCGTTGCGCGAGGACGAAAATCCGGACTGGGCCACCGCGCACCTCGGCGATCGGGCCAATACCGAGTGCGCGATCGTGGAGGAAAACGGTGCGCTGAAAAGCGGGTTTCAGCAGTCCGGTCACTATACCGATCCGCGATGTGTGCGACCGTTGCTTGAGCGGCGCATCGATGCAATCCAGAAGGTTGCCGGGTTCAACAGCTGGTTTCTCGATGCCTATGCCGCTGGGATGCTCTTTGACAGTTATCGTCCCGGCGCACCGATGACCCAGGCGCAGAATGCCGCGGGCAACGTCGGAGCATCGCGCTGGATCAGCGAAGTGTTGCAGCTGCCGAGCGGCTCCGAGGATGGCAATGCGGCCACCGCTCAAGGGGTTTTGTTCGCACATGGCATGCAGACGCCAGTGATCGGTTGGGGCGATCGCGACATGCATCAGCCGGGCACAGCGGACTTTTTCGTCGGCCAATGGTACCCACCGGAGCAGCCAGCGGTGTTCTTCAAACCGACCCGGTTGAAGGCTGACTACCAACGCGTTCATTTCGCCCCCGTCAGCCGTTTACCGTTGTATCAGGCGGTGTTCCACGGCTCTGTCATCACCAGTCATCACTGGTTGTTCGATAACCTGAAACTGAGCGACGTGCGGGTGGAAAACGAGCTCACCCAGTTGCTCTACAACGTACCGCCGCTGTACCACCTGAGTGCGGCCAGCCTTGATCAGCGCTTGCCGTTGATCGTGCGTCAGGATCGATTCTTTCGTCCGCTGCACGAACTTCTGGCGACGCAAGCGCTGACCGCTTTTGACTGGTTGAGCGAGGATCGCCTGGTCCAGCAGACGACGTTTGCCGACGGCACGCGACTGCTGGCCAATTTCGACGCCGCTCCACGCAATTGGCAGGGCCGGACGTTACCGGGACACAGCATGACTGCACTGTTGGCGGACGGCAGCGTCAACCGGTATCAGGTACAAGCGGCGCCCTGATTCAGACTTTGCGCCACACGCTCGCCAGCCACGGCTGCTGTTCGCGCGGCAAGCCCGCAGGCCGGTAATAATGCTCCAGCTCGACAAAACCCGCCGCCGTCAGCAACCCGCGCCAGGCCTCGAGATCGTGATACGAGCCATAGCGCGGCCCGTTCCAGCCCTCTTGGTTGTCGCCTCGCGGATTGGAACTGAACAGCACGCCACCCGGTTTCAAAGTGCCGTGCAGTTGCCGTAGCACTTGCGGCAACACCTGCAATGGCACATGAAACAGCACGGCATTGGCGAAGATGCCGTCGAAGCGCTCGGCCGGCAGATCAAGTTTCAGAAAGTCCTGCTGCCAGACTTCGCAACCGCTGTCCTGGCGGGCCATGCGCGCGAATTCCTGTGAGCCATCAAGGCCGATCGCGACGTGGCCCATGCGCGTGAAGGTTTGCAAATCCCGGCCCGGCCCGCAGCCGAAATCGAGAATCGTGAAAGGTGCTTCACCGTGAATGTGGCGCAGCAAGGCCTCGATGTTCTGGCTGACATCGTGGTCGCGCGTGCCTTCGCGGAAATCCTCAGCCACCGAGTTGTAGTGACCGAGGGTAGTGGCGGTGATCTGTTCGAGGTCGCTGGGGGTTTGCTTCATGATCGGCGCTGTATTGGCGGTGTGAGGGCGGACTATAAGCTTTTTCACCGGCAAAAAAACGCCGCCTGCGCTGGGGCCAGTGCAGGCGGCGATGGGTGCCAGGTTTCAGTGCTGCTTGGCTCCCAGACAATCGATCGAGCGGTCCATCATCGCTTTGGCCATTTCCAGCAGATGCCAGACCGAGAACACCATGGCCCGATCCGCGCCCCCGAGCTGGTCACCGCATTGATGGACGGTCACCGAAGCGCAGCGCAGCAGATCGGCAACATACAGTTGGGCGTCCTCCAGCGTCACATCTTCGCTGATGCTGTAGACGCGTTTCTGTCCAGCCAACGTGACCTGATTGCCGGCCAGATGTGAGTCGACGGCGCGGCACAGTGCAGAGCGATCCTTGAGCAAATCCTCGGTGAACCGCTTGCTTGAGGTAAGGCTGAGTGGCGGATCGGCAAGTTTCTTTTCCATGGGTAAACTCCTGACTTCAAGTGGGAGCCAACCATTTCGCGACTAAACGAGCAGGACGGCGGCTGCACGCGGATCAGTTGCCGGCCGGACAACTGAATCCAGTCACCGCAAAACAGTGACGACCGGAGATTAGCTACAGGATATTTCGGGTACAAGCGGGCAAATTATTCTAGGAATCGTCCTGCAAACCCGCGTGCTTCGGGCTGGCGAAACGACAAAAGTGGTGTAGGAAGCATCTGATTTTTGCGAAGGGCGTTGCCCAAAATACTGCGATCACATGGGCCTGGTTGATGGCCACCTGCCGCCTTCGACCTTAGCGCTTATTCAGCCCCCGCGCCAGCCTGTCTGAATGGCCGCATGGGTGCGCAAACCTGAATGCAACTGGTAGTTCTTACAGTATCGGGACGGAGAAAACTGGTTCAGTCTCAGCGTATAGACATCAGGGACTCGCGTAGCCGTGAATACCCGCCATGACACCGCCACTCCGACCTTGTCGGTCATTGACCCGCGCGCACTGGTGGTTCGCAGCGTTGCCTATTGCCGACACCCGGATAAAGCCGACATCGAATCGCGCATTACCCGGCAGATCTTTGATGAGGCGGGGCGTCAGGTAGCGTCTTGGGATCCGCGTTTGTACGGCGTTGCGCCCAAGCCGAATCTGGCCACGATCTACGCGTTGAGCGGTCAAGCGTTACTCGCAGACAGCGTCGACGCCGGTTGGCAGGTGCGGCTGTTGAATGAAGCGGGTTCGATGTGTTCCGGCTGGGATGCGCGGGGCAGTCAGAGTCATCGCCAATACGATGATCTGCAGCGACCGCTAGCCCTCACCGAGCAGGCGCACGACGGGCAGCCTCGCGTGGTCGAGCGCTGGACCTATGCAAAAGCCACCGATGATCGTGCGCTGCACAACCAGTGCGGTCGAGCGATCCGCCACGACGACCCGGCCGGCAATCGGCACTTTGATCACTATGGCCTCGGCGGTGCAGTGGTGGTGGAGTCGCGACGTTTTTTGATCGAACTCGAGACACCTGACTGGCCACTCGATCCCGACCGCCGGGATGACTATCTCGAGGAAACAACCTACGTCACCCGGCAGACTTTCACTCCAACCGGCGACTTGCAGCATCACACCGACGCGGTTGGAAACCTCAGAACGCAGCATTACAACGTCGCCGGGCAATCCTGCGCGACCTGGTTGCAGGCCGGCGAGGGCAGGCAGCCGAAGTGCCTGGTCAGCGCCATTCGCTACAACGCGCAGGGTCAGATCGAAAGCGAAACGGCCGGCAACGGAGTCATCGCCCGTGCCGAATACAGCCGCGATGACGGCCGGTTGCTCAGACTGCTCGCCAGTGTCGGCACGCACCCTCCGTTGCAGGATCTGAATTACGTCTACGATCCGGTGGGCAACGTCATCAGCCTGGAAGACAAGACTCAAGTCGTATCCTGGTTCAATAATCAGCGCATCGATCCGGTCAGTCGTTATCGCTACGACAGCCTTTATCAACTGATCGAGGCCAGTGGTTGGGAAGTCAGCCAGAACAGCCATGGTCCGGCCTTGCCGGAGCTGCTGCCCACACCACTGGACCCCAATCAACGGCGCAACTACACGCAGAAATTCGACTACGACGCAGCGGGCAACCTCATCACTCGCCAGCATAGCGGTGCGCCGGGTTTTTCGATGTACACCTCCCAGCGCAGCAACCGAAGCCTGGCGCAGCGTGACGATGGTTCTTTGCCCGGGGAATCGGAGATAGCGCTGGGATTTGATGCGGCGGGCAACCAGTTGGAGTTGCAACGCGGTCAGGCCATGTACTGGAACGTACGCAATGAGTTAAGCCGGGTTGTGTTGGTGAAGCGTGCGAATGAAAGCGATGACTACGAGTGTTATGGCTGCGACGAGCCGGGCCATCGGTTGCGTAAAACGACTGTCAGCCAAGCGTCCGGTCAGACGCTGACGGTAGAAGTTCGTTATCTGCCGGGGCTCGAGATTCATCGCGAAGTCGGTGGTGTCGAGCGACATGTCGTCAATGTCGACACCGGGCGCAATCAGGTACGACTGCTGCACTGGCCAAGCGCGGTGGACGGAGACCAACTGCGTTACAGCCTCAGTGATCATCTTGGTTCCAGCACGCTGGAATTGGATGATGGTGCGGGGATTTTGACTCAGGAGCACTATTACCCGTTTGGTGGCACCGCGTGCTGGGCGGGTAAAAATGCATTGGCGGCGAAAAACAAAACGATTCGTTACTCAGGCAAAGAGCGGGATGCGACCGGTCTTTACTATTATGGCTATCGTTATTACGCGCCGTGGTTACAGCGGTGGTTGAACTCCGATCCTCTTGGTGATATTGACGGCCCCAATCGTTATTTGTTTACGGTTAATAATCCGGTGTCCAAGTTGGACTTTTTTGGTGCGAACTCCACGCCTCCGCTTGATGTGGCTCATGCTTACGATCTCATGTTCAGTGAGGGTGAAGTATGGGACGGATTGAGTTTGGTATCTGAAAGTGGAGTTGACACGATTGCACGTGTCTCCTGTGCTAATGTTATTCTCTTGGATAGCGAGGTTGATAGTGAGCGACAAAGAAAGCTTGTTAAGAGTTTTTCGCGTTTTTCGATTGATGATTATTCAATTACGCATTTCAGTAACGCAGATTTTACTGATCAGGATGGAGTTCATTTCAAAACGTTATTCACGTTGCGAAGCGAAAGAACCAAAGAGGATTATCTGGGTAACTCAGGAACAATTAATATTTCGCGTTATGGAAATCACGATTTTGTTTTTTTTGCCCTGGACGCTGGTGCTCAGCCCCAAAAGACCACCTCAAAATTCGGGGAGTTTCGCTACCACGCATCTTTCGCAGCCTTGAATGCCAAGTATCAATATACGCATATGGAGATAGGAGACTTATTGAGACCGAACTCTCGAGATATTAGTATTGGGCGAGCCAAAAGCTTGCCTTGGTTAGCTGCCGCCAGTGACGATGAGTTAATGGATTTTAAAAATAGAGCGGGGCTTCGGCCTGACAAAGAGAAAGATTTGTTGTTTTACGGAAAGGATATGCTTCAAGGTTTGGGTTTGAAAGTTGCCGTGGATCTCGGGTCTCTGAACGATCTCGTACAGGAGGCGGTGATTGAGTGGGCTGATGGGGATCGTACAATTGATAATATAACCGAAATAATTAATGTTTTTTATCGTCCGCAAATTTTGGTTCCGGGAGGGATCAAGTTCAGGGGCGGTGAATTTATATTGCGCAAGCCTTAGAGTTCAGGTTTATTGCCTATCCGCTAGTAGTGCCCTGCTCCACTCGTTTGTCGTTGTAAGCGACGTGCACCAGCGGAGCAAAGTCGAAGATGCAAATGTTAGTTGCGGGTTTGACGTAGCAGTTGGTAGTCGGCCGGTTTTAGTGTTGGCTCACTTCACGTAGCCAACATCACAAGATTTGCTCACCGCTTATTCAGCCCCCGCGCCAGCCTGTCGCCACCCAACTGAATCACCGCCACCAGCGCCACCAGCAAGACAATTACCGTCAACATGATCTGGCTATCGAAGCGCTGATAACCGTAGCGGTAAGCGATATCCCCCAGCCCACCAGCACCAATTGCCCCAGCCATGGCCGACGAATTGATCATCGTCACCAGGGTGATGGTGAACCCGCCGACGATCCCCGGCAGCGCCTCGGGCAGCAGCACATGCCAGACGATATGCCAGCGCCGGCAACCCATGGCCTGTGCGGCTTCGATCAGACCATGATCGACCTCGCGCAGACTCACTTCGGCGATCCGCGCGAAGAACGGCGTTGCGGCGATTGTCAGCGGCACCACAGCGGCCCACACGCCATAGGTAGTGCCGACGATCAGGCGGGTGAACGGAATCAGCGCAACCATCAGGATCAGGAACGGGATCGAGCGGAACAGATTGACGAATGCACCCAGCGCACGGTTCAACAGCGGCGCCTCATAGATCCCGCCCTTGTCACTGGTGACCAGAATCACCGCCATGGGAATCCCCACCAGCAGCGCGATCAACGAGGACACGCCAACCATCAGGAAGGTGTCGATAAAACCCTGCAGCAAGCGATCAAACCACATAGCCCAATACCTCCACTCGTTGCGCCCATTGCCCGGCGCGTTCGCGCAATTGCTCGGCGCTGAACGCCGAGCCGCTGACGGCCAGTAAAAGCTGCCCCAGCGCATGACCCTGAATCCGTTCCACGCCGCCCTGAAGCAGCTTCACTCGGCCACCCAACGCCGCAAACAACGCGGCCAGATCCGGCTCATCAGCGGCACTGCCGGTGAACTGCAAACGCAATACCACCGCTGCATCAGAAGCCGTGGATTGCGCCTGCAAGCGGCTTTGCAGTTCTTCCGGCAAGGCGTGTTGCAGCGGTGCGAGCAAGGTCTGGCTGACTGCGTGTTGCGGATTGCCGAGCACTTGCCATACCGGGCCTTGCTCGACCACATGACCGTGCTCGAGCACGACGACGCGATCGCAGATCTCGCGGATCACTGCCATCTCGTGAGTGATCAGCACAATGGTCAGGCCCAGGCGGTTGTTGATCTCGCGCAACAGGCCGAGGATCGACTGCGTGGTCTCCGGATCCAGCGCCGATGTCGCCTCATCGCAGAGCAGAATGTCCGGGTCATGCACCAGCGCGCGGGCAATGCCGACACGCTGTTTCTGCCCACCGGAGAGCTGCGCCGGATAAGCCTTGTGCTTGCTGTGCAGGCCGACCAGTTCAAGCAGTTCGCGGACCTTGTTGTCGCGCTGCTCCTTCGGCACGCCGGCGACTTTCAGCGGCAACTCGACGTTCTGCCAGACGGTCTTGGCCGACATCAGATTGAAGTGCTGGAAGATCATGCCGATGCGCCGGCGCAGGGCGACGAGGCGGTCTTCATCGAACTGGCCGATATCGACCTGATCGATCAACACACGTCCTGAAGTCGGCTGTTCGAGACG
This sequence comes from Pseudomonas glycinis, assembly GCF_054871425.1. NCBI lineage: Bacteria > Pseudomonadati > Pseudomonadota > Gammaproteobacteria > Pseudomonadales > Pseudomonadaceae > Pseudomonas > Pseudomonas glycinis. The sequence continues at coordinate 552,128 of NZ_JBTYHF010000003.1, read as the reverse complement.
ATTGATCGTGCGAATCAGCGACGACTTGCCGGCGCCGCTGCGGCCGATGATGCCGAACACTTCGCCGCGTTGAATCGCCAGGTCGATGCCCTGCAAAGCCGCGACCGGACCTTGCCGGCCGTTGTAGGTTTTGCCCACGTCGATAAAGCGTACGTGGGCGCGATTCAACTCGGGGTGCAGCTCGGTTTTTTCAGCATTGTGTGGCTCTGGAAGCTCCAGTCGCCGTTGGATCGCTGCGGTCATGTTCAGCTTTCCCAGCCGGCCTGGTAGAGCTTGCCGTGGGCCTTGTCCAGTGCCGCGCGAACGGCCGGTGAATGCTGATAGATGTCGACGAACTTGATCAGGCGCGGGTCGGTTTTGCTCTTGGGCTGGATGACGAACTGGATCACGTATTCCTTGTGATCGAGACCGTCGAACAGCAGCGCCGAGCCGGCATCGAAGGTCTTCGCCAAGCGAATATAGGCTGGATAACCCTGGACCAGGTCGGCGTCGTCATAGGCGCGCACCAGTTGCACGGCTTCGACCTGAAGGATCCTGATTTTCTTCGGATTGGCGACGATGTCGTCCTCGGTGGCTTTGTAGCCGACGCCCGGTTTCAGGGTGATCAAACCGGCCTTGGCGAGCAATTGCAGACCGCGACCGCTGTTGATCGGGTCGTTGGCGATGGCGACGCTGGCGCCTTCGGGCAGTTCATCGAAGCTTTTGTATTTCTTCGAATACAGGCCGACGTTGTTGATGATCCCAGGAGCGAATGGCACCAGATCGAAACCGGACGCGGCTTTGGCATTTTCCAGGAACGGGATGTGCTGGAAGTAATTCACGTCGATGTCGCCAGCGGCGAGGCTGACGTTGGGCGCGATCCAGTCGGTGAACTCCACCAGCTCGACTTTCAGGCCCTGTTTGGAGGCTTCTTCGACGGCGGCTTCCAGCGGAATGGCGAAAGCGGCGGTGGTGCCGATTTTCAACGGGGCGTCGGCGGCGAAGATAGCCGAGCTGAACAGGCCGAAGGCCAAGGCCAGTGCTTTGACTGGGTGGGACAGGTTTTTTTTGGTCATGGTGGTTTTTCCAGTCAGTGCATAAGATTTGTGGTGTCTGTTGTGGCCTCATCGCTGGCAAGCCAGCTCCCACAGGTTTTGTGTGCGCCGCAGACCCTTGTGGGAGCTGGCTTGCCAGCGATGCTTTTAGCGTCGGTACGAAGAGCCGGTATGTTGTTCAGGCAACTGCGCCTCGCCGTGAAACAACTTCTCGCGCAAGGTCCCGCTGTCATACGCAGTCTTGTACGAGCCGCGCCGCTGCAACTCGGGAATCACCAGTTCGATGAAATCGACATAGCTTTCCGGGGTGACGATGCGGGTCAGGTTGAAGCCGTCCAGACCGGTTTCGGCGATCCACGATTCGAGTTCATCCGCCACTTGCTCGGGCGAGCCGACCACGGTGATGTAACGACCGCCGAGGGCGTGCTGGTCGAGCAATTTGCGCCGGGTCCAGTCATTGTTCTGCAGGTTTTTTGTTGCCGATTGAATGGCGTTGCTCTTCACGTACTGGATCGGTTCGTCGATTTCGTACTGGGCAAAGTCGATACCGGCGGAGGCGGAAAAATGCGCCACGCCGGCCTCGGCGCTGGCATAGCTGAGGTACTCGGCATGCTTGGCCCACGCTGCTTCTGCGGTGGCGCCAACGATTACATTGAGGCCCATGAACACCTTGATGTCTTGAGGATTGCGTCCGGCTTCGACGGCGCTGGCGCGGACGTTGTCGACCTGCACTTTGGTCGATGGTTTGTTCTGGCCGCTGATGAACACGCACTCGGCATGACGCCCGGCAAACAGCAAGCCGCGGTCGGAGCTACCGGCCTGAAACAGCACCGGCGTGCGCTGCGGTGACGGTTCGCAGAGATGATAACCCTCGACCTGATAGAACTCGCCCTGGTGCTCGACCTTGTGCACTTGGTCCGGGTTGGCGTAGATGCGCTGCTCGAGGTCGTTGCGCACCGCGCCGTTTTCCCAGCTGCCTTCCCAGAGCTTGTACAAGACCTGCAGATATTCTTCGGCCTGGTCGTAGCGGCGGTCATGTTCGACCTGCTCGTTGAGACCCATGGCTTTGGCGGCGCTGTCCAGGTAACCGGTGACGATGTTCCAGCCAACGCGGCCGCGACTCAAATGATCGAGCGTCGACATGCGTCGGGCGAACAGATACGGCGGTTCGTAAGTGAGATTGGCAGTCAGGCCAAAGCCGAGATTTTTGGTGACGGCGGCCATCGCTGAAACCAGCAGCAGCGGATCGTTGACCGGCAACTGGATCGACTCTTTCAGCGTGACGTCCACCGAGTCCTGGTAGACGTCGTAGACGCCGACGATGTCAGCGATGAACAAGCCATCGAACAATCCACGCTCAAGCAACTGCGCCAGTTCGGTCCAGTACTCGATCGTGTTGTAGCGGGTCGAGGTGTCGCGCGGATGCGTCCACAGGCCGTGATTGATGTGGCCGATGCAGTTCATGTTGAACGCGTTGAGCAGAATCTTCTTTTTCGCAGCAGTCATCAGATCGTCCCTCGCAGCGGAGGGTTTTCATCGTTGAGGTAGTAATTGCCCACGGCGTGATATTTCCAGCGCACCGGGTCGTGCAGGGTGTGCACGCGCGCGTTGCGCCAGTGCCGGTCGAGGCCGTGTTCACTCAGCGTCGCCTGGCTGCCGGCCAGTTCGAACAGCGTGCTGCCGGCGGCGAGGGAAATTTCCGTGCTGATCGCCCGCGCCTCGGCAACCGCGATCGACGCGGCGGCGACGGTTTCCGCGTTGGTTTCGGCTTGCGCGGCATCGAGGATTTCGCCGGCACGTTCGAGCAAGGCTTCGGTGGCGTGCAGCCGAATGCTCAAGTGGCCGAAGCTCTTCAATGTCAGCGGATCTTCGGTGGCCGTGTCGTTGCCGGAATCGATCCACGGACGGGTCTTGCTGCGCACGAAATGCAAGGCGTCTTCGTAAGCAGCGCGGGCAATGCCGGTGTCGATGGCGGCGTGGAGAATCTGCGCCAGCGGGCCGACCGTGGTCGGGCGCTCGAAAGCGCTCTGGAACGGCAGCACGTCTTCCGCCGCTACATACACATCTTCGAACACTACCGAGCCGCTGCCAGTGGTGCGCTGGCCGAAGCCGCTCCAGTCGTCGATCACCGTCAGGCCCTTGCTTTCGCGCGGGAGGAAGGCCAGTTGCTGTACGCCGTTTTCATCGACCACCGACGTCGGAATGCGCTGCGCGTAAATCGCCCCGGTCGAGTAGAACTTGCGACCGTTGATTCGATAACCATAACCATCACCATCGCGGGTGAGACGGGTGACGCGGTCGTGAGCGGTTCTGGTGCCCAATTCTGCCAAGGCATTGCCAAAGCGCTGGCCGGCGAGCACCTCGGCGTACAGGCGCTGTTTCTGTTCATCGCTGCCATTCACGCGCAGCACTTCCAGTGCGTAGAAATGGTTCTGCGGAATCTGCCCGAGCGAGCCGTCGGCCTGAGCGATGAGTGCGATGACTTTGCCCAGGGTGACGTTGGATACGCCCGCGCCGCCATATTCTTTCGGCACGCTGATGCCCCACAGGCCGGAGCGGGAAAACACTTCCAGCTCGGCCAATGGCAGGCGGCGTTCGCGGTCGCGCAGGGCGCTGTCGCGTTTGAAATCTTCGGCCAGGTCGCTGGCGACGATCAGGGCTTGCTCATCGCTGGTGATGAGCGCGACGTGATGGGAAAGCGTCATAGGGGGTTCTCCAGATGACTGGTCGTCTCAGATCCAGGAATGGCGAGCCGGCAAAGTGCCGTTCAGGCGATAGGCGCCGACCGTGTGATATTTCCAGCGCACCGGGTCGTGCAGGGTGTGCACGCGGGCGTTGCGCCAGTGGCGGTCGAGATTGAATTCGGCAAGGGTCGCGCGGCTGCCGGCCAGTTCGAAGAGCTTTTCGCTGGCCAGCAGCGAAATCTCGGTGGTCAGCACTTTTGCTTCGGCCACGGCGATCGAAGCGCGTGCGGCGGATTCGGCAGTCAGCGGCGCGGCGTGGACTTCATCGAGCACTTTGCCGGCCTTGCGCAGCAGCGCTTCGGCGGCGTGCAGTTCGATTTTCAGTTTGCCGATATCGGCGATCACGTAGAGGTCATCGCTGGCGCGCTCGACCTTGGCGTCGATCCATGGCCGTGCGCGGGTTTTGACGAAGTCGATGGCGTCGTCGATGGCGCCACGGGCGATGCCGGCGTCAATGGCCGCTTGAATCAGCTGCGACACTGCGCCTTGGGTGTTCGGCTTGTCGTTGATCTTCCAGTTGTCGATGACCAGGCTCGACTCGACGCGCACGTTGTTCAGCAGGATCGTGCCGCTGGCCGTGGTGCGCTGACCGAAGCCCGACCAGTCATCGACGATGCGCAAACCCGGCGTGCCGCGACGGACGAAGGCCAGCACCTGTTTACCGTCATCGTTGAGCGCTTTCACCGCGACCCAATGCGCAAACAGCGCGCCGGTGGAGTAGAACTTCTGGCCGTTGATTACGTAATCGTCGCCGTCGGCGCTGATTCGCGCCTTCAGTTCCAAGGTGTTTTTCGTGCCACGTTCCGGTCCGGCATTGCCGATGCGCCAGCCTTCCAGAACACTCTGGAACAGCTGCTTTTTCTGCGCTTCGGTAGCGGTGCCGAGCAGCAGATGGATGATGCCGAACTGGTTCTGCGGGATCTGCCCGAGCGCCGGGTCGGCGGCAGAAATGATCGCGAATACTTCGGCCAGCGTGACGAAGGAAACTTGCGGGCCACCGTACTCACGCGGGATGGCAATGCTGCCCAGACCGCTGCGGGTGAACTGTTCAATTTCCGACCAAGGCAGCTTGCGCTGCCGGTCGCGTTTGGCCGCCTGCACTCGGGCGGCTTGCGCCAGATCAAAGGCGGCCTTGATCGCTTGAGCGTCGTTGCGCAGTACTTGCGCGGGCAACAACAGCGGGGCGATGTCCAGATCGGACTGCACGTTGGCATCTGCAAGACTGGACATCAGTGCCGCTCCCTGGCTGCACGCAATGCCCTGGCGATCTGCACTGGGGTGATTGTGTTCCGGACCATACCTACCTCACATCTCATGAAAAACGTCGCGATGGCGACGATTGAAAGAATGTCCGGTGGTCCGGTGCATATACCCTAAGCGTGTATAAAAATTAAATAAACTAACTTTTAGGAATATGTATAGAAGGGTGAATGTTCGGCTTGGTTAACGAGGGTCAGGTGAGAGATAACTGACCTCCCACCCCTGAGCAGGTCTCACTTGGTAGGTGATTCAGCGGCCTTGAATTCGGGTTTCCACGGGACTTTTACGTACGGATTCACGCAACCGATTTTCAACGTGCGCGGCGGTGCCCAGCGCGAGTTGTTACCGACCCGATCGAGGATGCAGTACGTCACGTCCAGCCGCAGATCCTCGCCTGCTTCGACGATGACAGTCGGTGGTATCCAGACCTGAATCGGCAGGCCGACATCCGCTGCCGTGACTGGCGCCAGATCCATGCGCACATCGCCCCAGCGCAGGGTGATGGCGTCGTCTTCGGCCATGTTCAGATAAGGCTCGATGGTCAGCGGCACGCCGCGTTTGATCTGGCTGGGATTCACGCCCTGACGGCGAATCGCTTCGGGGATGATCACTGGTGCCAGTTGCTGATTTTCGTCTTCGCACTGCCCAGTGGGCTGGCCACCAGGGCAATCGAGTTTGACCTGCACCCGAGTCGCCGCCGACAGTGCCGGACCCTGGCCGACCTGCATCACGCGGTAGTGAATGCGCGCGGTGCCATTGGTGATGAAACTCTCCGGCACCCGCAGGCTGACCGACTCGCCCACATCGGCCGCGCTGAGGACTTTTGACGCGACATAGCATTTGTCCCAGAACAGTTCGATCAGATCGCCAACGTCCATGTCGCAGTAGGGCGGCACGTCGATGAGCAGGTGAGCTGCTGTTGCCAGGTTAATGCCGGTTTTTTGTGCGCATGCCAGCGTTGGCGCTGCAAGTTCGGGTGTATGCGAAGTGCGGGTCATCGGTTTCTCTCCTTGAAGTCTTGCAGCGAAATCCGTTTCTGGAAAAAAAAGGCGCGAATCAACTGGCAATAAAAGCGACAAGTATTTGCTCGGTATTAGTGCGGGTTATTTGAACTAAGGGGCGCCGGTTGCCGACTAGATAAAAGTCTGCGGAGAGGGGTGTCAATAGAGGGGGTTAGTTAATGCGTAAATTACAAGTTAATCAGAAAGCTCCTACGTCACCGAGGCACTAAGCCTAGGTGTAAGCGCGAAATCAGCTACAGATAAACAGCGGTTTCGCGACGTTTTGTGCGGGTTCGTTCACCGGCAAACGTATGGAAATATGACGAATCGAGAATGTGCGTCATCGTTGCGCAATGTATATCTGCGCGCACAAGTAATAAATGTTCAGAAGAATGAAATACCGGGGCAGGGATAACTTCCGTCCGTGGAAGTTGAGGGCTGTGGCAGAGAAAGTTCTCAGGCGTGATTCAGAAACTTGCTGAGAAACTGTTTGGTGCGTTCTTCTTTCGGGTTGGCAAACAGTGCCTTGGCTTCACCCTGTTCAACAATTACGCCCTTGTCGAAAAACACCACGCGATTGGCCACGTCACGGGCAAAACCCATTTCGTGGGTGACAATCACCATCGTGCGATTTTCTTCGGCAAGACCGCGAATGGTCGCCAGCACTTCACCGACCAGTTCCGGGTCGAGCGCTGAAGTCGGTTCGTCGAACAGAATCACTTCCGGCTCCATCGCCAGCGCCCGGGCAATCGCCACGCGCTGTTGCTGGCCACCGGAGAGACGGCGCGGGTAGGCGTCCTCTTTGCCGGCAAGCCCCACTTTGGTCAACAGCTTTTTACCCAGAGCAACTGCCTGGTCGCGCGGCATCTTCTTGACCACGATCGGGCCTTCGATGACGTTTTCCAGGGCGGTGCGATGGGGAAACAGGTTGAAGTTCTGGAACACGAAGCCGACGTGCTGGCGCAGGTTGCGCACCAGACTTTGCTGCTGGTTCAGCGGGCGGCTGGTATCGATTTCGATATCGCCGACCTTGATCCGGCCGCTGGTGGGTTCTTCGAGGAAATTCAGGCAACGCAGGAACGTCGTTTTCCCCGAGCCGCTGGGGCCGATGATCGCGACGACTTCGCCTTCCTTTACCTCAAGGTCGATGCCGTTGAGCACGACCTGACCCTTGAATTGCTTGGTCAGTTTTTCCACGACAATCATCGCGTCAGGACTCCTGGTCGTGCCGATTGACCCGCTCTTCCAACTTGTTCTGCAAGTGCGAAAGCACCGTGGCCAGAATCCAGTAGATCAGTGCGGCGGCAAGATACATGGTGAAGACTTCGAAAGTCCGGGCGGTAATCAGCTGCGCCTGACGGAACAGCTCCGGCACCTGAATGGTCGCGGCCAGCGCCGTGTCCTTGACCAGCGAAATGAAGCTGTTGCCCAGCGGCGGCAAGGCCGTGCGCATCGCTTGCGGCAGGATGGCCCGGCGCAGGGTCTGCGCGCGGGTCATGCCGATACTCGCAGCAGCTTCCCACTGACCGCGTTCGATCGAACCGATCGCGGCACGCAGGATTTCACAGGCGTAGGCGGCCATGTTCAGCGAGAAACCGATCAGCGCTGCTGGCAGCGGATCAAGCTCCATGCCCAATTGCGGCAAGCCGTAATAGATCACGAACAGCTGCACCAGCAACGGCGTGCCGCGAAAGAACGACACGTAGATGCGGGCCAGCCAACTGACCGATTTGAAGCGTGACAGACGCATCAGCGCGAGGCCGAAGCCCAGCAGCAGACCGAAGAACATCCCGCCGAGGCTGAGGACTACCGTGTAGTACGCGCCCTTCAACAGAAAGGGCGCGGAATCCAGCGCGAGTTGGAAAGCCTCTTCCATTATTTAGTGACGTCTGCGTTGAAGTACTTCTTCGACAGTTTCTCAAGGGTGCCGTCGGCACGCAGTTCATCCAGAGCCTTGTTCACCGCAGCCAGCAGTTCCGGCTCGCCTTTGCGCAGGGCGATACCGGATTCCTGACGCGAGAAGGCCTCACCGGCTGCGACGGTTTTCGGGGCTTTCTTGGCGTATTCGAGGGCAGCCAGACGGTCGATCAGGATGGCATCGGTACGACCGTTGTTGAGGTCGGCGAACTTGGTCGGATCATCGTCGTAGGTGCGCACGTCAGCACCCGGCACGTTGGCGCGAACCCACTGCTCGTAGTTGGTGCCCAAGCCGACACCGACTTTCTTGCCGGACAGGTCAGCGGCAGTCTTGATGTTCAGCGCCGACTCTTTGCTTTTCAGCACGAGGGCCTGGATGCCGGACACGGTGTAGGGTTCGGAGAAGTCATACTTCTTCTTGCGCTCGTCGGAGATGGTCACTTGGTTGACCACCAGATCCAGACGCTTGGATTCCAGCGCGGCGAGGATGCCGTCCCATTTGGTCGGCTGGATCTTGGCCTTGACGCCGAGCTTTTGCGCCAGCGCTTCGGACAGCTCGACTTCGAAACCGGACAGCTTGCCGTTCTCGTCGACGTAGCTGAACGGTGGGTAAGTGCCTTCCAGGCCGACGTTGAGCACGCCTTTGTCCTTGATCTGTTGCAACTGCTCACCGGCCACTGCCTGACCGATCAGGCCAGCGCTGAGCGCAAGACCCAGCGAACCGACCAGCAGAGTGCGACGTAGTGCGGAAAAATTCATGACAAGCCCCTGTGTTTTCTTATGGAAGACGCTTAAGGAATGTAGGCAAATTGGTGATTTGAACGACAGCGCTATCCTGCCTTAAAGCAGCTTAAGCGTCTCGCCCGAAATTCGCCTGCGGCGAGACTATAAGATGTCTGTTTTAGACTTGAAAATACTAGATTGTGTTTCTTTTAGGGTTTTTTGGAATATGCGTCCGTTCAGTTGTGGCGAGGGGATTTATCCCCGTTCGACTGCACAACAGTTGCAAAGTCCTGCGACGTGTACTCACTTGCGAAGGCAAGGGGCCGCTCCACGACCCAACGGGGATAAATCCCCTCGCCACAGGTATCTGCAATCTGCAGTGATCATCTTGTCAGAAAATCCTTGTAGGCAAACAACGCCGGCGCGCCGCCGGTGTGCAGGAAGATGATCGGGCCGTCATCGAAGCGCTGCCGGCCGATCCCGTCGAGCAGACCGGCCATGGCCTTGCCGGTGTAGACCGGGTCAAGCAACAGACCTTCCTGTGCGGCCAACAGTTTCACCGCCGCCAGCGTTCCGGCATTCGGCTCGCCATAACGCGGGGCGAAATATTCGTCCCACAGCTCGACCTTGAAGCTGGCCGGCAACTCGACGCCCAGCAGCTCTGCCGTGCGTTCGGCCAAACCCTGCACCTTCGGGCGCTGATCTTCTTCACTGCGCGAAACGGTCACGCCGATCACCGGCAGTTGCGGCAGCGCCTGACTCAGCGCCAGCCCCAGACCACTGTGGGTCCCGGCACTGCCCGACGCCAGCAACACAGCGGCGAAATCGAGGCCGCTGTCCTTGATCTGCTCAGCCAGCTCCAGCCCAGCGCGCACATAACCCAGAGCACCAAGGGCGTTGGAGCCGCCGATCGGCACCAGATACGGCTTCTTGCCGTTGCTGCGCAGGCGCACGGCCAGTGCGGCCAGTTGTTCGTCGGCATTATCGAGGTTGTCGACCAGTTCGACCTTGGTGTCGAACAGATCGAGCAGCAAGCGGTTGCCGTTGCCGGTGTAATTTCCGTCATCGGTGCCCAGCGGATTTTCCAGCAGCGCCACACAACCGAGGCCGAGTTTCGCCGCCAGTGCGGCGGTCTGGCGCACGTGGTTCGATTGCAGCGCACCGGCCGTGATCAGCGTGTCAGCACCTTGCGCGAGCGCGTCAGCGGCGAGATATTCGAGTTTACGCAGCTTGTTGCCGCCCATCGCCAGCGGCGTCAGGTCATCGCGTTTGATGTACACCTCGCGACCGAGCCAGGTGGACAGGCGTTCGAGTTTTTCCAGCGGCGTGGGGTGGCTCAGCAGTTCGAGACGGGGGAAGCGTTGCAGCTGTTGTTTGATCATGGGTCCGTACTGGCGCAGAAGAATGAAAGGACTATAGGCACGCGTTTTTGCCCGGGCAACCGCCAATCGCTTATAGCCAAATGGACTGAGGCCAGCACTATCGGTTCTTAATTCGTCGGCAAAGGCATGCCGTAAAGTAGGCGCCGATGACGCGGCCAGACAGTCCGGCCGCCCGTGAGGAGTCTTTACCGTGAGCGAGCGTTCCAGCCATTGGCAATTGCAGACCATCGTCAGCCAGCTGCGCAGCGCGCGGGATCAGTGGCGCGCACTGAATGGCCGGGCTTCAGGGGAGCAGGGCGGCCGCGAATTGCCATCGCGAGCGGCGATGGCGGAAATCCTCGAGGCGCTGTGTGGCGCGCTGTTCCCGATGCGTCTGGGGCCGGTCGATCTGCGTGAAGAAAGTGAAGATTTCTACGTCGGCCACACGCTTGATGTAGCGCTGAATGCCTTGCTGGCGCAGACGCGCCTGGAGTTGCGTTACGTTGCCCGCCACAGCGCGCAGGACGACAGTGAAGTCGAAACCCGCGCCATTCAGATCGTGCAGGATTTCGCCTTGGCCTTGCCGGGCCTGCGCACGCTGCTCGACACCGATGTGCTCGCGGCCTATCACGGCGACCCGGCGGCACGCAGCGTTGATGAAGTGCTGCTGTGCTATCCGGGCATTCTTGCGGTGATTCACCATCGCCTGGCGCACCATTTATACCGTGCAGGGCTGCCGCTGCTGGCGCGGATCAGCGCGGAAATCGCGCACTCGGCGACCGGCATCGATATCCACCCGGGCGCGCAGATCGGCCGCAGCTTCTTTATCGATCACGGCACCGGTGTAGTGATTGGCGAAACCGCGATCATTGGTGAGCGAGTGCGGATTTATCAGGCGGTGACCCTGGGGGCCAAGCGCTTCCCGGCGGATGAGGACGGCCAATTGCAGAAGGGCCATCCGCGTCACCCCATCGTTGAGGATGACGTGGTGATTTACGCCGGGGCGACGATTCTCGGACGGATCACCATCGGCAAGGGCTCGACCATTGGCGGCAACGTCTGGCTGACACGTAGCGTGCCGGCGGGGGCGAATCTGACGCAGGCGAATCTGCAGCATGATGACGGGACGCAGAAGTAAGTCTTGAATCTGTGTTGTTGTATCGGGCCTCTTCGCGAGCAGGCTCGCTCCCACATTGGAATGCGTTTCAGATGTGGGAGCGAGCCTGCTCGCGAGATTTCCAGGCCGGATCAAGGTAGTGGCCTTAAGCCAATTCATCAGTGAACGAATCTCTCCAAACCCGCGTCATACCCCTCTTTGGGCGCTGTAGGAAACCTACCGCCCAGCCCTGCGATTAGTCCTTACCACCCCATTCATGTTTAACTTGAACGTTCATTCAAGTTAAACCGGTGGTTCGCTGCCCGCTCACAACAGGAGGCTTGCCTTTGCTGAGTCCGATCATTTCAGCCACGTTTCAACCCTTCGAGGTGCACGTTTCATGAGTGCATCGTCTACCCCCGCCAGCGGTCTGGTACGCATGAATCCGCCGGTGTTCTACTTCGCCGCGACGGTCATTCTGCTGTTTGGTCTTGTCGTCATCGCCATCCCTGAGCAGGCCGGCGCCTGGTTGCTGGAAGCGCAAAACTGGGCGGCCAACACGGTCGGCTGGTACTACATGCTCGCGATGACCCTGTATCTGGTCTTCGTGGTGGTCACCGCCTTATCCGGCTACGGCAAGATAAAACTCGGTGCCGACCACGACGAGCCCGAATTCAGTTACCTGTCCTGGGCCGGCATGCTGTTCGCCGCCGGGATCAGCATCACGCTGTTTTTCTTCTGCGTTTCCGAACCGCTGACCCACATGCTGCAGCCGCCGCAAGGCGAGGCCGGCACGGCGGACGCGGCGCGCCAGGCCATGCAGATTCTGTTTCTGCACTGGGGCCTGCATGGTTGGGGCGTGTTCGCCTTCGTCGGCATGGCACTGGCCTATTTCGCTTATCGGCACAATCTGCCGCTGGCCCTGCGTTCGGCGCTGTATCCGCTGATCGGCAAACGCATCAACGGCCCGATCGGCTATGCGGTGGACGGCTTCGGCATCATCGCCACGGTGTTCGGTCTTGGTGCCGACATGGGCTTCGGCGTGTTGCACCTCAACTCGGGCCTGGATTATCTGTTCGGCATCGCCCACACCCAGTGGATTCAGGTCGGCCTGATCACGCTGATGATGGGCGCGGCGATCATCGTTGCGGTCTCCGGTGTCGATAAAGGCGTGCGGGTGATGTCCGACATCAACATGCTGCTGGCCTGCGGGCTGCTGCTGTTCGTGTTGTTTGCCGGGCCGACACAGCACCTGCTCAACACGCTGATCCAGAACGTCGGCGACTACCTCGGCGCCCTGCCGATGAAGAGTTTCGACCTCTACGCCTACGACAAACCGAGCGACTGGCTGGGTGGCTGGACAGTGTTCTACTGGGCCTGGTGGATTGCATGGTCGCCGTTCGTGGGCCTGTTCATCGCGCGGATCTCCCGTGGCCGCACCATCCGTGAATTCGTCTTCGGCGTGCTGTTGATCCCGCTCGGTTTCACCCTGGCGTGGATGTCGATCTTCGGCAACAGCGCCTTGGACCAGGTGCTCAATCACGGCATGAGTGCGCTGGGCATGTCGGCCATCGACAATCCGTCGATGAGCATTTATCTGCTGCTGGAAACCTACCCATGGAGCAAGACCGTCATCGCCGTGACGGTGTTCATCAGCTTCGTGTTCTTCGTGACGTCTGCGGACTCTGGCACCGTGGTGCTCTCGACCCTGTCGGCGAAGGGCGGCAACCCGGATGAAGACGGGCCGAAATGGCTGCGGGTGTTCTGGGGCGCGATGACCGCGCTGATCACCAGTGCGCTGCTGTTCTCCGGCAGCATCGATGCGCTGAAGTCGGCGGTGGTGCTGACCTCGTTGCCGTTCTCGTTGATTCTGCTGCTGATGATGTGGGGCCTGCACAAGGCGTTCTATCTGGAGTCGCAGAAGCAGATCGCGCAGCTGCATTCGCTGGCGCCGGTCTCCGGTTCGCGGCGTGGCACCGGCGGCTGGCGGCAGCGCCTGAGTCAGGCCGTGCACTTCCCGTCCCGCGACGAGGTGTACCGCTTCATGGAAAGCACAGTGCGCCCGGCAATCGAGGAAGTGACCGCCGTGTTCGTCGAAAAAGGTCTGCACGTCGTCACTCAGCCGGATCCGGCGCATGACAACGTCAGCCTGGAAATCGGTCATGGCGAGCAGCATCCGTTCATCTATCAGGTGCAGATGCGCGGCTACTTCACGCCATCGTTCGCGCGCGGCGGCATGGGTTCCAAGCAACTCAACAATCGCCGCTACTACCGCGCCGAAGTGCACTTGAGCGAGGGCAGTCAGGACTACGATCTGGTCGGCTACACCAAAGAACAGATCATCAACGACATCCTCGACCAGTACGAACGGCACATGCAGTTCCTGCATCTGGTGCGTTGATCCAACGGCTGAGCGCCGAGAGTTTTTTACGCCTCGGCGCTCAGCACTATGAACAGCACCACCGCCGCCACCGGGGCAAGCCCGCTCCCACAGGGTTTTGCGCCGTTCACAGATTTTGTATCCAACACTGAAACCTGTGGGAGCGGGCTTGCCCGCGAAGGGGCCACCTCGGTATGACCTAGAGCATAGCCAATCCAGCCCCCGCCATATTCATCAGATGCTTTCGCGCTCGATCACTTGGCATCGCAGCAGATTCAGCCGCTGCACTTTGTCGCTCGGCAACACGCCAAGGCTTTCCAGCACGCGTGTCGCGGCGAGTACACCGATCTCCAGTGCCGGTGGTTTGATCGTGCTCAGACTGGGCAATAACATCTCGGCAAACGGGTAATCGCCGAAGCCGAGCACGGCGCAGTCTGCGGGGATTTTGATACCCGCGCGCTGTCCGGCGAGGAGACCTCCGGCGGCGAGGTTGTCGTTGGCGAAGATGATCGCGTCGGGGCGTGGTGAGGCGTTCATCAGGGCGTCCATCGCTTGCTTGCCGGCTTCGAACGGCGCGCGGTCGGCGTCCGGGGCGAAAATCCATGGCTCACGTCCTGCTTCACGCACAGTGGCGGCATAACCATCGCGGCGCTCCAGTGCACTGAAGTCGCCCGGCGCACTGTTCTGTACGAAAGCAATGCGTTGGTAGCCTTTCTTGAGCAAATGCCTTGCTGCCGTCACGCCCACTTCGAAGTGCGAAAAGCCAATCTGCATGGGCTCGCGCTCCGGCTGGTAATCCCAGGTTTCGATGACCGGAATATCGGCCTCGGCGAGCATCTTCTCGGTGCCTTCGCTATGGAAGTGGCTGGTCAGCACCAGGGCTGCCGGCGACCAGCCGAGAAAGGCGCGCACGGCATTTTCTTCCTGCTCGATATCGAAATAACTCGACGCCAGCAACAGTTGATAACCGTGACGACTGAGGGTATCGCTGAAGCCCTGGATCGTGTTGGCGAAGATCGGCCCGGAGATGTTCGGAATGACCATGCCGACGATTTTCCCCCGCGCCGAGGCCAGACCACCCGCGACCAGATTAGGCACATAACCGAGCTCGGCGACCACCGCCGCAATGCGCTCGCGCCGCTCAGGCGAAACCTGCTCGGGCTGATTGAAATACCGCGACACGGTAATCGCCGACACCCCGGCTGCACGCGCCACGGCGTTCAGCGTCACACGTCCGGCGCCCCGGCGTTTACGCGGCTTTTCAACGTTCAAGACTCGATCCTTTCTAAAAACCAAATCGCATATAAAAGTAATTTTTCAGTATTGGACGCTCTATAGCCAGATCGCCAATATTCGCGATGTTAGCGCTAACAATGCGTGTTGTCTGCTACTCGCTCGAGCGAATGCCCACGACAGATTCAGGCGCTGTCGTCACAGAACGGCAGCGGTTCAGGGCCATTTTCGAGCGAACATCTATGCGTAATTTTCTTGGGGCATTACACACACTGACGCAGTCGATTCGCGCGGCGGGCTGGATTTTTACCGGGCTGGCGGCGCTGCCGCTGCCCACGGCGTTTGCCGCTGACAGCAGCGATCAGGAACCGACGCTGAAATCCGTCACGGTGACCGCGACTCGCCGCGAAGAGTCACTGCAAAAAGTACCGGTGGCGGTTTCCGTGCTCGACGGCGAACAGCTCGAACGCGACAACCGCAACGGCGTGGCGAGCATCGTTCAGCAAGTGCCGTCGCTGAATTTCCGCACCGGCGCCTCGAACAAGGACACCTCGTTATTCGTGCGCGGCGTCGGCACCATTTCCACCTCGCCCGGCGTCGAGCCGACCGTCGCCACGGTCATCGACGGCGTGGTGTATGCGCGTCCCGGCCAGGCCACGCTGGATCTGCTCGATCTGGAGCGCGTCGAAGTGCTGCGCGGCCCGCAAGGCACGCTGTTCGGCAAGAACGCCTCGGCCGGTGTACTCAACATCACCAGCAAAGCACCGACCGTCGAGACCCACGGCTATATCGATCAGGCGTTCTATAGCGGCAACGAAAGCCGCAGCCGTTTCGGCCTTGGCGGCAGTCTGATTCCGGACACGCTGAAGGGCTCGATCAGCACGCTGTTCGGCAGTTACGACGGCAATGTCGACAACCAGCACAACGGCCACGAGGTCAACGGTTACAACCATCGCGGCGTGCGCGGCAAACTCGAATTCACTCCGAATGACGACATCACCTTCACCCTGATCGCTGACTACATGCAGTCCCACGACGACGCGCCCAATGGCGTCGTCAGCCAAGCGTTGACGCCGGCCTTCGGCAACGCGCTGAGTCCGGTGAATGCGACCAGCCACAATCGCGACATCAACACCGACACCCGCTCTCACATCGAGGACATCAACAAAGGCCTGTCCGGCCAGCTCGACTGGCAACTGGGTGATTTCACGCTGACGTCGATCACCGCGTGGCGCGGCTGGGACAACACCCAGTATCAAGATGGTGATCGCCTCGGCACCGTGACGGCGGCGTTCCCCGGCACCGCCGACAAGGGCGATCTGGCCTTCGACCAGTATTCGCAAGAGCTGCGGCTGGCCTCACCGAAGGGCGAGTTTCTCGAGTACGTCGGCGGCCTGTTCTACATGCACGGCAAGGACGACGAGACCTATCAGCGCACCCTCACGACCACCACACGCACCGACCGTGGCGTTGCCGATTACAGCACCACCAGCGACAGCTACGCGGTGTTTGGTGAGAGCACGCTGAACTTCACTTCGCACTTTCGCGGCATCGCCGGCCTGCGCTACACCCACGATGATCTGGAATACGATCACCGTCGCGTTTCAACATCAGCAACCACCGTCAGCGGCATTCAACCGGCGGCCAGCAGCTCAGGTTCGGTGGACGAAGATGGCTGGTCCGGTCGCCTCGGTTTGCAGTACGACCTGAGCGATACCGTCACCACGTACCTGACCTATTCGCGCGGTTACAAAGGCCCGGCGTACAACGTGTTTTTCAATATGCAGCCGCGCGACACCGAAGCGCTGAAACCGGAGACCTCCAACACCTGGGAAGCGGGGATCAAAGCCACCTCCTGGAACAACCGCCTGACCACCAACCTGGCGATCTTCCACAGCGAGTACGACAACTATCAGGCGAACTTTTTCGACACCGTCGCCGGGCAAGTGGTGACGCGTTTGATCAACGCCGGCAGCGTCACCAGCGAAGGCGTCGAACTGGATTACGCCCTGCAGGCCACCCAGCAATTGAAGTTCTCCGGCGCACTGGCCTACACCCGCGCACGCATCGACGAATTCGCTTGCCCGGCCGGCGCGGCGGCGTCGTGCAACGTCAACGGCAAACCGTTGCCATTCAGCCCGGCCTGGAAAAGCTACGTGCGCGCTGACTACACAATTCCGCTGGACAACGGTCTCGATATCGAACTGGGCACCGACTACAGCTGGCAAAGCGAAGTGCAGTACGACATCAGCCAGAACCCAGATACCAAACAGGGCGCTTTCGGGCTGTGGAACGCCAGCGTCGCCCTGGCCGATTACAGCAATGGCTGGCGCGTCGCGCTGCTCGGCAAGAATCTCGCCGACAAGTCCTATTCGCCGTTGCTGGCCAGTGGCGGTAGCTACATCTATCGCGCCGTGCCTCGCGATGACGAGCGCTACTTCGGCGTGCAATTGCGCAAGGATTTCTGAGATGAGCAGACAGATGAAACTCGGTGCATTTCTCATGGCCACCGGGCATCACGTGGCGGCGTGGCGGCACCCCGATGTGCCTGCGGATGCGGGGCTGGATTTCGCCCACTACAAACGTCTGGCGCAGATCGCCGAAGCGGCAAAGTTCGATGCGCTGTTTGTCGCCGACAGCGTCGCCGCACCGACCGAAGATATCGCCAGCCGCATGGCGCGCTCCGATCACTTCGAGCCGCTGACCTTGCTCTCGGCACTGAGCGCGGTGACCGAGCACATCGGCCTGATCGCCACGGCCACCACCAGTTACAACGAGCCGTACCACGTGGCGCGCAAGTTCGCCTCGCTCGATCACTTATCGGGCGGACGGGCCGGGTGGAATCTGGTGACTTCGGACAACGCCGCCGAGGCGCTTAATTTCGGCCGCGACGCACACATCGGCCATGCCGAACGCTACAGCCGCGCCCGTGAATTTCATCAGGTGGTCACCGGGCTCTGGGACAGTTGGGAAGACGATGCCTTCCACCGCGACAAGGCCAGCGGCGCCTATTACCACCCGCACAAGCTGCATGTGCTCGATCATGTCGGTGAACATTTCCGTGTCAAAGGCCCGCTGAACGTCGCGCGCTCGCCGCAGGGGCAACCGGTGATCGTCCAGGCCGGTTCTTCCGAAGCCGGGCGCGAACTGGCGGCGCAAACGGCGGAATTGGTGTTCACCGCGCAGACATCGCTGGCCGCCGCACAGTCGTTTTACGCTGATATCAAGGGACGCTTGGCCAAGTTCGGGCGCAGCACCGATTCGCTGAAAATCATGCCCGGTGTGTTCGTGGTGGTCGCTGCTACCGAGGCTGAAGCGCAGGAAAAGTGTGAAACGTTTCAGCAATTGGTCGAACCCGAGGTGGGCGTCGCGCTGCTTGGGCGTATGCTGGGCAACTTCGATTTATCGAAGTACCCGCTGGACGGGCCGCTGCCGCCATTGCCGCTGACTGACAGCGGTCAGCAGAGCCGACAGAAATTGCTGACCGAGCTGGCCGGGCGGGAGAACCTGACCCTCGCCGAGCTTGGTCGCAGGATCGCTGGCGGGCGGGGGCATCACAGCCTGGTCGGCACGCCGGCACAGATTGCCGATTGCCTGCAGGAGTGGTTCGAGCAAGGCGCGGCGGACGGCTTCAATGTGCTGGTGCCGCACCTGCCGGGTGGGCTCGAAGATTTCGCCAACGGCGTAGTGCCGGAACTGCAACGGCGTGGCTTGTTCAGAACCGAGTATGAAGGGCGCACGTTGCGGCAGAACCTGGGGCTCGCCCGACCTGTAAACCGCTTCGCATGATTGATGGGGCCTTTGTGGTGAGGGGATTCATCCCCGTTCGGCTGCGAAGCAGTCGTAAAACCAGCGCACTCGGTACACCTGATTCACCTAGGTTTCAGGTTTTGGGGCGGCTTTGCCACCCATCGGGGATAAATCCCCTCGCCACAAAGGTGTCCGGTTTCTGATGACTAAAAGACAGACAAGAGAGGATTCGATGACATACACCGCTGCCGAAAACCGCTATGACTCCATCCCTTACCGCCGCGTCGGTCGCAGCGGTCTGGTGCTGCCGGCATTGTCGCTGGGCCTGTGGCACAACTTTGGCGACAGCACGCCGATCGAGACCCAGCGTGCCTTGCTGCGTACCGCGTTCGATCTGGGCATCAACCATTTCGATCTGGCCAACAACTACGGCCCGCCGTATGGCAGTGCCGAGATCAATTTCGGTCGCCTGCTGCGCGAAGACTTCAAGCAGTATCGCGACGAACTGATCATTTCCAGCAAGGCTGGCTGGGACATGTGGCCCGGCCCGTACGGTCAGGGCGGCGGCTCGCGCAAATACGTGCTGGCCAGCCTCGACCAGAGCCTGCAACGTCTTGGTCTCGACTACGTGGACATCTTTTATTCGCACCGCTTCGACCCGGACACTCCGCTGGAGGAAACCGCCAGCGCCCTCGCCACCGCCGTGCAGCAGGGCAAGGCGCTGTACATCGGTATCTCGTCTTACTCAGGCGTGAAAACCCGCGAGATGGCCGCGCTGCTGAAAGAGTGGAAAGTGCCGCTGCTGATTCATCAACCGGCGTACAACCTGCTCAATCGCTGGGTGGAAAAGGATCTGCTCGATACCACCGATGAACTCGGCACGGGCGTCATCGCCTTCACGCCGCTGGCGCAGGGTTTGCTCACCGACAAATACCTCAACGGCGTGCCGGCCGATGCGCGAGTCAATCGTCCCGGCGGCGGCTCGTTGCAGGCTTCGCACTTGTCCGAGGCCAACATCGCTCACGTGCGAGCGTTGAACGAGATCGCCCAGCGTCGCGGCCAGAGTCTGGCGCAACTGGCCCTGGCGTGGACACTGCGTGATCCACGAGTGACCTCGGCACTGATCGGCGCGAGCCGGCCGGAGCAGATCATCGAGAACGTCGGCGCGCTGAAGAATCTGAATTTCAGTGCTGAAGAGCTGGCGGAGATTGATCGGTTTGCCCAGGAGGGCGGGATCAATCTGTGGGAGAAGCCTTCGACGGCCGAATAAGCCGCTTAGAGGATCGTTCCCACGCTCTGCGTGGGAATGCCGCCCGGGACGCTCCGCGTCCCATCTAAAGCCGAACGCGGAGCGTCCGTTGATGCATTCCCACGCGGAGCGAGGGAACGA
This sequence comes from Pseudomonas glycinis, assembly GCF_054871425.1. Lineage (NCBI taxonomy): Bacteria > Pseudomonadati > Pseudomonadota > Gammaproteobacteria > Pseudomonadales > Pseudomonadaceae > Pseudomonas > Pseudomonas glycinis. Next base: position 532,239 of record NZ_JBTYHF010000003.1, on the reverse strand, counting down.
TCATCAGCGATCACTTGAAGAACGGCACATCCCCCAACACCGTCGCCCGCTGCATCACCCGCCGCGCCGGTCGGTAATCGTCCACCGCGTAATGCTGGGTCACGCGGTTGTCCCAGAAGGCAATATCGTCTTTCTGCCAGCGCCAGCGAATGGTGAATTCCGGTCGCGTCGCATGGGCGAACAGAAACTTCAGAATCGCCTCGCTTTCGTTTTCCGACAGCTCGTTTATCTTAGAGGTAAACCCTTCATTGACGAACAGTGAGCGCCGGCCGCTCACCGGGTGCGTACGGATCACCGGGTGCGACAGCGGTGGATTCTTGCGCCGTGCTTCTTCCCACTGCGCCAGCGCTTCAGGCGTGTTGCCGTAGCGCTCGAGCGGAAACGAACGAGTGAAATCGTGGGTGGCGGTCAGACCTTCGAGCAGGGTTTTCATCGGCGCCGACAACGCTTCATATGCCGCGATCCCGCTGGCCCACAACGTGTCGCCACCGAACTCCGGCAGCAACTTGGCGCTGAGCACTGCGCCCATCGCCGGCGTCGGCAGGAAGGTCACGTCGGTGTGCCAGATCGCGTTATCGCGCACGTCGGTGACGGCGGTATCAAGAATCAGCACTTCCGGTTGTTCCGGCACGTTCGGGTAAATCGGATGAATGTGCAGGTCGCCGAAATAATGCGCGAAACGTGCCTGCTGTGCCGGCTCGATCGGCTGATTGCGGAAGAACAGCACCTGATACTTGAGCAGCGCCTGCTCGATGGCGTCGCGGTGTGCCAGGCTCAGCGGCTGGCTGATGTCGACGCCGCTGATCTGCGCACCGAGGGCCGAGCTTAACGGGGTGATGTTGAGGGTGCTCATGGTCGTTCTCTTCGAATTCGGAGTGTCATGCTTTTGTGGGAGCGAGCCTGCTCGCGAATGCAGAGTGTCAGGCGACAGTGCAGTGACTGATCTGACGCTTTCGCGAGCAGGCTCGCTCCCACAGGGGAATTTTCACAAGGCGATTTAGTGCGCCTGGCCGTGCCACGGCACCAGTCTGCGCTGCAATGCGCGCAGGCCCATTTCCATGGCGAAGGCGATCAGGGCGATGACCAGAATTCCCAGCACCACGACATCTGTGACCAGGAATTGCGCAGCAGACTGCACCATGAAGCCCAGGCCACTGGTGGCCGCGATCAGTTCAGCGGCGACCAGCGTCGACCAGCCAACCCCCAGGCCAATGCGCACGCCGGTGAGAATGTCCGGCAGGGCGCTGGGCAGAATCACGTGGCGAATCAGCTGCACGCGCGTCGCGCCCAACGACTGCGCCGCGCGCAGTTTTGCCGGGTCGACGGTACGCACGCCAGTCGCGGTGGCGATGGCAATCGGCGCAAAAATCGCCAGATAGATCAGCAGCACTTTCGACAACTCGCCGATGCCGCACCAGATCACGATCAGCGGCAGATAGGCCAGCGGCGGGATCGGGCGGTAGAACTCGATCAGCGGATCGAGCACACCGCGGGCAATGCGGTTGGCACCGATGGCAATGCCCACCGGCACGGCGGTCAGAATCGCAAAAGCGAGACCCAGGCCGATGCGGCTCAGGCTCGCGCCGAGGTGCTGCCACAGCGTCGAATCCATGTATCCGGAAGTCGCCAATAGCCAGCCTTTTTGCAGCACGGCAGAGGGCGGTGGCAGAAACAGCGGTTCGATCATCCCGGTCGCGGTCACCGCCCACCAGATCGCCAACAGGCCGAACAGGGTCAGCAGGCTGATCCAGCGAGTGCTGAGGCTGCGGCGCACCGGGATGCTCACCGAACGTGTTTTCACCGCCGCAGCGGAAACGTCGTAACTGCTCATGCGCGCTCCTGCCGGGGTACGGCGCTGCGTTGCGAGAAGACTTTGCTCAGCACGTGCTCGCGGGTTTCGATAAAACGCGGATCGGATTTGATCGCACGGGCCGACTCGCCAGCGGCATAACGCTGACCGAAATCCAATTGCAGACGCTCGACGATCTGCCCCGGATTCGGCGCCAGCAGAATCAGGTCCGTGGCGAGGAACACCGCTTCTTCAATATCGTGGGTAATCAGGAAAACCGGCTTGGCCGTGCGTTGCCAGACTTGCAGCAACAGCTCCTGCATCTGCTCGCGAGTGAATGCATCAAGCGCACCGAACGGCTCGTCCATCAGCAACACGCGCGGGTCGGCGGCGAGGGCGCGGGCGAGGCCGACGCGTTGTTTCTGGCCGCCGGACAATTGCCAGATGCGCCGCTCTTCGAAGCCGGCGAGATCGACCAGCGCGAGCATTTCCCGGGCGCGCTGTTCGCGTTTGTCCTTGCCGACACCGGCCAGTTCAAGGCCGAAGGCGACGTTGGCCAAGACGTCCTGCCAGGGCAGCAAGGCGTCGTCCTGAAACACCACGCCACGTTCGGCGCTCGGGCCTTTGACTGGCACGCCGTCAAGGGTGATGCGTCCTGAACTCGGTTCGACGAAACCGGCAATCAGGTTCAACAGCGAAGTCTTGCCACTGCCGGACGGGCCGAGGGCGACCAGCAATTGCTGCGGCCCCAGGGTCAGAGAAATATCCGCCAGCACCGGCTCCGGGCTGCCCGGGTACTGTGCGCTGATGCGCTCCAGCTGTAGCAAGGCCATCGCTGTATCTCCCGATCAGTTGGTGATGTATTTGGCGCTGACGTAAGGCGCGTAGTCCGGCAGGACGGCTTCGACCTTGCCTTGCTCCTTGAGGAACGCGGCAGTGTCAGTGATGGCTTTGGTGGTCGGCGCGCCGAGATCACTGACCTGATCCGCCGCCAGCGGGTAGACGTTGCCCTGCAGCAGCAATGGGATGTCGCTGGCCTTGGCGCCGGATAGTTTGACCAGTTTGTCGACGTTGCTCTGGTTGGCCAGCCAGGCCTGCGGATCCTTGCGGTAATCGGCATAGGCGTCGAGGGTGACCTTGGCGAACGCGGTGACGATTTCCGGGTGCTTCTCGGCGAAGTCCTTGCGCACGATCCACGCATCGAAGGTTGGCGCGCCGAACTTGGCCAGCTCGCCGGAGGTGATCAGCACTTTGCCGTTTTCCTTGGCCACGCCCAGTGCCGGATCCCACACGTAAGTGGCGTCGATATCGCCGCGTTTCCACGCCGCGATGATCGCTGGCGGCGCGAGGTTGAGCACGGTGACTTTCGACGGGTCGATGTTCCAGTGCTTGAGCGCGGCGAGCAGGCTGTAGTGCCCGGTGGACACGAACGGCACGGCGATTTTCTTGCCGATCAGATCCTGCGGAGTCTTGATGCCGGAGCCGTCGCGCGCGACCAGTGCTTCAGCGGCGCCGATCTGCGTGGCAATCAGGAAGGTTTCGACCGGCACTTTGCGGGTGATCGCGGCGGTCAACGGACTCGAACCGAGGTAGCCGATCTGCACATCGCCGGACGCGATGGCGGCGATGATATCGGCGCCGTTATCGAACTTGCGCCAGCTGATATCGGCCTTGGTAGCTTTCTCGTAGGCGCCGTCGGCCTGCGCGACTTTGGCCGGGTCGACGGTGGTCTGGTAGGCGACGGTGAGATCGGCCGCCTGGGCCAGGAAGCTTGCAGCGGCCAGCGAGGCGGCGGCGAGCAGGCGAAGCGGGAAATTCAGTTTCAATTGAGAGCTCCAGATCAGGCGACCGAATGTCGGCATGAGTGGAGACTAAATGATCTAAGAATCGCGAAATAAATAACGTTTTCGAATGAGCTTATGAGCGGAAAAATCTAAGGATAGGAGAGGGTGTGGGGATTTCGGATGATTCGTTCGACGTCAGAACTTTGCCCCCTCACCCCAGCCCTCTCCCCCAAGGGGGCGAGGGGGAAAGGGAGTTGATCTTCATGCTTTTCAAGGCCTGAGTTCGGCCCGGTATTTCAGGTCGGTGTAGCTCGCAAGAACAACGCGGTCAGTCCCCTCTCCCTTTGGGAGAGGGTTAGGGTGAGGGGCTTTTAATTGCTGATGGCGAGAATACTCGCCTGATACGCGCCGACAAACACATCGAAATCGCCGACTTCGTTCTGCTCAAGCTCGGTCTGCTGCGCCAGCGACGCGCGCGCCAGTTCTTCAAACCTCGCTTGCTCGTCAGCTGCCAACGGCTCGCTGCGAAAGAACTCGGCATGGGCCTGGCTCTGGCGCAGGGAGAATTGGGCAAAGCTTTCCTTGTGCTCAGCCATGGCCGCCAGTACCTGCGCCGATGGCGTCAGGGACGGGTCGTTGACCTTGGCCAGTTGCGCATCCAGCGCCTTGCTGTGGGCATCGCCGCCGACGCTCTGATCGAGCATCGCCGCCAGCGGAGCAATCTGTTCCAGCAGTTCAGCGGCCCATTGCTTCATTTCGACCGACTCACCATCACGCTGCAATTGCAGGCCCGGACGGCGACCTTCCTTGACCACGCTGAGGAAGTTCGAGGTGGCGTTGCCGCACGAAGTGTTGGTCAGCAGCGGGCTGTCGTTCAGCGCGCAGTACAGCAGGAAGGCGTCGATGAAGCGCGATTCGGTGAGGTCGATGCCCATCGGCAGGAACGGGTTGATGTCCAGGCAGCGCACTTCGACGTACTGGATGCCGCGCGCCATCAACGCCTGGATCGGCCGCTCGCCGGTGTAGGTCACGCGTTTCGGGCGGATGTTGGAGTAGTACTCGTTTTCGATCTGCAGGATGTTGGTATTGAGCTGCACCCACTCGCCATCCTTGTGCGTGCCGACTTCCACGTACGGCGCGTAGGGCGTGGCCACCGCTTCGCGCAGGCTGTCGGTGTAGCTCGCCAGATCGTTGTAGCACGGTGTCAGGCCGGCCTGGGCGTTGCTCTGATAACCGAGATCGCTCATGCGCAGGCTGGTGGCGTACGGCAGATAGAGGGTGTCCGGATCGAGCTGTTCGAGCTGATGCGAACGCCCGCGCAAGAAACCGGCGTCCAGCGCCGGCGAGGCACCGAACAGGTACATCAGCAGCCAGCTGTAGCGACGGAAATTGCGAATCAGCGCGATGTAGGACACCGACTGGAAATCGCGATCGGTGCCGACGAAACCTTCGGCCTCGCGCAGCAATGGCCAGAGTTGTTCCGGCAGGGAAAAGTTGTAGTGAATCCCGGCAATGCACTGCATGGTCTTGCCGTAACGCAGGGCCAGGCCCTTGCGATAGACGTATTTGAGCTGACCGATGTTGGAGGTGCCGTAGTAGGCAATCGGGATGTCTTCCTCGGCCGGCAACGGGCACGGCATCGATGGACTCCACAGGTACTCGTTGCCGAGTTTGCTGTAGGCAAAACGATGAATCTTGTCCAGGCTCGCCAGCGTGTCGGCAGGATCCGGCAGGGCGGGCGTGATGAATTCCAGCAGCGACTCGGAGTAGTCGGTGGTGATCTGTTCGTTGGTCAGCGCGGAACCCAGGGCTTCGGGGTGCGGCGTTTGCGCCAGGCGACCTTCACTGGTCACACGCAGGCATTCACGTTCGATACCGTGCAGGCACTGCTTGAGCAGAGAGAGGTTAGCGCGCTCGCCAAGCAGAGCCAGGCGGCGGTTGAGAAGTTCGCTCAATTTGGATTCCTTCACGCGTCAGTCGCCCCAATATGGGGGTGGGCAGGACGGTCTACAAGGGTGAAGTTGAAACTGGCGTTATCGCCTGGTTTTTCGGGCCTGTCAGCCCCCGTTGAATCGCCAACTTCATTCCCTGAATCTGGCGGATGCACGCGAACTGTGGGAGCGAGCTTGCTCGCGAAGGCGGAGTGTCAGGCGACTTGAGGCTGACTGAAATGCCCTCTTCGCGAGCAAGCTCGCTCCCACAGAAAAGCTCGACGCTGCGATCACAGCGCCGAAATTAACTCAAAATGATGAGCAACATCTACAGGACAGCGAAGGTGCCTTGCGCTTTTGCGACCAGTTTGTCGCCCTGCACCACCTCGGCTTCGACCACCAGCGTGCGCCGGCCCGGGTGGATCACCCGCGCCGTGCACAGCACCTCGCCATCGGAAACGGCGCGGATGTAGTTGATCTTGCACTCGATGGTCGCGCTCTGCTGATCGAAGCCATGGCTGCTGGAACAAGCCAGGCCCATGGCGATGTCGACCAGACTGAACAGCGCGCCACCGTGCAGCTTGCCGCCACGGTTGCGCAGTTCGGGCTCAAGCGCCAGGGCGACTTGCGCCACCCCGGTTTCGAGACTGTGCAGGCGACAGCCCAACAGCTTGAAAAACGCGCTCTCGACGAGCCCGGCCGGCATGTCCATCAGCGTTTCTTCAACTGCTTGGCGTTGGCGAACAGCGAGGCCATCGCATTGTTCACCGGCGCGGCGGTGACGGTTTCCTTGCGTGGCGCATTGTTCGACGGCTGGCGTTGTGCCGAGCCCGGACGCGAGCCACGGGCGCCATCGATTTTCTCGCCCGGGGTGTCGCTCATGCGCATCGACAGGCCGACGCGTTTGCGCGGGATATCGACTTCCATGACCTTCACTTTCACCACGTCACCGGCCTTGACCGCTTCGCGCGGGTCCTTGATGAACTTCTCCGACAGCGCCGAGATGTGCACCAGACCATCCTGATGCACGCCGATGTCGACGAATGCACCGAACGCGGTCACGTTGGTCACCACGCCTTCGAGGATCATCCCCAGTTGCAGATCCTTGAGGTCTTCGACGCCTTCCTGGAACTCGGCGGTCTTGAACTCCGGACGTGGGTCGCGACCGGGTTTTTCCAGTTCTTGCAGGATGTCGGTGACGGTCGGCAGACCGAAGGTTTCGTCGGTGAATTTCTTCGGATCCAGACGCTTGAGGAACGCGGCATCGCCGATCAGCGAGCGAATGTCGCGGTCGGTTTCAGCGGCAATGCGCTGCACCAGCGGATAGGCTTCCGGGTGAACCGCCGACGAATCCAGCGGATTGTCGCCGTTCATCACGCGCAAGAAACCGGCGGCCTGTTCGAATGTTTTTTCGCCCAGACGCGCGACTTTCTTCAGCGCTGCACGAGTCTTGAACGCGCCGTGTTCGTCACGGTGAGCAACGATGTTCTGCGCCAGCGTTGCATTGAGGCCGGAAATCCGCGCCAGCAATGCCACGGAGGCAGTGTTCACATCCACGCCCACGGCGTTCACGCAGTCCTCGACCACGGCATCCAGACCGCGCGCCAGTTTCAGCTGCGAGACGTCGTGCTGGTACTGGCCGACACCGATGGATTTCGGATCGATTTTCACCAGTTCGGCCAGCGGATCCTGTAAGCGACGGGCGATCGATACGGCGCCACGGATCGACACGTCCAGATCCGGGAATTCCTTGGCCGCCAGTTCCGAGGCCGAGTACACCGAGGCGCCGGCTTCGGACACCATGACCTTGGTCATTTTCATCGCTGGATATTTTTTGATCAGTTCGATCGCCAGCTTGTCGGTCTCACGGCTGGCAGTACCGTTGCCGATGGCGATCAGATCCACCGAGTGCTTGGCGCACAGCGCGGCCAAGATGGCGATGGTCTGATCCCACTTGTTGTGTGGCACGTGCGGGTAAACCGTGGCGTGGTCGAGCAGCTTGCCGGTGGAGTCGACCACGGCAACCTTGCAGCCGGTACGCAGGCCCGGGTCGAGGCCCAGGGTCGCGCGCGGGCCGGCCGGAGCGGCCAACAGCAGGTCGTGCAGGTTGTGCGCGAACACGTTGATCGCTTCGGTTTCGGCACCGTCGCGCAACTCGCCCAGCAGGTCGGTTTCCAGGTGGGTGTAGAGCTTGACCTTCCAGGTCCAGCGCACCACTTCACCGAGCCATTTGTCCGCCGGGCGGTTCTGGTTCTGGATGCCGAACTGCTGAGCGATCATGCCTTCGCACGGGTGCATGGTGCCGGGCAGCTCATCGCCGACTTTCAGCGCGGAGCTGAGAATGCCTTCGTTGCGGCCACGGAAAATGGCGAGGGCGCGGTGCGAGGGCATGCTTTTCAGCGGCTCGTCGTGTTCGAAATAATCACGGAACTTGGCGCCTTCCTCTTCCTTGCCAGCGATGACGCGGGCACTGAGGATCGCTTCCTGTTTGAGGAAATTGCGCAGCTTTTCCAGCAGGCTGGCGTCTTCGGCGAAGCGCTCCATGAGGATGTACTTGGCGCCTTCCAGCGCAGCCTTGACGTCGGCCACGCCTTTTTCGGCGTCGACGAAGCGCGCGGCTTCGGTTTCCGGCGACAGGTTCGGGTCGTTGAACAAGCCGTCGGCCAGTTCGCCGAGGCCGGCTTCGAGGGCGATCTGGCCCTTGGTGCGGCGCTTCTGCTTGTACGGCAGGTACAAGTCTTCGAGACGGGTTTTGGTGTCGGCGAGCTTGATGTCGCGCTCAAGGGCAGGGGTGAGTTTGCCTTGCTCCTCGATGCTGGCGAGGATGCTGATGCGCCGTTCGTCGAGTTCTCGCAGGTAGCGCAGGCGCTCTTCCAGATGACGCAACTGGGTGTCATCGAGGCTGCCGGTGACTTCTTTCCGGTAACGGGCGATAAAGGGAACGGTAGAACCTTCATCGAGTAGCGCGACGGCCGCTTCGACCTGTTGTGGGCGTACGCCGAGTTCCTCGGCGATGCGGCTGTTGATGCTGTCCATAAAACCACCTGACATAGTATGAAAGCAGGCTCGCAGGCACGCAGATAATGGCCTGGAGGCTGATTGAGCGGCTGGAAAATTGCCGCTGCCTGGATCAAGAAGCTGCCCATTGACCCGTGAAATCGAACAGTTACTGCACAGGGCCGGAAAAAATACCGGCCACTTACGGTAACGATTCAGACGTTGCCTGGCGCAAAACGCCGCGCATTATAACCAGCGTTCTGTCATTCGGGGGCGTTGCAGGCTGTAGGCATAAACCCCGGTTTTCTGGCAGTGAAGGAAAAATCTGCTAACAATGCACACGGTGCGTATAACGACAGCTACGCCATAATGCGCGCCGAGCTAAAAGGAGCATCCAATGAGCAGCACTGCACAAACGGCTGAAGGCGAAAAAATTCTTATCGTTGATGACGATCCGGGGCTGAGCAGCCTGCTGGAGCGTTTCTTCGTCAGCAAGGGCTACCGTGCCCGTACCGTTCCGAACACCGAGCAGATGGACCGTCTGCTGGCGCGTGAAGTGTTCAATCTGGTCGTTCTCGACCTGATGCTGCCGGGCGAAGACGGCCTGACCGCGTGCCGCCGCCTGCGCAGCGCGAACAACCAGATTCCGATCATCATGCTCACCGCCAAGGGCGATGAGCTGAGCCGTATCAAGGGCCTTGAACTGGGCGCCGACGATTACCTGGCCAAGCCGTTCAACCCCGACGAGCTGATGGCGCGGGTCAAAGCGGTATTGCGCCGTCAGGCCGCACCGGTGCCGGGCGCGCCGGGCAGTGAAGACGAAAACGTCACCTTTGGTGATTACGTGTTGTCGCTGGCGACCCGCGAGCTCAAGCGTGGCGATGAAGTGCACATGCTCACCACCGGTGAGTTCGCGGTACTCAAGGCGCTGGTGATGAACGCGCGTCAGCCGCTGACCCGCGACAAGCTGATGAACCTCGCCCGTGGCCGTGAATGGGATGCGCTGGAGCGTTCCATCGACGTGCAGATCTCGCGTCTGCGCCGGATGATCGAACCCGATCCGTCGAAACCGCGCTACATCCAGACTGTCTGGGGCGTGGGTTACGTGTTCGTACCGGATGGCACCGCCACCAAGTGATCGGTGATTTGTAGGAGCGGGTCTGCAAGGCTCTGGCCGCACGGCCATTGCCACAGACTCGCAATCCGCAATATGCGAGCATTGCTCGCTCCTGCAAGTGTGTAGCGGTTAAAGATGAAAACCCCCGTCTGGTTCCCCCAAAGTTTTTTCTCCCGCACCCTCTGGCTGGTGCTGATCGTCGTGCTGTTTTCCAAGGCGCTGACCCTGGTTTATCTGTTGATGAACGAGGACGTGCTGGTGGATCGCCAATACAGCCATGGCGTCGCTCTGACGCTGCGCGCCTATTGGGCCGCCGATGAGGAAAACCGCGCAAAAATTGCCGATGCCGCGACCCTGATTCGTGTGGTCGGCGCCGGTGTGCCGGAAGGTGAACAGCACTGGCCGTACAGCGAAATCTACCAACGTCAGATGCAGGCGGAACTGGGTGCCGACACCGAGGTGCGTTTGCGCATGCACTCGCCACCGGCGCTGTGGGTGAGGGCACCGAGCCTGGGCGATGGCTGGCTGAAAGTGCCGCTGTATCCACATCCGCTGCGCGGCCAGAAAATCTGGAACGTGCTCGGCTGGTTCCTCGCCATCGGCCTGTTGTCGACGGCGTCGGCATGGATTTTCGTCAGCCAGCTCAACCAGCCGTTGAAGCGCCTGGTGTATGCCGCGCGGCAACTCGGCCAGGGCCGCAGCGTACGTCTGCCGATCAGTGATACGCCGAGCGAAATGACCGAGGTTTATCGCGCCTTCAACCAGATGGCCGAGGACGTCGAACAGGCCGGGCGTGAGCGCGAGCTGATGCTGGCCGGGGTTTCTCACGACTTGCGTACACCGCTGACGCGCTTGCGCCTGTCGCTGGAACTGATGGGCGATCACACCGACCTCACCGACGACATGGTCCGCGACATCGAAGACATGGACGCGATTCTCGACCAGTTCCTCGCGTTCATTCGCGATGGTCGTGATGAGTCAGTGGAGGAGGTGGACCTCAGCGATCTGGTGCGCGAAGTCGCCGCGCCGTACAACCAGAACGAAGAGAAAGTGCGCCTGCGCCTGGAACCGATCCAGCCGTTTCCGCTGCGTCGCGTGTCGATGAAACGCCTGCTCAACAACCTGATCGGCAATGCCTTGAACCATGCCGGTACCGGCGTTGAAGTAGCGGCGTATGTATCGGGAGATACCAGCGCGCCGTATGTGGTGCTGAGTGTGATGGACCGTGGCGCGGGAATTGATCCGTCCGAGCTTGAGGCAATCTTCAACCCCTTTACCCGAGGTGATCGGGCTCGCGGTGGCAAAGGTACCGGGCTGGGGCTGGCGATAGTGAAAAGGATTGCGGCGATGCATGGCGGCAATGTCGAATTGCGCAACCGGTCCGGGGGTGGACTGGAGGCGCGGGTGAGATTGCCGTTGGGATTGATGTTGCCCCGAGATGCAGTCTAGAAGCAGCTGCAAGCTACAAGCTACAAGCTACAAGCTACAAGCTACAAGCTACAAGCTACAAGCAAGAGCGCTTTTCACTTGCCGCTTGAGGCTTGCCGCTAGCAGCTGCTTCTCTAGCCCTTGCCCTTGGTGCGGGTCATATTCGGCCCGCCATTCTTTTCCAGGTGCTCGATGATGATCCCGGCGACATTCTTGCCCGTAGTGGTCTCGATGCCTTCCAGTCCCGGCGACGAGTTCACTTCCATCACCAGCGGTCCGTGATTCGAGCGCAGGATATCCACACCTGCCACCGCCAGCCCCATGACCTTGGCCGCGCGCAATGCGGTCATGCGTTCTTCCGGAGTGATCTTGATCAGGCTGGCGCTGCCGCCGCGATGCAGGTTGGAGCGAAACTCGCCCGGTTTGGCCTGGCGCTTCATTGCCGCGATCACCTTGTCGCCGACCACAAAGCAGCGGATATCCGCACCGCCGGCTTCCTTGATGTATTCCTGAACCATGATGTTCTGCTTCAGGCCCATGAACGCTTCGATCACAGACTCTGCCGCCGTCGCGGTTTCGCACAGCACCACGCCGATGCCCTGAGTGCCTTCGAGCACCTTGATCACCAGCGGTGCGCCGTTGACCATGGCGATCAGATCGGGGATGTCGTCCGGCGAGTGGGCAAAACCGGTGACCGGCAGACCGATTCCGCGTCGCGACAGCAGCTGCAGTGAACGCAATTTGTCCCGCGAGCGGGCGATGGCCACCGACTCGTTGAGTGGGAACACGCCCATCATTTCGAACTGACGCAATACCGCGCAACCATAGAACGTCACCGACGCGCCGATCCGCGGGATCACCGCGTCGAAACCTTCCAGCGGTTTGCCGCGGTAATGGATCTGCGGCTTGTGGCTGGCAATGTTCATGTAGGCGCGCAAGGTGTCGATCACCACCATTTCATGCCCGCGCTCGATTCCGGCTTCGACCAGACGGCGGGTGGAATACAGACGCGGATTACGCGACAGCACAGCGATCTTCATGCAACACCTGTGGAGGAGGTAGATACCGGGAACACCGGCTTGTCTTGTACATACTTGATGCCCGGATTGACCACCAACTGGCCATCGATCAGGGCTTTGGAACCGAGCAACAGGCGATAGCGCATGGACTTGCGGCAGGCCAGGGTGAACTCTACCGGCCAGACCCGATCGCCGAGGGCCAGCGTGGTGCTGATCACATAGCGCACTTGCGCATGGCCGTTGGAGCTCTTGATGGTTTTGCGCGTGACCAGCGGTGCTTCACAGCGCCGGTGACGCAACTGCACCACCGTGCCGAGGTGCGCGGTGAAGCGCACCCATTTCTCGCCGTCACGTTCGAACGGTTCGATATCGGTGGCGTGCAGGCTGGAGGTGCTGGCGCCGGTGTCGATTTTTGCGCGCAGGCCAGCGACTCCCAGGCCCGGGAGCGCCACCCACTCGCGCAGACCGACAACGGTCAAATGATCAAATGTCTTCAAAGAAAAAAACCAAGGGTTAACGCTTCCAGGCCTCATCCGGCACCTGGGCCAACGCTTTGAATGCGGGTCTGGCGAACCAGTAGCCCTGCATCAGAAATATTCCACAGTCCGCGAGGAAATCCCGTTCCCCGGCGCTTTCTATGCCTTCGGCAATGACTGTAACGTCCAACTCCGCACACATTGTGACAATCCCCCGCACGATCACCTGACGGACACGGTCCTGGTCAACGTCGCGGATCAGCGCCATGTCGAGTTTGATCAGGTCCGGTTGGAAATCAGCCAGCAGATTGAGCCCCGAATAACCGGCACCGAAATCGTCGATGGCGGTCTTGAAGCCGAATTCGCGGTATTCACGCAGAATATTGGTCAAATGGCGATAATTATCTACGTGCTCGATTTCCAGGGTTTCGAAAATCAGTCGGTCGATCGGAAAGTTGTGTTTGCGTGCGGCCTCCAGTGTGCTGCGAATGCATAGCTCTGGACGGTAGACGGCGTTGGGCAAAAAGTTGATCGACAAGTGTGTCTGCATATTAAGGCTCGCCGCGCCTTCGATAGCGCGGGTCCGGCAGAGCTGGTCGAAACGGTAGCGGTTATCTTCTGTAACCTGATTTAACACCGACAGTGCACCTTCCCCGGCCACGCCTCGCACCAGCGCCTCGTGGGCGAATACCGACTGGTCGCGCAGGTCGACGATCGGCTGGTAGGCGAAGGCAAAATCGAAGTCCAGCGGTTCGCTCTGCTGGCAGCCCTGGCAACCGCCCTTGGTTGAGGTCAACGAAGTTGGAAATTTAGTCACGCGATCACTCCAGGCCGGTCAGGCGGCGAAGATCACAGTCTATCTGGAGGGCCGAGTTCTTGCGCCCGACAGAAACGGTAGTACAGTTCCGACTACTGGCTGAGCGAGGAATTCATATGGGACAGAAGCAGGAGGAGGACGACAAGGTCCGTCTCGATAAATGGCTATGGGCAGCGCGTTTCTACAAGACCCGTGCATTGGCCAAAGCCGCCATTGAAAGTGGCAAGGTGCATTGCCGTGGCGAGCGCTGCAAACCGGGCAAGGAGCCGCGCATCGGTGATGAGTTCGAGATTCGTACCGGCTTCGAAGTGCGCACGGTGAGGGTCGAGGCATTGTCGATCGTGCGTCGTGGCGCACCCGAGGCGCAGACCTTGTATGCCGAGACCGAGGCGAGTGTTGCCAAGCGTGAAGCGGCTGCGGCAATGCGCAAGGCAGGGTCGTTGGGCGTGAGCACCGATGGCAAGCCGAGCAAGAAACAGCGGCGTGATCTGTTCAAGTTTCGCGGTAGCAGCAACGAAGATTGAAACGTTGTGCCGGCCTCTTCGCGAGCAGGCTCGCTGCCACATTCGATCGAGTCGTCTGTGGCAGCGAGCCTGCTCGCGAATCGAGTACGACGCGGTATCAGGCGCTACGCACCACACTCATCCGCGACACCATCGGCAGCTTGCCCAGCAACGCGAAAACCGGCGCGGTCAGCTTCAACCAGAAGTTCGCCGCGTGATAGGCAAACGGTGTGTAGTAACCCCAGCCCAACGCCCACACCGCCAGCAGCACGCCGCCGATGTAGTCGTCCTGACCCCAATGCGCGCCGGCCACCAGACGCGGCAGCATGAACAACACGGCCAGACCCCATACTGTTAGAAATTGTCCGACGGTGCGGCTGAACACGCCCATGAACAATGCCCAGATCAACAGCACTGAGGCATGATCACCGGGAAAACTCTGGCCGGAACGGTCCTTCAGCTCCCAGGTTTTTTCCAGATGCGGAAAGTAATCGCTGATGTGCACGGCGCCCTCAAGCACCATTGACGGGCTGCTGTGCTGCCAGCCCATGTGATCGGCGAATTTGGAAAACAGCGCGCGGATCACCACCATCAGCAGCAGGATAGAGAAAAAACCGAAGAACGCGCGACGCACGTCGATCGCCCTGAAGACCCAGTCGCCCTTGATCAGCAGCGTCAGCAGAATCAGTCCGACGACGATGTCGAACGGGCGCAGACTTGCAATTGCCCAGATGTGGAGCCATATCGGGTTGCTGGCCAGCGGTGCATTCAGCGAGCGGAACAGCCACTCGTCGAAAATCACACACAGCATCTGGCCGGTAGGCCATAACCAGAAAGCCAGCAGCGCCAACGGCACTACGTTACACAGAACCAGCCGGCCGAGGTTCCACCTTGATTGGAACAAACCCGGATTGTTCATAAAATGCCTCCCATGGCGAAAAAGCGCCGGCACCAAAAAAAGTGCCAGCAAGCGCAAATTTTCACGTTTTGTAATCATTTTGTCATCACATTCAGATACCCAGACCTATGACCGACCTAGCGGATACCGATTTCACTCAACGCTTCATCTTCGATGACAGCGACACTCGCGGCGAACTGGTAGCGCTGGAGCGCAGCTACGCTGAAGTCCTCGCCAAACACCCGTACCCGGAACCTGTCGCGCAGTTGCTCGGCGAACTGATGGCGGCCGCGTCGTTGCTGGTCGGCACGCTCAAGTTCGATGGCTTGCTGATTTTGCAGGCACGCTCGGAAGGGCCGATTCCGCTGCTGATGATCGAGTGCTCCAGCGAGCGTGAGATCCGTGGTCTGGCGCGTTACAACGCCGAGCAGATCGCCGCAGACGCCACCCTCAGCGATCTCATGCCGAACGGCGTTCTGGCCCTCACCGTCGACCCGACTGTCGGCCAGCGTTATCAGGGCATTGTCGATCTCGACGGCGAAACCCTGTCGGATTGCTTCACCAACTACTTCGTCATGTCGCAGCAGGTTGGCACGCGCTTCAAGCTGTTCGCCGACGGTCGTCGTGCCCGCGGCATGCTGCTGCAACAACTCCCCGCCGATCGCTTGAAAGACGAAGAGGATCGCGCCGCCAGCTGGCAGCACCTCACCGCGTTGGCCAGCACTCTGAGCGCCGATGAGCTGCTGAGCCTGGACAACGAAACCGTCCTGCATCGTCTGTACCATGAAGAACAGGTGCGCCTGTTCGATGTGCAGCATTTGCGCTTCAGTTGCAGTTGCTCGCGGGAACGCTCCGGCAATGCGCTGGTCAGTCTTGGGCTGGAAGATGCGCTGGCGCTGGCCGCCGAGCAAGGCGGCAAAGTCGAGATCGATTGCCAATTCTGCAATCAGCAGTACCTGTTCGACGCGGCCGATATTGCTCAATTGTTCGCTGGCGCGGGCGTCGATACGCCGTCAGATACCCGTCACTAAAACGGTTCAGCGCAGGTAAATTCACTGCGTAATGACGGAATATCGCCGTTACGACGGGAGGACCCTACTCTTTTTGGGCTTTTCTGGCATAATCCGGCCCACTTTTTTCGCGGTAGTAGTGCACGACTTTCTACTACAAAACGTTTGGAGCACACTCGGCCACTGGCCGACGGGGAACCTCATGACGCAAGCCAATAACGCCGTGTACACCGATCTGAGTGTTGATGATCTGGTAAAAGAAGCCCTGAATCGCGGTGAAGGCGAGCTTGCCGATACCGGCGCTCTGGTTGTTCGCACCGGTCACCGCACCGGCCGCTCGCCAGTCGACCGTTTCATCGTTGAAGAGCCTTCCACCCAGGCTGCTATCGCCTGGGGCCCGATCAACCGCAAGTTCCCGGCCGACAAGTTCGATGCCCTGTGGGCTCGCGTCGAGGCCTTCAACAACGCGCAAGAGCACTTCGTTTCCCACGTGCATGTAGGCGCGGCGGAAGATCACTACCTGGCCGTGAAAATGACCACGCAGACTGCCTGGCAGAACCTGTTCGGTCGTTGCCTGTTCATCAACCCGGCCCAGTACAACCCGGCTGGCCGTGAAGAATGGCAAGTGCTCAACGTCGCCAACTTCGAGTGCGTGCCTGAGCGTGACGGCACCAACTCCGATGGTTGCGTGATCATCAACTTCGCGCAGAAGAAAGTGCTGATCGCCGGCATGCGTTACGCCGGCGAGATGAAGAAAGCCATGTTCTCGGTGCAGAACTTCCTGCTGCCGGCCGCTGACGTGCTGCCAATGCACTGTGCTGCCAACATCGGCGAAGACGGCGACGTGACCCTGTTCTTCGGTCTGTCGGGCACCGGTAAAACCACCCTGTCGGCCGACGAAAGCCGTTACCTGATCGGTGACGACGAACACGGCTGGGGCGAAGGCGTGGTGTTCAACATCGAAGGCGGTTGCTACGCCAAGTGCATCGACCTCTCCGAGAAGAACGAGCCGGTCATCTGGAAAGCCATCAAGCACGGTGCAGTGCTGGAGAACGTCGTTATCGACGACGCCAAGCACGCCGACTACGCCGATGTCAGCCTGACCCAGAACAGCCGCGCCGCCTACCCGCTGGAGCACGTTGCCAAGCGTTCCGAGAAGAACCTGGGTGGCGAGCCAAACGCGGTGATCTTCCTGACCTGCGACCTGACCGGCGTACTGCCGCCAGTGTCGATCCTCAACGAAGAACAAGCGGCCTACCACTTCCTTTCCGGCTACACCGCACTGGTGGGCTCGACTGAAATGGGTTCGGGCAGCGGCATCAAGTCGACCTTCTCCACCTGCTTCGGCGCACCGTTCTTCCCGCGTCCGGCTGGCGAATACGCCGAACTGCTGATCAAGCGCATCCGCGGCTTCGGCTCCAAGGTCTACCTGGTCAACACCGGTTGGACCGGCGGCGGCTACGGCGTCGGCCAACGCTTCAACATCCCGACCACCCGCGCGGTGATCGCAGCGATCCAGAGCGGCGCACTGATCGGTGCCGCCACCGAGCACCTGGACACCATCAACCTCGACGTGCCTCTGGCCGTACCAGGCGTCGACACCAACCTGCTCAACCCACGCAACACCTGGGCTGACAAGGCTGCGTACGACGAGGCGGCGAAAGCATTGGCCGGTCTGTTCATCGAGAACTTCAAGAAGTTCGAAGTGAGCGACGCGATCAAGGCGGCTGGGCCGAAGTTGTAAGCAGTAGTTTGCAGTGAATAAAAAACCGCCCTTTGGGGCGGTTTTTTATTTCCGATCTGAAATGCAGCTTGGTTGGACTCAAAGACGTGGCTTGCCCTGGCTATGTGTCAATCAGCCAGTGCACTCAGCACATGGACAGGATCGTTATGAATGGCCTTGAGTAGTGCTTTGGCCGGCCCAGTCGGCTGACGACGACCTTGCTCCCAATTGCGTAACGTTCCCAATTGGACATCAATCAAGGCTGCGAACTTTGCCTGCGTCATTCCCGTCGCTTTGCGAATCTGTTTAACCTGTAATGCATCCACATAGAATTCGCGGGACGGCTTTTTTTCACCCCGAAGAATCTCATCCATTTCCTGCACGCTTTCCATCAGCTCATCAAAAAACTTGCTCATGGTTACCTCCAGTTTCCAATCAGGGCCTTCAGTGCTTTCCGTTCGTCATGGGTAAGATCCTGCTGCTCGTTTTTTGGATAAATCATCAACAACGCGATCTGTGATGCTGAAACGAAGTGGTAGTAGATAACCCGTGCGCCACCCCGTTTGCCATGGCCTTTGGAGGCGACTCGTGCTTTACGCACCCCGCCGGTTCCTTCGATTACATCGCCAATAGACGGGTTTGCGACCAACTGCTTTTGAAAGGTGGCGTAGGCATCGTCGTCCAGTAACTCTCTTACTCGGCGGGTGAAGACTGAAGTCTCAATAAAAATCATGGTCAATGTACGCCAGTGACTTACTTTCAGGCAATGCTGAAGTGTTGATAACGATGACTGGTGCCTGGTCGCCGACAGATGATTGGCGGCGATCAGGCTGCTCGCCTAGGCAGGGGCTTTCCAGTTGAGTATCTGTGTCTGCGCGACTTGCAGCAGCTCGCAGCCGTCCTGTCAGCAGGTACAGAGCGTGGGTGATGTGGGTGTCGCTGATCAAAGCAGCGACACCCACGACTATAGGTTCGCACCACCACCTCGCGATAGCCGACAAGGCATCGCGTGAAGTAGGAACGGGACGAACAAAGCGCCAGACGTTGCTACCGATTCTTCAACGCCTTTCAACGCAGATGCTGGTAACCGGAAATATCCAGTAGGCTTGTGGTCAGTCCGGTTGCCGGGCGGTAGATCGTGCCTTTGACTGCTGAAAACGGCACGCCTTTGCTGCCCAGCGAGACATAGCGCTCGCCTTTGTCCAATTCGGTGAAATAGGTGTAGGACTGGCTGTGCATCTTCTTGTAGCGGGCTTCGTCGCTGACGATGGCGCCGGTGAGGCGGCGCAGGTCGGTATCGCTCAGGTTGAGCGTTTTGCTCAGTGGCACGCCCCATCGCTTGAGGCAGGTTTCCGCCAGATGGCGAACGATGCGGCCGGGCTCGATCAGCGCGTTGAGGTCGCTGCTGTTGGTGGGCTCGCCGCCGAGCGCCGTGGCGTTGCCAGCAAGGGTGGCGTGGCGACCGGCCATTGGATAGATCGAAGTCCTGGTGCCGGTAGCGGTTTGCGGGATCACGCAGCTGAAGCCTTTTGAGCGCTCGTCGCGGGCATAGAAGGCGATGTATTCCTTGACGTTGGATTCGAGTTTGACGCGGTTTTCCTGGAAGTTGCCAATTCCCGGGACTGGATCAATCGCAAAGATATTCACCGGGATAGGTTTGAGCGCAGCGTCCCTGGACATTGCATTGGCAAGCATATGGCAACTGATACCACCCCGGCTCCAGCCGAGCAGATTGACACGCGTCGGAATAATGCCGTCCTTGCGGAAAGTCTTGATGATCTGTTCCTGCAACTCCTGTTGCGTGATACTTCGGTCGCCATAGTTATACTGGCGCCAGAACCAGGAACCTTCCTCTTTTACATCTTCAATAGGAATGCCTGCGGCTTTCAGACGGTTATATTCTGCCTCGGTAAGTTGTTTACGCTGCCAATCGCATTTGCCTTTGATGATATTCAACGCGTGCTGCACGTTTTCATCCCAGCCTTTGCCGAACAGCGTGCCGGACAAGCCGTATTCAGAGGTCTTGGTGAACAGGTCGTCGGCTTGCAGATTGCCGCTGCCAGGGCCATCGACGACGATCCACTCGGCGAATTCGCGTCCACTGTGGTGTGCAGCGAGCGTAGAAACGATTTCGCCGTCCCAGAAGTTTTTATGTTTGTCATCAAACTTGTTGGAGCCGGTACCGCAGAAAAAGATTGTTAAAGTTGTCATTTCGTTGCTCTTGCTTATGTATAAGAGCAGTCAAGTTAGTTTTAGGCGGTGTTAAAAATAAAGGGCGTTGTTGTGTCTGCGTTTGTAATGTGAAGTTTGTTATATATATGTAGCTGAGCTTTTCGAAAGCATGTCGAGGCGCTTTGATTGTTAAACGCTTGGTTTTCGCTTCCCATGTATCATTCAGTATCGATTCAACCCCGACCTTTTCTCGACTCGCTGCAATCGCCCGCTAGGCTTTGGGCATGGCAGCAGTCAAAGGAGTGACAGTAAATGCACCACACCCTGGAACAGGTTTTTGGTTATCCACAGTTTCGCCCCGGTCAGGAGGCCGCTGTCAGCGCGGTCCTGGCGGGGCGCTCCGCGGCGGCGATCTTTCCCACCGGCTCCGGCAAATCGCTTTGCTATCAGCTGCCGGCGCTTTTACTGCCACACCTGACATTGGTGGTTTCGCCGTTGCTGGCGTTGATGCAGGATCAACTGGCGTTTCTCAAGCGCCACGGTATCTCCGCAGGCAGTATCGATTCGGCGCAGAGACGCGAGGATGCCAACGACGTCATGGCCCGTGCGCGTTCGGGGGAATTGAAGATTCTGATGATCTCCGTCGAACGCCTGAAAAATGAGCGCTTCCGCAATTTTCTGCAGCAGGTGCCGATCTCGTTGCTGGTAGTCGACGAGGCGCACTGCATTTCCGAATGGGGCCACAACTTTCGGCCGGACTACCTGAAATTGCCGGACTACCAACGTCAGTTCAACATCCCGCAGGCCTTGCTGCTCACCGCCACGGCGACACCAAAAGTCATCGCCGACATGCAGGCCAAATTCGCCATATCTCCGGACGATGTAGTGACCACCGGTTTCTATCGGCCCAACCTCAACCTGCTGGTCGAGCCTGTACGCGGTCAGGACAAGCGCCGGCGTCTGGTCGAATGGATGAGCGAGCGTCCCGGGCAACCGAGCATTGTCTACGTGACGTTGCAGAAGACCGCCGAGCACATCGCCGAGCATCTTCAACGCAACGGAATTCAGGCCGAGGCATACCACGCAGGTTTGCCCCACGATCAGCGTGAAGACATTCAACGTCGCTTCATGGCCGGGCAGTCCAATTGCATTGTCGCCACCATCGCCTTCGGCATGGGCATCGACAAGAGCGACATCCGTAACGTCGTGCATTTCGATCTGCCCAAATCCATCGAAAACTACAGCCAGGAAATCGGCCGCGCCGGACGCGACGGACAGCCCTCCGACTGCCTGGTACTAGCGAATCGCGACAGCCTCAATGTGCTGGAAAACTTCGTCTACGGTGATACGCCCGAGCGCGACGGGATTCGCTATGTGCTCGATGAACTCAAAGCCTCGGCCCCGGAAGGGCAATGGGAATTTCTGCTTGGGCCACTGGCGGATCAGAGCAACATTCGCTCGTTGCCGTTGAAGACTTTGCTGGTGCAGCTGGAACTGCGGGTCCTGATCGCGCCGCGCTACGCTTATTACGCTGAATACCGCTTCAAATATCTGCTTGAGCCTGAAGCATTGCTCCAGCGCTTCGAAGGCGAGCGCAGGGATTTCGTTGCGGCGATCATCAGAACGTCCACGCGAGCACGCACCTGGGCCACAGTAGATTTCGAGGCGATGTATTCGCAGTATTCCGCCGAGCGCAATCGCGTAGTGACAGCGCTTGATTACTTCCAGGAAAAAGGCTGGGTCGAGCTTGAAAGCAAGCAAATGACCGAGGTTTACAGTCTGCTGCAAAGTGATTTTGCCAGCGACGCCCTGAGCGCTGAGCTGCACGAGTACTTCACTCGTCACGAAGAGACTGAAGTGGCGCGAATTCACGCCATGCTTGAGGTGTTCGCCACCGAACGCTGCCTGGGTTATCGCCTGGCCGAGTATTTCGGTGACCACAATGCCCCTGAACATTGCGGCCATTGTTCGGTATGTCACGGCCAGATCGCGCGGTTGCCGGAGCCGCCGCCATTGCCGCCGCTTGTGGATAAAAACTTCGCGCAGCTGTGTGGTGAATTTATCCACAGGCATGAGCAGCACATAGGCAGCCTTCCGACGGCCGAACGCCTGACACGGTTCCTGTGCGGAATCAGCGTGCCGTTGTTCACCAAACTCAAGGCGCGGGCGATACCGGGTTTTGCTGCGTTGGAAGAGTATCCCTACGCAGAGGTCCGCGAGTGGGCGGACAGTCACTTGCTCGATTAAGCAGAGAGTCTGTGGTCGCTGCATCCATCCGCTGAATGTCGATCATCACGCTAATAAACTTCAAAAAGCGTCGTGGCCTGACTAAGGTTGGAATCTGTCTTTGGGCCACTCACAAGAGAACAACATGAGCCAGACAAGCTTCGAGATTCAGCAAGCTGCCGTGATCGGCGCGGGCACCATGGGCCGTGGCATCGTCATGTGCCTGGCCAATGCTGGCGTGAACGTGCAATGGGTGGATAACAATCCACAGATGCTTGAGCAGGCGCTGACGACGGTCGCGCAAACTTATGCACACAACGTGCGCCAGGGCCGCATTGATCAGGCCGAGGCGGATGCGCGAATGGCTCGGGTATCTGCAGCGGCGGATTACGCGTCGATCCGCAACGTCGATCTGGTGATCGAAGCGGTGTACGAGAACCTCGAACTGAAGCAGAAGATCTTTCGCGAGCTGGATGGCCTGCTCAAGCCTGAGGCCCTGCTGGCGAGCAACACCTCGGCGCTGGACATCGACGCCATCGCAGCTGCGACCCGGCGCCCGGCACAGGTGCTGGGTCTGCACTTCTTCAGCCCGGCGCACATCATGAAACTGCTGGAAATCGTTCGCGGTGCGCAGACCTCGCCAGCGGCGCTGGAGGCCGCGCTGGCACTCGGCAAGCGCATGGGCAAGGTCAGCGTAGTGTCGGGCAACTGCCACGGTTTTATCGGCAACCGCATGCTGCATCCGTATGTACTCGAAGCGCGCAAGATGCTCCTCGAAGGTGCTTATCCACAGCAGGTGGATGCCTCGCTGCAAGGTTTCGGCTTCGCCATGGGGCCGTTTCGCATGTACGACGTGGTCGGCATCGATCTGGAATGGCGTGCTCGGCAGCTAGCTGGCAAGGGGCAGGATGCGCCCGAGGTTCAGGTGGATAACCGCCTGTGTGAGATGGGTCGGTTCGGGCAGAAGTCCGGCAACGGCTACTACCACTATGAGCCGGGCAGTCGCCAGGCCGAGCATGATCCCGAAGTGGATGCACTGGTGCTGCGGGTCAGCGAAGAGCTGGGTTTCCAGCGTCGCGACATCGGTCCTGAAGAAATCCTTGAGCGCTGTTTGCTGGCGCTGATCAACGAAGGCGCGAAGATTCTGCAGGAAGGCATTGCCGGCTCGGCCCACGACATCGATCTGGTGTACTTGAACGGCTATGGTTTTCCAGCGGATAAGGGTGGACCGATGGCCTGGGCGGATCAGCAAGGGCTGGCGGATATTCATCAGCGCTTGCTGGCACTGGAGACGCGCCAGGGCGATCAGTGGAAGCCGGCGCGGCTGATTGGCGAACTGGCGGCGCAGGGCAAGGGGTTTGCTCACGCATAGTGTTACGGCGAAAATCTATCCCCTCACCCCAGCCCTCTCCCCCAAGGGGAGAGGGGGAAAGGGAGCCGATCTTCGTGATTTTCGAATGTGAGCTCGACTCGACAGTTCAGGTCGGTGTATTTCGAGAGAACACATCGGTCAGTCCCCTCTACCTCTGGGAGAGGGCTAGGGTGAGGGCAAGCGCCCTCACTGAAAAACAAGAGAACCAGCACAACCATGTCCACCCCTCAGCGCATCGACTACCCCCACTTCCAGCCCATCACCACACGCTGGCATGACAACGACGCCTACGGTCACGTCAACAACGTTACCTACTACAGCTTCTTCGACACGGCGGTGAATACCTACCTGATTCAGGTCGGTGGCCTGGATATTCATGACGGCGAAGTGGTGGGATTCGTGGTCAGTTCCGCCTGCGATTACTTTGCCTCGATCGCTTTTCCCGATCTGATCGAGATCGGACTGCGGGTCGGCAAGCTGGGCAACAGTTCGGTGCAATACGAACTGGCTGTGTTCAAGGTTGGCGAAAGCGAGGCGTGTGCGGCGGGGCGGTTCGTGCATGTGTTTGTTGATCGGGCGAGCAATCAGCCGGTGCCGATTCCTGCCGGTTTGCGCGGGGCGCTGGAACGGTTGGTGGTCTAGGCGCGCAAAAAAAATCGCAGCTCAAAAGCTGCGATTTTTTGTTCATGCCTTCGCCTTAATGGTGGCGATAGTACTTGTGATGCTTGCGGTGGCCGTAGGCATGGCCGCGACCTGGATGACCACGGTCGCGGTAGTAGCGACGGTCATCATGGCCACGGTCGTAGCGACGATCATCGTCGTCGCTCTTGTTGCCCATGTAGTTACCCAGCGCGCCGCCCGCGCCGCCACCTGCGGCAGAGCCGATCAGGCTGCCGGTGGTGCCGCCGAGGCTGCGGCCGACAACGTTACCGCCGGCTGCACCCAGTGCACCGCCGATGGCCGCTTCGCCACGGCTGCGCTTGTCGGCGCCGACCGCACTACCACCCGCGCCGCCCAGGGCTGCGCCGATGGTGGAACCTGTATTGCCGCCTAACGATTGACCGACGACCGAGCCAAGAACCCCGCCCAATGCGCCGCCCACACCTGCTTCGGTGGTGCCTCCGGCAGAAGCGAAGCCACTGACCAGGCCAAGGGACAACAAGAGAATCGAGGAGAACTTCATAGAGGATGAGCCTCAAAGGGATGACGGCGCCGATCCTGAGGCTCTGCAATGGGCGTGACAATCAAAATCCGACGAATAACACGACTTGTATACAATAATGCAAGTTACTGTTTTTTCACCGGAACTTAACCGATTTTCGCCGGTCTTTAGCTACTTCGGACAGGCCGTTTTCATGCAGAAACGGCCTTTTTTGTGGGCGGTCGAAAATCTTTGCCACGGCAGATCTGTTCACAGGTCGATCGCTTTCGCGAGCAGGATCGCTCCCACATTTGAAATGCATTCCAACTGTGGGAGCGAGCCTGCTCGCGAAGGGGCCGGATCTGGCTCCGCGGTTAAGCGGATTTAGCCATGATCAACCCCGTCTCACTCGCCGCTTCCAGCCGGATCGCAATGAACTTCGACGTCGGCGTGTGGCTACCATCGCCAGTGCTCTCCAGCGGCACCAGCGGATTGACTTCCGGATAGTACGCCGCCGCCTGCCCCGCAGGAATGTCGAACGCCAACAATGTAAAACCTTTCACCCGGCGCTCGCGACCGTCGTCCCAGATCGACACGATGTCGGCCTTCTGTCCCGGACGGAAGCCCAGACGAATGATGTCGGCCTCGTTGGCGAACAGCACGTCACGCTGGCCCTTCACGCCACGGTAGCGGTCGTCGAGACCATAGATCGTCGTGTTGTACTGATCGTGGGAGCGCATCGATTGCAGGATCAGATCCGGCACCTGGCCGGTGGCGCGGGTGCGTTCGTGGACCAGATCTTTCGGCAACTGATTGGCGCGGAAGTTGGCGCGGCCTGACGGCGTGTTCCACTTGCGGGCGCCAGCCGAGTTGCCCAGATAGAAGCCGCCCGGGTTTTTGATCTTGTCGTTGAAGTCTTTGAAACTCGGGATGGTGTCGGCGATCAGTTCGCGAATGCGCCCGTAATCGGCTACCAGCCAGTTCCAGTCCACCGGTTGGCTGCCGAGAGTGGCGGCAGCGATGCCGGCGATGATCGACGGCTCCGAGCGCATCTGGTTCGACAGCGGCTGCAACTGGCCGTTGGACGCGTGGACCATGCTGAACGAGTCTTCCACGGTCACCGCTTGCGGGCCTTCGGTCTGGATGTCGATGTCGGTACGGCCCAGGCACGGCAGGATCAACGCGTCTTTGCCGTGAGCGAGGTGGCTGCGGTTGAGCTTGGTGCTGATCTGCACGGTTAGGTCACAGTTGCTCAGCGCTTCGAAGGTGCGCGAGCTGTCCGGCGTGGCCTGGGCAAAGTTGCCGCCCAAGCCGATGAACACCTTGGCGCGACCTTCGGCCATCGCATGAATCGCCTCGACCACGTTGTGGCCATTGTGGCGCGGCACCTTGAACTGGAAGCGACGCTCCAGCGAGTCGAGGAACGCCACCGGTGGACGCTCGTTGATGCCCATGGTGCGGTCGCCCTGCACGTTGCTGTGACCACGCACCGGGCACAGACCGGCGCCAGGTTTGCCGATATTGCCGCGCAGCAGCATCAGGTTGGCGATTTCCTGAATGGTCGGCACCGAATGACGGTGCTGGGTGATGCCCATGGCCCAGCACATGATCACGTTCTTGCCTTTGGCGTACATGCGCGCGGCTTGCTCGATCTCGACCAGCGTCAGGCCGGACTGCTCGACGATCTGTTCCCACGAGGTGTCGTCGACAGTGGCGAGGTACTCCAGCACGTTGGCGCTGTGGGCATTGAGGAAATCATGGTCGAACACCGCCGGCTCGCCTGCCTTCTGCGCATCGCGTTCCCATTGCAGGAGGAACTTGGCCATGCCGCGCAGCACCGCCATGTCGCCGCCGAGTGCCGGGCGGAAATACGCGGTGTTGGTCGGCTTGTCGCCGTTGGTGAGCATTTCGATCGGGTGCTGGGGATGCTGGAAACGCTCCAGACCGCGCTCTTTCAGCGGATTGATGCACACCACCTGAGCGCCGCGTTTCACCGCTTCACGCAACGGTTCGAGCATGCGCGGATGGTTGGTGCCGGGGTTCTGGCCCCAGACGAAAATCGCGTCGGCGTGTTCGAAGTCGTCGAAGGTCACCGTGCCTTTGCCGACCCCGACACTCTGCGCCAACGCCACGCCGCTGGCCTCGTGGCACATGTTCGAGCAGTCAGGGAAATTGTTGGTGCCGTAAGCCCGCACGAACAGCTGATACAGATACGCCGCTTCGTTGCTGGCGCGACCCGAGGTGTAGAACTCGGCCTGATCCGGGCTTGGCAGATTGCGCAGGTGCTTGCCGATCAGAGCGAAGGCATCTTCCCAACTGATCGGCTTGTAGCGATCGGACTCGGCGTCGTAGACCATCGGCTCGGTCAGGCGACCCTGATATTCCAGCCAGTAATCGCTTTGTTCCAGCAGGGAAGTGACGCTGTGCTTGGCGAAGAACTTCGCATCGACGCGACGCTTGGTTGCTTCCCAGTTCACCGCTTTGGCGCCGTTCTCGCAAAACTTGACCATGCCGCTTTCCGGCGAATCACCCCAGGCGCAACCCGGGCAGTCGAAACCGCCATTCTGGTTGGTCTTGAGCATCATGCGCAGGTTTTTCAGGGCGTTGTCGCTGGTCAGCCACGCCTGGGCCACACTGATCAGGGCGCCCCAGCCGCCAGCGGCACCTTTGTAAGGCTTGTAGCGCGGGACAGGTTTCTGGTCGGCTTGATGATGTTGGCTCACGCTTGATTCTCCATCGCGGGGCTGTACACCCGCGGCGCACTTTTCTGCGGCAGGTGGATGAGATTGAGGTTATGGCGCCGGGCCCATTGCACGGCCAGGCCGGTGGGTGCCGACAGGCTGACCAGGGTCTGGATCCCGGCACGCAAAACTTTCTGGATCAATTCGAGGCTGCAACGGCTGGTGACAATCGCTAGGCCGCCTTCGGTGGAAATCTTCTGGCGTATCAGTCCGCCGATCAGCTTGTCGAGGGCGTTATGGCGGCCGATGTCTTCTCGACCGAGCAGCAATTCGCCGCTGGCATTCATGAACACCGCAGCATGCACCGCGCCGCAGTGCTGGCCGAGCGGCTGGAACGCGCCGATGCGCTGGCGCAAACCGTCGAGCCATTCGATCGGTGGCAAGGCTGCGCCCGGCAACACTTTGAGCTCAGGCAGCGCCTGTTCGACGGCTTCGACGCCGCACAGTCCGCAGCCGCTGGTGCCGGCCAACTGCCGACGCTGCTGTTTGAGGTTCCAGAATGCGCGATTGGCGATGGTCACTTGCGCGTATTGCGCCGAGCCTGCGCCTGTCAGTTGCAGATCGTAGATATCGCTGGCGTCTTCGATGATGCCGCTGCCGAGGCTGAAACCGACGATGAAATCTTCAAGATCGGTCGGGGTCACCAGCATCACCGCCTGGCTGATGCCGTTGTAGGCGATCGCCAACGCGACTTCCTCGGCCAGCGCGGTGCTGGCCGATGCCTCAAAGGGTAGATCGCTGTAGCTGTAGGTCTGGCTGGCGGCAGGCGCGGGCGTTTCAATTGCTGGCGCCGCGCAGGCTGGGCGCTTGGCGTTCATGGCATCACCGACGGTTTGATCTAGGTCAAGACTAGGCGCGGCAAGTTGTCGCGTCTAATCGCTATTACCGATCTACCGATAGATACCGTCGATCAAGCGTCTTTTGGCGATTTCTGATAAAGCGCGAAACAGGCTTCCGCCAGCGCTGAACGCGGCGCGCCACGGCGCATGATCAGGCCCAGCGGCGCGAGGGTGTGGGCATTTTCGATCGGTTGCAGACGCAGGTGATCAGCAAGGGTTTCCGCGCCGCCATCGAGCGGCATGATCGCGCAGCAAAAACCGCCGTGTACTGCTTGCAGCAGTTGATGCACGGCGTCGGTTTGCAACAGCGGTTGCGGGGTCAGGCCACGGCTGTGGAAGTTGTGGTCGATGGACTGGCGAAAGTGCATGCCGCTGGTGAGCATGCACAGCGGCAGTTCGATCAGCGATTCCCAGCTCAGGGGTTCTTCGCCGAAGTTGAACGAGCGCTCGTCATAGAGCAGGCCCATGCGCGTCTCGTTGAAGGCCAGCGAATCGAAGCGCTCGCTGTCCAGGCGCTCCAGATACGACACGCCAATGTCGATGCGGTTGTTCGCCAAGTGTTCGAGCACCTGCTCGGAGCTCAGCGACGACAGTTCGAAGCGCAGTTCCGGGTGCGCCGCATGCAGACGTTGCATCAGCGGCAACGGATCGAAGCTCGACAGCGGCACCACGCCCAGGCGCAGCGTACCGATCAGGTTACCGCGACAGGCCGCCGCTTCTGCCTGCAGGCCGTCGTAAGCCGCCAGCACCGTGCGCGCCCACGCCAGCACGCGCTCGCCCGGTGCGGTGAAGCCTTCGAAGCGCTGGCCACGGTTGACCAATGGCAGATCAAGTTCTTCTTCGAGGCTGCGCAAGCGCATCGACAGAGTCGGCTGGGTGATGTGGCAGCGCGCGGCGGCCTGGCCGAAATGGCGGGTTTCGTCGAGGGCGATGAGGAATTTCAGTTGCTTGATGTCCATCTTCGCTCCGGGCGGTTGGCGGGGTGTGGCGATTCTACCGCCTGCGGCGCGGCAGCGTCATTGGTCGGACTGGAACCGGGTTTGGCTGGGGTGGTCTAGGCTTGGACGACTGACCCTTTATTACATGGAGTGAATGCGATGAGCCTGTTCAGTTTTTTGAAAGAAGCCGGTGAAAAGATTCTCGATGCACTGACGCCGGACAAGGCCGAGGCCAACAGCGCAGCGCTGACCAAGCACGTGCAGGAAGCGCTGACCGGTATCGATACGTCGAAGATCCAGGTCAAGGTTGAGGGCGAGAAAGTCATCGCCACGGGTGAAGCGGCGAGTCAGGAAGAGAAAGAAAAGATTCTCTTGGCCCTGGGTAACGTCGCCGGCGTGAGTGGCGTGGACGATCAGATCACCGTGACGGGTGGCGTTGCCGCTGCTGCAAAATTTGTCACGGTCGAGAAGGGCGACACGCTGAGTGCGATTTCCAAGCGCGTGTATGGCGACGCCAACCAGTACAACAAGATTTTCGAGGCCAACAAACCTCAGCTCAAACATCCAGACAAGATCTACCCGGGACAAGTATTGCGTATTCCTGAATAACATTCGAAAGCGCTTTCGCGAGCAGGCTCGCTCCCACATTTGAAACGTATTTCGGTGTGGGAGCGAGCCTGCTCGCGATGGCAGCAACGCGACGTCAAAGCCCTGCAATCAAATCCCGGTAATCCTCGACTGCGGCAAACTCCGCTGTGTCCTTCGGCCCTTTGCGGCTGTCCGGTTCTTTCACCGCCAGCAAGTGCGCCACGCCAAAATCCCGTGCACTGCGGAGGATCGGCAAGGTGTCGTCGATAAACAGGCTGCGCGCCGGATCAAAACCGATGTCCGCCTGCAAGGCATCCCAGAACTGCGGGTTCTCCTTGGGATAACCATAGTCGTGCGAGCTGATCAGCCGCTCGAAGTACGGCGCCAGTTCGATCCGTTCCAGTTTCAACGACAGCGAATCGCGGTGCGCATTGGTGATCATGATCACCCGTTTTCCTGCGCGTTTGATTGCATCGAGAAAGGTATCGGCATCGGCGCGCAGGGCGATCAAGTGGGCGGTTTCCTGTTTCAGTTCACGCACCGACAATTTCAGTTCCGCGCTCCAGAAATCCAGGCAGTACCACTGCAACTGGCCGGCGTGGCGCTCGAACAGCGGCTGCAATTCCAGCTCGGCCATGGCCCGGCTGATGCCGTGCAGTTCGGCGTAGCGCTGGGGCAGGTGTTCGAGCCAGAAATGGTTGTCGAAGTGCAGATCCAGCAGCGTGCCGTCCATGTCGAGCAGAACGGTATCGATGTCGGACCACGGTAAAGAAGGCATGGCAACGTCTCGAACGGTGAAAAGATATCCGACGCAAACAATCGGGAAAGCCGCGTTATAGTAGCGCGTTCACGCCAAGGAGCTTTGCATGCGCCAGAAACCCACCGTACTCGCCCGCGAGATCGTCGCCACCAGTCGCCTGTTTCGCGTCGAAGAACTCAAGCTGCGATTTTCCAATGGCGTGGAGCGCACTTACGAGCGTCTGGTCGGCAAGGGCGCGGGTTATGGCGCGGTGATGATCGTCGCGATGCTTGATGCCGAACACGCAGTGTTGATCGAGGAATACTGCGGCGGCACCGACGAATACGAACTGTCTCTGCCCAAAGGGCTGATCGAGCCGGGCGAGGACGTGCTGGCGGCGGCCGAGCGGGAGCTCAAGGAAGAGGCCGGTTATGGCGCGCGCCAGTTGGAACATCTGACCGAGCTGTCGCTGTCGCCCGGTTACATGAGCCAGAAAATCCAAGTGGTGCTGGCCACCGACCTGTATGAAGAGCGGTTGGAAGGCGATGAGCCGGAGCCGATGCGGGTCGACAAGGTCAACCTGCGCGAACTGTCGGCGCTGGCGCAGAATCCGCAATTTTCCGAGGGCCGCGCCTTGGCGGCGCTGTATTTGACCCGCGACCTGCTGAGCCAGCGCGGGGTGTTCAGCTATGAGTGATACCTCGATGAATTTTCCCCATCCGCTGATGGCACCGGTAATTGACTTGGCTCTGCAGGCTGGCGAGGCGATTCTGCCGTTCTGGCGTGCAGGCGTCGAAGTCACGGCCAAGTCCGATGATTCGCCGGTGACGGCTGCCGATCTGGCTGCGCATCACCTTATCGTTGCCGGGCTGACGGCGCTGGATCCGAGCATTCCGGTGCTCTCGGAAGAGGACGCCGACATCCCGCAAAGCGTGCGCGCCGGTTGGCAGCGCTGGTGGCTGGTGGATCCGCTGGACGGCACCAAGGAGTTCATCAGCGGTAGCGAGGAATTCACCGTCAACATCGCGCTGATCGAAAATGGCCGGGTGGTATTTGGCGTGGTGACGATGCCGACCAACGGTCGTTTTTACGTCGGCGGTGCCGGGCTCGGTGCATGGCGTGGCGACGAGGGCGGTATGCCGACGGCGATTCAGGTGCGCGATGTGCCTGCGCCGGGCGAGGCGTTTACCGTGGTGGCCAGCCGTCGCCATTCAAGTCCCGAGCAAGAGCGTTTGCTGGCCGGGTTGAGCGCCAGTCTTGGTGAGCTGCAACTGGCCAATATCGGCAGTTCCTTGAAGTTCTGTCTGTTGGCCGAAGGTGCTGCTGATTGCTATCCGCGACTGGCGCCGACTTCGCAGTGGGACACGGCGGCAGCGCAGGGCGTGCTGGAAGGCGCGGGGGGCGAGGTGCTGGATCTGAGCGGCGAGGCGTTCAGTTATCCGCCGCGAGAATCACTGTTGAACGAGTTCTTTCTGGCGCTGCCGGCGAAGGCTGCGTGGCGCGGACGGTTGTTGGAGTTGGCCCGAGGCTAACTGCCTGATCCGCAATTCCCCTCACCCCAGCCCTCTCCCCCAGGAGAGGGAGCCGACCGAGTTGTCTGGCGCTATGCATCGACCCGGAGAATCGAGTCGATTGTGGATTCGGCGAAGCAGTTTCAGGTCGACGTAAATCTGTAGCATCCCCGTATCGGTTCCCTCTCCCTCGGGAGAGGGCTAGGGTGAGGGGCTGTTGATCTTCAACGGTGCAAAACGTACTGCCCGGTAAATCTCACCGCCTCGTCCTCGCTTCCCGCATTCAGGATCCGCGTATCCAGCGTCAACCGCGCCCGTCCGTATCGCCGATACATCGCCACAAAGCGCTTCCACACCGCGGCATCCGGTGCCGGGCAGATCGCCACGGCGTCCCCGGTCACCGGCAGCGGATAACTGATCTGCCCTTCCTGAATGACGATGTGTCCGTCGGTAATCCCTTCTTCCTGCAAACGTAGATGCAACCAGCCCCAGCCGGCCAGCACCGCGCCGCAGTAGAGGCTGCCGCCAAACATGGTGCTCTTGTGATTGACGTTGGGCGCAAGCGGCAGGTGCAGGCTCAATTGCTGCTCACTCCACTCGAGCACTTTGAGGCCCATCTCGGCGGTCAGCGGAATGTCGTGATGCAGCACCGTTTGCAGGTATTCGCTTGCGCTGCTCATTCGTTGTCTTCCCCGTGGCTGCTGTCGCCGAAATTCAGACCGTGTTTGCGCAGCTTGTCATGCAGGGTCTTGCGCGGAATACCCAAGGCTTCGGCGAGGCTGCGCACCGAGCTGTGCGAGCGCGCCAGTTCGGCGGCGATCAGCGTTTTCTCGAAGTTTTCCACTTGCTCGCTGAGGCCGCCACTGACCACTTCTACCGGCGTGCCACCGCTGCCATCAGCGCTGTTGTCCAGTGCCAGTTCAAGCCCGAGGGCGAAGCGTTCGGCGGCATTTTGCAGTTCACGCACATTGCCCGGCCAGGTGTGGCGCAGCAGCAGGGCGCGGTGTGCCGGTTGCAGCTCGTGGGGCGGCAAGCCGTGGCGGGCGCTGGCTTCATCGGCGTAGTGCTGGAACAGCACCAGTGCGTCTTCGCCCCTTTCGCGCAGCGGCGGGATGCGCAGCGGCGCGACGTTGAGGCGGTAATACAAGTCGGCGCGGAAGCGACCCTGATCCGCCGCTTGGCGCAGATCTTCCTTGGTCGCGGCGATGACGCGGATGTCCAGCGGGATCAACTGATTGCCACCCAGACGCTCGACGACTCGCTCCTGCAGCATGCGCAGCAGCTTCACTTGCACGTCCATGCTCATGCTTTCGATTTCGTCGAGAAACAGCGTGCCGCCGTTGGCGAATTCGAATTTGCCGATGCGGCGTTTCTGCGCGCCGGTGAAAGCGCCGGGTTCGTGACCGAACAGCTCGCTTTCCACCACCGATTCCGCCAGCGCGCCTGCGTTGATCGCTACGAACGGGCCGTTGCGGCGGCTCGACAAATCGTGCAGCGCGCGGGCCACCACCTCTTTGCCGGCACCGGTCTCTCCGAGGATCAGCACGTCAGCCTTGGTCGCCGCCAGCGCACCGATCTGCTCACGCAGACGCAGCATCGGCGTCGAATGGCCGACCAGTCGCGCGCTCAATTCGTTGCGGTCGCTCAAGGCCAGACGCAGGCTGCGGTTGTCCAGCACCAGCCGCCGTAGCGCGAGGGCGCGACGGACGCTGTCGAGCAGCGCATCGCTGGCAAAGGGTTTTTCCAGAAAATCGTAAGCGCCGGCGCGCATCGCCTGCACCGCCAGCGGTACGTCGCCATGGCCGGTGATCAGCAGCACCGGCAACTCCGGATCCTGTGCATGCAACTCGCTCAACAGTTCGAGGCCGTCCATGCCCGGCATGCGGATGTCGCTGACCACCACCCCCGGCCAGTCACGCTCGAGTTGCGCGGCCAGGCCCTTGGCTTCGGACAGCGGCAGGATTTTCAGGCCGGCCAGGTCCAGGGTCTGGCCGAGGGCCTGGCGCAAGTGCGGATCGTCGTCGATCAACACTACCTGGATGCGATTGTCGATGGTCATGCACTTCGATCCTCTGACGGTTGCAGGCTGACTCCGGGCGCGCCGGCGCGCAGGCGCAGGGTGATCAGGGCGCCGCCTTGCTTGTGGTTGGCGAACGACAGCTCGCCACCAAAGGCGCGCATCAGCGTTTCACAAATGGCCAGTCCCAGACCCAGACCCTGGGTGCGGGTCTTGGTGGTGTAAAAGGGCTCGCTGGCGCGGCCAAGAGCTTCCATGCAGAACCCGGGGCCGTTGTCGCGAATGTACAGATTGACGCCGTCGGCGGTGGCTTCGGCACTCAGCCACAATTTGCGCGGCGGGCCTTTTTCGGTGAGCGCATCGAGGGCGTTGGCCAGCAGATTGCCCAGCACCTGACGCAAGCGGGTTTCGCCGGCCTCGACCCACAGCGTGGCTGCGGGCAAGTCGCGGATCAGTTCGACTTCCATGCTGCGCCGACGTTTGGCCAGCAATGCCAGCGCATCATCCAGCGCCGGTTGCAGGGCAACGCTTTCCGGTGCGTGGCGATCACGGCGGGCGAAGGCGCGCAGGTGGGCGATGATCGAGGCCATGCGCCCGGTCAGTTCGCTGATCAGCTTGAGGTTGCCGCGCGCGTCCTCGGTGCGCTGATGATCGAGCAGTACTTCGGCGTTTTCCGCATAGCTGCGAATCGCCGCCAGCGGCTGATTGAGTTCGTGACTGATGCTTGCCGACATGGTCCCCAGCGCCGACAGTTTGCCGGCCTGAACCAGATCGTCCTGGGCGCGTACCAGCTCCTGCTGCGCCTGCTCACGCTCGAGCACTTCCTGCTTCAAACGCCGGTTGAGGCCTTCCAGATCGCTGGTACGTTCGGCCACCCGGCCTTCCAGTTCGCGGCGCGCCTTGGCCTCGAAGGCGATGCGCTCCAGATAATGCCGGCGACGTTGCATCATCAAACCCACCAGCAGCATCACCACCAACAGCGTGGCGCCGCCGATCGCAACCACCGTGCGCACCGGACGATCGATCAGCGTGCGCGGGGCGAGAATGCTGACGCTCCAGCCGGTTTCGGCGATGTCGTGGGTCTGCGTCAGCCAGGCGTCGGCGCTCAGGTTCAGCGGCCGCGGTTCACGGGTCGGGTAGGGCTGGATCGCGGTGATCGCGGCGCGCTCGGCATCGCTCAACGCGCGAGTGGAGCGGAAACGCCATTCCGGGCGCGACGTCAGGATGACCACGCCGTTATGGTCGGTCACCAGCAGTTGTTCCGGGGTTTTGCCCCACAGGCTTTCGGTATGGTCGAGGTCGACCTTGATCACCAGCACGCCGATGATTTTCTCGCCGTTGCGCACAGCAGCGGCGAAGAAGTAGCCGCGTTTGGCCGAAGTGGTGCCGAGGCCGAAGAAGCGTCCGAGGCGGCCGGCCATGGCTTCGCTGAAATACGGGCGGAAGGCGAAGTTGCGGCCGACGAAGCTGTCGCGTTTGTCCCAGTTCGACGCCGCCAGCGTCTGGCCGGACGTGTCCATCAGGTACATGACTTCAGCGCCGGTCTGCGCGGCGATGTTTTTCAGCAGGCGATTGGCGTTGCCTTGGGTAACGCCGTCGTCCGGCGCACCGAGCACCGCGCGCAGGGCCGGCAGATCGCCGAGAATCTGCGGCAACACTTCGTAGCGATGCAGGGTGCCGAGCAGGTTGGCGACGTACAGATCGAGAGTCTGGCGATTCTGCCCGGCGAGTTCGCTGCGGTAATAGCGCTCGGCGAGGTGTTCCAGCGGCCACAGCAGCGGCGCCAGGCATATGGCCAACAGTGCGAGGCTGCGCCAGCGGGGTCTGCGGGGAAGCGGTGGTTTCATGTGCCGGATACGCCTGTAGGGACAGGCGCATTATGCCCGGCCTCAGGCGAAGACGTCAGCGTCCTTGAGCAGCGCAGCCGCCTGGTCCTTGGCCGACAGCTTCGGCGCTTCGTCCAGTTGCCAGTCGATGCCCAGCGCCGGGTCGTCCCAGCGAATGCTGCGCTCGGAGGACGGGTCGTAATAGTTGGTGGTCTTGTAGAGGAATTCGGCGAACTCGCTCAGCACCACGAAGCCATGAGCGAAACCTTCCGGTACCCACAGCTGACGATGGTTTTCCGCCGACAGGCGCACCGCCACCGATTTGCCGAAATGCGGCGAGCTGCGACGGATGTCCACCGCCACATCGAGCACTTCACCCGCGGTCACACGAACCAGTTTGCCCTGGGTGTTCTGCAACTGGTAATGCAGACCACGCAGCACGCCTTTTTGCGAGCGCGAATGGTTGTCCTGTACAAACTGCGTTTCC
Organism: Pseudomonas glycinis; assembly: GCF_054871425.1. NCBI lineage: Bacteria > Pseudomonadati > Pseudomonadota > Gammaproteobacteria > Pseudomonadales > Pseudomonadaceae > Pseudomonas > Pseudomonas glycinis. The sequence goes on along the minus strand of NZ_JBTYHF010000003.1, from coordinate 496,150 downwards.
AGACCGGTGGCGTCCTGAAACGCCTTGGCATTGAAACTCTCGTAGAAAAAACCGCGCTCGTCGCCGAACACCTTGGGTTCGATGATCAGAACACCGGGCAGATCGGTGGTGATGACATTCATGAGGATTTCCATAGACAGGTTTGAATGGGCGACATTCTTGCGCAAAGCGCTGCGGGGCGCGAGTGCGGACTACGCCGGAGCGTCAATCGACCTCGCCAAAATACCAGTGTTCCTCTTCATAAGTCTGCCCATCCCAGCCTTCAACCTCGTAGCGCAAACCTCGTTCGCGCATGCCCTGTGGCAACACAAGACCCCATTCTTGAGCCAGGCTTTTGCCGGTTTCGACATATTCGCTGTCGGAGGCAGGGATGTGACCGCGGTGGTATTCCAGATCCGTATAGATACAGATTTCGCTGGAAAACATGCCGGGAACACAAATGGCTGCGACCACCCTGCAGTCAAGCGCATGCTCAGGACGAGCCAGGCGTAGATGCTGCGCCGCGTCGATCAAGTGCTGGGCACATTGCCTTTTCAGATCGGTCGTTGCCTGTTTTCCTTCGACCATCGCCATGTGAATCGGAATTTTCCAGTTCCAGTATTTATCTTCGAGAGTGAGGTCGGCTGGAAAGTATCCCTCGAAGTCGGCGGCCCAAGAAGCCAATGCACGTAAGCGGCGAGGGATGTTGCGAACCTTTTTGTCGGTAAGGGCGAGGCGACGATGGGACATGACTTGGGCTTGCATCCGTGCTGTGAATTCGGGGCGCAGATTGCACAGCGCGGCGCTGAAACACAATCTGAAAGTCTTGTAGGAAAGTTTGCCTGGGAGGCTTTCGCGATGATCTTGCCGTTTTCCTTTCACCGGCCAGCGTCTTGAGGGGTTGCGTAACCGCCAAGGCAATGGCGATATAAGCGCCTAATAAAATTTCAGGGGTCGTTTCATGCCGCTCGCCACGTTGATTCATCGCGCCAGTTTGCCCGGTCCGCAGGTTTCAGAGGCGCAGGCGCTGCAATGGCTGGCCGAATATTACGGGTTCAGCGGCACGTTGCAGGCGCTGGGCAGCCAGCAGGATCTGAATTATCGCGTCGACAGCGAGCGTGGACGCTTCGTGCTGAAAGTCTGTCGTGGCGACTACGCTCTTGTGGAGTTGCAAGCCCAGCACGCCGGGCTCAAATACTTGGCCGAGCATTCGGCGATCAAGGTGCCGCGCGTCATCGCAGCCAATAACGGTGCCGATCTGTTGTCGTTGCAAGCCAATGGCGAAACGGTGCATGTGCGCTTGCTGGAGTACATCGACGGCCAGCCGTTGACCGATTTCGATCATCTTGGCCAGGACGTGGTCGCCGGGTTTGGCCGACTCTGTGGCGAGATGGATCTGGCCCTGGCAGGTTTCGATCACCCGGGCCTTGAACGCACCCTGCAGTGGGACGCGCGTCACGCCAACGCTTTGATCAGTCATCTGTTGCCGGTGATCACCGACGCGCAGCAGCGTGCGGCGATCAGCGCTGCCGCCGAGCAGGCCGAGCGCCGTTTGCAGCCGTTGCTGGACAAACTGCCGGTGCAGGCGATTCACATGGACATCACCGATGACAACGTCGTCTGGGCGCGTGATGCCCAGCGGCATTGGCAGTTGCAGGGTGTGATCGACTTCGGCGATCTGGTGCGCACCTGGCGTATCACCGATCTGTCGGTGACCTGTGCGGCTTTGCTGCATCACGCCGATGGCGATCCGTTTGTCATCCTGCCGGCGGTCAAGGCTTATCACGCGGTCAATCCGTTGCAGTACGCTGAGCTGCAAGCGCTGTGGCCATTGATCGTGGCGCGGGCGGCGGTGCTGGTGCTCAGTGGCGAGCAACAGGTGAGCATCGACCCCACCAATACCTATAGCCGCGACAATCTCAGTCACGAGTGGGAAATCTTTCGCGTCGCGACCTCGGTGCCACTGGCGCTGATGGAAGCGGCGATTCTCACAGCCCTGGGCCAGACCGTGCCGAAGGTCGAAAAACCGGAATTTGCGCCATTGCTGCCCGGATTGGTCGGGCGCGAATTCGCCCTGATCGATCTGGGCGTGTTGAGCCCGCACTTCGAGGCGGGTAATTGGGAGCAGCCGGGCATTGATCAGCGCTTGCTGACAGAAGCCGCAGCGGTCCATGGGCTGGCGGCGACGCGTTATGGCCAGTACCGCTTGTCACGCACCCGCCCGGACAGTGCGACTGAACCGGATACGTTCCCGTTGCATGTCGAATTGCGTGTGCCGACCGGAACCGAAGTGCAACCACCGTTCGCCGGCATTCTGAAGCAAGCGGCAAACGGTGCGCTGCAACTCGATGGCCCACAGTTCAGCGTTCGCCTGTGGGGCGTGACGCCTGTTCTTGAACATGGGGTGGCAGTGGATAGAGGCCAGAAACTCGGTGAAGTCACTGGGCCGCTGATTGTGCAGTTGTGCCGAGAAGCAGAGCTCGACGCGCCGCTGTTCTGCACGCCGTCCCGTGCATCGGCGTGGCAGGCGTTGTGCCCGTCACCGGCGATGCTGCTCGGGCTGGCCTGCGACGCCGAGCCTGAGCTGGACGCGAAAACCCTGCTCGAACGCCGCGATGCCAGTTTTGCCCGCACGCAAAAACACTATTACGTTGACCCACCGCGCATTGAACGCGGCTGGCGCAATCAGCTGATCGACATGCAGGGCCGTTCGTATCTGGACATGCTCAACAACGTCGCCGTGCTCGGCCACGGTCACCCTCGGATGGCGGCGGTCGCGGCGCGGCAGTGGTCGTTGCTCAATACCAATTCACGTTTCAACTACGCGGCGGTCGCCGAATTTTCCGAACGCTTGCTGAAGCTGGCGCCGGAGGGCATGGATCGCGTGTTCCTGGTGAACAGCGGCAGCGAGGCCAATGACCTGGCGATTCGCCTGGCCTGGGCCTACAGCGGCGGGCGCGACATGATCAGTGTGCTCGAGGCGTATCACGGCTGGACGATCGGCGCCGATGCGGTATCGACGTCGATTGCCGACAACCCGAAAGCGCTGGGAAGTCGCCCGGACTGGGTGCACCCAGTGCCGGCGCCGAACACGTATCGCGGCGAATTCCGTGGCGCCGATTCGGCGCCGGATTACGTGCGCAGCGTCGAGCATCATCTGCAAAAACTGGCCGAGCAGAAGCGGCAACTGGCCGGTTTCATCTGCGAGCCGGTCTACGGCAATGCCGGGGGTATTTCTTTACCACCGGGCTATTTGCCGCAGGTGTATGAAAAGGTCCGCGCGCAGGGTGGAGTATGCATCGCTGACGAAGTGCAGGTCGGTTACGGGCGCATGGGCCATTTTTTCTGGGGTTTCGAAGAGCAGGGCGTGGTGCCGGACATCATCACCATGGCCAAGGGCATGGGTAACGGTCAGCCACTTGGCGCGGTGATCACTCGCCGGGAAATCGCCGAGGCGCTGGAGGCCGAAGGCTATTTCTTCTCGTCGGCGGGCGGCAGTCCGGTCAGTTGTCAGATCGGCATGGCGGTGCTCGATGTGATGGAGGAAGAAAAGCTCTGGGAAAACGCCCAGGTCGTCGGCGGCCACTTCAAGGCGCGCCTGGAAGCGTTAATCGATAAACATCCGTTGGTCGGCGCGGTGCACGGCTCCGGGTTTTATCTCGGGCTGGAGCTGATCCGCAATCGGCAGACGCTGGAACCGGCAACTGCCGAGACTGCATTGCTGTGTGATCGCCTGCGCGAGTTGGGGATCTTCATGCAGCCGACGGGCGACGATTTGAACATCCTCAAAATCAAGCCACCGATGGTGACGTCGCGCCAGAGCGTGGATTTCTTTGTCGATATGCTGGATCGGGTGCTTACCGAAGGCCTTTAAGCAACGCACATCCCCTGTGGGAGCGAGCCTGCTCGCGAAAGCTGTGTATCAGTCGCCACATGCGGTGACTGACACAGCGCATTCGCGAGCAGGCTCGCTCCCACATTTGTTTTCGGTCTTAAGTCCGATTTGTATCGATTTAACTGGCGTTCAAATAGAAAGATTCATTCTTTACAGCTTCTAAAGCCGATATTTATCGGTTATAAAGTCGCCATTGCTCCGGCATGGCGATCTTTTGTCCGGTGCGCGCGTTTTCTTTTCGGTCGAATTCTTCAACCGTCAAAGCACTAGCCCGGAGATGATTCATGAGCCGTATCGTTACCGTCGCCGCCACGCAGATGGCCTGTTCGTGGGACCTGGAAGCCAACCTCGAAACCGCTGAAAGACTGGTCCGCGAAGCCGCCGCTAAAGGCGCGCAGATCATCCTCATCCAGGAACTGTTCGAGGCGCCGTACTTTTGCCAGAAGCCCAATCCGGATTACCTGCAACTGGCAACGACGGTTGAAGAAAACGTGGCCATCAAGCATTTCCGGAAAATCGCCAAAGAGCTGCAAGTGGTGCTGCCGATCAGCTTCTACGAACTGGCAGGGCGTGCACGCTTCAACAGCATCGCGATCATCGACGCCGACGGCAGCAACCTCGGGATTTATCGCAAGAGCCACATCCCCGACGGCCCGGGCTATCACGAAAAGTATTACTTCAACCCGGGCGACACCGGCTTCAAGGTATGGAACACCCGTTACGCGAAAATCGGCGTTGGCATCTGCTGGGACCAGTGGTTCCCGGAAGCGGCACGCAGCATGGCCCTGCAAGGCGCGGAAATTCTCTTTTATCCAACCGCGATCGGCAGCGAGCCGCACGACAAGACCATCTCTTCACGCGATCACTGGCAGCGGGTGCAGCAGGGCCATGCCGGCGCCAACCTGATGCCGCTGATTGCCAGCAACCGCATCGGCAATGAAGAGCAGGACGGCTACGACATCACCTTCTACGGCTCGTCGTTCATCGCCAACCAGTTCGGCGAAAAAGTGCAGGAGCTGAATAAAACCGAAGAAGGTATTCTTGTGCACACGTTCAACCTCGACGAGCTGGAACATATTCGCAGCGCGTGGGGTTCATTCCGCGACCGCCGGCCGAATCTTTACGGCGCGTTGAAAACCCTCGACGGTTCCCTGGAGTCCTGATGACCACATTGAAAAGTACCCCGCGCGCCGACGGCTTCTACATGCCGGCCGAGTGGGCGCCACAAACCCAGACCTGGATGATCTGGCCCGAGCGCCCGGACAACTGGCGTCTGGGCGGCAAACCGGCGCAGGCCGCGCACGCCGCCGTGGCCAAAGCCATCGCCCGTTTCGAGCCGGTCACCGTTGCCGTCTCCGCCGGCCAATACGAAAACGCCCGCGCGCGCCTCGATGTGCCGAATATCCGCGTGGTGGAAATGTCCAGCGACGACGCCTGGGTTCGCGACAGCGGCCCGACCTTCGTGATCAATAACCAGGGCGAAGTGCGCGGTGTGAACTGGGATTTCAACGCCTGGGGTGGTTTCGATGGCGGCCTGTATGCACCGTGGAACCGTGATTCGCAGGTCGGCGGCAAGATCCTCGAGATCGAGCGCAGCCCGCGTTACCGCACCGAAGGTTTCGTGCTCGAAGGCGGTTCGATTCATGTCGACGGCGAAGGCACGCTGATCACCACCGAAGAATGCCTGCTCAACCGCAATCGCAACCCGCACCTGAGCCGCGAAGAAATCGAAGCCGTACTCAGCGACAACCTGTCTGTGGACAAGATCATCTGGTTGCCGGATGGCTTGTTCAACGATGAAACCGACGGCCATGTGGATAACTTCTGCTGCTACGTGCGTCCGGGCGAAGTGCTGCTGGCGTGGACCGATGATCCGCAGGATCCGAACTACCCGCGCTGCCAGGCGGCAATGAAAGTGCTGCAAAGCAGCACCGACGCCAAGGGCCGCCCGTTCACGGTGCACAAAATGCCGATTCCTGGGCCGCTGTACGCGACCGAAGAAGAGTGTGCCGGCGTCGATGCGGTGGACGGTTCGCAGGAGCGCAATCCTTCCGTGCGTCTGGCCGGTTCCTACGTGAACTTTCTGATCGTCAACGGTGGGATCATCGCGCCGAGCTTCGACGACCCGAAGGACGCCCCGGCCAGGGAAATCCTGCAGAAGCTGTTTCCGCAGCACGAAGTCGTGATGGTGCCGGGCCGCGAACTGTTACTGGGTGGCGGCAATATTCACTGCCTTACCCAACAGCAGCCAGCGCCGCACAAAGAGTGAGTTGAGTCGTAACAGCTTGAGTTGATTCACAAATCAGCCAGGCAATGATTAGCTCGCTCAGCATCAAAGCAAGCCCGCGGCCCGTCAGGACCGCGGGCTTGTTTGTATCCGCCGTTCGACATTCGGGTCGCCTTGGCATAGCTCTTGTATTGCTCCTGATGCACTAGGGAGGGAGGGGAACTTCAACAGTTCTGTCACAAACCTTGGATAACGTAGCCGCTCACGAACGGGGAGAGAGCGCTGAAATGAACGCCGAAGTGAACGTAATCAGCGAGCGGACTGTGCATCCCATGGCCGTCAACGGCGAATCGCTCCAGCTTGTCGCGCACTGGTTGAAGTCCAATGGAACGCGTCAGATCAGACAACCTGATCCGCGCCGGATGATGATCGAGCGCTACCCCGCTGGCCTGTTCAGCGAGGCCGAGCTGGAAGCCTTGTGGGATGTGATGGAAGGATAAGAACAATAGGGATTGGTAAAAGCGCTGCCGGGATGGCGGCGCTTTTTTTGCCTGATTTTTATCCACAGGTATTCAAAAGTGGGAGCGAGCCTGCTCGCGAAGGCGTCAGCACTGCCAGTGACTTTGTTGACTGATCCAGCGCTTCGCGAGCAGGCTCGCTCCCACAGTTCAAACTCCCTGTTTAATCCGTTTTTTCTGCAACTGCCCAGCAAAAAAAATACGTTTCTTAGACGTTTTTCGCCTATTTAAAGACGATTCTTGAAATTGACACACAGTTCAGGGCGCGGCTACGATTCGGCCCAACGCCTGTGGCTAACCGCCATGACTCAAAATAAGGAGCAGGCCCGCCATGACGTGAACGTCGGCGGGCTTTTTTGTTTCGGGGTGAATACAAGAGTGCAGAAAGCGCCGTTTCAGCCGTTCGACACAGCGCGTTTCAACCCGTAATAAGGAAAACAAAATGTTGAACAAGCGAATCAGTCTGATCGCACTGGGGATCTTGAGTGCTACACAGGCCATGGCTAACGACCAGGCCGAATCCAAGGGTTTCGTTGAAGACAGCAGCCTGAAAGTGCTGCTGCGCAACGCCTACATCAATCGTGATTACAAAGACGGTAACAAGGACAAGGCCGAATGGGGCCAAGCGGCCATCGGGACGTTCTCGTCGGGCTTCACTCAAGGCACCGTCGGTGTCGGCGTGGACGCTTTCGGTCTGTACGCATTGCGCCTGGACGGCGGCAAGGGCCGTAGCGGCGCCGGCGGCATCGACTTCTTCAAACAGGAAAATGACGGTCGTGCGAACCACGACATCGCCAAGGGCGGTGCTGCGGTCAAGTTTCGCGTATCCAACACCGTACTGACCTACGGGGACCAGATGCCGGCCCTGCCGGTGCTGAGCTACGACAACGTGCGTCTGCTGCCGGAAAGCTATACCGGTACTTTGATCACCTCCCGTGAGATCCAAGGCCTGGAATTGAACGCCGGCCGATTCACCGCCGAGTCGCGCAAGAGCGATGAAGGCCGTGACAGCGGCGGTCTGAAGTCGATCAACGTCTTGGGCGGCAGCTATCAGTTCACCGAACACTTCAAAGGCGCGCTGTATGCGTCCGACGTTGAAGACGTCTTGAAGAAACAGTACGTGAACGCCAACTATGTGATTCCGTTCAACAAGGATCAGTCCCTGACCCTGGACTTCAACGGCTATCGCACCAAGCTGGACAGCTCGTACGTACGCGAAAACACCGTGCCGGGCGAAAGCATCGTCACTGGTCGCGACAACAAGATCTGGAGCCTGGCAGCCACTTTCGCCACCGGCCCGCACTCGTTCACCGTGGCGCATCAGCGTTCCACTGGCGACAGCAACCTGGGCTACGCCTATGGCGGCTACCAGAAAGACCAGGGTCGTTTCGGCGACGGTGGTAACTCCATCTACCTGGCCAACTCCTACTGGTCTGACTTCAACGCCGAAGACGAACGCAGCTGGCAGCTGGGTTACGGCCTGGACTTTGGTTCGTTCGGCGTTCCGGGTCTGAGCTACAACTTCGCTTACGTGCGCGGCGACAACATCACCACGTCCACCAGCGAAGGCGGCACCGAGCGCGAGATCTTCAACCAGTTCAAGTACGTCGTGCAAAGTGGCCCGGCCAAAGACCTGAGCGTGAAGTTGCGCAGTTCGATCCTGCGCGTGTCGCAGAAATCCAGCGAGTACAACGTCAGCGGTAACGAACTGCGTGTATTCGTGGACTATCCGATCAACATCTTCTGATGATCGATCCGCTGTAAGAAAAATGAGAAAACCCCGATTCGTTCGGGGTTTTTTTCGCCGGTTTTTCAGCGAAAACCGCAAATAACCGGTGTTCTTGTCATGTAAAAGTCGTTTTTCAAGCGCTGCAGATTCCGTTTCAAGCAGTGCTTCAAATGCCTGAAATTCTTTCTCATGGACGCAAATTCTCCACCCAATAGATTAGGGCGTTCAACGCAGCGGAGAATTTGGTAATGATCGTTTTGAACAGAGAAGTGGGCGAATCGCTACGGCGCGACAAGTTTGTCAACGTCCAGGGTGGTGACTTCAATCTCTACGGTCATTTTGCCGACTTCGTCAGACTGACCAAAAGTTGGGAAAACATGGAGCCTGACAGCTACTACGGTCAGGCCGAAGCCGGCATGCGCTACCGTCGTTACAGCGACTTTGAATACAACCCGAAAACCCGTGAACTCAAGCAACTTGAGCACCGCGCTTACGTGCAATCGAAAGAGAACAACGCTTACGTCGGTGGCGTGGTACGACACTTTCAGGACTTTTCCGAAGAAGTGATCTCTTCGCCGGTGATGCGCAGCCTGATCGACACCGATTTCGAAGTGTACAAAAGTGTCCTGCCGGAAGAGGTGCACGATGAAATCTGGCAGTGCCAGATCCATCAGATCCGCATTGAGATCAAACCCGGCAAGCAGCTGGAAATCACCCCTGAAGGCATTCATTGCGACGGCTATCCATTCAGCGGCGTGCACTTCTGGGGGCGCAATAATGTCGAGGGCGCTGAGAGTCGTTTGTATGACATTCATCAGCAACAGCTGGCGGCGACCACCTATGAGGAAATTCTCGATACCACCTATTTCCTTGATCGCGACATGCGCCATTACGTGACCCCGGCGCGCAACACCCACACCCATGCCATGGCGTACCGGCAGATTCTGGCGATTTCCTTCTCGCGGCCCGGGACCGCTTTCGACATTGTTCGCTAATCAGATCACCCCAATCGACGGCGTCGAGTGCTCGACGCCAGTGGTACTGCGCCGCGCCACCGCCAAGGATGCGCAACGCATGGAGCGCTTCTTCCGCCAGTTCGACGAAGTGTCGTTCTGCGAATGGCAGGACGCCAAATGCCTGCGCGGCGTGTTGATCCAGAAAACCACCACGGCGTACCTGGCTTTCGATGTCGAGGGCGAGATCGTCGGCGCGGTGCTCGGCGGCATGCTCGGCAGTCGCGGCACGATCAACCATCTGGCCGTGAGCCCGCGTTACCGCAGCCAGGGCGTTGGCCAGCGTCTGGTCGAAGCAGCGTCGTCCGACATGAAACGGGTCGGGGTGCTGCGGATGTTTCTGTTCGTCGACGATGCTAACCTCGCGGGCAAGCGATTCTGGACCGCCCAGGGTTTTTGCGAGCCTCACGGCGAAAGAACATTTGAGAGGGATCTATGAATGAAAGGTCCGGCAGCGCGCCGCTGATGGCGACTCATCAGCCGTCGCGCACGTTTGCCGAAGCCAGCCCGGTGGTCGCCGGGTATTTCACCGTGTCGTTTGTCTTCGGGCTGATGGCGGTCAACGCCGGCCTGCCGATGTGGCTGCCGGTGGCGATGTGCTTGTTTGTCTATGCCGGCGCTTCGCAATTCGCCGCGCTGGCGCTGATCTCCAGCGGCGCATCGCTGACCACCATTGTGCTGACCACTTTCCTGATCAATGCGCGGCACATGCTGATGTCGGTGTACATGGCCAAAGCCCTGCGTGCATTGGGCTTGAGCCGCATGGAGCGTTGGGCTTACGCCGGTGGCCTGACGGATGAATCCTTCGCCTTTCATAGCGTCAAACTCGGCACGGGCGCACCGGTCAACGTGCGTTACCTGATCGGTTTCAATCTGTTCTGCCACACCTCGTGGGTGCTCGGCGGTTTGCTCGGTGCGGTCTGCGCGCAGTACGCGGCGCACTTGATCAAATATCAGCTCGATTACGCGCTGACGGCGATGATGCTCTACGTGCTGGTCTCGCTGTGCAACACGCGTAACAAATTGATTGCGGCCGCTGCTGCCGTGGTCTGCATGGGCGCGCTGAGCCTGATCGGCAGTTCGCCCTTCAACGTATTTATCGCCACGTTTGTGGGCTGCGGAGTGGGTGTATGCCTGACCAAACGTTCCTGATTCTGGTGGTGGTGCTGATGATGGCGGTGACCTTCCTGCCGCGCGCCTTGCCGCTGCAGATCAACACCGACCACTGGCCGCCCTTCGTGGCGCGGGCGCTGGAATATCTGCCGGTGGCGATCGTCGCTGCGATCAGCCTCACGCCCTTGTTGATCAAGGACCGGCAGATCCAGCTCGATCGCCCGGAATTCTATGCTGCGATTCCGACGTTGCTATGTGCGTATTTCAGCAAAAACCTCTTTCTCAGTGTGGCGGTGGGGACGGCTGCGTACATTGCGCTCGGCTCGTTCATGTAGGGGCAGATCAACGACGTCGTTCAGCGCCTGGTGCGACAGCTCCGGATTGTTTACCGCCAGGCGCACTTCGAGGAAATCCTCGAAACCGGGAAAAATCGTCAGTCCGTTCTTCTGCGCCGCTTCACGCGAGACCATGCCGACCGCATCCATCTGCGTGATCAACGACAGCGTCAGGGTTTCGCTGCAGGAATAGACCATGCGCTGGCCGTTCTCGTGGTTGCCAAGCCCGGCGTCGAGAAAACGCAAAAAGCTGTGGGAATACGGACAATCTTCCGCAGGACGCACCTGAAACTTGTTGCCCAGCAAGGTCAGCGGATCGTTTTCCTGACCGCAATGCGCACCGACCACCTGCACCTGCACATCCGGCAGGACGATGCTCGGCAGCCCCGGCCGCTGCGGGCCGATCAGCACGGCAAGGTCGAAATCTTCGTTCTTCAGCTTGCTGAGGTTTTCCATCGACTCGGCGTAGCTGAACTCCATCTGATAATCGGGAAACACCTCGATCAGGCGTCCGATCATGCGTCGGTTGAAATCAGGCGACAGGGTGTTGTTCAACGCCACCTTCAACGTCCGCTGCCCTGGCACCTTCAGCGCTTCGACCTTTTCTTCCATCTGTCGCGTGGCGATCAACACTTTGTCAATGTAGGGCGTGAGCTCCGTGCCTTGCGGCGTCAGCGTCAGGCCTTTGTTGGAACGGCGAAACAAGCGGAAACCGAACTGCTCTTCGACCTTGTTCAACTGTGCGGCCAACGCCTGCACGGTCAGGCACGAATGCTCGGCTGCGGCCGACAACGAGCCGGTCTGCACGATGCGCATGAGGTTGCGTAAGGTTCTGCTATCCATGGGTAATGCCCTCTGAAGTGGGCTGGGTATTGTTGTTTACGAAACGACCGAAACGGCGCCATATGCCGGCTATATTCCTGCACCTGAGCATAGTTGTCGCGGATTTAGTAGCGAATTGATTTCCCCGCCGATGGCTGGAGGCTGACAGAGGATCGGGGTTTTCGGTGAAGTGGGGGTGATGAAGGTCAAAAAAGTGCGTGGTTTTGGTGCGCGGGGAGATTCTTTTCGAAGAGAAACAGCTTACATCTTCCTAGCTTTTTGCCTGCGTCATACGCAGATAGGTCTCGGGTAAAGTAACGATTTAGCTGATAGCGCCCAACAGTCAAAGGAGTTGAAATGGATGTCTGGCATGCGAGCCATGGTAGTAGATAACCACCTATCAACTTCGCGTTGACCGACGAAGATCACTCCGAACACAATGCAGAGGTAGCGCTGATGTAGCTACAAAACCACGATGAGGTAATTGAAATGGCTGCACTACTGAAAACTACCGATGTGCGCTGCCGCATTGATGAGGATTTGAAAGCGCGTGCTACTGAAGTCTTGAACGCTTGCGGGCTGAGCATTAGTGACGCGATGCGACTTTTTCTGCGACAGGTTGTTGCTACTCAGGGGCTTCCCTTCGAGGTGCGAGTTCCATCGGAGAAGACGGCCCGCGCAATGATGGAAGCACGAGAAATCCGTCAGCGTTTCGACTCGATAGACGACATGCTGAGGAATGCTGATGGCGAAACAGGAGAAAACACAAAAACGCGCTGATCGACCTAAACAGTGTGCACAGACTTCTGAATTCAAGAAGTCTTGGGATCGTTACAACCGTGCCGGAAGGCGAGATATGAACGACGTTCGGAAGGTGATGGCAATGTTGTTCCTGGGGCAGCAGTTACCGGCAGAATATCTGGATCATGCGCTGACTGGAGATTGGTCTGGATTCCGCGAGTGTCATATCGGTGGCGATTTTCTGATGGTTTACGAGAACACGCGTCCAGACCTGATCACGTTCGTGGATTTAGGGAGTCATTCAGAACTGTTTCAATAGCGCAGAAATACATAAGCCGGCTTAACTCCGGCTTCCGTGCGTTTGATTGTTACAATTCGTTCGCTTGTGTATCAAAATACTAAAGAATTACAGTTATGTACTAGTCTTCAGCTAAGACAAAAAATCAGGAGGCGTGTATGCCTACCTCATCCCCAGCTCTCACCCCACGCGAACAACTCGACGCCCCCGAAGCCGGGCGCGTTGCGTTGAAGTTCTTCTTCAACCTCATGGAGCACTGGGGCTGCAACGCCGAGCAACAACGCACCCTGCTCGGAGGAGTCGGTAACACCACGTTCTATAAATACAAACACCTGCCAAAAATCCGCCTGCCCCATGACACCCTCGAGCGCATCTCTTATCTGATGGGCATTCACAAGGCGCTGAGCATCATCTTCAGCAATAGCCGCGAGCGCGCCTACGATTGGGTTAGCAGCCCCAACACGGCGGCACCGTTCAATGGCAAAACCGCGCTGGATTACATGCTGGCGGGCCGGGTGGTCGATATCGCCGATGTACGCCGCTACCTCGACGGAGTGCGCGGTTGAAAGCGCCGGCGCCGGTGGATGTGCCATGGCCGCGGGCGTATCGCATCGTCAACAGCAGCTTCCCGCCGATTGCACTGTTCGAAGATGTCCTCGATCCGGAGGACCTTGAAGTTGCCTACGCCATCGAAGCGTTGACTAATGATCGCCTGATAGAACAGGCCGGTGTTCTCGCCCGCGTACGTCCCGAAGATCGCCTGTCCGGCCCCGGTTCCAGCCCGGTGATGGCCGCGTTCACTCACGTCGGCAAACGCAGCCGTTTCAGTGACGGCACCTTCGGCGTCTATTACGCCGCCAGCAGCCAGAGTGCGGCCATCGCTGAAACCTGTTTTCATCAGGAACGCTTTCTCGCGGCGACCCAGGAAGCCGATCTCGAATTGACCATGCGTACTTACATCAATCAGGTGATCAAGCCGCTGCATGACGTTCGCCATGGCTTTGATCATCTGCATCAGCCTGATCCTGAAGCCTATGGCCCATCACAACTGTTCGCGCAACAACTGCGCGACGCCGAGTCGTGGGGCTTGCTCTATAACAGCGTGCGGTTGCCCGGGCATGAGTGCGTTGCGGCGTTTCGGCCGCCGGCGGTATCGATTCCGAAGCAGGGCAAGCATTTGCGCTATGTCTGGAGCGCAAGTGAGGGCAGAATTTCGTTTGTATTTGAGATCAGTCAGGTCTGAATTATCGCTTTGACTTCGTCGAGCGTTGTGACGGGAATGACGCTGGATGGAATTCGCGAAGAGGGCGACAAGTTGTAAACGGCAAATTTACTGTCGATGACTTTGTCGGACATGAGTTTCAGAGATGGAAGTATTCTGGAATGAAAATGCTGATTCAGACCGCACGGCGAGATAGAGCTTCCATCAGTCTCGTAAAAGCGCCCCGCGGACTGGTTCATATCCGCTCCCACCAAAATCACCTTTGAAAAGCCTGCGTGATAGGCAAGTTGGAGTGCGAGATACAAGACTGTGCGGGCATCAAAAAAAACATGGGCCAGGTTTTTGCTGAACCCGATACTGCGGTTTCGACTACCCCAAACAGCTCGATTACGTACCAGATCCTGGTTGTTGCGAAGTAGCCATTCAGTCAGGGTTGGTTTGGGCGCTTTCTTCAGAAGATAGAGATCACCTGTCGGTTCAACGGCGGGTTCCTGGGCCTGGCGAGCCCAGAGAGCTACTCGCTGACTGGTGCGCATCGCATAGGCAAACAAGTCAGGCTGTTGTAGCGAAAAACTGGTGTCGGTGCATGCGTAGAAGAACGGCTTGATGCCTGTTCCCATGAACATGGATATCGCGCCGTTCACCGTGATCATCGGGATATAGGCAAACTGTTCAATGGGAAAGTCCTTCGCGGAGTTACCAGACGCGATAATGAATACAGCGCCTTGAGCAATGTTTCGACAGTCAGAAAAGTCCCTGATTTGCGAACGTGCGGAGCCGTTTGGCGTTTCTGATGTTGAGTTCATCGATGGTCTCTTGGTCCATGTCATGCATTCAGTCCGTTGTGCTGACGTGATGAAGCGAGATGACTCTTCTATAGCGCCGCGCTTTGTAAGTGAGTGTTGCGCTCGGCGTTAGTTCCCGTTTGGCTGCTGGGCAGCCGATGGGTTGGCAAAGAACGCTCCAGTGGCTGGCGGGTTATCTGGATAGATGCAGGAGGGAAGTCGGATATGTCCACGCACCAAGGGGCTTGAGGAAGGCCTGCATGTTTTCGGCAGGCCTGAAATGCAAAAAAGCCCTCGCATCAACGAGGGCTTCGAATGGCGGTTTGCATCAATGCCTGTCTGGTGGCGAATCCATTACTTCACCACATCATCGATCAATGCCGTGCTTAGCTCGTGCAGATACTGCGAGGCATAAGCGCGGACTTTGCAGGATTGGGAGCAGGGGCGCAGGCAACCGGCGGGTGCAGTGCAGACTCTCTTGGGGGTCGCAAGTCAGCATCCTGAGGCGTTGCGGGATTTGTATCCTGCCTGATCCCCATAGTTGACTTCTTGGCTGACCCAGAAACAACAAAGCCCCTGCATTTCTGCAGGGGCTTTGTTTTGTATGGTGCGGCACCAGGAGTCGAACTATACAAAAAATGGTAATTATCTCAGTAGCTTGTGTTCGTGCTGAGCTCCTATTTACCCCTATTTCTATCCTTAAGCGGCTGGTCCTCACTGAATTGCCTTGGATTTTCTACGCACCTTGCAAGCTCATTTGGACTGCCCCCCCGTATCCTAGATATCTTCAACCCATGCAGCGCACGATTTTACTAACTGATAAAACGGTCCATCCCATAATCGTGGCATGTCCCCCGCTTTCTGATTGATCTTATTATTTGATTTTCGTTTTAATCGGATTGCGCAAAGTAATAGGGAGTACTTCGTTTATGCGGCGATAATGCATGGCATGCTAGATAAAAATATCAATAGAAAATGCGTGCTGTTTGGAGTTGGATAGTTGTAATATTTTTGGCTTGAGTTGAATTGGATTTGTATTTTGGGAATAACCTAGAAACGCTATAAATATTATGCGTGCTAGTGAAAGAGTGGCGATGACGTCTGCGGTTGCCGGCTTTTCTGGAGCGGTGCAGAATTCTAGCTTTATATTGATTTCAAGGCAGGTTATACTTAAGTTTCGATATTGTGGATAATTAATAT
This sequence comes from Pseudomonas glycinis, assembly GCF_054871425.1. NCBI lineage: Bacteria > Pseudomonadati > Pseudomonadota > Gammaproteobacteria > Pseudomonadales > Pseudomonadaceae > Pseudomonas > Pseudomonas glycinis. Next base: position 480,273 of record NZ_JBTYHF010000003.1, on the reverse strand, counting down.
TTTCCAGAAAGTTCGGGGGGCTGAAAATATCAGGAATGCTGAAAATATTTTGTTTTCGTGTCTGCTGCAAAGATGCTTTATTATTGGGTTGTGTGCATTGGTTAAATGTATGAAAGCGGTGTTTAAATATGGGCGAGAAAGAGATTAAAACGACGGTTTTAGACAAGCTTTTGAAAACAGGGCAGATTGATTGTTCGTCCCTTGTTTTTAGTGAGATGAACTTGGCAAGAAAAGCTCGCAGGGTAGATCTTGGTTATATTCGGAATCAAGAGATGGTCGCAATTGAAATTAAGAGCGAAAAAGATTCGTTATTTCGATTGGCGGGACAGCTCGAAGAGTACAGAAAATACTTCGATCGCGTCATTGTTGCCGTTGCTGGGAAGTACGTTGAAGGGGTCCTCGCTATCGCTGATGATGATGTGGCGGTTTGGGAGGTGACCTCGGACGGGTTAAAGGTGATTCGCAAGGGGCGTCTGATTAAAAATATATCTAAGCAAAATTACCTTGAACTTATGACGAAGAGAGAAGTCTCCCTTCTAGCTAGGCGGATCGGCATAATTCCTTCCGACCTTGCAATGTATGAGCTGAAAATCGAAGTCTCAAATAGGTTGAATAAGATTTCTAAATCTGATGTGAAAGACATACTTCTAGACGGGATTTATAAGAGATTTAGCATGCCGTCAAATAGGTTCCTGGCCAAGATCTGTGCTTTTGGCAGTGTCAGACCATCCGATGTGATTTTGTTAAGCCCATATTTGAAACGTGTAGTCGAGGTAGCATGAGAGAGTGGTCAATCCACCCACTCTTCATCGGTGTTAATTATATCCCCAATAGCATTGTAATGAAGCTGGTTGAAAAGATGGATGTTGATGCGAACTGCGGTAGATTTTTGAGCGCTGTAAATTCCGAACTCATTATTTTCAGAGGTTATTTCAATCTGTTGGGTGCCCCAAAGGCGTAGCTCTGGAATCCAATATTCATCACTGATGATTTCCTTTGCAATATCTATATAGGCAGTCGTGCGTTTGGCTTTGGAGTCTGGCGCGTTATCGTCAACTTCTCGTCTGACGAATTTCCAATCTTTTTTTAATGGGTAATCAATTCTAGGAGGAGGAACTCCCGAACCACCATCTTGTTTCTCTGCACGTGCGCTTCCTCTGTCGGAATAAACGACAGGATTGAAGATTCCTTTTTCTGCTATTGTATTAAACAGAATTCTCTCGTATATAGAGTTGGTTCCTCGATGTTGCCCTGCAAAACCTGAAGGGAAAGAGGACGCGCTTATTGATATCGTAACATTTGCAATCTGGCGTTTTGCTTCTAGCATCAGCCTTTCTAAAAGCGGAATCCTCTCATGGAAATTTACGTCGATCCCACCTAGATCGTAAATAATAAGAACATTTTCCGCTTTAGTAACATTGAGAGCGGTAACCAAGCGTTGATGCTTCTCAATATTTAGCTCGTTTGGACAGATCCTCAAGACTAACCCTCTGTCAAGGGATGACAGCTTGTTAATCTGGCTCTCAATATCTTGTAGGCTTTCATGTCGAAGGCAAGGGATCGCATTTTTTTGGCTTTTTATGAAACTGTACCAATTGTCATAACTGTTACTAGGGTCTAAAAGCTGCACTAATTCTTGATACACGGGTTTTTCGGGATATTCTCCTGTGAACAGGAATACTTTATTTTCGGAAAGAAATTTTTCGTCGATATCTGAGATCCAAGGACGGTTTCCTATGGACTCCTCAATTTTCTTGAGTGAGTTTTCCAGGCGATGAGCACTAACCCATCCTCTCAGGGAAAAGAGCGGAAGTAGTTCATCTTTGTCTTTGTCGGGGAGTTGTGCAATCGCCGTCATTTCAGCAAGACTTATTGCTAAGATCGGTATGTATTCCCAATTTGGAAATGTATCTTGCATAAACTATTTTTTCCCCGTCCTAATTTTTATTGCGGCGAGCGATACTTGGGCGAGCTCAGCGATTTTTTTATATCGTTCATCTGGTTTTAGCGCGCCATGCATAGTTAGCGCTTCTTGGATAAGCGATGCAGGCATTATTATATCTGCCGCTAATCTATTGGCTTCTCTTTCCAGATCATCCGAGAGTCTCGAGCGATAAAGTACATCATCTGTGATGCCGCCAGCGAGACGTTCACGATGTAGCAAAAAATGCGCGATTTCATGCGCAATAGTAAATCGTTGCCTTTCTTTAACATCGTGGCGATTAACCTTGATCGTAATAACTCCCTCCGTCTCCCTTATTTCTCCTGAAATTGAACCTGGCATAGTAGATTTAAGGATGGTTAATCCGAGATCCTTGGCGATTGCTCCGACCGCCACTGGCAGATTAGTTTGATGCGAAGATATGACGGTTCTTTGATGATCGCTCAAAGAGTTCCATTCTGGCGAAGTTCTCAATTTGACCGCTCCTCATCTGCAACTTCATCCGACATTGAAGTATCTCGATATACAATATTTTCCACAGCGTTTTGAATTAATCTGTCGAATCTGTTTTCTTCGATTAGCTTAATTATATTCTCTTCTGTTGCTCTCGGAATTTCTTCTTTGGCGACTATTTTTACAGTTTCTTTTGCGGTTTTTCGAGCGTCTTTAATAGCTTCGTTCTTGATGTTTCGATACCCAAGTATTGCTAGTATCGCAATAAGTACTCCAAGTACAGTGATGATTACTGATACAGCGGATAATAAAAGCGTGGCCACGCTGTTATCGTCAGGTTTTCTTAACTCTGAGACTTCTTTCTCTAGATTTTTTATTTTTTCAGCTTGGAGTTTTACTTCCAGTGCGAGATCTCGTGTGCTGGAATCCGCTTTGGGAGTCATCGACTGGACGATCTCCTGAATAAGAAGATAGTCTTTCACGTTGTTGTGATTTGTCAGACTTAACTCTTCTTGATTTTGTTCTTTTGTTTCGGTGTTGGATGTTTCTGCAAGAGTCTTGATGGCATAAAGACTAATAATTAAAGCCAGAGTCAATGTGGCTAGCGTTGTTGTTAAGCGCATATGTCTTATATTTAGAATCAGAGTACTATTTTTTTGCGCTGTGTTGGGCATGCTGTTGTTCATCATGTTGTCGACACTGCAATGCGCCGGTTTGTTGTTCCCCAGCCTTTAATTACTGTATAGAGTGGTGATAAAAGATGGAGTATGCCAGCAGGGGGCACGAAAAAAAGACAAAGCATAAATGAAAGTGTTTGTTGCATGCGCGTTAAATCGTGTCGATGTTGAGAGTACGACGGCGTGGCTTTCTCCATACGCTTTCGTTCTCGGACATCTGATAAAGTCTCTTTCCAAGGTTTTATATATTCCATCACCGCACTTTCTCCTTCTACTGCCTTGAAGCTTGAAGTAAATATCCCTACTATCTGCCTATACTTTTATGATGATTGGATGTCTAGCTTTAATATATACTTTCATCTGCTCATTAGTGTCAGTGTGCCATTAGATGGGGCCAATATTCAACCTCCGATGCTGTTTAGGGTTGCTCCTTCAAATTATTCAAGGGCTTGAGTCTAAACCGATTATCGACTCGGTCATTGATCCGACCACGAATGCTGTGTGTTATCAAGCCCTTAGAGCTCCCAGCGTGGATATACTGACTTGATGCTAGCCACGTCGCCCGGAAAGCTAAATCAGCCTAAAAACGGGAGACGTCGAGAAGCGCCTCGCGATGACCTGCAAATTCAAGTGAGCGTTTGCCGGTTTAAGATGCCCAACAACCTTCCTCCATCGAGGCGGCCAGGATCGGGATATCCCTGAATCTGTCGGAAGACCTTTCACGCTATCTCGCCGATCTGGCCAAGACGAGTGGCCAAGTGTGAGTTGCTTGGTGGTGGACGTTCTTCACGACGACATCGAGCATGAGAGGACTCAGAACGAACGGGTCGAACTGCGGTGGAGCAGACCGATTAAGGTAAATTCATCCACTGATGAACAACTAGCAGGGATGCGTGCCCCGCGCGGGATGCGGGATGCGGGATGCGGGTTGAGCGGCTGGAAAATTCTCAAGAACCTGGGAGACGAAGATAATGGCGATTAGCGTCCTTCGCCTTATGGCTGAACTGCCATGACTTTCCTAATCGCTTCGTGATCAACCGTATCGTCAGCACAAAGTAATAGCGTGATGGTTCCGCATGCCCATTCACGTGGTGACTTAAAAGCCACACGAGGTGCTTCCGCTGCCACGTCCACGGGTTGTCTCGATGCCAGCGGTCTGCAATTGCATTTTGGATAGCCTTAGCCTGCCGAATATGGCGCTGGCGCGTGGAATGCGACCCGCTCAGGACGCCCGCCAGAAACAGCTCCATTTCGAATGCTTCGCTCATGCTCGGCCTCCGATGTACGCCGACACTATGTCGATACGCCCGTGACCAAGTTCATAGCTGATTTGCGCCCGAGCTTCACGATCCAATCGCTGGTCCAGTTGATAGCAATGGCCGCCATTGATGGGCGCGGGATGCTGGGTGATCTGCTCATAGAGTTCACACGCATAGGCCGCCCGCAATTCGTGGAAGCCTTTGAGGTGATGGGTCTGCAGGATGCACCGTGCGAGGCGGACGACTTCCCGCTGAAAGTCTCGATAGCTTTCATTAGGTGCCAGCAGGTTGCGACTACCGGTGGGCGACACATGCTCGGCGTAGTTCAATGCTTCGCGAATATGATCATTTGCGACTATCCAGCGAGGTGTTGACGCTCCCGAGCGACCTCCTTTGGTGCCATCCTGAATGTTGATCTTGTCGTAGTGTTCGACCTCCCGTTGAAGACGCGGTAGGTCGGCTAAGATGGCTTCGCGCAGGCGCATCCCTGTGGTGCGTGCCAACTGTGCGATGGCGGCGGCACGAGGATGCTGTTTGCGGAGCGCATCTAGGATGCGCATCACGTGTTCGCGATCCTGGCCTTGTGGAACTGTCGTGCGGATTGTGGTGCGCTGCATTTCCAGCGCCTTGCTCGGACTCGGCACTTTCACGCTCTGATCACCGCGAAGCGCTGCCATGGTCCGGTTCACGCTGGATAATCGATTTTGTGCGGTGGCGATAGTGAGGTCGCCGCGCTCGACTAAATGACGCAGATGCGCCGCGTAATCCGACAAGATCTGGCGATCTATATGCCGTGCATCGTTGAGTCCTGGTCCATCGTCTGAGTGGCACCAGCGCACGAATGCCTGCCAACGATCACTATGCGCTTTGACGGTCCCGTAATGCCCTCCGCTGAACATGTCTTTTAACGCCTGCGGCCCGGCATAACTCATTTGCCGACCATAGCCATAATTGCGCCCGTCACGTTTACCTACTAGTGCCATGATCGAACTCCGCTCAAAGCCAAAACTTTTAAAACCTTCCCCACGTCATCCCGCCACGAATGTTGAGTGTTATCAGGGATCAAGGCCCCTGCGACCTGTGAGGGCTGTCCACTAACGCGGGACTGACGGCTCCTTACGACCGGGAGCTTGGGCGTCTCATGATCTGGCCTCCTGAACACCGATAGCGGTGGGCGGGTGGAGACTGCACTGGCTGACGAGACCAGCGCCGCGAGATCCAGAGTCAGGTGAAGGCAGTGAAGCGATGACCGGGGCATGCCTGACTGTCAGTCAGGTGCAGTCCATTCCCTGGGCTGCGGCACCATCATCTGCATCGCTGTTGCTGGTGACTTCGGTGTTTGTCACGCCGATTGTCACGAGGGGAAATGCCGCAATGCCTTGTACGAGGTGGGCTGCAGCAGTGGTAGGAGCGCCCGTCTCTTTCCGAGAGAAAGAGAGGGGCGCAGGTTGGCGCAATGAAATGGCCAAGCGGATAGGTTGCTGCAGGCCAGCTATGAAAGGGGGAAGTTGCCGCAGTGGGCACACTGGTAAAAGTAGGCATCCATCACATCGCTGTGACCGTGCGAGCCGCCGGACGCTAATCGCACTTTGGGAGAACCACCACGGTGTGGCGTAGCCTTAAAGGTTCTGGCTACCTGGGTTGCTGTCAACGACAGCGCTTTGCCTGATCTTTTCTACGCCTGTGGATAATTCGGGTCAAGGCTCGAATTTTCGGGAGTTCTGCGGCTGTGGATGAAATTATCCACCGGTGGAAATCAGTGGTTTTCCACAGACAGTTGTGTGGGCTTTAGATTTTTTAAGTGAGGTCCATCCAAGCAGGGCGGCTTTGCAGCCCTGCTCGGATGGACCCGCGTGGACAGGCGGATCACTGAGATATGAAGGTCGAGCGCTTACTCGGTTGCGCCACGTTTTGCTTTTAGGCGAGTGACGTTCGTTCGCGCCGGTCTGGCTCGCGAATTCGTGTGGAATCACATGCTCCTGTCAATTGCGGGGAAATGCACCTGCTTTGGGTGGAAACGGTCAGAGAGAGTTTTTAATCTGTGACTGGATGACATGGTGATCGGCACTGTGATCTCAAAAGGAGCATATCAATGAGACCGAATTTTTTTCTGGACGATGAAGATGAAGCTATCGCCAAGAGCTATTTCAAGAAGGTTAATAGCATTGGTTTTGTTTGTGTCGGTTTGGCGTTGACGATAATCACAATGCCTCATCCCGAGCGTGCTGCATGGCTTGCCTTCGCGATAGCGGTCCTCTACGCGTTTAGCCACGGTGATGGTTACAGGAAGATTGTTGCCAGCTATTTGTTGCGTCATAAAGGGTTCGTCGGTGGTATTCGTTGGGTGTTGAAAGTAGCTCTCTTCGTGTTTGGCATAGGTCTGTTGTCTGGGATTGGGCTTCAGATCTTGACGCCTGAGGTTTTAGGCATCCTTCCATAGTAGGACTGTCTCAGTGACCTGGGTGGCGGATCTAATCATTGATTCGCTTCACCTTCATCCGGGTAACATTCGCCCCAATCTGATTAGCGAACTCATGCGGAGTGACATGCTCTTCACGGTTCGCCTCCAGGTACCGGCTCCACCAGTTCATGATCAGCCTGCGTTCCTCAATGAATTCGGCCTTGTGGATGTAAGCGGCGCGGACATTGTTGCGTTCCTTGTGGCTCATCTGCCGTTCAATAGCTGTCTCCGACCACAATCCTGACTCGATCAATGCGCTGCAGGCCATCGAACGAAACCCATGCCCGCAAATATCGGTTTTGGTGTCGTATCCCATCGTCCGAAGCGCGTTGTTCACGGTATTTTCGGACATGGGCTTCCAGGGTTTGGCATCCCCTGCGAAGACCAATGCGAATTTGCCTGTGAGTGCATGGATTTTTTCGAGTAGCGCCACTGCTTGCGGCGATAAGGGTACTAAATGGATATCCCCTGCCATCTTCGTACCCCTTGTGGAAAAGGGTACTCCTTCCAGCGCGGGGCGAGTGTCCGGTATCTCCCAGGTGCCGCGCTTGAGGTCGAACTCGCTCCAGCGTGCGAAACGCAGCTCGCTGGATCGTACAAACACATGCAGCGACAGCATCACCGTCAGACGAGTAAGTGCCCGGCCTTTATAGGTGTCGATCCGCTCCTGCAGTTCCGGCAGTCGCGATAAGGGTAGAGCGGGGCGATGCACCACCCGCGGGGCCTTGATCGAGCCTTCGAGGTCGTAAGCAGGGTTTATGGTGATAAGCCGGAGGCGCTTTGCCTCGCGCATTATGCTCTGCAGGTAGTTTTGTACCCTTAAAGCAACGTCCATCGTTCCGCGCTTCTTGATCGCTTCCAAGGGCTGCATAAGGTCATGGGTGTCGAGATCAACAATGGCGCGTGCGCCGATCAGCGGGAACACGTGGGTTTTGAGGCGGCTCATCACTGTCTTGGAATGGCCTGGTGCCCACTTGGCCGACATTTCCGTATGCCAGTCGAGCGCAACGCTTTCAAAGGTTCTGCCTTTGATTACGGCTTCCGCCTTAGCTTGGTGCTTGGTCTCTATAGGATCAACGCCATCCGCCAGCATTCGCTTGACTTCCAAGCGCTTGCGGCGCGCATCGGCGAGGCCAATGACGGGGTAGTTGCCGAAAGAGGTCAGTCCTTCGCGTCCGTCAGGTTTGACGTAACGGAGCCGCCAGCCTTTGCGGCCATTGGGCTGGACTAGGAGGTAGAGGCCATCGCCGTCGAAAAGCTTGTAGGCGCTGTCTGTAGATTTTGCCAAGCGGCAAGCTGCGTCGGAGAGCGGAGCTGTGGTGCGCGACATAAGGGTACTCCCTTTTATCGAAGTGACCTGTATCCCAAACTCTACCCTTAAAACGGTTGGAATCCACCAGTTTCTGACGGAAACCGATGGAACCCCAAAACGAAAAAACCCACCAGAAGGCGGGTTTTTCGGGGGTTCCAGAGATTTTGAAAGCCTTCTCTGGAACCTTGTATGGTGCCGGCACCAGGAGTCGAACCCGGGACCTACTGATTACAAGTCAGTTGCTCTACCAACTGAGCTATACCGGCGTGTGGGCGACGATTATAGCGATTGGGTTGATCCTGTAAACCCCTGAATTCAGACTATTTTTGCATTCCGGAAAAATCAGGCCGTGCGCAAATTTATATGCAGCTTTTGTACCTCACGTGCAGTGAGGCATTTATGCAGGGCGTACAGTTGGGTTACGGCTTTCGGGACCCGGCAATAATTCACTGGGCAAGCCCAATATTCGTCGGTTATGTCGTTTTGATTGGCAGCTTATGCACAACTGAGAGGCGCTAGGACTGCTTGGGCGAGGTTTTGTGAACCCATTCTCATCTTGTTCGCAAATCCCTGTTTTACCGGTTTTTATTTATGCGAACAAAAAATGACCAGTGTCGTTAAGGCGATGAAACAGGCGCAGATATTGGATCCACCGCAAATCTATCAACAGAGTTATCCACAGGCTGTAACGTTTTAAGCGAGTTCGCCGAGCAGCAGTAAGTTACGCGGTGTAAGTGAGGTATCGCAAAAGGTGCCGAGGCGTACGAAGTATCCCTGTTCTGCGAGGAAAAGCGCCCGATCCAGATTCAGCCAGAGCTCCAGCGGTCGGCGGAACAATCCGCGAAGCAATTCCAGGTTGCGCACTTCGGCCAACCGCTGCCAACCGGCGGCTTCGAGTGTCGACCAGTCTGGCGAGCCGACTGTGGATAACTCCTTCAGCGCTGCTAGATCGAGACAATAGTCCGCAAACGGTTTATCCAGCCAGGCGCTGGGCAGGGAGGGCGTTGGCAGGTATTCATCGACGCCGCGCACTTGCCGTTGCAGCAGGTCGAAAGCCAGGCGACGAGCCATCGAGGTGTCGCGCTGACGTCGGACGCGCGCACCGGCGGTGACGGTTTCGCTCATCGGCAACGCCAGATCTTCCAGCGACAGGTGTAGGAGTGATGCCGATGCTGCGCAGGACAAGGCCTGATATTCGTGACGACTGGTGCGGTTGTAGCAGCAGGGCGCGATCGCCATTTGCCGGCAACCTGCGGCACTGGCCAGTTGCATCAAGCGCACATGAAGATCACCGCACGCGTGGAGGGCGATGGGGGTGTGGGCGGCGTTCAATACGGCCGGGGCGTCTGCCGCGAGTACATCCTGTTCGACATGCAGGGCTTGCAAGTGATGACGCTGACTCAGTGCCTGACCGCTGGCGACCAGCACCGGATCGTATTCAACGCAAGTCAATTGTTGCCCGGCACCCAACAGGCGCCGTCCCAGATGCCCTTTGCCGGAGCACCAGTCCAGCCAATGCGTCGGCTGCGAGGCAAAGGATAAGCGACCGGCAAACGCCTCGATCTGCTGCCACTTGCGCCCGGGCACATCGACATTCAAGCGATGTCCGGCAGCTTCAAGCGCACGCCCCGGCAACTCACCGACCGCACTCAACTCTGCCGACAACTTCGCCAATGAAGCGAACGGCTCCGGCGCATCGACAAGATCAGCAGGATGGTTATGCGCGCGTTCTGCATCTTCCAGCGACCGCTCGCGTAGCCACGCAGACAACTCCGGGTAGGACGCTTCCCATGGAAGTTGTAGGTGAGTGAACGGTCGAGGTTTCCACAGCGCCTGATGCTCAATCAGAAAAGCATCCAGCGCCGTGAAACGGGCGAGTAGGGCCTCGCCCGTCAGCACGTGGGAAGTATCAGCGGCCTTGGCAGGCATCGACGCGCAGCCAGCGTTCCAGCAGCTTGAAGCCGCGTACCAGCACGTAAGCCATGACCAGATAGAACACGCCGGCGGCGAAGAAGATCTCCACCGGCAGATAAGTGCGGGCGATGATCGTGCGGGCCATGCCGGTCAGTTCCAGCAGGGTCACGGTGCTGGCCAGGGCGCTGGCCTTGAGCATCAGGATCACCTCGTTGCTGTAGGCCGGCAGGCCGATGCGCGCGGCACGGGGCAGGATGATATAGAACATCGCTTTGGGCCTGGACATACCCAAGGCCCGCGCAGCTTCGATTTCACCGGGTGGAATTGCCTGAATGGCTCCACGCAGGATTTCGGCGATGTACGCCGCCGTATGCAGCGTCATGGTCACCGTTGCACACCAGAACGGATCGCGCAGGTACGGCCACAAAGCGCTTTCACGCACGGCGTCGAACTGCGCCAGACCGTAATAGACCAGGAACAGCTGCACCAGCAGCGGTGTGCCACGGAAAAAGAAGATGTACGCGTAAGGCAGCGAGCGCACGTACCAGCGCTTCGAAGACCGGGCGATGCCCAGCGGAATGGCGAGCAGCAGGCCGGCGATGACCGCGATGGCGACCAGTTCCAGTGTCAGCGTCGCGCCCTGTGCCAGTTTCGGCAGCCACTTGATGATGACTTCCCAATTCATTGCGCGCTCCTCGCAAAGCCGCGAGCGGCGCGTTTTTCCAGCAAGTGCATGCCGGTCATCGCCAGCACCGTCAGGCCGAGGTACATGATCGCGGCGACCATATAGAAGGTGAACGGTTGTTTCGACACGGTCACGCCAATCTGCGCGTGACGCATGATTTCTTCCAGGCCGATGACCGATACCAGCGCGGTGTCCTTCATCAGGATCATGAACAGATTGCCCAGGCCGGGCAGGGCGATGCGCCACATCTGCGGCATGATCAGCCGGGTGAAGATCCGCCACTTCGACAGGCCCAGGGCCTGGCCGGCCTCACGGTGACCCTTGGGAATGGCCAGCAGAGCGCCGCGAAACACTTCCGTGGCGTACGCGCCGAAACACAGGCCCAGCGCGATGACACCGGCGGCAAAGGCGTTGAGTTGCAGGTCGGGATTGCCGAAGTACTCACCGAGGGCGCGCATCAGGTTGACTGTACCGAAGTAGATCAACAGCACCCAGAGCAATTCCGGGACGCCGCGCACCAGCGTCGAATAAGTGCCGCCAAGCCATTGCAGCGGCTTGTATGGGGAAGTCTTGGCCAAGGCGCCGAGCAGGCCGAGCACCAGGCCCAGGCACAGAGCGGTGAGGGCCAGTTGGACGGTCATCAGCGCACCAGCGGCGAGCGCCGGGCCGAATCCGTAGAGGTCGATAATCATGGGTTTCTGTTCAAATTGCGGCAGGCAAAGTCGGGAGCCGGCGCCGCTTGATCACGGCGCCGGTCCCACAGGTCAGATCAATAGATGCTGAACGGGAAGTACTTGTCGTTGATTTTCTTGTAGGTACCGTCAGCGACGATTTCCTTCAGCGCGGCGTTCAGCTTGTTGCGCAGTTCGTTGTCGCCCTTGCGCACAGCGATGCCGATCTTGTCGCTTTCTACGACCGGATCACCTTTGAACTCGTAGTTCTTGCCGGCGTCGGTTTTCAGCCAGTCATAGTTGGCGTACTTGTCGGCAAGGATCGCGTCGACGCGACCGGAGGTCAGGTCGAGGTAGGCGTTTTCCTGGGTGTCGTAGAGGCTGACCTTGATGTCGTCACCGTAGGTGTCTTCCAGCCAGGTGCCGGCCAGCGTTGCGCGCTGGGTGCCGATGGTCTTGCCCTTGAGCGAGTCCTTGTCGGTCTTGAAGTCGACGTTTTTCGGCGCGATGAACTGCAGCTTGTTCGAGTAGTACGGGTCGGTAAAGTCCACCGCGGCTTTGCGCTCTTCGGTGATCGACAGCGAGGAAATCAGGAAGTCGAATTTCTTCGCGTTCAGCGCCGGAATGATGCCGTCCCAATCAGAGGTGACGACGGAGCATTCGGCTTTCATCTTCGCGCACAGGGCGTCGCCGATTTCCTTGTCGAAGCCGACCACTTGGCCGCTGGCGTCTTTATTGTTGAACGGCGGGTAGGCCGCTTCGATGCCCATCTTCAGGGTTTCAGCCATGGCACCGGCGCTGAATGCGAGGGTGACGGCGGCGGTCAGGAAGACCTTCTTGAAATTCTGCATGCATGTTGCTCCGTTAGCGGTTGCTGGACATGAATTGTTTGCAGCGCGCCGAAAGCGGGTTGTCGAACACCTGCTGTGGCGATCCTTGCTCTTCTATAAGGCCCTGATGAAGGAACACCACTTCGCTGGAGACCTGGCGGGCGAAGCCCATTTCGTGGGTCACGAGCAGCATGGTGCGGCCTTCTTCGGCCAATGCGCGGATGACACTAAGTACTTCCTGAACCATTTCCGGGTCAAGCGCGGAGGTCGGTTCGTCGAACAGGATCACCTTCGGCTGCATTGCCAGCGTGCGGGCGATGGCGGCGCGTTGTTGCTGGCCGCCGGACAATTGCGCCGGATAGGCGTGGCGCTTGTCAGCGATGCCGACCTTGGCCAGCAACGCTTCGGCGACTTCGATGGCCTCGGCCTTGCTCTGGCCGAGCACGCGGCGCGGGGCCTCGATGACGTTGTCGAGCACGCTCATGTGCGGCCACAGATTAAAGTTTTGAAATACAAAACCAATCTCCGAGCGCAGGCGATTGATCTGTTTGCCGTCGGCGGCGACCAGTTCGCCGTTCTTCGCGGCTTTGAGCTTGAGTTCTTCACCGGCCACCAGGATCTGGCCCTGGTGCGGGTTTTCCAGCAGGTTGATGCAACGCAGGAACGTGGACTTGCCGGAACCGGAAGAGCCGAGGATCGAGATCACGTCGCCGTCGCGGGCGGTCAGCGAGATGCCTTTGAGCACCTCCAGCTGTCCGTAGCGTTTGTGCAAGTTGCGGATTTCCAGCGCGGGCGTGGCCTCAGCCATGTGCGTTCCTCATATATGTTGCGCTCCTGCTGTTGGCGGGCCTTCCTGGCGAGGCGGCCAAGCTAGCATAGCGTTTCAATGGCAGCCAACAGCGCTACGAGCGGTAAACGGGTGGCATGTGGCGGGTTGTCGCATCGGCGCAGCAGACTGTCGCCCCATCAACAACCGAACGGGTGTCTGATCGTGCAAACCCGTGGGTGCCGCGTAAAAAAAGGCGCGATGTTGCCAGCTTTGGCGGGGTGTTGGAAGCGCTATCCAGCCGAACGTTCCTTATTCGCCCTTTTTCTGTGCGCCGCACACTTTTTCTGTGTGTTTCTGGTGCGCGGATTCGTCTTGAAAGTGAGTCGCCGGGTAACGTTCTGGCGAATAGCCATTAAACTCAAGGACTTGCATCGGATGCCGGAGCCCCCGGCCCTCAAGGACTTGAAACATTTTGGCGCAAATATTGCGTGCAGAATAAGGAACAGGCCGTTGGATTCTTTTTACGAGAAAGAATTTTCAGACGCGCCGGACGCACTCGCTTTCCTTGCAAAGGTAGTCTCTATGAGCAGTACCCCAAGCTCCACAGGCCTCGAACAGGGGCTCAAACCGCGTCATGTGACCATGTTGTCGATCGCCGGTGTGATCGGCGCCGGTCTGTTCGTCGGCTCCGGCCACGCCATTGCTGCCGCCGGCCCGGCCGTGCTGCTGGCTTACGCCGCCGCCGGTACGTTGGTGGTGTTGGTGATGCGCATGCTCGGCGAAATGGCCGTGGCTTCGCCGGACACCGGTTCGTTCTCGACTTACGCTGATCGCGCGATCGGTCACTGGGCCGGTTTCACCATCGGCTGGCTGTACTGGTGGTTCTGGGTCCTGGTGATTCCCCTGGAAGCCAACGCCGCCGCGACCATCCTGCATGCGTGGTTCCCGGGCGTGGACATCTGGGCTTTCGCGCTGGTCATCACCATGCTGCTGACCGTGACCAACCTGTTCAGCGTGAAGAACTACGGCGAGTTCGAGTTCTGGTTCGCCCTGATCAAGGTGCTGGCGATCATCGGCTTCATCGGCCTCGGTCTGGCGGCGATTTTTGGCTTCCTGCCGACCAGTCAGGTCAGCGGTGTGTCGCATCTGTTCGACAGTGGCGGCTTCTTGCCCAACGGCATGGGCGCTGTGCTGGGCGCGATCCTGACCACCATGTTCTCGTTCATGGGCACCGAGATCGTCACCATCGCGGCGGCGGAATCGAAGGACCCAGGCAAGCAGATCTCCAAGGCGACCAACTCGGTAATCTGGCGGATCGGCCTGTTCTATCTGGTTTCGATTTTCATCGTGGTGGCGCTGGTGCCGTGGAACGATCCTACCCTGGCCAACCTCGGCTCCTATCAGACCGTACTTGAGCGCATGGGCATTCCCAACGCGAAGATGATCGTCGACATCGTCGTACTGGTGGCGGTGACCAGTTGCCTGAACTCGGCGCTGTACACCTCGTCGCGCATGCTGTTCTCCCTCGGCAAGCGCGGCGATGCCCCGGCCATGTCGACCCGCACCAACAAGAGCGGCACGCCTTACTGGGCGGTGATGCTGTCCACCGGCGCTGCGTTCCTCTGCACCTTCGCCAACTATGTGGCTCCGGCAGCGGTGTTTGAGTTCCTCCTGGCCAGCTCCGGCGCCATCGCCCTGCTGGTGTACCTGGTGATCGCCTTCTCGCAACTGCGCATGCGCAAACAGCGCATGGCGCGCGGCGAAAAAATCGTCTTCAGCATGTGGCTGTTCCCGGGTCTGACCTGGGCGGTGATCATCTTCATTGTCGCCGCGCTGACCATCATGCTGTTCCAGGAAGCCCACCGCGTGGAAATCCTCGCCACCGGTCTGCTGAGCCTTATGGTGGTAGCGGCTGGTCTGCTGGTGTCGCGCCGTCGCAAGCTGGAGAAGCGTGGTGCGGTGGCGTTGAACTGAGTCGTAACGCGTGATGTAAAAACGGCCGCTGTCAGGGATGACTAGCGGCCGTTTTTGTTTCTGAGCTTTCCAGTCAGGTTAAACCCAGTCCTCGATTCGCAAACCGGAAACGCGTTGAAACTCCCGTACGTTGTTCGTCACTACAATGAGTCCAAGTGAGCGTGCGTGGCCAGCGATCATTTGGTCGTATGGCCCGATCGGCGTTCCAGCCTTCGCGAGTTCAGATCGAACCATCCCGGCCTGTGCGGCTGCGTCGTTATCGAAAGGCAAGACATCCAGTCGCGCGACAAATCCTTCAACAATTGCCAGATTTTTCTCCGGGGCCGCCGACTTTTCAGCACCGTAAATAAGCTCCATAAGCGTGATAGCGCTGATGCACAACTGCCCGGAATGTCGATTGAAGGCTTCCCGGACAATTTGTGGTTTGTTCTTGATGGTGAAGATGCAGATATTTGTATCCAGCATGTACTTGATCATCAGAACGACTCGCGCTCCTGTTCAGTGGGTTGCTCACGGTTAGCCATGAAATCAGGGCTGACGCTGTCGCCATCAAACCAGCTATCCCAGCTTTCTCCAGCAGGCGTAATGACGCGTGTTCTGCCAATCGCGATGACTTCCACTCGTTTAACGTCGCCGGGCATCGCAACTGCCTTTGGCAGTCGGACTGCCTGACTTCTGTTGCTCATGAAAATTGTGGTCTGCTCCATATTCGAGCTCCCGGGTCTGTTCCTGTGATTAGCTCAGGATAGATCGTGCTGGGGATATGTCAATGGGATATACATCGTCACCGGACAAAGAGTAGCTAGGTCATCCAAACAAAAACGGCCGCTGTCAGGGATGACTAGCGGCCGTTTTTTGTTTCTGAGAAGGGCTTATTCGCTCTTGTCTTCCTGGGGCTCTACCGACTTGCCATAAGCATCCAGCGCCACGCCGAAATCCGTAATGAACTGCGGCTCGCTCAGCCAGGCCTGGGCCTGTTCGATGGTCATGCCGTCGGCCCACATGCGGTAGTCGATGAGCATATCGGCGGCCAGGTGGGTGGCGGCCATGCCTTCGTTGTCGGCGTTTTCCATGTCGAGCAGTTCAGGATGGTCGACGATGATGAAGGCCAGTTCGCGCAGCAGGGTCAGCAGCATTTCGTTGCGGCTGACGGCTTCGGCGTCGCGCATTTTACTGAACATCGCCAGGGTGTATTCCGGGATCGGCTCGGCGAGGTGGCCGAGATCTTCGTCCTGATCCAGCGGTTTGCGCCCGACCATGCGGATCTGCTTGGCTTTGGCCTTGGCGCGTTTGGCGCGTTTCTGTTGCTTGTTCAGGGATGCCATGGGAGCTCAGTTCTTCTGTTGGGTTTGTGCGGCGATCGCGTCGGATGCCGCTACATAGTCAGCCTGGAATGCCGGGGATTCGATCCAAGCCAGTGCGCCAGCCTCGTCGGTTTCCTGCGACCACTGGCGATACTCGATCAGCGCGGCGAGGATGAAATCCATCGCGCCTTCTTCACCTTCCTGCTCATAGACCAGTTCCAGCAGCGGATCTTCAAGGAACGCGGTGCACATGGCTTGCTGGCTGATCTTCTCGGCGTCGATCATTTTCTTGAACAGCTCGGTCAGGTCCACCGATTCGAAATCGATGCGGTCGTCGTTCGGGTCGAGCTCGACCGGCGCTTCGGCACGCTTGGTGCGGTTCTGCTTGGCCTTGGCTTTGGCCCGGGTGGCGCGTTTTTGCTGCTTGTTGGCGGAGGCCATGATGTGTTCCGTCGTGCGTTGAGAGGGCTCAGCTGCGTGGCACTTGTCGGCCGGGTGTATCGGCGGCCAGTGCGCCGGTCTGCAGCCAGGTCAGAGCAATGGGCCATAGTGTGGCTTGGTATGCGCTGCGAAAAAAGCCGAAATGTCCGACTTGTCGTTCGCCGATGTCCTGCGGCGCAATGCGCAGATGGGTTTTTGCCGCGTTGCTGAAGTAGCCGAGCAGGCGTTCGATCGCCGGGATCGTTCCGTAAGGATCATCGCTGAGGCTGATGGCGAGGGTCTGCGCGCGGACGCCATCGAAGGGCAGGGCGCCCGCCTTTTTCATCAGCACCCGACCGCTTGGACGATCCTCGAACCGTGCAGTGGGTGTGCTCCAGTCGCGGACTACGGCGGTTGGCGTGTCCTCCAGCCAACCTAGCCGTTTGCCGGGGAAATAGCCGCAGAGCAGCGCCATCAAAGGCATGACTACATGCCACTTGCCGAACATCCGCCAGCGCTGTTCAGGGGCGTAATCGCGCCAATAAGCGAACTGCGCACCGACGGTTACCAACCGTCGGATCACTTTGCCCGACTCCGCCAAGCCCGCCGCGCAACCGCCGAAACTATGGGCGACCACATCGATTGGCTGACCGGGAAACTCCCGCTGCGCGCGTTTGAGTATCGCTTCGAAATCCAGAGCGCCCCAGTCAGTCCACGAAGCGCGCAGCCCTTTGATCGATTCGCTGCGTGATTCGCCAATGCCCCGGTAATCGTAGGTCATCACATCGCAGCCATGGCTGAACAGGTAGGCCGCGAACCGTGAATAGTGCCGACAGCGCACCGAGGTGGCGGCGTTGATGATGACCACCGGGCGCTGAGGATCGGGCGAACTGTGGCGCCAGGTGAAGCCGCCGAGTGCGTAGCCGTCGTCGGCAGTTTCCTTGAAGGACGTGCCTTCAGATGCAGTCAAAACTGGTTGGCTCAACTCTGCGTCTTCCAACTCGAATGGGGGCTTGCTGCCCATGGCGCTTGACCTCGGCGGTTAGGTGCCAACCATAGTCGCCGCGCTGATCAAGAACAATCCGGCCGGTTCGTTCACTGGATTGAATGAGCATGCGTTCTTCGATCAATGCCTGTTCGCGGTTGAGTTCAGCACGTAACTCTTCTTCGCTCGGCAGTATCGTCTTGTAGCTGCTGGCGAACAGTTGCTCATTGCCTTTGAGCATGGAATAGCGCGCCACCGAGTCATTGCTTTCCGCGCTCAGAATGATACCGACGGTTGGCTTGTCACCTTCGCTGCGCTTGAGCTCGTCGTACATGCGCACATACATGTCCATCTGCCCGACATCGCGGGCGCTGAGCTTGCCGCGTTTCAGGTCGATGATCACGAAGCACTTGAGCAGGTAGTTGTAGAACACCAGATCGATATAGAGGTCGACGCCGTCAGTGCTGATGCGTTGTTGGCGGGCGACAAAGGAAAAGCCTTTGCCAAGTTCAAGCAGAAAGCTTTGCAAGTGGTCGATGAGTGCTTGTTCGAGTCCGCTTTCCCTGACTTTGCCTGCCGAGGGCAGGCCGAGGAATTCGAGCATGACCGGATCGCGAATGAATTCCCGCGGATTGCATTTCATCGCGTCGATGTTGGTCGTGGCTTCCTCGACCACCTCGGCTTTGTCCGGACTCATCAGCAGGCGCTCGTAGTAGAGCGTCAGGATCTGACGATCGAGGGCGCGGCTTGACCAGTTGAGGTCGGCGCATTCGTTCATGTACCACAGGCGCGCTTTCTCGTTCTCGACGCGTAGCAGGCGGCGGTAATGGGTCCAGCTCAATTCGGAACGCACTGCGTTCCAAATTGGAAAAGACTGATAAAAGCTACGCATATATCGCAGATTGCGCTCATCAAATCCCTTCCCGAATTGCCCCGTTAGATCCTTCGCCAGCAGCGCGAGCAACTGCTGGCCATAACCGGCACGCTGAGCGCCTTTCTGTTCGAAATCGACGATATGCCGGCCGATTTGCCAACAGGTCTGCACCTGAATCGTATCGACCGCGCGTAGCACTTTTTGCCGCGCCTGGCGAATCAGCTCGCCCAGTTCGCCCAGCAGTGAATCGATTTTATGGTCTTGTGTATCAGCAGGTTTGAGCTGGCTCATCGGGTCTTCCGCATTCTGGAAACAGAGACGCAAGCATGCCGGGGAAGGCGGCGCAGGTATGTCGGGCGAACCTGCGAGTTCGGAAGGAAGGGCGGGACAGGCGTTGCAGGACATTGCCACCGGAAGGCGCGTAACAGGGTAAATGTCCGTAGTCCATTTCGTACTTTTTGCCCAGTCAATCGCCGCAGAGTTGGCGGCGCTGCGGTGAGCGATCTGGTGTTGCGCTGGAATGAAAGGAACAGGCAGGTAAGAGGCTGCTTCAGAAAAGCGCCCCAGTTGCATCATCGCGAGCGCTTGCCCTTCGGCCTCTGCTCACGCACCCGCCCTTTGCGATAAATCCACAGCCCGAACACACCGATGGCCAACATGAACGCGGTCCAGAAGCTCTGCCAGACGAACTCGAACCAGTATCGCCGAGGTTGCAGTGCCAAGGTGTAGGTGCTGCGCGGTCCGCGATTGTTGGTGGTGATGGAACCGCTGACCCAGCTCTCGATAAGCATGTAGATCGACAGACACACGGCAAAGGCGATCAGCACTCCCGCGAGCACCGTCAGCCAGAATGTCCAGCGGCTCGGGCGATACGGCGGAGGATGCGGCAAGCGAATACGGGTTCTTTTCTGATTCATAAGCAGGGCTCGCGCAAGCCGGTCAGGTAACTGCCAGCTCTTGCAGGTGATCAGTCGGCATCTGCCGCAGGCTCGTCGGGCGTGCGGCAAGATGGGCGCATTCAGCGATCACCTTGAGAATGCCGATCACCGCCGGCGTCAGCGCAGTGCCGAGGCAGATGCGCACGCCTGTGGAAGCCTGGCCGTCGGCGAAAAAGATGCCGCTGCCAGCCACGTGGCAACCACGCTCCGTGGCCAATTGCTGCAGCGTCGGCATGTCGGTGTGTGCCGGCATTTCGATCCAGTGGATGAAGCCGCCGCGCGGTGGGACGTAGAGGGTGCCGATCGGGAAATCCGTGCGCACCAGCGCTTCGACAAAACTCGCCAGCGAAGAGAGTTGCGACCTCAATCTGGCGCAGTGCTCGTCCATGTAGCCACGGCCGATGAATTCATTGAGAACATTTTGCGCCAGGCTGGAAACGGCCAGGTTGCGCGAAAACATCTGCGCGAGGATGGCATTGCGGTATTTGCCGGCCAGACACCAGCCGACGCGATAACCCGGCGCGATGGTTTTCGAAAAGGACGAGCAGTAAATCGTCTGGCCGCTGCTGTCGTAGCTCTTGAGGGCGCGCGGTCGATCAGCTTCGGGCACCAGGTCGAAGAAGATGTCGTCTTCGATGATCGGCACATCCGCTTCCCGGGCGATCCTTGAAAGTCGCGCGCGCGCTTCGTCGGGCATGATGAAGCCACGCGGATTCTGCAGCGTCGGATTGAGAAAAATCACCGCGACTTTTTTCTGTTTCAGCGCTTCCTCCAGATGATCGACATCCAAGCCCGTGCGGCCGTGGGTGCGGATCGGCAAGGCGCGCATGCCCAGGCGTTCGATGGTCTGCAGGATGCCGTAATAGGTCGGGGTTTCGATGGCGACTGTAGCGCCTTTCGACGCGACGGCTTCCAGGGCCAGTTCCAGAGCGATGGTGTCGCCCGACGTCACCAGAATATCGTCCGGCCCGCAGACTACACCGCGAGTCAGCATCAGCCCGGCGATGCGCCGTCGCAGCGCCGGCAGGCCGGGTGGCGCGACCAGACCGCTCAGCGCGTTGTCAGTCCTGGCGGCCAGCACCGAGAGGCATTTGTTGAGCAACACGTTGGGCGTGAGATCGCTGTGCAGAACCGCCGAATTCAGCGATGCAGTGGTGCGCGACGCTGCTTCGGAGAGCATCGCGACCACCGCATGATTGACGTTGACGGTGACACTGGAGAAATCGAAAGCGCCGGATGGTTTTGCCCGCCCTGACGCCGAGACGAAGTAGCCGACGCGCGGCACCGTCGTGACGTAGGCCTCGGCCTCGAGGTCGGCCAGCGCCCGCTGCACCGTGGTGATGCTGGTCTCGAACATCCGCGCCAGAACGCGGATTGACGGCAGTTTCGCTTCGGCCGCCAGGTCACCGCTGTCGATCTGGCGCATAATCCAGTCCTTGACTATCCGCCAGCGCTTGTCCGGCAAATCAAACCTGTCCATAAGTTCTCTGTGATGATTCGAAACAATTCACAGAAAGTAGAGCAAAACGATCCCCGTTGCAGCAACTATGACGATGTTCAGCGCCACCAGACCGAAGGCGAAGCGGATCAGGCTGTTTTCTTCCTGGCGGTTGGCCCCGGCAAGTCCGGTGATCAACGACAGAATCGACAGCGAGCCAAGTGCGCCATGGCCGGCGGCGCTGTTGACCATTGCCGCCAGCCACGCCCCGTGTTCGCTGCTCAGCGCGGCAATGGACGGCATCACCAGCGTGTTGCCGCCGACGTTGGAGCCGGTGACATAACCGGCAATCCCCGCCAGCAGAGCGATCGTCGGCGCCAGCGAAATACCCGACATGGATTGCAACGCGCTTTGCGCCTCGACAAGGAATCCGGCGTTGACCATCACCTGGGACAGCAACAGGAACAGGAAGATTGTCGTGACCGGAAACTTCGCCCGGTTCAACAGCGCTTGCCACGGGAAACCCGCTCCCGCGGTTTGCCTGAACGCCATCAGCACGGTCACGATCAGCAGCGCCAGCCCTGGAGACGCCAGCGGCTTCCATGAAACGTGTTCGCCCCTGACAACCCACAGGCCATCCCAACCCGACAGCACGAACAGTCCGCGCGACGCCACAATCACTCCCAGCAAGGCCAGATAAGGCCATGCCGCGCTCGGCCAGCGCACCAGTTTTTTCCGTTGCGCCCAGGAGATGCCCAGGCCGACGCAAGCCACGGCCAGCCCGGCCAGCACACCGGAAACTTCCGGGCCGAGCCACAGGTTGACGCCAAACAGCACGGCAACGAACAGGGCCGTCACGACAAGCAGCCCCAGCCACGCTGTGATCCTGCGGATGCCGGCCTGCCACAAGGCCAGCGACGCCAGGCAGAGGAACACCGGCGCGCTGATCAGCGCCGAATGGCTACCGAGGGTTTGCGCCGGCAAATGCGCCAGCAAGGCACCGATCACCGTTGCCAGACCCAGCGTGCCCCACGGCATGATCACCATGCCGGCGAGAGCGATTTTCATCCCCGACTGGCGAGTGAAAAGCCCCATCAGCAGCGGCACCGTGGCGATCAGCGAAACGCCGAAGCCGGTCATCGCTTCCAGCAGCGGCGCCAGTCCCAGCACGATGAAAATCACCTGCGCCGGCGGTGTCCAGCCGAGTTCCTTGACCCACGCGCCGATGGCCTGTGGCGCGCCGCCGCGCTCGACCAGAATGACGAAGGCCAGCCCCGGGACGATGACGCACGCGGTGCTGAGAAACAGGATCGTGGTGTCCTGAAATATCGCCGAGGAGATCGCCGCCGACACCGGCCCGGCAGCGCCCAGTGCCCACAGCACCAACACCAGCACCACACCGGCCAACGCCGCCTGTACCGGCGGACGCCGGACGATCAGGATCAGCGCGATCACCAGCGCGATCGGTGACATTTGCAACAAGAGAGAGCTCATAGCGGTTTCCTTGGCTTAATCGTGCGTCTGTCCGCTGTACTCG
Organism: Pseudomonas glycinis; assembly: GCF_054871425.1. Classification (NCBI taxonomy): domain Bacteria; kingdom Pseudomonadati; phylum Pseudomonadota; class Gammaproteobacteria; order Pseudomonadales; family Pseudomonadaceae; genus Pseudomonas; species Pseudomonas glycinis. The sequence continues at coordinate 457,830 of NZ_JBTYHF010000003.1, read as the reverse complement.
GTCGCCCGCATGGACGCGCGCTGGCAGAACGTCTGATACCACTCGCTCAGGCGAGCCTGCGCCGAGAAGTCCGAGAGTTGACGGAAAGCGATCCAGTCCAGGGCCGTCGCCAAGGCGATGTGGCCGACGGTGATCGGGCCATTGAGGTCGACGTGCTCTTCGATGAAGCGATACGCCTCCTTGAGTTTGTAGGCCTGGCCGTCCGCGTACGCCGGATAGCGCAGGGCTTCGGGGCGCCGCTCGACTTCCCAGCGCAGCTTGATGCCGACATCGCACATGCCCTGCGCCAATGCCTGCAGGCGCAGCGCCTTGTAGCGCTCGGGGCCGCTTGTCGGGATGAATTTACGGCCGTTGCTCAGGTCATCGAGGTATTCGCAAATCACGATGGAATCGAACAGTGCGCTGTCGTCGGGCAGCATCAGCACCGGCACTTTGCCCAGCGGATTGGCCTGGTAGATGGTCGCGTTTGGCGAAGTCGGACTGGTTTCGTGATGAATCACCTCCAGGCTCGACGCCATGCCGAGTTCGTGAGCCAGCACCAACACCTTGCGGGCGTACGGCGAATGCGTCTGATAGTAGAGTTTCATGCGCGAGTTCCTGTCTCAAGGATGGCGGTGGCGACTCGATGGGCGTCCATGAACAGCCGCGAAGGTGCGCCCGCCGAGGTGACGTAGTGGTTGTAATAACAGGAGCCTTCAGCGAGCGGGCCCAGCACCCAGATGTCATGCACCGCTTCGCCGCTGTTCGACCTTGGGTTGCACGCCGCGTCGACATCGATGCCGTCGATGCCCGGCACATCGGTGCGTGGACGCACAAGGCCCAGGCGCGCGAGGTCGCGCACAGGTGCGCAGTCGCTGTGGGTGACGCCGCTGCTCTGGACGTAGCCGGCGACCCGCTTGAAGTGTTCGATAGCCGGGCGTGAGCCGGGCTTGAGAAAGGTCAGCAAACCGGCATCACACAGCGCGAGCAGATCGGCGTGGCGCTCCTTCTGCGGGCCGGCGACCAGACGGTTGATCGCCTTGTGCCAGCGGCCATAGAACTGCCGATGCGAGTCTTCGGTGAGCCCGTCGAAATCCACCGCCTCACGCAGCCGGTCACGCAAGTCGCGCCAGACTTCAATGGCGGCTTTGATCGGCGATGCGCCGCGTCCCAGGCGTGCTTCATGCAAGTCGGCTTCGAGGGTGTCGTAAATCCATGCGTGATAGTTGTAAGGCGTCACGCTGTCGGGCAGTGCGTGGCAGATCAGCTCCAGCGGATTGATTGCCCCGGCAATCGCTTCGAACTTGCGCAGCAAAGCTTCGCAGGCGACAACACCTGCTGGGCCGGCAACGCTGACGGTTCTGAGCTGCTCAAGCAGCTGTTGTGGCGCTGAGGGTTTATGCAGAACGGCGACCGCAGCGGCACGCATCTCCAGCAGCATCAGCGGCAGAATGTCCCGTTCGAAATCCAGTCGGCGGTTGTGCGCGTTGACCCGCAACGACTCGATGCGCTCGCTGGTCAGCAACACGGCGTTATGGCGTGGGCAGCCGATCAAACCGTTGGGACGCGTGCGAAAAGGCAGCCCGTCCCGCGACTGAATGAAGATCACCGGCTCCTGACCCGACGGCTGGTAAGTGTGACTGCCATCAGCCATGGGTTTGTAGATCCCGCCTCTGCCAGCCGTCAGCGCTGCCAGGGTGTCCATGGCGCCCAGGCCCAACCCTTCGATCAATACCGTTTCGCCGGGCTCGACGGTGGTGAGGCTGCCGGGCAGCGGATAGACGTTATCGACCCGGTTCTGCCCCGCCAGGCGCAGGCGCCCGGTGTGGCCGACGGTCAGAACCAGGCGATCCACCGTCACCGCAGCGCCTTGGGCGGTTAGCAGAAGGTATTGCTGATTCTCGCGGCGCTCGACCGCCGTGACCTGATGCCGATGCAGATTGACCGTGACCCAGGCGGGGGCGGTCGCGAGGATCCGCGTGAAGGCGTCGGCCAGATAAGCGCCGAGCAGGTGCCGTGGCAGAAAATCCTCCGGCTCGACGTCGCGACCGTCGGCGGCGAGCAGGCCGCTGTCGGGGTCAACCTTGACGTGCTGTGCTCGGCACCACGCGAGAAAGTCCGGCCCTGGCCGTTCCCGGGCGTCGGTCAGATCACCGAACGCTGCTGCGTCGGGAAATACCCCGAGCTGACCGGCGACGGTGTTGAGCAACAGGTAGTCCGGTTGATCGGGCCAGTGCGCGCCGCTGCCGAGCACGTTGGGCTCGAAGATGTCGATGAACACCGGTTGTTGCGGGCGTTCCTCGGCGCGGCTCAACAGGCGCTCGAATACCGACAATCCGCGCGAACCGCAGCCGATCAGGCCGATGTGCACAGGCGCCTTCACCATCTGCGCTCCTCGCCAAAAAATGACGGGATGACAATTGCCGTACCGGCCGCCACCGCAATGTCGTGGATCATCCGGCCAATCGCGAGATCGAGAATGCCCATGCCGAATGGCGAATAGATCAGCGGTTTGTCCTGGGCGACATGCAGGTCACCGCGAATCAGCTGCGCCACTGTGCCGGTGACAAAGTCGCGATGGCCGTATTGCTGCTCGGCCAGATGCGGTGAGGTATTGGCCTTCAGGCAATGGGTGGTGTCGTCGAAGTAGTTGTAACTTTCCTCGATGATTTCGGCGCCGATATCCCGCAGCGAGATGTTCAGAACAATCTGCCCCGGGCGGAACGTGCCCTGGCCTTTTACGTACGGCTCGCCCGCGCTGGTGGCGAACACCACGATGTCGGCAGTCAGCGCTTCTTCGAGCGACAGCAGGTGTACATCCGGCAGGCCCAGTTGTCCGCCAAATTCCGCGAGGGCTTGCGCCGATTCCGCGTTGAGATCGTGAATGCCCACGCTATCGAAGGACCAGTCGTCGGCGACGAAAGTCTCGAGGATACTCCTAGAAATTACCCCGCCACCAATGATCGAAAGTGTCGCCGCGTGGCGGTTCTGGCCATTCAGCCACCAGGCACCCAAGACTGCCGAGGCTGCCGTGCGCACGGCACTGATCAGTGCACCTTCGAGCAGCGCGTAGGGGTAGCCGGTCTCGGGGTCGTTGAGAATCAGCACCGCAGATGCGCGCGGAATACCTGACTTGATGTTGTCGGGATAACTGGCAATCCACTTGATTCCGGAGACGGATTGATCGCCCTCGCTGTCGACGATGGCCGCCGGCAGCGCAATGATCCGGTTCGCCGGTTGCGCAGGGAAACGCAGGAAATAACTGTCGGGGTTAACGGTTTCGCCACGCTCGTGGGTGAGGTAGGTCTGCGCCACCATGTCGATGGTTGCATGCCGCAGCCCGTTGAGGATGTCTTTGACGACAGCGCCGGGGATGACGTGGAACGGCTGGATCGGATTCTGTGTGGTCATGAGGATTACGCCGAGAGTGCCAGAGCGATTTCAGGGAAGAGGGGCTGCAGTGCGGTTGCGCCGATCCGCTGGGTGACCCAGTCGTCGGAATAGATGGTTTCGAGATAGCGCTCACCCATGTCGGGGGAGATCGCCACCACGACATCGTCGGGCCGGATATGCGGCGCCCACTGGCGGATGCCGGCGAGCACAGTCCCGGTGGAGCCGCCGAAGAGCAGGCCGTAGCGTTGCGCCAGCCAACGGCAGACCTTGATCGTCTGTTCCTCGGGAATCGACAGGAAGTCGTGAATGCCCGACGACTCGAATATCTCCGGCAGGCGGCTGGTGCCGAGCCCCGGGATATGGCGCGTACCGCCCGGCAGCCCGAATGTCACCGAGCCGACAGTATCGACGGCAATGACTTTGGTCTGTGGATGATGTTCGGCGAAGTAGTTCTTGCAGCCCATCAGCGTGCCAGTGGTGCCAGCGCCGACGAACAGGTAATCCACCTGGGGAAACTTGCGCGCGATGGACCTGGCAGTCGCTTGATAGTGGGCGAGGGGGTTGGTCGGATTCTTGTACTGGTTGAGCCAGATGTAGTCGGCATTGTCAGCGACCAGTTGTTCGATCAGGCGAATCCGCGAATTCAGGTAACCGCCGTTCTCGTCACGCTGATCGACCATGAGCATTTGCGCGCCAAGGGCGTGAATCAGCTTGCGGTTCGGCGCGGAAATATTCGGGTCGATCACGCAAACGAACTGGTAACCCTTGGCAGCGCAGACCATGGCCAGCGCAACGCCGAGATTGCCCGATGAGGATTCGATAAGGCGGGTCTTGTGGTTGATCAGTCCGCGGACTTCAAGATCAGTGATCAGCGCGTGCGCGGTCTTCAGCTTAATGGAGCCGGCGGGATTCAGTCCTTCGATTTTCAGCTGGATCGTTGCGCTGCAAAGATCGCCGATCTGCACATAACTGTTTTCATTGATGAGTTGCTTGATCATGCGTCGTCCGTTTCGCTCTTTTGCCGGGCGCACGGGGCGCCAGCATTCATCCTGGAATGTTTGAAAAGCACTAACTGCAGTTCGCCTGTGGGTTGGGTTCAGATTTTTTTGCTGGACAGGAAGTGACCTTGCGGGCGACGCCGATCGATTCAAAAAATCAGGGTTTGCGCTCTGAGGGCTACAGGAGTCCAGAGTGTTGCGGGGCGCAAAGTAGAGCCAGTCATTGGCTCGCCAAGGCTTGCGCAAAGTATTGGCGAAACGCCATCTGCGCGGAGAGATACAGATTTCGGGTTTTTTCCAGTACAGCTGGAATCCGGGTGTATCGAAGGACGAAGAGAGGAGGGGGATCAAATCGCAGGCATAAAAAAACCCTGAATCTTGCGATTCAGGGTTTTCGGTATTTGGTGCCCAGAGACGGAATCGAACCGCCGACACGGGGATTTTCAATCCCCTGCTCTACCGACTGAGCTATCTGGGCAACGGGGCGCATTAAAAGGGTTTTTCGGATTTACGTCAACGACTTTTTGAAAATTTCTTAAATTAATTCCGTCGCTTACGAAATCTGCGGGTTATTCGGCTGGCGGCACGTAGCCTTCGGCCTTGGCGTATTCCTCGCCGGAGAAGTACTTGTCCATTTCGCCCTGCAGGTATTTGCGATCTTCGGCGTTCATCATGTTCAGGCGCTTTTCGTTGATCAGCAGGGTCTGGTGTTTCTGCCAGTCGGCCCAGGCCTTGGCCGAGACGTGGTCGAAAATGTCCTGGCCCTTGGCACCCGGGAAAGGGGCGCGTTCCAGCGCGGGCAGTTCTTCTTTGTACTTGCGGCACATTACGGTGCGGGTCATGGCGATTCTCCTGCATTCAAGACGGCGGCCGCGCGCTCAAGCAAGGTCTTGACCGGGGCAGCAAGGCCCAGGCGCGGCGGGGTGGCGAGGTTATACCAGAGCCAGTCGGCCTCGGCCACGTGATGGCTGGCTTCCTGCACGTGAACCAGCCACGGTTCGATGGACAACTGGAAATGGCTGAAGGTGTGAACCAGGCTCGGCAGCGCCTGCTGCTGGCCCATGGTCAGCGAGTGCTGATCGGCCAGATGTTGCAGATCTTCCAGGTCGTCCAGTTCCGGCAGGCTCCACAAACCGCCCCACAGTCCCGTCGACGGGCGGCGATAAAGCAGAATCGCACCTTCGCCGTTGGCCAGCATTGGCATCAGCGTGCGTTTCTGCGGGATGGCCTTGCGCGGCTTGGGAATCGGATAACGGGTTTCCAGGCCAAGCATGTGCGCTTCACAGCCACGCTTGAGCGGGCACAGCAGACAGCTCGGCTTGCTGCGCGTGCAGAGTGTGGCGCCAAGATCCATCATCGCCTGGGTGTAGGCGTTGACCCGATCGTGCGGGGTGAAGCGCTCGGCGTTGGCCCAGAGTTGTTTGGCCACCTTCGGTTCGCCGGGGTAGCCCTCTTGCGCGGTGAAGCGCGCCAGCACGCGTTTGACGTTGCCATCGAGGATCGGCGCGCGCAGGCCCATGCTGATGCTGGCGATCGCCCCGGCGGTGGACAGGCCGATGCCCGGCAGCTCGGTGAGTTTTTCCACGTCGCGCGGGAATTCGCCAGCGTACTGGCTGACGACGATCTTCGCGGTCTTCTGCAGGTTGCGTGCGCGAGTGTAGTAACCCAACCCGGTCCACAGGTGCAGCACCTCGTCTTCCGGCGCTGCGGCCAGCGCATCGACGGTTGGCAGCGCCGCCATGAAGCGTTCGAAGTAATTGAGCACGGTGCTGACCTGGGTCTGCTGCAACATGATCTCGGACACCCAGACCCGATATGGATTGATGTCCTGCTGCCACGGCAAATCGTGGCGGCCATGGCGGTCGAACCACTCCAGCACCGCCGTGGAAAATTGCTCTGCTGTCATCGCTTGAACAGCCCCTTCAACGCGTCTTTCAATTCCGGGCTGACTTTATCGCCCAGTTTTTCGTCGATTTTCTCGCTGAGCTTGTTGCCAGCCATCTTGCTGGCCACCTGACCGAGACGGTCATTGTCGACGCGGCAGGCCTTGGCGCCCAGTTCCAGCGGGCCACGGCAGCGCAGTGGCCACTCGATGCCGACGAATTTCTCGCCGACCTGACAGGCCGGGTCGGGCATGGCGCTGGTATCGCCCTCGACGATGATGCCGACGCGGTAATCCATGCCGAGCACGCGCAGGTCGATGTCGCCGTCACCGTTGACGGTCATGCCGGGGATGCGCACTTTCAGGTCGGGGTTATTGGCGACGCCGTTGCGCACGGTCAGGTTGCCTTTGAGCTCTTCGAACGGCGTGTCCTTGCCCCGTGGCTCGCCGCTGAGGGATTTGCGATTGAGGGTGGCGATGCCTTTGCACAATTGCTGTTCAAGGTTGGCGTTGAGCAGCACGCCGTTGTTGATGACGAAACTGGCGTTGCCGTTCAGCGTATCGATCAGCGCCTGCTGGCTGTTGCCGCTGCCGGTGAGGCTGCTGGTCAGCGTTACCAGACCTTTGACCGGCGGATTCTTGCCTTGGCTTTCGATGATTTTTTCCGCCGGCACGCGGTTGAGCCGGGTCTGCAGGTTGAGCAGCGGCGCGCTTGGGCGCATGTCGAGTGTGCCGTTGGCGACGAAGCCGCCGTTGTACAGATCACCGCTCAGGTTAGTCAGCGTCAGCAGGCCGCCCTGGCCGGTGGCTTTGAGCGCGGCGTTCTGGATCGGCAGTTTGTCGAGGGTCAGTTGGCCGAAAGTCAGATCGGCGTCCACGTCGAGTTTGGCCAGGCGTTCGACCGGCAGCAGACGCTCGGTGCTCCAGGCGGTTTTGCTCGGTTTGTCCGGCAGCGGCGTGGTACCCGCGACGGCGCCGGCCTCGGTGCTGGCGACTTCGGCCTGACGGGTTTGCGTGGCGTTGTTAGCCTGAGCCGATTTCGGTGGCAGGTAGCGGTCGACGTTGAACGTGTCGGCCTTGAGAATCGCGCGCAGCGACTGTTTGGCGAAGTCCTCGATGGCGATGCGGCCGCTGAAGCTGCTGTCATCGAGTTTCAGGTTGATGTTGTCGAACGACAGACTGGTCGGAGTGGCAGCAACGCGGCTGACCAGTTCGACCTTGCTCAGGCTGCCTTCGCCCATCGCCGGCAGTGTCTGGCCGATGCTGTCGACGAATTTCGCCAGATCGAACTGGGCAATGGAAATGCCGCCGCTGATCTGTGGCGTCTTGTCGAGGTCGTTGGCTTTCAGCTCGCCCAGGGCGCGCAGCTGGTTGGCGGAAATTTTGATGCCGGTCCATTCGGCGACGTTCGCTGCCTTGTCCAGCAATAACTGGCCCTGAGCAGAGAAGGTCATGGTTTTGCCTTGCAGCGGATCGCCAGCGAGTTCGCCGGTCAGCTTCAGGTCTTCGAACTTGTAGCGCTGCAAGGCGCGCTCGAAGCGCAGCTCGCCGTTGAGCTCGGTGCGCACGCGCAGCACCGGTTGGTTGGTGCCAAGGAACGCGGTGGCTTTCACCGGGATATTGGTCGAATCGTGTACCGGGCCGGTGCTCAGTTGAATGCTTTCGGCGCTGAACTGCTTGCCGGTCAGCTCATCGGTGTATTCAACGCGGGCGTTGTTGACGGTCAGGCTGTCGATGTCGAGGCGGATCGGTTGCGCCGGTTTTTCCACGGCGACGGTCGGCTCGCTGGCGGTCGCGCCCGCTGTGGCGGGTGGCGTCGAGCCTGGCGCCACAGGCACCTTGCCGATGTCTTCCCAATTGCCGTGGCCGTTTTTGTCGCGGTTCAGGCGCAGGTTGAGGCCTTCGACGCGCACGTCGCTCATCTGCACTTCGCGGCGCAACAACGGCAGCACGCGCACGGACAGGCCGAGCATCTGCAAGTCGGCAAACGGTTCGGCAGGTTTGGCCAGGGTGGCGACGCTGGCTTCGTGCAATTCCAGGCCGAGCCACGGGAACAGGCTCCAGCCGATATCGCCATTGAGCGTCAGCTCGATGTGGGCCTTGTCGCGGGCAATCTGGCGGATCTCGTCTTTATAGTCGTTGGGATCGAAGAGGTGGGTCAGGGCAAAGCCTGCCGCCACAATGATCAGCAACAGCCCGAGAAGTACCAGACCCAGGATTTTGCCGAACGCTTTCATGGGCGAGTCCTTGTAGTTAGTCGAATTGGTCATATGGCCGGGGAGTATAGCGCTGCCGGCACCCGGTTCGGTGTGGCGTCATCTGCCGAGGGTCGGCGGCGGCACCTGCAACTTCGCCACCGGGCCTGCGCTTGAGGATGCCCGGCGGGCGCCAGAGGGTGCAATCCGGCCCCCGCTTGCGACGCCATTTTTTGCGCTTGGTTCATCAGTCGTTCAGTCACGCCCAGGCGACGGGTAACTTTTCGCACGCATAAATGGGACAAGTAGCAAACGGCGTGGTGCCTTTGCAGACGCGGGGTTGGCGGCTTCCCGAGTCGTACGAGAACAGATGACTTGAAAAAAGGTGATATCAGTTTGGTTTTTCTGTCACCTGAGAATGGTAACCTTCGCCAGTTCGTCTGCCCGTCTGCGACTTAACGTCGCGCCTTCAAGGAGCGTCACCTAAAAAAACGGTCATGCCTGCGTGCATAAGGCCGAGGGTGAGCAGTGGCTGGCGAACCATACTAACAATTGGGGGATACACAATGAGCACGAGCATCACGGCGGACGGCCTCAAGGCCGACCAGCCTGCGTTCCTGTCCAAGGAACGCATCATCGCCAAGCCCGGTTTCAACCGCTGGCTGGTTCCACCGGCCGCTTTGGCCATTCACCTGTGCATCGGCATGGCCTACGGCTTCTCGGTGTTCTGGTTGCCGCTGTCCAAGGCACTCGGCGTTACCGCGCCGGTGGCTTGCGCGCCGGACATGAGCTTCATCGCGCAGGTATTTTCGTCGAACTGCGACTGGCCGATCTCCATGCTCGGCTGGATCTACACGCTGTTCTTCATCTTCCTCGGCTGCTCGGCAGCGATCTGGGGTGGCTGGCTGGAACACGCCGGGCCTCGTAAAGCGGGCGTGGTCTCGGCCTTGTGCTGGTGCGGCGGTCTGCTGATTTCCGCGCTGGGTATCTATACCCACCAGATCTGGCTGATGTGGATCGGCTCCGGCGTGATCGGCGGTATCGGTCTGGGCCTGGGCTATATCTCGCCGGTGTCGACCTTGATCAAGTGGTTCCCGGACAAGCGCGGCATGGCAACCGGCATGGCGATCATGGGCTTCGGTGGCGGCGCGATGGTCGGTGCACCGTTGGCGACTGCGCTGATGAGCCACTTCGCATCGCCAGAAGGCGTAGGCGTATGGCAGAGCTTCGTGGCCATGGCGGCCATTTACTTCGTGTTCATGATCGGTGGCGCACTGTCCTACCGCGTGCCGCCAACCGGCTGGAAGCCTGAAGGCTGGACCGCTCCGGCGAAGAAAGCTTCCAACGCCATGATCACCAACCGTCACGTCCACGTGAATGTAGCGTGGAAAACCCCGCAATTCCGTCTGGTCTGGCTGGTGCTGTGCCTGAACGTGTCGGCGGGTATCGGTATCCTCGGCATGGCTTCGCCACTGTTGCAGGAAGTGTTCGGCGGCAAACTGCTGGGCGTCGATGTGCCGTTCGGTCAACTCGACGCTGGCCAACTGGCCTCGATCGCGGCGATCGCAGCTGGCTTCACTGGTCTGCTGAGCCTGTTCAACATCGGTGGCCGCTTCTTCTGGGCCTCGTTCTCCGACTACCTGGGCCGCAAGAACACTTACTTCGTGTTCTTCGCGCTGGGTTTTGCCCTGTACGCGCTGATTCCGAACATGGGCCATCTGGGCAACGTTGCGCTGTTCGTGGCGGCGTTCTGCATCATCCTGTCGATGTACGGCGGTGGTTTTGCCACCGTTCCGGCGTATCTGGCCGACCTGTTCGGTACACAGATGGTCGGTGCGATCCACGGTCGTCTGCTGACTGCCTGGGCCGCTGCCGGCGTGCTCGGTCCGGTGCTGGTGAACTACCTGCGTGAATATCAGTTGAGCATCGGCGTGGAACGCGCTGCCGCTTACGACATCACCCTGTATATCCTCGCCGGCCTGCTGGTGCTGGGCTTCCTGTGCAACCTGATGGTGCGCCCGGTGGCCGACAAGTACTTCATGACCGACGCCGAACTGGCCGCCGAACAGGCGCTGGGCCACGACAAGGGTGCCGATGCCAGCACCGTTCTGGAGTGGAAAGCGGCGCCGGGCACCAAGCCTCTGGCGATCGCTGCCTGGCTGGTGGTGGGTATTCCGTTGGCGTGGGGTGTGTGGGTGACCCTGCAGAAGACGGCGGTACTGTTTCACTAAGGTGTTAGCTGAATAAACACCGAACCTGTGGGAGCGAGCCTGCTCGCGAAGACGGAGCACCAGTCGACATCCATGTTGGCTGGCGTGCCGCATTCGCGAGCAGGCTCGCTCCCACATTTGTTTATGGCATGCCTGTACTGGCTTGTATGGACATGTCTACCCGCGACAGTCGGGCGTTCTATCCGTCAGGCATCTCACCTCTCGTGTTTCTGTTTGCCTCCTGCGTGCCTATAATGGCTGCCTTTTTCGCCCAATGATTTTGCGGAGCTGGTGATGGCCGAACGTAAGGCGTCTGTCGAGCGCGACACTCTGGAAACCCAGATCAAAGCCTCGATCAACCTTGATGGCACCGGAAAGGCCCGATTCGATATCGGTGTACCTTTTCTTGAGCACATGCTGGACCAGATCGCCCGTCACGGGTTGATCGACCTGGATATCGAATGCAAGGGCGATCTGCATATCGACGACCACCATACGGTGGAAGACGTCGGTATCACCCTCGGCCAGGCGTTTGCCAAAGCCATCGGCGACAAAAAAGGCATCCGTCGCTACGGCCATGCCTACGTGCCGCTCGATGAAGCACTGTCGCGTGTGGTGATCGATTTCTCCGGTCGCCCGGGCCTGCAGATGCACGTGCCGTACACCCGCGCTACCGTCGGCGGTTTCGACGTTGACCTGTTCCAGGAGTTTTTCCAGGGCTTCGTCAACCACGCGCTGGTCAGCGTGCACATCGACAACCTGCGCGGCACCAACACCCACCACCAGATCGAAACCGTGTTCAAGGCTTTCGGCCGCGCGCTGCGCATGGCCGTCGAGCTGGACGAGCGCATGGCCGGGCAAATGCCGTCGACCAAAGGCGTTCTGTAATGCAGACGGTTGCGGTTATCGACTACGGCATGGGCAATCTGCACTCGGTGGCCAAGGCTCTTGAGCACGTCGGCGCCGGCAAGGTGCTGATTACCAGCGATGCGAACGTGATTCGCGAAGCCGATCGCGTGGTTTTCCCGGGCGTTGGCGCGATTCGCGATTGCATGGCGGAGATCCGTCGCCTCGGCTTCGATTCGCTGGTCCGTGAGGTCAGCCAGGATCGGCCGTTCCTCGGCATTTGTGTCGGCATGCAAGCCCTGCTCGATACCAGCGAAGAGAACGCCGGCGTCGACTGCATCGGCCTGTTTCCGGGCGCGGTGAAATTCTTCGGCAAGGATCTGCACGAAGACGGCGAGCACCTGAAGGTCCCGCACATGGGCTGGAACGAGGTGAAGCAGAACATCAGTCACCCGTTGTGGCATGACATCCCGGATCTGGCGCGTTTCTACTTCGTGCACAGCTACTACATCGCCGCCGCCAATGCGCGGCAGGTGGTAGGCAGCGGTCATTACGGTGTCGATTTCGCTGCAGCGCTGGCCGACGGTTCGCGTTTCGCCGTGCAGTTCCACCCGGAGAAAAGCCATACCCACGGCCTGCAACTGTTGCAGAACTTCGCTGCGTGGGACGGTCGCTGGTAAATGGCTGTCAAGAAATCCAAACCGCCGATTCTGACCCTCACTCCCGAGCAGGAGAGCGAGGCCAGTCGCAAGATTCAGCGGTTCATGGAAGACCGTTTCGAACTGGATCTGGGTTCGTTCGAGGCGGCGGAAATTCTTGAGCTGTTTACCCGCGAGATTGCTCCGCACTATTACAACAGGGCGATTTTCGATGTGCAGACCCACCTCAAGGAACGGTTTGAAAGCATCGAAAGCGACCTGTGGGCGCTCGAAAAAAATTAAGAGCAGCGGCAAGCGTCAAGCTGCAAGCTGCAAGAGATAGACGCGCGTGCGCGCTTGCAGCTTATGGCTTGCAGCTTGCCGCTCTTTTGACGAAGGAAAAAGCATGCTGATTATTCCCGCTATTGATCTCAAAGACGGTGCCTGCGTACGTCTGCGCCAGGGCCGCATGGAAGATTCCACGGTGTTCTCCGATGACCCGGTGAGCATGGCTGCCAAGTGGGTGGAGGGCGGTTGCCGTCGTCTGCATCTGGTCGACCTCAACGGCGCGTTCGAAGGCCAGCCGGTCAACGGCGAAGTGGTCACCGCGATCGCCAAGCGCTACCCGACCCTGCCGATCCAGATCGGTGGCGGCATCCGTTCGCTGGAAACCATTGAGCATTACGTCAAGGCCGGCGTCAGCTACGTGATCATCGGCACCAAAGCCGTGAAAGATCCGGCGTTCGTTGCTGAAGCCTGCCGTGCGTTTCCGGGCAAGATCATTGTCGGTCTGGATGCGAAAGACGGTTTCGTCGCCACCGACGGCTGGGCTGAGATCAGCACCGTGCAGGTCATTGACCTGGCCAAGCAGTTCGAAGCCGACGGCGTGTCGTCGATTGTTTATACCGACATCGCCAAAGACGGCATGATGCAGGGCTGCAATGTACCGTTCACCGCTGCGCTGGCCGCTGCCACCAGGATTCCGGTGATCGCTTCCGGCGGCATCCATAACCTGGGTGACATCAAGTCGCTGCTCGACGCCAAGGCACCGGGCATCATCGGCGCGATCACGGGCCGCGCGATCTATGAGGGCACTTTGGATGTTGCAGAGGCTCAAGCTTTTTGTGATAGCTACGCGGCCAGCTCCAAGTTGTAAGCTGCAAGCTGCAAGTTAGAAACTCGACCGCGATCGGCTCTTTCCTGCAGCTAGTAGCTTGAAGCTTGCAACTCTTAATCGGAGATTAAGCCCATGGCGTTAGCCAAACGCATCATCCCTTGCCTGGACGTGGACAACGGCCGGGTCGTCAAAGGTGTGAAGTTCGAGAACATCCGCGACGCCGGTGACCCGGTGGAAATCGCCCGTCGCTACGACGAGCAGGGCGCCGACGAGATTACCTTTCTCGACATCACCGCCAGCGTCGATGGTCGTGACACTACGCTGCATACCGTCGAGCGCATGGCCAGCCAGGTGTTCATTCCGCTGACCGTCGGCGGTGGCGTGCGTACCGTGCAGGACATCCGCAACCTGCTCAATGCAGGCGCGGACAAGGTGTCGATCAACACCGCCGCCGTGTTCAATCCGGAGTTCGTTGGCGAAGCCGCGCAGCATTTCGGCTCGCAGTGCATCGTCGTCGCCATCGACGCCAAGAAAGTCTCCGGCCCCGGCGAAACCCCGCGCTGGGAAATCTTCACCCACGGCGGGCGCAAGCCGACCGGCCTCGACGCGGTCGAGTGGGCGAAGAAAATGGAAGGCCTCGGTGCTGGCGAAATCCTCCTGACCAGCATGGATCAGGACGGCATGAAAAACGGCTTCGACCTCGGCGTGACCCGCGCCATCAGCGACGCGCTGGGCATTCCGGTGATCGCTTCCGGCGGCGTCGGCAATTTGCAGCATCTGGCCGACGGCATTCTCGAAGGCCATGCCAGTGCGGTGCTGGCGGCAAGTATTTTCCACTTCGGCGAATACACCGTGCAGGAAGCCAAGGCCTACATGTCGCATCGCGGCATCGTCATGCGCTAAAGCGTACAGGCCAGTGGACAGCATGGCGCGCCCAAGGCACTCTTGGGCACGCCATGGATTCCGGTAGCCCGACATGATCAAACGCCTGCTTGTTGTTCTCGCCAGCGCCTCGTTGTTGTTCATCAGCAATGCCCGGGCCGAAACCAGTCCCGACACCGATCTGGTGCTGCTCACCGAGAACTTCCCGCCGTACAACATGGCGAAGAACGGCAAGAATTTCGCCCAGGGCGACAACATCAACGGTATTGCCACGGACATCGTTCGCGAGATGTTCCAGCGCGCCGGCCTCACTTACAGCCTGACCCTGCGTTTCCCCTGGGAACGTGTCTACAAGCTCGCCCTGGAAAATCCCGGTTACGGGGCCTTCGTCATGGCGCGCCTGCCCGATCGCGAAAGACTGTTCAAATGGGTCGGCCCGATCGGCCCGGATGACTGGATCCTGCTGGCCAAGGCTGACAGCAAGATCACCCTCGACACCCTCAACGACGCGCGCAAATACAAGATCGGCGCCTACAAGGGTGATGCGATTGCCGAGACACTCACCAAGCAAGGCCTCAAACCGGTGGTGGTGCTGCGCGATCAGGACAACGCTAAAAAGCTGCTCAATGGCCAGATCGATCTGTGGGCCACGGGTGATCCTGCCGGCCGTTATCTGGCACGGCAGGATGGCGTGACCGGCCTGAAGACCGTGCTGCGCTTCAACAGCGCCGAGTTGTACCTGGCGCTGAACAAGGATGTTTCCGATGAGGTGGTCAACAAGCTTCAGACCGCGCTGGATCAACTGCGCAAAGAAGGCGTGGTCGATGAAATCATGGCGCGCTATCTGTGACCACATCCAGATCAGGCGATGGCAGCGCTTCTACGTTGGTGCTGTCGATGCCTGTCTCAGCGGGGATATCCGACGTCAGCGATGGGCAAGAACTGACTGACTCGATGGATTGCGGCGGGTATTGCGTCAGCAGAACGCTGGAGTCGTCGGTATAGCCGAAATCGACCGCCACTTGAGTACCGTCTTCCCTCACCAGTTCGTAATGGCTTTGCATCTGATAGACCGCTACGGCTGATTGTTTTGGCACCATGGCAATCACGATCTGCGGTCGCAGCTCGTGCCAGCCGTTGGAAGACGCTTCAGTGTGGGTCAGGGCCTTCGGCAGGCAAGCCGAGAATCTGGTCATGCGGATGTCGCTCAGAGGCGCGGATGGCCAGGCTTTTACAATTTCCATCGCGGTGAAGCTATGGAACATCCGCATCGTCACGGCGCTCTGCGCGCGCGGCGCAGTCCATTTTGTCGCGCGGTATGTGTTTGCCTCATTGCGCTCATAACCGATGAGCACGTATTGGTCGGTCCTCTTGAGTGCGTAGTAAGGTGAGTTGCGAAACTGCTCACCGGGATGCGCATGGTCTCGCACCGCGAACCAGGGCAGGCGGGCAACATGTGTGACTGTGGCGGGTTCGCTTTCGGCTGGCTTGGCATATCCACCGAGAACCGGAACCTGCGGTGGTTCGCTCAGTTGCACAGGGATCTGCATGCGCAACGCGTACGCCGATGAAGGTGCCGCAGGCTTGCTGTAGCCCTGAATGCCGGCGAATGTGCCCGCTGCAAACAGGATTTCGCCTGCTGCCGCAGTCGGCGGTTCGATGGCGTAGGCACTGAAACTCATTTTGGCGCCGCTACCTTTGTCATTCCAGATCAACTCGCCGAGGTTCGCCGCGACGACGAGGTCGACCCTGACGCAACGCACTGAGTTGAGCGAAGGTTTGCAATGATCGGTGGTGCAGACTTGCCCCAAGGCGACGTAACCGACAGGTGCCAAAGGGCGCCAGATCGACAGGCGCGCAACATTGGGCGCCCCGGTTTCTTTCCAGACCAGTTCAAAATCGACCGGACGCGCCAGTGCCTTGCCTCTGGCGTTTTCGACTCCTTTCAAATCCCTCTCGCAGACCACGGCCGCGACTACTTCGCCGTTGATATTGGCATCGCCGGGGATCAGCATATCGCCCAGGGGGAAATAGCCCGGCAGTGCATCCGGAGCGGGGGCAGGGCGCCAGAAGGTGGCGGGTTTCGCTTTCGAGCCGTTGCTGCTCCAGACCCGATTGAATTCCGTGGTGAAGTTGATCAGCAGGTTGTCCTGGATGATCGGTTCCATTTGCCGTGGCAGCGCTGCGATATTGTCTTCGATAGTCATGATGATTCCTGATAGTTGAAAGCGACGCGAGGGCGTCGCGACCTGTTGCAGGTCGCACTATCGGAAACGGGGACGGTTATCGGGTGGTAACTATGTATGTGCCAGCGTCACAGGGTTTTACCGGTAAACGCCGTCCTTGCCATGCCCGGCCATGGCCCGGTTGCTGCGCACGCTGATCATCTGCCTGATATCGATCCAGTCGATGCCTTGCGCTTTGAGTCTGGGTAATTCGCGCTCCAGCACCGCCAGGGTCTGCGGATACGGATGGCCGATCATCACCGCTGAGCCCTGTTTGTGCGCCAGGGTGATCGCGGTCTGCAACTGATTGGCAATGGCCGCTTCGGTGCGCTCATCATCGAGAAACACGTCTCTGGAAACGCTGGCCAGATCGATTTTCTGCGCCTGCTGCGCAGCGACCGTTTGAGCGCTGGTGCGGCTGTCGACGAAGAACTTGTGCCGACGCTGCAATTCGCCCATCAACCACGCCATCGCCGCAGGCTGCGCGGTCATGCGGCTGCCCATGTGATTGTTGATGCCGGCGGTGAACGGGACTTTTTCAAACGCGGCATTCAGGCGTTTCTGCAGCTCTTCGATGGGCAGTTCGGGGTGCCAGGCGTACGGCCCGGTGGCCGGATCCATGGGCATGTGCAGGATGACGATCTTGCCGGCGCGATGGGCTTCGCGGGCAAATTCGGTGGCGTGGGGGGTGTCGGGCATGATCGCCGCCGTGACCGGGCCGGGCAGGGCGAGCACCCGACGATCCCGGGGCAGGTTCTGCCCCAGGTCATCGATGATCAATGTCAGGTAGGCCTTGTGCGGGGAAGAGCTGGCGGACTCTGCTTGGGCAAAGCCCGCCAGACAGCACAACAGGACGCAGAGTGCGCGGAGCAACATCCTCAGCGGCCGGAGGTGATGCTCAGGCCTTTGAGCAGGCTCAGGGCCTGGGCCAGCTGGTAATCGTCATCCTGCGGCATCGCTTTGGCCTTGCCGCCGGAACCGCTCGGTTTGTCGGCGCCGCCGTTGCCGTTGCCCAAGTGACCTTGCAGATCGGCTTCCTTGAAGTATTCGCTGTCGGCTTCGTTGGTGATCTTCGCGCGGCGCACTTCGATGTCCGGCACGATGCCCTGAGCCTGGATCGAGCGGCCGTTCGGCGTGAAGTACAGCGCGGTGGTGATCTTCAGCGCGCGGTCGTTGTTCAGCGGCAGCACGGTCTGCACCGAGCCCTTGCCGAAACTGGTGGTGCCCATGACCACGGCACGTTTCTGGTCCTGCAGGGCGCCGGCGACGATTTCCGAAGCCGAGGCACTGCCGCCGTTGATCAGCACGACCATCGGCACCGCTTCGCTTTCGTCCTTGCCGGTGGCGGAGAAGCGCAATTCGGAGTTGGCGATGCGGCCCTTGGTGTAGACGATCAGGCCTTTGGTGATGAAGTGGTCGACCACTTCCACTGCCGATTGCAGTACGCCGCCCGGGTTGTTGCGCAGGTCGAGAATGATGCCGTTGAGCTTCTTGCCGTTGTCCTTGCGCAGTTTGGCCAGGGCCTTGGAGACTTCTTCGCCGGTCTTGACCTGGAACTGGGTGATGCGGATGTAGCCGTAGCCCGATTCCAGCAGTTGCGCCTTGACGCTTTTCACCTGAATCACTGCACGGGCCAGGGTCACGTCGAACGGCGTGCCGCCATCGCGAACCAGGGTCAGGGTGATTTTCTGGCCGATCTTGCCGCGCATCTTGTCGACGGCTTCGGTCATGGTCTGGCCGCGGGTTGGCTGGCCGTTGATCTTGACGATGAAGTCGCCAGCCTGAATGCCGGCCTTCGACGCCGGGGTGTCGTCGATCGGCGAGACAACCTTGATGAAGCCGTCCTCGGCGCCGACTTCGATGCCCAGGCCGCCGAATTCACCGCTGGTGCTTTCCTGCAGCTCGGTGAAATCTTCCGGGCCAAGGTAGGCCGAATGCGGATCGAGGTTGCTGAGCATGCCCTTGATCGCGTTTTCCAGCAGAGTCTTGTCGTCCACAGGCTCGACGTACGCGGCTTTGATCCGGTCCATGACCTCGGCGAAGGTGCGCAGCTCTTCCAGCGGCAACGGCGCCTTGGCGGTCGCGGCAGTGCCTGCCGGAGCGACGGTCGGGGCCGGTTGCGCGGCGAACGCCAGAGGCGCGCCGATCACCAGGGCGATCGTCAGGGCCAGCGAGGTAAGGCGGGACAAATGCAGCATGTCGAACGAACTCCTGAATTAGATGGTGCGCTTATCCTTGCGCACGACACCATTGCGCCGGATCACTCGGGTGACCCTGCTGACGAATTGCGAAATACAGCGCTGGCGTGTCCTGACCGCCACTGTTACCGACAGTGGAAATCGACTCGCCAGCCTTGACCACATCACCCGCCGACTTGAGCAGCGTCTGGTTGTGGCCGTAAAGACTCAGAAAACCGTTGCCATGATCAAGGATCACCAGCAAACCGGCACCGCGCAGCCAATCGGCGAACACCACGCGCCCACCGTGTACGGCGTGCACCTGGCTGCCGGCGGAGGCGCTGATCATCACGCCATCCCACTTGGTGCGGGCGTCGTCGCCACGGCTTTCACCGAAGCGCGCGAGTAATCGACCATCAACCGGCCACGGAAGTTTTCCCCGGGTTGCAGCAAAAGGCCCGCCAAAGGTTTCGCCGCTGCTCGATACCAGCGCGCCGGGGCTTGATCTGGCGGGTTTTCGTGGGGCGTCGCTGTTATCAGCCTGCGCCTCACGCAAACGCTTTTTTTCCGCTTCCTGCTGGGCGATCAGCGCTTTCTGCCGCGCTTCCTCTGCCTCACGAGCCTGGCGGGCCAGGGTTTCTTCAATGGTTTTAAGGACTTTAGACAGGTCTGCCTGATCCTGCTCGCGGGCGGCAAGTTTCTGGTCGCGGGCCTTGACGTCGTCATTGAGTCTGGCAAGAACCTGCTGGCGTTCCTTGCGGACTTTCTCGAGTGCTTCGCGCTGCGTGTCGAGGTCGCTTTTCTGCACCAGCAACTGCGCTTGCTGCAGGCCGATGTCTTTTTCGACATTGGCCAACTGGCGCAGGGTTTCGTTGAAGTTCTTCAACTGCTCCAGGCGTGCCTGGCTCAGGTAGTCGTAATACGTGAGGGTGCGGGCGAACTTCTCGGGGTTCTGCTGATTGAGCAGCAGCTTGAGGTATTCCTGGCGGCCGTTCTGGTACGCCGCTCGGGCCTGAATGGCGATCAGTCGCTGCTGTTCAGTGCGCGCGCTCTGGAGTTTTTTTTTCTCTGCATCGAGCCGCTGTAGCTCGGATTCGCTTTTCTGCAGTTCTTTCTGCAGCGCGTCGACCTGCTTCTGCAGCTTGCCCATCTCGGTTTCAGTGCCCTTGAGCTCTTTCTGCACGCCGGACTTTTCTTCCTGCAGCTTGCCCAAGAGTTTTTTCAGCTCGGCGATATCCTGACGCGTGGCGTCCAACTGCTGTTGGGTTTGCGCGCGCTCGTCGGCGAAGGCCGGCTGGAGCAGACAGGTCAGAGCAAGGGCGATCAGGACGCGAAGCATAGGGGCGGGCGGCACCAGGGTAGAGGACGGCCTAGTATGCCCGCCCGAGCCTGCAAAAAAAACGCCCAATTGGGGCTGTGTGATAACTGGCTGGAGATACAGCTGAAAATAATCTTTCAAATGGCCTTAAACCACTGTGGGAGCTGGCTTGCCAGCGATGGCGGCTGCACATTCAACATAAATGCTGGCTGTCAGATTGCTATCGCTGGCAAGCCAGCTCCCACAGGGTTTTTGCGGTGTTTTCCGGATTCGGCTCAGACCAGGATCGAAGTCCCGGTCATCTCCGCCGGTTTTTCCAGACCCAGCAGCATCAGCATGGTCGGTGCCACGTCCGCCAGCACGCCGCCTTCGCGCACTTTCAGGTCGCGCTTGCCGACGTAGATGAACGGCACCGGCTCGGTGGTGTGCGCGGTGTGCGCCTGACCGGTGGATTCATCAGCCATTTGCTCGACGTTGCCGTGGTCAGCGGTGATCAGTGCTTCGCCGCCGACCTTTTCCAGCGCCTCGACGATGCGACCGACGCAGGTGTCCAGGCACTCGACCGCTTTGACCGCCGCGTCGAACACGCCGCTGTGGCCAACCATGTCGCCGTTGGCGTAGTTGACCACGATCACGTCGTAGCGCTGGTTTTCGATGGCGTCGACGATACGGTCAGTGACTTCCGGGGCGCTCATTTCCGGCTGCAAGTCATAAGTCGCGACTTTCGGCGACGGGATCAGGATGCGCTCTTCGCCCGGGAACGGTTCTTCACGACCGCCGGAGAAGAAGAAAGTCACGTGAGCGTATTTTTCGGTTTCAGCAATGCGCAGCTGGGTCTTGCCGTTTTTCGCCAGATAATCACCGAGAACGTTTTCCAGGCTGCCGGCAGCGAAGGCCGACGGTGCCGGAATGCTTGCGGCGTACTGGGTCAGCATGACGAAACCGGCCAGTTTTGGCTGGCGCGCGCGCGCGAATTCCTTGAAATCGTCTTCGACGAACACGCGGGTCAGCTCGCGGGCGCGGTCGGCACGGAAGTTCATGAACACCACGGCGTCGCCGTCTTCGACTTTCACCGGCTCGCCGATGGAGGTGGCTTTGACGAACTCGTCGCTTTCGCCACGGGCGTAGGCGGCTTCGAGACCTTCCTGAGCGGTGGCGGCGTTGAATTCGCCGTTGCCGTCGACGATCAAATTGTAGGCTTGGGCGACGCGATCCCAACGGTTGTCACGGTCCATGGCGAAATAGCGGCCGATGATGCTGGCGATCCGGCCTTTGCCCAAGGCCTGGAAAGTCGCGTCGAGCAGTTCGATCGACGAAGCGGCGCTTTTCGGCGGCGTGTCGCGGCCATCGAGGAAGGCGTGCAGGTAGATTTTTTCGGCGCCGCGCTTGAAGGCCAGTTCGGCCATGGCGATCAGGTGATCCTGGTGGCTGTGCACGCCGCCTTCGGACAGCAGGCCCATGAAGTGCACGGCTTTGCCGGCGGCCACGGCTTTATCCACAGCGGCGCAGATGGTCGGGTTTTCGAAGAATTCGCCGTCGCGGATCGCTTTGGTCACGCGGGTAAAGTCCTGATACACCACGCGCCCGGCGCCGAGGTTCATGTGGCCGACTTCGGAGTTGCCCATCTGGCCGTCCGGCAGGCCGACGTCCATGCCGCTGCCCGAAATCAAGCCGTTCGGCACCGTGGCCCACAGACGATCCAGCACAGGTTTCTTCGCCGCGAACACGGCATTGGATTCGGGGCTGTCGCTGTGACCGAAGCCGTCGAGAATCATCAGGACCAAAGGTTTGGGCGTAGTCGTCATGGAATCCACTCGTGGCTGATAAAGAAGAGGGCGATGGAAAACGGAGTTGGAGTTTAAAGCGAAGTTCCGACCGCGTCACCGCCGGACGGGGTTTGGCCGACCATAGTGGCTGTGTATACTGGCCGACATTTTAACGCCCTGGAACCTCCTTCGATGGTTGCTCACCTGATTGAATTTGCCACTAACCACTACATTCTTGTCGGTATCTTCGTCGTACTTCTGGCTCTGTTGCTGGCGCACACGATGCAGGGCGGCGGCAAGAGCCTGAGCACCGGCGAGCTGACCGCACTGGTCAATAAAGACGCAGGCGTGGTGGTGGACATCCGTCCGGCCAAGGATTATGCCGCTGGCCACATCGTCGGCGCGGTGAACATCCCGCAAGACAAACTGGCTGCCCGCGTCGGCGAGCTGGAAAAACACAAGGCCAAGACCATCATTCTGGTCGACGCCCTCGGTCAGACCGCCGGTACTCACGCCCGCGAGCTGATGAAGTCCGGCTTCACCGCCGCCAAGCTGTCCGGCGGGATTTCCAGCTGGAAAGGCGACAACCTGCCGCTGGTGAAATGACATGAGCGAAGTCATCGTCTACTCCAGCGATTACTGCCCTTACTGCTCGCGCGCCAAGCATCTGCTCGCCAGCAAAGGCGTGGCCTTCGAAGAGATCAAGGTCGATGGCAAGCCGCAGCTGCGTGCCGAAATGACCAAAAAGGCCGGGCGCACGTCCGTGCCGCAGATCTGGATCGGCGCAAAGCACATCGGCGGTTGCGATGATTTATACGCCCTGGAGCGCGCCGGCAAACTCGACGCGCTGCTCAAGGGCTGAACGGCTGCACCCACGTACAGCACTCCCTAAAAGACCCAAGATCGATAAGGATCTGAGATGACTGACCAACAGAACACTGCAGCCAGCGAAGAAGAAACCGCACCGCAATTTTCCTTGCAGCGCATCTACGTACGCGACCTGTCCTTCGAAGCCCCGAAAAGCCCGGCGATCTTCCGCCAGCAGTGGGATCCGGCGGTCGGTCTGGATCTGAACACTCGCCAGAAAGCGCTGGAAGGCGATTTCTACGAAGTGGTGCTGACTCTTTCCGTCACCGTGAAAAACGGTGAAGAAGTGGCCTTCATCGCTGAAGTGCAACAGGCCGGTATCTTCCTGATCAAGAATCTGGACGCGGCTTCGATGAGCCACACCTTGGGTGCGTTCTGCCCGAACATCCTGTTCCCGTACGCCCGCGAAACCCTGGACAGCCTGGTTACCCGCGGCTCGTTCCCGGCGCTGATGCTGGCCCCGGTGAACTTCGATGCCCTGTACGCGCAAGAGCTGCAGCGCATGCAGGAAAGCGGCGAGACCCCGACCGTTCAGTAAGACGGTTCAGCAATACCCCATGTGGGAGCGAGCCTGCTCGCGAGAGCGGTCTGTCAGACACATCAATGTTGACTGACACTCCGTAATCGCGAGCAGGCTCGCTCCCACATTTGTTTTGCGGCGTTACTTGAAGTCGTTCTGCCGCCACGCTTCGTACACGGCGACCGCCACGGTGTTGGACAGGTTCAGGCTGCGGCAGCCTTCGCGCATCGGCAGGCGCAGGCGCTGTTCGGCGGGCAGGGCGTCGAGCACGTCCGCTGGCAGGCCACGGCTTTCCGGGCCGAACAGAAACGCGTCGCCGGGCACGAACGCGGCATCATGGAACGGCCGTGAACCCTTGGTGGTGAAGGCGAACACGCGCGGGTTGCCCAGACTTTCCAGACAACTGGCCAGATCAGCGTGACGCTGCAACGTGGCATATTCGTGGTAGTCGAGACCGGCACGGCGCAGGCGCTTGTCGTCCATCTCGAAACCCAGTGGTTCGATCAAATGCAGGTGGCAGCCGCTGTTGGCGCACAGCCTGATAACGTTGCCGGTGTTCGGCGGAATTTCTGGTTGAAAAAGGATGACGTGAAACATGCACGGCTCCGAAGGTAAAGATGAGCGGCATTCTACGCCGCCTGTGGACAACCGTTCGAAACTATTCCCGCGCGTCATCGGCTCGCTGGCGATTGTCGGCTTGATGATCGGCTTGATGATCGGCCGGCTGACCACGCCGGATCCGAGCGTGCTGGAGCAGGTCGAGGTTACCGATGGCGGCCTGGTGGTGTGGTTCAACAATGAGCCGAAGCTGCACGGCGAGATCATCGACGGCACCGTCGCGCTGCTGTTTCAGGCCGAAGGTCGACCGCAGAAAGGCCAGCTCAGGCTCAACGGCAAGGACGTCAACTGGCGCATGCGCAAGAGTGATGGCGGATTGTTGCTGACGGTGCTGGCAGCGCGTCCGTTGCGGGGCGACTGGGTCGGCAGCGAGGTCGATGATCGCTGGCGACTGGAGATCCGTTTGAGCGAGCCCTAGCGGCACTTCTTCATCACTGGGGCGCGCTCCCACACTTTTTGAGGTCGTTTCCCACTGCGACCGTCTTCCTTTCCCATCTCCAGCACGTGCTCGTGCACGCTATCGTTCGCCCCTACAAACGGCAGGATGCCGAAACCCGTCGTCCCCTTGCAGGAATGCAGGGGGCGTCTTTTTCAAGGATGAAAATATGCCAGTCAAACCCCCTCGCGGTGGCGGTACCCACGTGGACGCCTCGGGCAGCCCGCATCGGTCTGCGGACGTGGACACTTCGCTTCCCGGCCACTTGGGTCGCACAGACGTCGATGTGGATATTGCTCAGCACCATTTGCTGCCGCGCGCTGGATCATCCACCGACGCCACCCTGGATGCCGTGCCCCCCGCCGCGGCCGTTGTAGTTCGCGCAATCGCGGAGGGTATTGGCCCTCCCGCCACTCAGCCTTCGCTGGACAATTACGTCACCAACGCCCGAGCGATACTTCCACAGGTCAACAGCGAAGGTTTGCGGGTGATCAGTCGGCGAACCTACGCAGACCTGGCCAACGGTGACCTGGTGCCTGTCGCCGTGGATCCTGCGACGGGTTTGTACCGAGCCCGGCGTCCAAGCGAGTTGCTCCCTTCCGGCCCGGTGATGCTGCGCGATGTGGACAGCGGACTTTGGTATGCGCGTGAAGTCGCGGAGCCAACTACCCGGGAACAGATCCGCACCTACCTTCCCGACGCGACCGACGAGGACGCGGATGCCTTCATCGCCCGGTTTGATGACAAGGACGTGGCAGAGCTTGAGCTCAAGCATATCCAGCTTGGGCTTGCGCTATTGGACTCGACGGGTTTTGACCTGCCGATCAGTCGAGGTTCCATTTCATCGGACAACGAGTTTCATGAGGCGCGAAATATGTGGGCGACGTTTCGCC
Source organism: Pseudomonas glycinis (assembly GCF_054871425.1). Classification (NCBI taxonomy): domain Bacteria; kingdom Pseudomonadati; phylum Pseudomonadota; class Gammaproteobacteria; order Pseudomonadales; family Pseudomonadaceae; genus Pseudomonas; species Pseudomonas glycinis. The sequence continues at coordinate 432,870 of NZ_JBTYHF010000003.1, read as the reverse complement.
AGTTGTACCGATGGCAAGGCCAGCCCGAGCAGCGCGTCTACCGTGATGGGCGGCTCGTGGGCTTCAAGCTGGAAATCGATCTGACGATTTGGCCAGTTGCAAAGCCGCTTTCCTTGAAGTTCGGCTCAGTGGTTTCTCTGACGTTAAGAGGCCGTGGCCGGCTGGATCCGGACGTGTTTTGCGCACAATTTCCCAACCTTGAAAGTCTGACGATTACCAGTCAGGAAATCGGAGTGCAAGGCCGGTTTCAAGGATGGGACGTGATTAATTGGGTGCATTCAAAATTCAGTCTGGATTCGCGCTTTGCCGAGCAATTGAAAAGATTCCCGCGTCTGCAAAGGCTGCACTTTCAGGACTGTGAATTGACGTCTGACTTTTCCGTACGAGGCCTTGCCAGGCTACATGAGCTATGGCTTTGCAATACATTCGAGGCCCCGGTGAATAGCCTCGACATGCAAATGCGGCACCAGGAGCAAGTCACCTTTTTGCAAGTGGCAGCTGACCTCAGAGGGATGACTGAACTGCGAGTGCTGGATCTGAGCCGCACCGGAATACACCTGCTGCCTTCCGGTCTTGAGGCCATCGACGTGGCGTCGAAGCTTGAAGTGTTGAGACTGGGGGGCAATCCGCTTGCGGACAGCCTTTCACTCGAAAACATGACCGCACTGCAGGAGCTGGATCTTTCCAACACACGATTGCAACGATTTCCCGAGGGCGTTACCGACAGGATTCCCGCAAGAGAACTGAATCTTGCGGACAATCACATCAGGTCGATTCCCGAATCCGTGGAGCTCAGAGCGGGCTTCAATCTCATCGGCAATCCGATCACGGACCCGACCTCGCTACGGCGGTTGATACGAGCACGTGCCGAGACAGGCACCGATATCTGGCTTGGGCAGGAAAGCAGCGATGGGTCTGCCGATCTCTGGCTACGCAACGTGCCACAGGACCAGATAGCGGAAAAACAAGCGCTGTGGGACAGGCATAACGCCGCAATGCCACTGGCAGTGACCGGCATTCTTCGTCGGCTGAGTCGAACGCCCGAGTTTCACGTCGAACGCCCGCTGCTGCAGCGGCGCGTGTGGTGGTTTCTGGAAATGTATGACAGGGCCGACGTCACCGAGCGGGCCAGGCTCGACGCCATTCTTCATACGGAAACGAGTCCCGGGAGGATGCTGGACCGGCTGGAGAATGAAATCCGCAGCTATGACGCAGGGCGACAGAATCAACCGCTGCACCCTCTGCCCAAGCGTCCGCGTATTGCTTAGGGGGATGCAAACAGCGGGCGGCACGATGCCGACACTACTACCCCCTGCACAATAGCCGGGGCAACTTTTCAAGGATGAGAAAGCATGCCAGTAAAACCACCTCGCGGGGGCAGCACCCACGTTGATACGGATGTCCACACGTTCCCGAAGCGAAGCTCTGATAAGGATTTCATACCGGCGGATGTACCCGTCCGCGATGGCACGGTCCCGTGGGCTGGCCTCGATGATCTGAAGTCGCGAAGCACCAAACCTGGCGACGACGCAGGCCCGGTTGCGATCCTGCCGGCGCCGGTGCTCGAAGTTCGCCCGGCGCCGCACCTTGCTGCAAGCCGCGCTGTCATAAACCGGTCACTGGAGACCTACCGGATAACGTCAGCGATCGAGCTGCCTGATGCTGATAGCGAAGGCTTCAGGATGTACAAAAATCGCTGTTATGTTGACGTACCTGACAGTGGCCTCGTTCTCGTCGCAGTGGATCCGGATACAGGGTGGTATCGCGCTCGACATTCCAGCGAGTTGTTCCCTTCCGGCCCATGGATGTTGCGCGATAGCGAGAGCGGCATCTGGCATCCGCACAGCGACTTCAGCACCCGCACCAACCCCCTGACCGCCAAAAGCCTGGACGGCTTTCATGCCGGGCCGGATCTCAGCGGCGCGCAATCGGGCAGCGACGGCGTGATACGTCACGAAGGCAGGCTCTATGTGGTCATCCATGAACAGGCGTATCAGGTCATGCAGGATCTGGATGCCTCCCGCCCGGAATACAGGGTTTGGCGCCTGGTCAAACCCAACGATCCCGTCGCTGCCGACAGCGCGAATATCTACCGCGCCAGCCTTGGCGGTGAAACCCTGGCTATCACCCGCAGCGAGCGGAACACTTGGGTTTCCATGCTCACCGGTTTGTGCGGTGGGATGGACGGCGGTGCACAGGCGCCTGCCAACCCGTTCAACTTTCACCGCCCCTGGCTCACCGGCGCCGGCCCCTCAGGGGCACAACCGCCGGTTCTGGTTGCTACCACACGGGCGCAGGTCAAACGCTATTTTGCTGACGCGACGGATCAACATGCCGATGATTTCATTGCGCGATATGGAGAAGCGGGGGTGGCGGAAGTGGAACTCAAGCGGCTTCAGTTGGAGTTTCCTCGGTTGGACCGTCAAATCACTGCCTGGGAGACGGGCTACAAAGGCAAGGACAATGCAGAGCGCAGGCGCCGGCTGGCAATAGGTGCCAACATGCGCCGGTTGTTCAAGTGGCAGGGAGAACACTCGGAAAAAGTCTACCGAGATGGGCAGCTGGTCGGTTTCAAGCTGGAGCTCGACCTGGGAAGTCGGGGCAATCTCGCGCCGCCGGGTTTTTCGGTTCCGCTCAGAGCCGTCGTATCCCTGGTCCTGGAGGGAAGTCCCTCAAGAAGTCTGGGCAATGTGTTCTCGATGCTTTCCCACATTGAAACCCTCGAAGTACGCAGATTCAAAGGCAAGAGTCATGAACTGTTAAGCGAAATCGGTAAACTCCCGGCGTTGAAAGTCCTGACGATGCAGGAGGCCACACTCTGGCTCCCGTCGGTCACTCTTGAACATTTCACGCAACTGACTCGTTTGCGGGAGCTGAGCCTGACGCACTGCAGTATCTGGCCGCCTTTTTCGGTGCGCGGTATGACCGAGTTGCGGGTCTTGCGCGCACGTTCCTGTGGCCTGCGTCGTCCGCCTGACGGGGTGGGTGAATTGCCCGCGGCGTCAAGGTTGGAGGTGCTTGATCTGTTCCATAACCCCGATCTGACAGACGCGCCTGATGTGACTCATATGTCCGCATTGCGAGAGTTGAATCTGGCCCATAGCTACATATCTTCGCCGCCGCCCGGGCTTGATTTGCCCAGCGGTCCGACGCGGCTGGAGAAACTGGATTTGTCGCAAAGCCGGCTGGCTGTGGCGCCTTCACTGCGGGGAATGACGGCGTTGCTGGAGGTCGATCTCAACCGTACTCGTATAAAGAGTTTCCCGGACGGCGTTACATCCGATATTCCCAGGACGCGTCTGGATCTGGCCCATACCGGGATCAGCGCAATTCCTGAAAACATTGAGCTGAGAAAGGGTTTTGACCTCACTGGCAGCCCGATTGCCGACCCCGCTTCTCTGCGACGTCTGATAGCTGCACGTCGGCAGACGGGTAGCGATCTATGGCTGGGAAGAATCGAGGCTGATTTGGGGATCCATCACTGGATGCACCATGTTCCCCCCAGGCGCGACACGCTGAAAAGTCTGCGCTGTGGGATGCATTTGTTCTTGAAGCGAACTCCGCAATGATGAAACAAATCAGAAATCTGGTGCGTACGCCGGAGTTTCAGGTTGAGCGGCTGCTTTTGCAGCGCCGGGTCTGGTCGTTTATCGAGCGTTTCCAAAACGCCAGTTACGGTGAGCAAAGAAGTTTGCTGCGTATTGCAACTGATGAAGCCAGCCCTGGAAAAATGCTGGACAGGCTGGAGGAGGAAATAAGGAGGTCTGACCCGACGTGGCAAAACCAGCCCCCACATCATGCGCCCGGGCGCCCGAGACTCGAGTAGGGGCGGGGGCGCTGCAGTGTAAAAGCGGGAATCCCTGACCTGCCTGTATCAGGGTTCCCAAAAGCATGGGCGTCGCGTTCAGCGTCGGCCCGGTGTAAAGAGGGAACCCCCGGCCTGCCTGTACCAAGGATCCCAAAAGGGTGGCTCGGCGCTTTGCGCTGTGAGCCCGATGTAAAGAGGGGAATCCCCGGCCTGCCTGTACCAAGGTCCCCGAAACGGGTGGTGAAGCGAATCACCTGAGATAGGTATTGCAGGGGGCGTGCCAGGTTTTAATTTGCTGGAACAAAAAACGCTTTGGGAACGCGAAAGCCCCGGGACTCGGGGCTTTCGCGTTTTTGAATAAAGGGTTTTTCAGGTTTTTCAGGAGTGATTGTGGCGATACGGCTGTGCGCGATCGCGGGTCATTGTGCATTGATGCGGTGCACGGTGGCCCTCACCCTAACCCTCTCCCAGAGGGAGAGGGGACTGACCGAGTTGCCCGGTCAAGTTACGGCGACCTGAGATACCGAGCCGAACTCAGGCCTCGAAACCACCCGAGATTGCTCCCTTCCCCCTCTCCCCCTTGGGGGAGAGGGCTGGGGTGAGGGGGATCGATCCTGAGTACACGACAACCCTTAAGCGTTAACCCTCTTCCCCCTCATCATCATCCCCACCATCAACCTTCATCCCCAGTTCCTTGATCTTGCGCGTCAGGGTATTGCGCCCCCAACCCAGCAGCACCGCCGCATCACGCCGACGTCCTGCGGTGTGCTTCAAAGCAGTCTCGATCATGATCCGCTCGAACGCCGGCACTGCGCTGTCGAGCAGGCTCGACTGGCCACGGGCAAGGGCCTGATCGGCCCACTGGCGCAGGGCCTGTTCCCAGTTGGTCACTGGCGCCGAATCCTGCGGCAGGTTGAGCAGTTCCGGTGGCAAGTCACTGATGTGCACTTCACGGCCGGAGGCCATGACGGTGATCCAGCGGCAGGTGTTCTCCAGCTGGCGCACGTTGCCCGGCCACGGCAGGTTTTTCAGGTATTCCTCGGTTTCGCTTTTCAGCAGCTTCGGCTCGACCGCCAGTTCCTGCGCGGCGCGGCTGAGGAAGTGCCGGGCCAGGGTCGGGATGTCTTCGCGACGATCCGACAGGCGCGGGATGTGGATGCGGATAACGTTGAGGCGGTGGAACAAGTCCTCGCGGAATTTGCCGGCGTGGACGAGCGTTTCCAGATTCTGGTGGGTTGCGGCGATGATGCGTACATCGACCTTCACCGGCACATGGCCGCCGACGCGGTAGAACTCGCCATCGGCCAGCACGCGCAGCAGGCGAGTCTGGGTGTCCGCCGGCATGTCGCCGATTTCATCGAGAAACAAGGTTCCGCCGTCGGCCTGTTCGAAGCGCCCGCGACGCAGGTTTGCCGCGCCGGTGAACGCGCCTTTCTCGTGGCCGAACAGTTCCGATTCCATCAGATCCTTGGGAATCGCCGCCATGTTCAGGGCAATGAACGGCGAAGCCGCGCGTGGGCTGTGGCGGTGCAGGGCGTGGGCCACCAGTTCTTTACCGGTACCGGATTCGCCGTTGATCAGCACGGTGATGTTGGAGTGGCTCAGGCGCCCGATGGCGCGAAACACTTCCTGCATCGCCGGCGCTTCGCCGATGATTTCCGGGGTGCGGGTCAGCGCAGGCACCACTTCCAGGCCTTGCTGTTCCTGCGCATGCTGGTTGGCGCGTTTGACCAGCGATACCGCTTCATCGACGTCGAAGGGCTTGGGCAGGTACTCGAAAGCGCCGCCCTGATAGGAGGCGACAGCGCTGTCCAGATCGGAGTGAGCGGTCATGATGATGACCGGCAGCCGTGGGTGCTGTTCGCGAATCCGCGCCAGCAGATCCAGGCCACTGGCGCCCGGCATGCGGATATCGGAAATGATCACGTCCGGCTGCTGCCGGGCCAGACGACTCATCACGCCATCGGCGCTGTCGAAGCTCTGGGTGGTCATGCCTTCCTGCTGCAAGGCCTTTTCCAGGACCCAACGGATAGAACGGTCGTCATCGACGATCCACACGGTTTCACTACGGCTCATGTCGATGTGGCTCCTTGTTCCAGTGGCAGGAAGATCGAGAAGGTGGTGTGGCCTGGATGGCTCTCACACTCGATCAGGCCCTGGTGCTGACTGATGATGTTCTGGGTAATGGCCAGGCCCAGCCCGGTACCGTCCGGGCGGCCGCTGACCATGGGAAAGAAAATGGTTTCCTGCAGTTCCGCCGGGATGCCCGGGCCGTTGTCGATGATCTCGATCTTGGTCACCAGACGATGGCGGATGTGGCCGATGGTGAACTGGCGCATGGCGCGGGTGCGCAGGCTGATGCGGCCCAGGCGCAGCTCGTTCTGGCTGCTGATCGCCTGCATCGCGTTGCGCACGATGTTCAACACCGCCTGAATCATTTGCTCGCGGTCGATCAATACGTCGGGAATGCTCGGGTCGTAATCACGCACCAGGGTGATGCAGCCCTGGCTCTCGGCTTCGACCAGATGGCAGACGCGTTCGAGCACTTCGTGGACGTTGCACATGGCCAGCGACGGCAGTTTGTTCGAGCCGAGCATGCGATCGACCAGATTGCGCAGGCGGTCGGCCTCTTCGATGATCACATTGGTGTAGTCGCGCAGGCTTTCCTCCGGCAGTTCGCGGGCGAGCAATTGCGCTGCGCCACGGATGCCGCCAAGAGGGTTCTTGATCTCGTGGGCGAGGCCGCGCACCAGCATCTTGCTGGTTTCCTGCTTGGACAGCTGGGCCTCTTCCTTGGTGATCCGCAACAGGCGATCACGTGGGTGCACTTCAAGCAAAAGCAAAGTCTCGCCGTTGCTGAGGATTGGCGTCACCGCGTAATCCACGGTCAGCGTCTGGCCGGTGAGGGCGGTGAGCATCGCTTCACGCTTGGTGAAAGGGTGCGCCTGCTCCACCGCCTGACGCAGGGAATTGAGCGCCTCGGGGGATTCGGTGAACAGCTCGCTGATGAACTGGCCGTGACTGCGCTGACCGCTGACCGCCAACAGCATTTCCGCCGCCGGGTTCATGTACTCCAGGCGCAGCTCGGCGTCGAGCAGGATGGTCGCCGTGGTCAGGTTGTCGAGCAGCAAACGGTGTATAGCGTCGCTTATGGTCATCTGAACCCCTTTTGGAGCAAGGCGTGCGCGAGAACAAAGCGCTGATGTCGGGAAAATGCAAAAACCAAACCAAGGCTCCGAAAAGAAGCGTTTAACCCCTGAAACAGGCGTTTGACGCGCGTTTGTATGGCACGAAGCCAGCTCAGACGGGAAGTTTCGAACCAAAATGGGTTGGGTTGTGGGCGAGATGCAGTTTAGTGCACCAATAGGGTGCGCATGCCCGGCAGACGTTAAAAGAAGCGCAGGAATGGGTTTTTCGGTTCGTCAGGTTTGTCCTTGAGCGGGCATTCCGGGCGCACGCCGTAATCGTCGGCGACACAGGGTTTGACCTGACGTTTCTGCGCCAGGGAAATGCGCAGCATGTGGAACGGCTGATTGGCGGTGCGTTCCACGGTACGCCCGGCGGCGTCGAGGATTTCGATCGAAAGGCTGTGGCTGCCGCGATCGATATTGCTCAGCGCAAATACCGGGCTGACGCCGGGCTCGCCAGTGGCCTTGCCATCCAGCAGCAGGCGATAACGATGGCCGCTTTGCAGGCCGGGCTCGCTGGTGACGCTGACGATCAGCTCGCCGGCGCTGCTGCGCAAAGTAGCATCGGGCTCCGGGATCAGAATGCGCAGCATGTCGTAGTGAAAGGGCGCTGGTTCGGCAGATTTTTTCGCTGTGGTGATCGGCGCTGCGGTGTTGGCAGGGACCGCCATGCGATTGCTCGTCGCGATCGGCACTCGCTTGGCGTTGGCGCGTGGCTGGTCGGTATAGACGCGGTTGCCCTGTGCGTCGATGTAGGTAAAGACCTCTGCCGACGCTGACGTCGACATCAACACCAGGATGAGTGCCAGCCCCGCGCGAATCACGGCGTATGCACCCGTTGCACGGTGAAGACCGCGGGCGGGCTCTGCTGGATGACAGTCTGGCCATCGATCACTTGCACGGCCAGGCGATGCTCGCCGCGATCAATGTTGATCAATTGCAGAACCGGCACGTTGCTCGGCTGGCCATAGGGCTGGTCGTCGAGTAGCAGCCTTAATTGATGCGGCGGTTGCAGGCGCGGTTTGATCAAAACGTTGACTGTGAAGGTGCCGTTATTGGCGCGCAGGGCCTCGTCAGTGGGCAGGCCGGCGAGCTCAAGGATTTCATAGGCGTTGCGCGCTGGTTGCGGTTGTTCTGCGTTGGGTGCCTGCGGCGCACTCGGTGCTTGCGGCTCGACCCGATTGAGCGGTGGCAGCTCGACCGGTTGCGCCTGCACGCCATCCGGCGGCTGATTGCTGTACGCCGTGTTGCCGTTGGCGTCGGTGTACTTGTAGATCTGCGCGGCGGCGGGCAGGGCGATCAGCAGCAGAATGTAGAGAAACGTGCGACCCATGAAATCGACCGGGATTGGAAACGATGGGTAGCAGCATAGGACAGGTGGTGCGGTTGGCCCAACTGGCGACACATTCAAAGATCATTCAGACACCACAGATCGCCTGTGGGAGCGAGCCTGCTCGCGAAGGCGTCGCATCAGTCACCATCATCTTCAATGCCTCACCGCTTTCGCGAGCAGGCTCGCTCCCACATGGAAAATGCGTTGCGCCGGGCAATAAAAAAGGCCTCCCGAAGGAGGCCTCTTTCTGTCGCGCCACTTTACGCAGCGCTACCGGATCAGCAGCTGTAGTACAGCTCATATTCCAGTGGGTGTACGAAGGTGCGAACCTTGATTTCTTCTTCCGATTTCAGCGCGATGTAAGCGTCGATGAAGTCGTCGGAGAACACGCCGCCCTTGGTCAGGAAGGCGCGGCCCTTGTCCAGCTCTTCCAGGGCTTCTTTCAGGCTGCCGCAAACCTGTGGAATCTCTTTCGCCTCTTCAGGCGGCAGGTCGTACAGGTTTTTGTCGGCAGCATCGCCTGGGTGGATCTTGTTCTGGATACCGTCCAGACCGGCCATCAGCAGTGCTGCGAAGGCCAGGTACGGGTTGGCAGCCGGATCCGGGAAGCGTGCTTCGATACGGCGGGCTTTCGGGCTCGACACGTAAGGAATACGGATCGAAGCGGAACGGTTGCGAGCCGAGTAGGCAAGCATTACCGGAGCTTCGAAGCCTGGCACCAGACGCTTGTAGGAGTTGGTCGCCGGATTGGTGAAGCCGTTCAGGGCCTTACCGTGCTTGATGATGCCGCCGATGAAGTACAGAGCGGTATCGGACAGGCCGGCATAGCCTTCACCTGCGAAGGTGTTCTTGCCGTCTTTCCAGATCGACATGTGTACGTGCATGCCCGAACCGTTGTCGCCGTACAGTGGCTTCGGCATGAAGGTCGCGGTGCGGCCGTAAGCGTCGGCAACGTTGTGCACAACGTACTTCAGGGTCTGAACTTCGTCAGCTTTCTTCACCAGGGTGTTGAACTTGACGCCGATTTCGTTCTGGCCGGCAGTTGCCACTTCGTGGTGGTGAACTTCAACCGACTGACCCATTTCTTCCAGTGCGTTGCACATGGCGGTACGGATTTCGTGGTCGTGGTCGAACGGTGGAACCGGGAAGTAGCCGCCTTTCACGCCTGGACGGTGACCCTTGTTGCCGCCTTCGATGTCCTGGTCGGACATCCACGAACCTTGCTCGGAGTAGATCTTGAACATCGAGCCGGAGATGTCCGACTTGAATTTCACCGAGTCAAAGATGAAGAACTCAGGCTCTGGACCGGCGAATACGGTGTCACCGATACCGGTAGCTTTCAGGTGCTCTTCGGCGCGCTTGGCGATCGCGCGTGGGTCGCGATCGTAGCCCTGCATGCTCGAAGGCTCGATGATGTCGCACACCAGGATCAGGGTTGGGTCTTCGGTGAACGGATCGAGTACGGCAGTTTCGTCGACCGGCATCAGGATCATGTCGGAGGCTTCGATGCCTTTCCAGCCGGAGATGGAGGAACCGTCGAACATCTTGCCGACTTCGAAGAAGTCGTCATCCAGCGCATCGCGAGCCGGCATGGTCACGTGGTGCTGAGTGCCTTTGGTGTCCGTGAAGCGCAGATCAATCCACTTGACGTCATGATCTTTGATGAGTTGAACCGACTTCGACATAGTGTCCTCCGGGTGAATTAGGGCGGGTAGTGGATGCCCTTAATAATGGTGATGCCGGCGCGAATACTCTGCCAAGGCAACCTGCCTCACAAGGGAGCAAATTGCATGCCAGTGCCCCAGCATGGGTTTTTTGCCCCAAATTCACGCTTATTAAGGCGTGCGAGGTTCTGAATCGACAAATTCCGCCCCTTAATGTTGCGTATAAATTCAGAAATGACCTGTTTTGGTGCAAGCAAAACCTTCTGCACATTAACTGGTTAAACCTTGAGCAATTTCCGCTATAATCCGCGCCCCCCTTTTTCGGCTGGCCGTTCGCGCGCTGTTTTCATGAAACTTATCGTAAAAGTCTTCCCCGAGATCACCATCAAAAGCCGACCTGTCCGGACGAAATTCATCCGCCAGTTGGCCAAGAACATCCGCACCGTGCTCCGTGACCTGGACCCGGCCGTGGTGGTGAACGGCGTGTGGGACAACCTCGAGCTGGAAACCCGCATTACCGACCCCAAAGCCTTGAAAGAGATGGGCGAGCGCCTGACCTGCATGCCGGGTATCGCGCACTTTCTGCAGATCGACGAGTACCCGCTGGGCGACTTCGACGACATTACCGAGAAGTGCAAACAGCACTACGGCGATGCGCTGGCCGGGAAGATTTTCTCGGTGCGCTGCAAGCGCGCAGGCAAGCATGCATTCAGCTCGATGGACGTGGAAAAATACGTCGGCAGCAAGCTGCGTCGTGAGTGCGGTGCAGCCGGAATCGACCTTAAAGCGCCGCAAATCGAAGTCCGTATCGAAGTTCGCGACAAACGGTTGTTCGTGATTCACAGCCAGCACAACGGCATCGGCGGCTACCCGCTAGGTGCGCTGGAGCAGACGCTGGTATTGATGTCCGGCGGCTTCGATTCGACCGTGGCGGCTTACCAGATAATGCGTCGCGGCCTGATGGCGCACTTCTGCTTCTTCAATCTCGGCGGGCGTGCCCACGAATTGGGCGTGATGGAAGTCGCGCACTTCATCTGGAAGAAGTACGGCAGCTCGCAACGCGTGCTATTTGTCAGTGTGCCGTTCGAGGAAGTGCTGGGCGAAATTCTCGGCAAAGTCGATAACAGTCATATGGGCGTGGTTTTGAAGCGTATGATGTTGCGCGCCTCGTCCGAGATCGCCGAACGCCTGCACATCGATGCACTGGTGACCGGTGAAGCGATCTCCCAGGTGTCGAGCCAGACGCTGCCGAACCTGTCGGTGATCGACTGCGTGACCGACAAGCTGGTGCTGCGGCCGCTGATCGTCGCGCACAAGCAGGACATCATCGACACGGCCAACGAGATCGGCACCGCCGATTTCGCCCGGCACATGCCGGAATATTGCGGCGTGATTTCGGTCAACCCCAAGACTGCCGCCAAGCGGGGCCGGGTTGAGCACGAAGAGAAAGAATTCGACATGGCGGTACTCGAGCGTGCGCTCGCCAACGCCAAACTGGTGCCGATCGATCGGGTAATCGACGAGTTGGGCCAGGATTTGCAAATTGAAGAAGTCAGCGAAGCGCTGGCCGGTCAGATCGTCATCGACATCCGCCACCCGGATGCCGCCGAGGATGACCCGCTGGAGCTCGCCGGCATAGAGGTACAGACGATGCCGTTCTATGCAGTGAACGCACGTTTCAAGGAACTGGACCCTACTCGCCAGTACCTGCTGTATTGCGACAAAGGCGTGATGAGTCGCCTGCATGCCCACCATTTGCTCAGTGAGGGGCATGCCAATGTGCGCGTTTATCGACCGAGCTAAGTGCCCGGGGCTGTTTGCCTGTGGCCTGCGTCACCGGCCCCCCGACACCGCCGTCAAGCTGTAACGGCCATGCCGGACACTACTGCTAATCGCTGCCATGACTTGTCAGCAAACCGAATCCTCTGATCGAGATACACAAGTGATCGAAAATCTACGCAACATCGCCATCATTGCCCACGTTGACCACGGTAAAACCACCCTGGTAGACAAACTCCTGCGTCAATCCGGCACCCTGGAGCGCAACGAGCTCAACGACGAGCGCGTGATGGACTCCAACGACCAGGAAAAAGAGCGCGGTATTACCATTCTGGCGAAGAACACCGCCATCAACTGGAACGGCTACCACATCAACATCGTGGACACCCCGGGCCACGCCGACTTCGGCGGCGAAGTTGAACGCGTAATGTCGATGGTCGACTCCGTTCTGCTGCTGGTTGACGCTCAAGACGGCCCTATGCCGCAAACCCGTTTCGTGACCAAGAAGGCTTTCGAAGCCGGCCTGCGTCCAATCGTGGTGATCAACAAGGTTGACCGTCCAGGCGCACGTCCGGACTGGGTTCTGGACCAGATCTTCGACCTGTTCGACAACCTCGGTGCTACCGAAGAACAACTGGACTTCCAGGTTGTTTACGCTTCGGCCCTGAACGGTATTGCCGGTCTGGACCACACCGCCATGGCGGAAGACATGACTCCGCTGTACCAGGCGGTAGTCGACCACGTTCCGCCTCCGGCTGTTGACCGTGACGGTCCGTTCCAGATGCAGATCTCCGCTCTGGACTACAACAGCTTCCTGGGTGTTATCGGTGTTGGCCGTATCGCTCGCGGTCGCGTCAAGCCGAACACCCCGGTTGTCGCTATCAGCGCCGACGGCAAGCGCCGCAACGGTCGTATCCTGAAGCTGATGGGTCACCACGGTCTGCACCGCATCGACGTTGACGAAGCAGCAGCCGGCGACATCGTCTGCATCAGCGGCTTCGACGAGCTGTTCATCTCCGACACTCTGTGCGACATCAACACCGTCGAGGCGATGAAGCCGCTGACCGTTGACGAGCCAACCGTTTCCATGACCTTCCAGGTAAACGACTCGCCATTCTGCGGTAAAGAAGGCAAGTTCGTGACCTCCCGTAACATCAAGGATCGTCTGGACAAAGAGCTGCTGTACAACGTTGCACTGCGCGTTGAAGAAGGCGACTCGGCTGACAAGTTCAAGGTTTCCGGCCGTGGTGAGCTGCACCTCTCGGTACTGATCGAAACCATGCGTCGCGAAGGCTTCGAGCTGGCCCTGGGCCGTCCTGAAGTGATCATCCGTGAAGTTGACGGCGTGAAGCAGGAACCGTTCGAAAACGTCACCATCGACATCCCTGAAGAATCCCAGGGCAAGGTCATGGAAGAGATGGGTCTGCGTAAGGGCGACCTGAGCAACATGGTGCCGGATGGCAAGGGCCGTGTTCGTCTGGAATACAACATCCCTGCTCGCGGTCTGATCGGTTTCCGTAACCAGTTCCTGACCCTGACCAACGGTGCTGGCATCCTGACCTCGATCTTCGACCGTTACGCTCCAGTGAAGTCGGGCCACATGTCCGGCCGTCAGAACGGCGTTCTGGTTTCGGTTGAAACCGGCAAGGCTCTGACCTACTCGCTGGAAACCCTGCAGGCTCGTGGCAAGCTGTTCGTAGAACACGGCCAGGAGATCTACAACGGTCAGATCGTTGGTCAGAACAGCCGTGACAACGACCTGGGTGTCAACCCAACCAAAGGCAAGAAGCTCGACAACATGCGTGCTTCGGGTAAAGACGAAACCATCGCTCTGGTCCCACCTGTTCGCTTCACCCTGGAACAGGCTCTGGAATACATCCAGGAAGACGAGCTGTGCGAAGTTACGCCTAAGTCGATCCGTCTTCGCAAGAAGATCCTCGACGAAAGCGAGCGTACCCGCGCTGCCAAGAAAGCCAAGGCGTAATCCAGCCCTGGAATAAAAAACGCCCCCGGTCGCGAGACCGGGGGCGTTTTTGTTTGTCTGGCTTTTATTCGGTATTTGCGCTGGCCTCTTCGCGAGCAGGCTCGCTCCCACAGGGATTTCGGGTGAACAGAAAATCTGTGTTCACTGATCTCTATTGTGGGAGCGAGCCTGCTCGCGAAGGCGGCCGATCAGCCGCCGTAAACTTCAGCAGCGATCAAAATTTGTCGATGGCCCGGAAATTCTGCACCCGCTCGACTTCTTTCGGCTTATAAGCGCAATACCCCGGCCGCGGGCCGATCTTCGGGTGGTTGCGGCAGGTGTCCGGGCGCTTGTCATAAATGGTGCACAGGCGGGTTTTACGATCCAGGTAATAGCAGTCGTTATTGCTCATGCGCTGGAGGGTGAAGATTCCCGACTTCTGATTGAAGCGCTCAACCAGACCTTCCTTTTGCAGACGCTTGGCGATGTTCTTTGGCGGATCGCCCAGTTCGAACTCGTCGACCACGCCGATGCGCACCAGATCCTTGATCTTCACTTCGACCGGCAGCGTGCAGCAGCTGGACATGCACGAGCCGCACATCGGTGCCGAATATTTGGCCCACGTATCGAGACGATCAATCTCGGCGGCAGCGATCAGGTTGGGCTTCATCATCGGGAATTACCAGGCGTGTATGCATCAGGGCGCGCGATCATACCGGGAGCGGTGGAATTTTGAACAACCTTTCGCCGGATATTTTCACAGCGGCCGCATTTTGCCCGACAGGACGGCACGGCCCCTGCATTCATTGGCTCATCCGCCAAGGTTATGTCGCACTGGCGCACAGTCCGCGCAAATACTGCCGAACCAGAGCCGTTAGCGCCGGTCAGACCGTCTAGGCTCAGAAAATTCCCGCTCGCTCGAGGTCCTGTTGATGACTCAAGAACCACTAGTTCGCGAAGCAGAGGTGGCCGCATTCCGCGACGCCGTCCTGACCAAACTCACTTACGCCGTGGGCAAAGACCCCGATCACGCCTTCGACCATGACTGGTTCGAAGCCATCGCCCTGGCTGCGCGTGATCACATGGTCGAACACTGGATGGACCACACCCGACAGATCTATCGCAAAGGCCAGAAGCGGGTTTATTACCTCTCGCTGGAATTTCTCATCGGCCGTTTGCTCTATGACAGCCTGAGCAACCTCGGCCTGCTCGACGTCGCCCGTGAAGCGCTGACCGAACTGGGCGTCGATCTGGAGCGCATTCGTCTGCTGGAGCCCGATGCGGCTCTCGGCAACGGCGGCCTTGGTCGGCTCGCGGCGTGCTTCATGGAAAGCATGTCGACCCTTGGCATCGCCGGCCATGGCTATGGCATTCGTTATGAGCATGGCTTGTTCCGTCAGGCGATTGTCGATGGCTGGCAACAGGAGCAGACCGAACACTGGCTGGATTTCGGCAACCCTTGGGAATTCGAACGGCCGGAAGTGGCGTACCCGATCGGCTTCGGCGGCAGCGTCGAAACCGTCACCGACGCCTCCGGCAAGACTCGTCAGGTCTGGTCGCCGGCGGAAACCGTGCGCGCAATTGCTTATGACACGCCGGTGGTCGGCTGGCGCGGGGCGAGTGTCAACACTCTGCGTCTGTGGCGTGCCCGCGCCATGGAAGACCTGCACCTGGAACGCTTCAACGCCGGTGACCACCTGGGCGCCGTGGCGGAAGTGGCCCGCGCCGAAAGTATCTCCCGCGTCCTTTATCCGGCCGACAGCACCGAAGCCGGGCAAGAACTGCGCCTGCGTCAGGAATACTTCTTCGTCGCCGCTTCGCTGCAGGATCTGCTGCGCCGTCACCGCAACATGCACACCTCGGTGCTGACCCTCGGTGATCACGCGGCGATCCAGCTCAACGACACTCACCCCTCGATTGCGGTGGCCGAGCTGATGCGCCAACTGGTCGACGTCTACGACGTCGCGTGGGACGCAGCATGGCAAGTCACTGTCGACACGCTGTCGTACACCAACCACACGCTGCTGCCGGAAGCGCTGGAAACCTGGCCGGTCGGGCTGATGGAACGCATGCTGCCACGGCACATGCAGATCATTTACCTGATCAACGCGCAGCACATCGATTCGCTGCGGGCCAAGGGCATTCATGACTTCGACGTGTTGCGCGCGGTGTCGCTGATCGAAGAAGACAACGGCCGCCGGGTGCGCATGGGCAACCTCGCGTTCCTCGGTTCGCACAGCGTCAACGGCGTGTCCGGTCTGCATACGCAGCTGATGCGCAAAACCGTATTCGCCGAACTGCACAAGCTCTACCCTGAGCGGATCAACAACAAAACCAACGGCATCACCTTCCGCCGCTGGCTGTATCAGGCCAACCCGGAACTGACTTCGATGCTGGTCGATGCCCTCGGCCCGGACCTGCTCGATCATCCTGAAGAGCGCCTGCTCGAACTCGAGCCGTTCGCCGAGAAAACCGCGTTCCGCAAAGCCTTCGCCGAGCAGCGTTTGCACAGCAAGAAGGCGCTGGCCTATCTGATTCACGAGCGCCTCGGGATCGCGGTCAACCCGGCGGCGATGTTCGACGTGCAGGTCAAACGTATCCACGAATACAAGCGTCAGTTGCTCAACCTTATGCACACCGTGGCGTTGTACCAGGCGATTCGTGCCGAGCCGGAAGTCGACTGGGTGCCACGGGTGAAGATCTTTGCCGGTAAAGCGGCGGCGAGTTATCACCAGGCCAAGCTGATCATCAAGCTGACCAACGACATCGCTCGGGTGGTGAACAACGATCCGACCGTGCGCGGCCTGCTGAAAGTGGTGTTCCTGCCCAACTACAACGTCAGCCTGGCCGAGAGCATCATTCCGGCGGCGGACTTGTCCGAGCAGATTTCCACCGCCGGTTTCGAGGCGTCGGGCACCAGTAACATGAAGTTCGGCCTCAACGGCGCGTTGACCATCGGCACCCTCGACGGTGCCAACGTGGAAATGTGCGAGCGCATCGGTGCCGAGCACATGTTCATCTTCGGTCTCAGTGCGCAACAGGTTGAGGCGCGTAAACAGAACCATGAGTTCAGCGCCGTACCCGACATCGCCGCCTCCCATCGTTTGAACGATGTGCTGCAAGCGATTCGCAGCGGTGTGTTCTCGCCGGACGACACTTCGCGTTATACCGGCCTGATCGACTCGTTGATCGACTATGACCGCTTCCTGGTCTGCGCCGATTTCGACTCCTATTGGGAAGCGCAGAAGCGTGTCGATGCGCACTGGCATGACTCGCAGAACTGGTGGCGTTCGGCGGTGCTCAACACCTCGCGGATGGGCTGGTTCTCTTCCGATCGGACGATTCGCGAGTACGCCACGGATATCTGGAAAGCGCTGGAGTAACTTTTCGCCTGGCTCGATATAATCGGCGCGCCGGAAAAGATCGCAGCCTGCGGCAGCTCCTACAAAGTGTTCGCATAAACCTTTGTAGGAGCTGCCGCAGGCTGCGATCTTTTTGCGACAGGCTGCGCTAATCTTCCCGGATTGGCCTTTGCGCTCAGGGATATCGACCATGCAATGGATGTTCATGTTGATCGGGCTGGTGCTCGGTGGACTGCTCGACGAGTCGTTCAGTGGCGCGCTATTGGGTGCGCTGCTGGGGCTGGTCATCGGCCAGGCGCTGCGCATTGCGCGCCTTGGCTCGCAGGCGGCGGAACAACAGCGTCAACTCGAGCAGGTGCGCGAAGCCTTGCAAGGCGTGGCTCAGCGGCTGTTTGTGCTGGAGGGTTCGCCCTCGCATGCGCCCGCGCCGTCACCTGAAGCCGATCCAGTCGCCGCCCCCGTCGACGTGGCTGAGCAGGCTGCCCTGACCCCTGAACTGATCTGGGAACTGCCTCCCGAACTCGAACCGATTTCCGCCGTCGCCCGCGAACCCAGCCAGCCGCTGCCGGCCGATGTCTGGCGCGCCGAACCGGCTCCCGTTGCACCACCGCAAAAAACCGCCGAACCCCGTGGCCCGAACCTGATCGAACGCGGCATCAGCGCTGCGCGCAATTGGCTGTTCGGCGGCAACACGGTGCTGCGCGTCGGTGTGGTGCTGCTGTTTTTCGGTCTGGCATTTTTACTGCGTTACGCCACCGAAGGCATGGTGGTGCCGATCGAGTTGCGTTACGCCGGCGTCGCGGCAGCGGCGTTGGCTCTGCTTGCGCTGGGCTGGTGGCTGCGCCGACGCAACAGCAACTATGCGTTAATGCTGCAAGGCACCGGGATCGCGGTGTTGTACCTGACGGTGTTTGCGGCGATGCGTCTGCATCCGTTGCTTGATCCGTCCGCTGCACTCGGTTTGCTGGTCGCGGTGACGGTGTTCTCGGCCATTCTGGCGATTACCCAGGACGCGCTGGGGTTGGCCGCAGCGGCAGCTTTGGGCGGTTTCGCCGCGCCGATTCTCACCTCTACAGGCGAAGGCAATCACGTCGCACTGTTCAGCTATTTCGTTCTGCTCAACGCCGGCATTCTTGCTATCGCCTGGTTCAAGGCCTGGCGCCTGCTCAACCTGATCGGTTTCGTCGGCACCTTCGGTATCGGTTTCGCCTGGGGCCTGCGTTCCTACACGCCGGAGCTGCTGTGGAGCACCGAGCCGTTCCTGATTGTGTTTTTCCTCATGTACCTCGCCATCGGCCTGCTCTTCGCCCGGCGCAAATTGCGCGACCTGCAGGATGCTCCGGCGGAGGCTGATCGCGAGGCGCTGTTGCAATGGTCTGCACGCAAGGGTGATTATGTCGACGGCACCATGCTGTTCGGCCCGCCGATCATTGGCTTCGGTTTGCAGTTTGCGTTGGTCCAGCACCTCGAATTTGCGGCGGCGTTCAGTGCGTTGGCGCTGGGCATGATCTATATGGCGCTGGCCAAAGTTTTGATGGGCGGGCGCGCGATGCTCCTGGGCGAAACCTGCCTGGCGCTGGGAGTGATTTTCGCCAGCCTGGCGATTCCGCTGGGGCTCGATGCGCGCTGGACTTCTGCGGCGTGGGCCGTGGAAGGCGCGGGAATTTTCTGGCTCGGGTTGCGTCAGCATCGACCGTTTGCCCGGGCCTTTGCCTTACTGCTGCAACTGGGTTCGGCACTGGCGTTTCTCAGCCAGTTGCAGCCCGGCGAGAGCAGCCTGCTCGACGGCGCACCGCTGGGCGCGCTGATGCTTGGCGCCGCGCTGCTGTTCAGTTTCTTCCAACTGCGCAAGGCTACGCCCGAGCAAACATTGCCGTGGGAAAGGCAAGGCCTGCCAGTGCTGGCGTGTCTGGGCCTGACGTTCCTGTATCTGCTGGCGCCGTTGTTCCTGTTCATCCAGGGCACGGCAATCAGTTGGGCCTTGGCCGGGTTGGCGACCTTGTTTGTTGGCTTGCGAATTCAATCACGCACATTCCTGTTCACCGCATTCGCCGTGCAGTTGCTGGGCGGCGCGTTATTTCTGTTGCGCCTGCAAACGGCCGGCGAAGATTCGGCGGCGGTGTTCAGCGCTGGCTGGAGCGGTTTGCTCAGTGCATCGCTGATCGGTCTGGCCTTGATTGGCGGCATGCTGCTGGCGGCGCGGGCCGAGATGGTGCGCGGCGATGTGCGCCTGCTGCGCGGCTTGTCGGTGGTGTTGCTGGCCGGCTTGGTGCTGATGAATCTGGCGGTGCTGTTCGTGCTGCCGTGGCAAACCGCGAGTGCAGTGTGGGCGGCCAGCGGTTTGCTGATCATCTGGCTGAGCCTGTATCTGCAACAGCGTCTGAGTTTCGTTTTCGGGCTGCTGTTGCAGGTGGTCGGCGGCGCGGCGTTTCTGCTCGCAGGCCCCGAATGGCTCGGGCCGTTGTCTAGCGAAGGATTGCAACCATTGGCCCATGGCGGCTTCTGGACACCGCTGGTGCTGGGGCTGGCCGCGCTGATCGGTGCGTGGCGCTTGCAATTGGGCAACCATGCCACGGCTTTTGATGCCTTGAGTTTGCAGCGCTTGTCGCAAGTGCTGCTGGTCTGGGGCGCCGGTTGGTGGACGCTGGCGTGGGTCAGCGAGATTCTGCGTTTCGCCTCGCCGAACCTGCAAGGCACATTGTTGCTGCTGGTCGCTGCGATCAGTGTGGCGCTGTGGACGCTGTTGTCACTGCGCTTGAAATGGCCGGCGCTGGGGTTGCTCTGCACCTTACTGATTCCGGCGGCGGCGCTGGTTTTGCTCGGCGCTTGGCATTCGCGCTACCACCCGGCCGCCGACTTCGGCTGGCTGGCGTGGCCGGCGCTGTTCGCGGTGCACTTCTTCAGCCTGCGCCGCTTGGCGTCGATCTTGCCGGCGCGCGCATTGAGCGTGGCCCATGTGCTCGGTTGCTGGCTGCTGATTGGCGTGCTGGCGCTGGAGTTGCGTTACGGTCTGCTGCTGTTGTCCGAGCAGTACAATGCCTGGCGCTGGCTGGGTTGGGCGATTCTGCCGAGCCTCTATCTGTTGCTGATGGCTGCTCCCCGTACGTGGCCGTGGCCGGTGGCCGCGTTTGCCCGCGAGTACCGCTTGTATGCGGCGGCACCGCTGGCGGTGCTGATGCTGGCGTGGTTCTGGCTGGCCAATGGCGTCAGCGATGGCAATGCCGAACCGTTGCCTTACGTGCCGCTGCTCAACCCATTGGAGCTGGGGCTGCTGTTTGCGCTGTTCGGCGTTTATGTCTGGTCGCGCAGCGCCGTTGCGCAGTTGTCGATCCGTCAGGATCATGCCGACCACGCCACACAACTGATCGCCGGAGTTTCGCTGTTCGCCTTCTGCACCGCGCTGGTCACCCGCGCGGCGCATCACTGGGCCGGCATCCCGTTCGAGCTTGATCAACTGCTCGCGTCGATGCTGGTGCAGGCCGGCCTGTCGATCGTCTGGACGTTGATGGCGCTGGGGCTGATGATCGGCGGCCATCTGCGCCATCGCCGCGAAGTGTGGCTGATCGGCGCGGCACTGATTGCGCTGGTGGTGGCCAAACTGATTTTTGTCGAACTGAGCAACCGTGGCGGTCTCGCCCGGATCGTCTCGTTTATCGGTGTCGGCGTATTGCTGCTGGTGGTCGGCTACTTCGCGCCGCTGCCACCCAAACGCGTCGAGGCTGAACCGGCGGCGGACAAACCTGCGCCGGAAACCGAAGGAGTTGCATCTTGAGTCGCATGCTGAATCTGGGGTGGTTGGCGCTGGGCGTGGTGATGGTCGCTGGCGCTCAGGAAAAACCGGCGGACTTCGCCACGCAAGTGCCGTTGACGGTGAGCGGCAATGGCCCGTGGTATCGCCTCGACCTGCCGCTGAGCGCGCAATTACAGGCGCGCCAGACCGATCTCAGCGACCTGCGTGTGTTCAACGCCGCCGGCGAAGCGCAGGCTTATGCCTTGGCTCGCGAATCGGCGCAGACCCGCGACGACGGCAAGCTGCATGAGGTCAAATGGTTCCCGCTGTACAACGCCGCCGACGCCAGCGAGCGCGCGCCGAATGTGCGCGTGCAGTCGACCACCAACGGCACCCTGGTCGAAGTGCAACCGTCCTCGCAACTGGAGGCGGGCGAAGAAGTGCTGCGCGGCTGGTTGCTCGATGCCAGTGCAATCAAGGCACCGTTGCAGCAGTTGATCCTCGACTGGACCAGCGAGCGCGACGGTTTCCAGCGTTTCAGCATCGAGGCCAGCGACGATCTGCAGCACTGGCAGTCATGGGGCGAGGGCCAGGTGGCACGGCTGACCTTTTCCGATGAGCGCATCGAACAGCACGAAGTGACCCTGCCGGGGCAGACCGCGCGCTATGTGCGCCTGTTGTGGGAGTCGCCGGGCTCGGCGCCCGTCCTGACGTCGGCGCAATTGAAAAGCAGCGACCCGCGCAACCTGCCGCTGCCCCTGGTGTGGTCGCCCAGCGTAGCCGGCAGCAGCACCAAACCTGGGGAATACACTTGGCAGTTGCCGATGGGGCTGAATGTCGAGCGGGTGCAGATTGAGCTGAAACAGCCGAACAGTCTGGCGCCGGTCACGTTGGCCGGCCGGCGCGAGAGCAACTTGCCATGGCAGCCACTGAGCAGTGGTTTGCTGTATCGCCTGAGCCAGAACAATCAGGACGTGGTGCAGAACGAAATCCCGCTGTCCGGGCAGACCGTGCAGCAACTCAAGCTGACCGTGGATGAGCGCGGCGGCGGGTTGGGTGAGCAGGCGCCGGACCTGAAATACGCGGTGCGCGCCACGCAGGTGATTTTCCTCGCCCGGGGCGAAGGGCCTTACAGCCTGGCCTTGGGCAATGCCACGGTGAAAACCGCGAACCTGCCGCTGGCAACGTTGATTCCGGATTTCAAGCCAGAGAAGCTGGCGAGCCTGGGCAAGGCGACGGTGCAGGACGAAGCAGTGGCCACGCAAACCTCAACGGCGACGACGGCTGCGGTGGCCGGAACCAATTGGAAGAAGTTCGGGCTGTGGGCGGTGTTGCTGCTCAGTGTGGTGTTTCTCGGGGCGATGGCGTTCAGCCTGTTGCGCAAGCCGCCAGCCAATACCTGAGCATGGCGGCGCTTTGCGCCATTCGCGAGCGGGCTCGCTCCCACAATGGAATGCATTGCCCTGTGGGAGCGAGCCTGCTCGCGAAAGCGCCCGGGCAGACACTGAAAATCTTCAATCGCTCATGCCGAACCGAACTACGCTCAATCCGACACCTGAACTCTCCACCAACAATCACGTCTCATACAGGCAAATACACCCAGGCGCACGTTAGCCGGCGTCTTCGCTCGCTAGGTTTTCAGACTCCCTGTAAACTGCGCGGGTTTTCCGCCCCCCATTCCACCGGAGCCGTCCATGTCCCGCGTTACCTTGAGTCGCTATTTGATTGAGCAGACCCGCAGCAACAACACTCCTGCCGATCTGCGCTTTTTGATCGAAGTGGTAGCGCGTGCCTGCAAGGAGATCAGCCACGCCGTGTCCAAAGGCGCCCTGGGTGGTGTTCTGGGCAGCATGGGCACCGAGAACGTGCAAGGCGAAGTGCAGAAGAAGCTCGACGTGATCTCTAACGAGATCCTCCTCGAAGCCAACGAATGGGGCGGTCACCTGGCCGGCATGGCGTCCGAAGAAATGGACAACGCCTACCAGATCCCGGGCAAATACCCGAAAGGCGCATACCTGCTGGTCTTCGACCCACTGGACGGCTCGTCGAACATCGATATCAATGCCCCGGTCGGCACGATCTTCTCGGTACTGCGTTGCCCGAACGAGTACCTGAGCCAGAACGAGCCGCTGAACGAAAAAGCCTTCCTGCAGCCAGGCACTCAGCAAGTGGCCGCCGGTTACGCCATCTACGGCCCGCAGACCATGCTGGTGCTGACCCTGGGCGACGGCGTCAAAGGCTTCACCCTCGATCGCGAAATGGGCAGCTTCGTCCTGACTCACGAAGACATCACCATTCCTGAAACCACTCAGGAGTTCGCCATCAACATGTCCAACCAGCGTCACTGGGAAGCCCCGGTGCAGCGCTATGTCGGCGAGCTGCTGGCCGGTGAAGAAGGTCCACTGAAAAAGAACTACAACATGCGTTGGGTCGCGGCGATGGTTGCCGACGTCCACCGCATCCTGACCCGTGGTGGTCTGTTCATGTACCCGCGCGACAGCCGCGAGCCGTCGAAACCGGGCAAGCTGCGCCTGATGTACGAAGCCAACCCGATGTCGTTCCTCGTCGAACAAGCCGGCGGCGCGTCCACTGACGGTCACCAGCGTATTCTCGACATCCAGCCGGAAGGCCTGCACCAGCGCGTTGCAGTGTTCCTCGGTTCGAAAGAAGAAGTCGCCCGCGCCACGGCTTACCACAAGGAATAAACCATGCACGCGCCCTGGCAGCCGTTGCTCGACTGGTGGTTCGGACACGCCGAATCAGCCAGCGAAGTAGCGGCCGAAAAGGGCAAGTTGTGGTTCGGCAAGCGAAACAGCCAAGACCTCGAAGCGCAGACGCGTTTCGGGGTCTTTGTCGATCAGGCCCTTGCCGGCGAATTGACCGAGTGGACGCAATGTCCCGAAGGCTGGCTGGCGGTGGTGCTGTTGCTCGATCAACTGCCACGCATGATCTATCGCGAAACCCCCAAAGCGTTTTCCGGTGATCTGCGCGCGCAGAAGCTCGTCGCCCAAGGCATTGCAGCGGATTTCGATCGGCAGTTGAAACCGATTCAGCGGGTATTCATTTATCTGGTATTCGAACACTGCGAAAACCTCGCAGTGCAGAACGAAGCCGTTTCCAGATTTATTGAATTGGTGGCTGAACAGCCAGAGTCGGAGCGGGCGGTGTTTGCCGATAACCTGGACTATGCCGAGCGGCATCGGAAGGTGATTGCGCAGTTTGGAAGATTTCCGCACCGCAATTCGGTGTTGGGGCGGAAGTCTACGACTGAGGAATTGGAGTTTCTGTCCAGGCCCGGTTCAAGATTCTGAATCTTCAGTGCGGCTTATGCCGCTTTCGCGAGCAGGCTCGCTCCCACAATTGAAATGCATTCCACTGTGGAAGCGAGCCTGCTCGCGAAGAGGCCTGAGGCCGCAGCTTAAATCCTGAAGCTGCCGACCAGATGCTTCAACCGCGCGGCTTGCTGCTCAAGGTCCGAACAGGCGCGCAACGTTGCCTGCAAGTTCTCTACCCCTTCCTGATTCAGCGTGTTGATCTCGTTGATATCAACGTTGATCGACTCGACCACGGCGGTCTGTTCTTCGGTCGCGGTGGCCACCGACTGGTTCATGCCATCGATTTCGCCGATGCGCTGGGTCACGCTGCCCAAGCGCTCGCCGGCCTGGTTGGCGATGCCGACGCTGCTTTCGCTCTCGCGCTGGCTCTCGGTCATGATGGTTACTGCCTGACGTGCGCCGACCTGCAGCTCTTCGATCATCTTCTGTACTTGCTGCGCCGAATCCTGGGTGCGGTGCGCGAGGTTGCGCACCTCGTCGGCGACCACGGCGAAACCGCGCCCGGCTTCACCGGCGCGCGCGGCTTCGATGGCGGCGTTGAGTGCGAGCAGGTTGGTCTGCTGGGAGATGCTGGTGATCACTTCGAGAATCTGGCCGATGTTCACCGTGTTGCTGTTAAGGGTTTCGATGTTGCCGCAGGAATCGCTGATCTTTGCCGACAGCTGTTGCATGGCGTGGATGGTTTTATCCACCACCTGCTGGCCGTCGACCGCGAGGCTGCGCGCATCGCTGGAATGCTGCGAGGCGAGGGCGGCGTTCTGGGCGATTTCCTGAGCGGCGGCGCCTAGCTGATTGATCGCGGCGGCGACGCTGTTGGTGCGGCTGGCCTGCTGGTCGGAGTTGTACATCGACGAGTTCGAGGCAGCGACCACACGCAGGGCGACTTCGTTGACCTGGCCGGTGGCCGAGGACACTTCGCGGATCGACGTATGAATGCGTTCGACGAAGCGGTTGAACGAAGTGCCCAGCGCGCCGAATTCATCGTTGCCGTGAATCACCAGACGCTTGGTCAGGTCGCCTTCGCCTTCAGCGATGTCATGCATCGCGCGGCCCATGGTCAGCAGTGGCTGCATCAGCACGCGAATCAGCATGCCGAGCAGGCCGATGATGATCAGCACCGCGATGACCATGGCGATCAGCGCCGAGGTGCGGAATTCGCTGAGCATCGAGAACGCGGTGTCTTTATCGAGCACCAGCGCCACGTACCAGTCAGCCGATGGCACTCCGTTGACGCGAGTGAAGGAAATCAACTGGGTCTTGCCGTCGAACTCGACTTCTTTCAGGCCCGGGCTGACTTGAGGCGCGCCGTTCGGATAGGCCTCGGCGAGGGTCTTGAGCACCAGTTTGCTGTCCGGGTGAATCAGGATCTTGCCTTCGGCGCTGACGATGAACGCATGACCGTGGCCGCCGAAGTTCAGCGAGTTGATGATCGCGCTGACGCTGGTCAGATCGATGTCGGCCCCGGCCACGCCGAGCATCTGGCCCTGACGCTGCACCGGCGTCGCGACGGTGATCACCAGTTTGCCCGACGAAGCGGCAATGTACGGTTCGGTGACGATGGTCTGCTGTGCGCTATTGGCGGCTTTGTACCAGCCGCGCGCCCGTGGATCGTAGTCCGGCGCGCGGTTGCCGGCCGGCACCGAGAACATCACACCGTCAGCGCCACCGAAATAGCTGAGCTGGAAATTGCCGGTGTAGGCGGGCAGGTCAATGATGCGTTTGAGGCTGGCGGGCGCGTTGCCGTCAACGGCGACTTGCTGCGACAGCGATTGCAGCAGCTGAATGCGGCTTTCCAGCCAGGTCTGGATGTTGCTGGTGGTCAGGCTGCCCAGTTCCTGCATGGTCGCTTCGGTGCTGCTGCTCAAGGCCTGACGCTGGCGGTAGTCGTTGAAGAGGATGAAACAGGCGAACGCAACGGCCACCACAAGGGCAGCAGCCAGCAGAATCTTGTGGCTGAATTTCATGTTTCTGGTCATCGAATGAACTACCGCGAGGGGGCTGGTCAGGAAAGGGTGGCAATTTGCCATATTCGGCAGCGTTGCGCTGCTCTTATTTTCGACCGCGCCGCGCCAAAGATTAGGCGTTTGCAGGGAAAGTCGACGAAATGCTCGACGGCTTCACAAAGTTTTTGATTTACCGACAAAAGCCGGACGGGCGGCCTGATAAATAGGCGTTCGGTCACGGAACCAGATGACACTTTTCTCTTCTAAGCTTCTGGTTGGCACCATGCCATCCCCCCTCGTTCCAGGAGTTTCACCATGTCGCTGCGATCTATCGCCCTGCTGTCGTTTTGCGTGCTGTTGGCCGCATGCAGCAAGGTCAATCAGGAAAACTACTCCAAGCTCTCGGCCGGCATGGCCAAGTCCGAAGTGGAAACCCTTCTCGGCAAGCCCACTGATTGCTCGGGCGCGCTCGGTATGTCCAGCTGTACCTGGGGCGACAAGAACAGCTTTATCAGCGTGCAATACGCCGGTGACAAAGTGCTGATGTTTTCCGGCCAAGGCCTGAAGTAAACCGGGGCTTCGCGCCCACGGAGAAAAAAATGAAGCGGTTATTGCTGATCCTTTTTGCTGGCCTGGTACTGGCTGGCTGCGCCACTTCCGGCGTCGACCCGTTGGCGCCCAAGACCGTCAACAGCGTCAATCTCAAGCGTTATCAGGGCACCTGGTATGAACTGGCACGCTTGCCGATGTACTTCCAGCGCCACTGCGCGCAATCCGAAGCCCATTACACCCTCAAGCCTGACGGTAACGTCGGCGTGCTCAACCGTTGCCTGACCCCGGAGTGGCAGTGGGAAGAAGCCAAGGGCACGGCTTATCCACAAGTGCCGGGCAAGACCGACAAGCTCTGGGTCGAATTCGATAACTGGTTCTCGCGCCTGGTGCCGGGTGTGGCGAAGGGCGAGTACTGGGTGTTGTACGTCAGCGACGATTACAAGACCGCCATCGTCGGCGATCCGAGTCGCAAGTACCTGTGGCTGCTGTCACGCACGCCGACCGTCAACGGTGTAGTGCGTGAAGAATTGCTGAGCAAGGCGCGTCAGCAGGGTTACGACACCACACGCCTGATCTGGCGGGCGTCGGATCGGCAGATGGCCAAGACGTCCAATTAAGAGCGAAAAGATCGCAGCCTTCGGCAGCTCCTACATGAGAATGCATTCGTGTAGGAGCTGCCGAAGGCTGCGATCTTTTGCTTTTCTCACCCTAAAAGATCGCGCAGGACCCGGGTGAAGGCTCGGGCGCTGTGCTCTTCGCCGGCATGCCGGCCATCGCGCACCACCCACTGACCATTGACCAGCACATCGCGCACCTGGCGATCGCCGCCGGCGAACAACCAGCGGTTCAGAATCCCGTCGCCATTGGCCGTCGCTAGATACGGATCGTTGCCATCGAGGACAATCCAGTCCGCGCGCTTGCCCACTTCCAACGCGCCGATCGGCTGACCCAGCGCCTGCGCGCCGCCGTCCAGCGCCGCGTCATACAGGGTG
The DNA here is from genome assembly GCF_054871425.1 of Pseudomonas glycinis. NCBI lineage: Bacteria > Pseudomonadati > Pseudomonadota > Gammaproteobacteria > Pseudomonadales > Pseudomonadaceae > Pseudomonas > Pseudomonas glycinis. Next base: position 405,221 of record NZ_JBTYHF010000003.1, on the reverse strand, counting down.
CGACCGACCATCGGCTGTTGCGCGCCATACAAGCGATTGCGCCGCTGATCGCGCAGACGCTGACCATATTCCAGCCAGCGCAATTCCTCCACCACGCTGAGCGAGACATGGCTGTCGGAACCGATACCCATGCGCCCGCCCTGTGCGAGGAAATCCACCGCCGGGAAAATCCCGTCACCCAGATTCGCTTCAGTGGTCAGGCACAGCCCGGCGATCGCGCGACTGTTGGCCATCAGCGTGACTTCATCCGGGTTGGCGTGGGTGGCGTGGACCAGACACCAGCGCTGATCGACTTCAGCGTTCTCGTAGAGCCATTGCAACGGACGGCGACCGCTCCAGCTCAGGCAATCGTCGACTTCTTTCTGCTGCTCGGCGATGTGGATGTGCACCGGGCATTGTTTGTCACTGGCCGCCAACACTTCGCTGATCTGCTGCGGCGTCACCGCACGCAATGAGTGGAAACACAGGCCCAGCGATTGCGCCTTTTGCTGCGCCAGTAACGGCTGCAACCGCGCTTGCAGATTCAGATAGTTCTCAGTGCTGTTGATAAAGCGACGCTGGCCATCATTTGGCGTCTGCCCGCCGAAACCGGAATGACTGTAGAGCACTGGCAGCAGGGTCAGACCGATACCGCTTTCGCTGGCGGCCTGGCTGATGCGCAACGCCAGTTCCGCCGGATCGGCGTACGGTTGGCCGTTGCTGTCGTGGTGCACGTAGTGAAATTCGGCGACCGAGGTGTAACCGGCCTTGAGCATTTCGATGTACAGCTGACGGGCGATGATGCCGAGCTGATCCGGGCTGATTTTTCCGACGAGGCGATACATCAGATCGCGCCAGGTCCAGAAACTGTCGTTGGGGTTGCCGGCCACTTCGGCCAATCCAGCCATGGCGCGCTGGAAGGCGTGAGAGTGCAGGTTGGGCATCCCCGGCAGCAACGGCCCGCGCAGCCGCTCGGCCTCGTCTGCGCTGGAATCGGCCTGGATTCGGGTCAACAGGCCATCGGCGCTGACCTCGAGACGTACATTGTTGGCCCATCCCTCAGGCAGCAGTGCGCGTTCGGCAAAGAAGGCGGACATCGTTCGGCACCCCATCGTGTGTTATTTGTATATACATATACAGACGTTTGCCTGCCCGGTAAACTCCGGCAAGCTAGTCACTTTCATCCAATGAACAGGGATCAACCGTGCCGACTCCGCCTCCAGTTTCTCCGTTGGCCGCGAACATGGGCGACAGTCCGGCGCCTTTGTACGCCCGCGTCAAACAGATGATTACCCAGCAGATCGACAGCGGTAACTGGCCGCCGCACTACCGCGTGCCGTCCGAAAGCGAACTGGTCAGCCAGCTCGGCTTCAGCCGCATGACCATCAACCGCGCCCTGCGCGAGATGACCGCCGACGGCCTGCTGGTGCGCATGCAAGGCGTGGGCACGTTTGTCGCCGAGCCGAAGAGCCAGTCTGCGCTGTTCGAAGTGCACAACATCGCCGACGAAATCGCCTCGCGCGGCCATCGCCACACCTGCCAGGTCATCACCCTCGAAGAAGAGGCCGCCGGTTCCGAACGCGCGCTGGCGCTGGACATGCGCGAAGGTCAGAAGGTCTTTCACTCGCTGATCGTGCATTACGAAAACGACATTCCGGTGCAGATCGAAGACCGTTTCGTCAACGCCCTGGTCGCGCCGGAATACCTCAAGCAGGATTTCACCCTGCAAACCCCCTATGCCTATCTCAATCAGGTCGCGCCGCTGACCGAGGGCGAGCACGTGGTCGAAGCCATCCTTGCCGAGCCGTCGGAGTGCAAGTTGCTGCAGATCGAAAAGGGCGAGCCGTGCCTGCTGATCCGCCGGCGAACCTGGTCGGGGCGTCAACCGGTGACGGCGGCGCGTTTGATCCACCCCGGTTCCCGCCATCGTCTGGAAGGGCGCTTTCATAAATGAATTATCAAGTGAAGGTTCTACGCGCCGAAGGCTACCCGCGCATGCCGTGGAAAAACGGCGGCGGCAGCACCGAGGAAATCACCCGTGATGTCGGCACTGGCCTGGACGGTTTCGGCTGGCGCCTGTCGATTGCCGACATCACCGAATCCGGCGGTTTCTCGACATTCGCCGGTTACCAGCGAGTCATCACCGTGTTGCAGGGCGACGGCATGACCTTGTGCGTCGACGGTGACGATACCCGTCCACTGTTACCCTTGGACCCGTTTGCTTTCAGCGGCGAAAGCCAAGTGTCCTGCACCTTGCTCGGCGGTGCGATTCGCGATTTCAATCTGATCTACGCGCCGCAACGTTACAGCGCGCGATTGCAGTGGCTGGACGGTGAGCAGCGGTTTTTCAGCTCGGCATCGACGCTGCTGGTGTTCAGTGTCAGTGAGCTGATGGACGTGCGTGTTGGCGACGGCGTTTCGCAGCTCGGTCGGCATGATTGCCTGCAACTGGACGGCAACAGTGGGCTGGTCGAAGTCTCCACCAACGCGGCATGCTGCGTGATCGAACTCCTCCAGAACTGAACACACCCTGTGGCGAGGGGATTTATCCCCGCTGGGTCGCGAAGCGGCCGCATTCCTGATTAAAAAAAGCGGTCTGCTGCGCAGCCCAGCGGGGATAAATCCCCTCGCCACAAGCCATCCCCACTCTTGTTTCCCTCCACGCACCAACTTGTTACCGAACGCCCCAGCGTGGCGCAAAACCACGCTCACTTGGCCCAGCCGCATCTCCTCAGAATCTCCTCCCGGAAAATTTCATCCACGCCAGAACCCTCGATTCAGGCGCTCTCCAGCCATGCCCGTGATTTTTCCTGAACACTCCTCCAACAAGTTGGCCGCTTGATTGCATATGCTTGTATGTACAAGTAAAGACGTATGCGTATGAGTCGGTCGAGACTCTCCGCAGCGTCCACTGATTCGCTTGTCGCGCAGCACAGCGCGCAGGCTGCTGCCCACTGCCAGGGTTGGTTTGAATTGATCGCTGAGGAGTCTTTTTCGTGACTGACAATACCCAGAACAGCAACAAGTTTCGTGACGTGCAGATCCGCGCCGCACGCGGTAACACGCTGACCGCCAAGAGCTGGCTGACTGAAGCGCCGCTGCGCATGTTGATGAACAACCTCGACCCGGAAGTCGCCGAGAACCCGAAAGAGTTGGTTGTCTATGGTGGCATCGGCCGCGCTGCGCGCAACTGGGAGTGCTACGACAAGATCGTCGAAAGCCTGACCAACCTGAACGACGACGAAACCCTGCTGGTGCAATCGGGCAAGCCGGTCGGCGTATTCAAGACTCATAGCAACGCGCCGCGCGTGCTGATCGCCAACTCCAACCTGGTGCCGCACTGGGCGAGCTGGGAACACTTCAACGAACTCGACGCCAAAGGCCTGGCCATGTACGGCCAGATGACCGCCGGCAGCTGGATCTACATCGGCAGCCAGGGCATCGTTCAGGGCACCTACGAAACCTTCGTCGAAGCCGGGCGCCAGCATTACAACGCTGACCTCAAGGGGCGCTGGGTGCTCACCGCCGGCCTCGGTGGCATGGGAGGCGCGCAACCGCTGGCCGCCACCCTGGCCGGCGCCTGCTCGCTGAACATCGAATGCCAGCAGGTCAGCATCGATTTCCGCCTGAAAAGCCGTTACGTCGATGAGCAAGCCAAAGACCTCGACGACGCTCTGGCGCGCATCGACAAATACACCAAAGAAGGCAAAGCGATTTCCATCGCCCTGCTCGGCAACGCGGCGGAAATCCTGCCGGAGCTGGTCAAGCGTGGCGTGCGCCCGGACATGGTCACCGACCAGACCAGCGCCCACGACCCGCTCAACGGTTACCTGCCGGCCGGCTGGAGCTGGGACGAGTACCGCGCCCGCGCCAAAACCGAACCTGCAGCCGTGATCAAAGCCGCCAAGCAGTCGATGGCCGTGCACGTCAAAGCCATGCTGGAGTTCCAGAAGCAAGGCATTCCGACCTTCGACTACGGCAACAACATCCGTCAGATGGCTCAGGAAGAAGGCGTCGAAAACGCTTTCGATTTTCCGGGCTTCGTGCCGGCGTACATCCGTCCGCTGTTCTGCCGTGGCATCGGCCCGTTCCGTTGGGCGGCGCTGTCGGGTGATCCACAGGACATCTACAAAACCGACGCCAAGGTCAAAGAGCTGATCCCCGACGACGCGCATTTGCACAACTGGCTGGACATGGCCCGCGAGCGCATCAGCTTCCAAGGTCTGCCGGCGCGTATCTGCTGGGTCGGTCTGGGCCAGCGCGCCAAGCTCGGTCTGGCCTTCAACGAAATGGTCCGTAGCGGTGAGCTGTCGGCCCCGGTGGTGATCGGTCGCGACCACCTCGACTCTGGCTCGGTGGCCAGCCCCAACCGCGAAACCGAATCGATGCAGGACGGCTCCGACGCCGTGTCCGATTGGCCGCTGCTCAACGCACTGCTGAACACCGCCAGCGGCGCGACCTGGGTGTCGCTGCACCACGGCGGCGGTGTCGGCATGGGCTTCTCGCAGCATTCGGGGATGGTGATCGTCTGCGACGGTACTGACGAAGCCGCCGAGCGCATCGCTCGCGTGCTGCATAACGACCCGGCGACTGGCGTCATGCGCCATGCCGATGCCGGTTACCAGATTGCCATCGACTGTGCGAAAGAGCAGGGGCTGAATCTGCCGATGATCACTGATCGCAAGTAATACGCTTTTGCTTCATGTGGGAGCGAGCTTGCTCGCGAAGAGGCCGGCACAGTCAACATTTGTGTCTGCAGACAGATTGCTTTCGCGAGCAAGCTCGCTCCCACAGAAAAGCAGCTCCACCGATGCTCAGTGAACCCGAACAGCAATCCACAGAGGTTGAATCATGGCGGTTAACAACGAACGTGCAGGCAGTACTCCGTTGATCGAAAGGCGTTCGATCGACTACATCCCGGAAGCGGAAAGACACGGTCGTCTGTTCAGTCAGTTCACCCTGTGGATGGGCGCCAACCTGCAGATCACCGCGATCGTCACCGGGGCCTTGGCGGTGGTGCTTGGCGGTGATGTGTTCTGGTCGTTGATCGGTCTTTTGATCGGCCAACTGCTCGGCGGTGGTGTGATGGCGCTGCATGCCGCGCAGGGACCGAAACTGGGCTTGCCGCAGATGATCTCCAGCCGTGTGCAATTCGGCGTTTATGGCGCAGCGATTCCGATCGTGCTGGTGTGCCTGATGTACCTGGGTTTCACCGCCACCGGGACAGTGCTCTCCGGGCAGGCGCTGGGGCAGTTGTTCGGTGTCAGCGACAGTGTTGGCATCCTGATTTTCGCCAGTGTCATCGTGCTGGTCACAGTGCTCGGCTATCGGGTGATCCACTGGATCGGCCGCGTCGCTAGCGTGATTGGCGTGATCGCTTTTGTGTTCCTGTTCTGGCGGCTGATGAGCCAGACCGACGTCGGTGCGCTCCTGCAAATCCGCCACTTCAGCTGGAGCAGCTTTCTGCTGGCGGTGTCGCTGGCGGCGTCCTGGCAGATCGCTTTCGGCCCGTATGTAGCGGACTACTCGCGTTACCTGCCGAGCGCTACTTCATCGGTGAAAACCTTTTTCGCCGCCGGTGCCGGCTCGGTGATCGGCGCGCAGGTGGCGATGATCCTCGGTGTGTTTGCCGCCGCTTCAGCCAACGGTCAATTCGCTGGCCATGAAGTCGCCTACATCGTCGGGCTCGGCGGTACCGGCGCCACTGCCGCGCTGCTGTATTTCAGCATCGCGTTCGGCAAAGTGACCATCTCGACGCTGAACTCCTACGGCAGCTTCATGTGCATCGCCACCATCATCAGTGGCTTCAAAGGACACCTGACGGTTACCCGCATGCAGCGGCTGATCTTCGTGCTGTTCATCGTCGGCGCGGCAACCTTGATTGCCCTGCTCGGGCAGCACTCGTTCCTCGGTGCGTTCAAGTCGTTCATCCTGTTTCTGCTCGCCTTCTTCACCCCGTGGAGCGCGATCAATCTGGTCGACTACTACTGCATCACCCGCGAGCGCTACGACGTGCCGGCGCTGGCCGATCCGAACGGTCGCTACGGACGCTGGAACCTGCTCGGCATCAGCGTCTATGTGTTCGGTGTACTGGTGCAGCTGCCGTTCATCTCGACCAAGTTCTACACCGGGCCGCTGGTGGCAGCGCTAGGGGATGTGGATATCTCTTGGATCATCGGCCTGGTTCTCCCGGCCGCCGTCTATTACTTCTGCGCAAAGAAATGGCACAGCGCAGTGCCCGATCGCCTGATTCTGCCGGTCGAGCAGAACAGCACCCAACAAGCAAAAACGAGCGGGACCGGTCGCGCTGCGGCGCAGGCCTGATCTGGACGTGGACCAGGCTGGATGCCTCTTGAACTGCCGTAAGCCCATTCATGATTAGGAGCGTCACGACAATGAAATCGAACAAGACCCTGCTGACCACATTGCTGTCCATGGGCCTGTTGGCCAGTGCCGGTGCAACGCAAGCCGCCGGCTGGTGCGAATCGGGCAAACCGGTGAAATTCGCCGGGCTGAACTGGGAGAGCGGCATGCTCCTGACCGACGTGCTGCAAGTGGTGCTGGAGAAAGGTTACGGCTGCAAGACCGACAGCCTGCCGGGCAATTCCATCACCATGGAAAACGCCCTGAGCAGCAACGATATTCAAGTGTTCGCCGAAGAGTGGGTCGGCCGCAGCGAGGTCTGGAACAAGGCCGAGAAGGCCGGCAAGGTCGTCGGTGTCGGCGCACCGGTGGTGGGTGCTGTCGAAGGCTGGTACGTGCCGCGTTACGTGATCGAAGGCGACGCCAAGCGCAAGCTCGAGGCGAAAGCCCCGGACCTGAAAAACATCGCTGATCTGGGCAAGTATTCCGCCGTGTTCAAGGACGCTGAAGAGCCGTCCAAGGGCCGCTTCTATAACTGCCCGGCCGGCTGGACCTGCGAGCTCGACAACAGCGAAATGCTCAAGAGCTACGGTCTGGAAAACAGCTACACCAACTTCCGTCCGGGCACCGGACCTGCGCTGGATGCAGCGGTGCTGTCGAGCTACAAGCGTGGCGAGCCGATCCTCTTCTACTACTGGTCGCCGACCCCGCTGATGGGCCAGATCGATGCAGTCAAACTGGAAGAGAAACCCGGCGTCGACAAGACCGTCAGCATCAAGGTCGGCCTGTCGAAAACCTTCCACGACGAAGCCCCGGAACTGGTCGCCGTGCTGGAGAAAGTCAACCTGCCTATCGACCTGCTCAATCAGAACCTCGGGCGCATGGCCAAGGAACGCATCGAGTCGGCAAAACTGGCGAAAATCTTCCTCAAGGAACATCCTGAAGTCTGGCACGCATGGGTGAGCGACGACGCAGCCAAGAAAATCGACGCGGCCTTGTAGGTCAGGTTTCCCGGCTGCCAGCACGGCAGCCGGACGCTTGATCGCAACCCCTTGATTGAGAGTCCCTTATGTTTCCCGAAAGCTTTACCTTTTCCATCGCCGACTGGGTCAACGGTTGGGTCGATTCGCTGGTGACCAACTACGGCGACGTGTTCCGGCATATCTCCGACACGCTGCTGTGGGCCATCGTCAGTCTCGAAGGTCTGCTGCGTGCGGCGCCGTGGTGGTTGATGCTGGCAATCGTCGGTGTCATCGCCTGGCACGCCACGCGCAAAGTGGTGACCACCGCCGTGATTGTCGGCTTGCTGTTTCTGGTGGGTGCGGTTGGCCTGTGGGACAAGCTCATGCAAACCCTCGCACTGATGATGGTCGCGACGATCATTTCGGTGCTGATCGGCATCCCGCTGGGGATTCTTTCGGCGCGCAGCAATCGCCTGCGTTCGGTGCTGATGCCGCTGCTCGACATCATGCAGACCATGCCGAGTTTCGTGTACCTGATTCCGGTGCTGATGCTGTTCGGCCTGGGCAAGGTGCCGGCGATTTTCGCCACGGTGATCTACGCCGCGCCGCCGCTGATTCGCTTGACCGATCTGGGCATTCGCCAGGTCGACGGTGAAGTGATGGAGACGATCAACGCCTTCGGCGCCAATCGCTGGCAGCAACTGTTCGGCGTGCAACTGCCGCTGGCGCTGCCGAGCATCATGGCCGGGATCAACCAGACCACGATGATGGCCCTGTCGATGGTGGTGATCGCCTCGATGATCGGCGCCCGTGGCCTCGGTGAAGACGTACTGGTGGGGATTCAGACCCTCAACGTCGGCCGTGGGCTCGAAGCCGGGCTGGCGATCGTGATTCTCGCGGTGGTCATCGACCGCATCACTCAAGCGTACGGTCGGCCACGGCACGAGGTGAGCAAATGAGCAACGCAAGCGTGAGCAAGATCGAAGTGCGCAACGTCTTCAAGATTTTCGGCAACCGCGCCAAGGATGCGCTGGCCATGGTCGGCCAGGGCAAGAGCAAGGACCAGGTGCTCAACGAAACCGGTTGCGTGGTCGGCGTGAACGACTTGTCGCTGAGCATCGGCACCGGCGAAATCTTTGTGATCATGGGCCTGTCCGGCTCGGGCAAATCCACCCTGGTACGGCACTTCAATCGCCTGATCGACCCCACCAGCGGGGCGATTCTGGTCGATGGCGAGGACATCCTGCAGTACGACATGGAAGCCCTGCGCGAATTTCGTCGACACAAGATCAGCATGGTGTTCCAGAGCTTTGGCCTGCTGCCGCACAAGACCGTGCTCGATAACGTCGCCTACGGCCTGAAAGTGCGCGGCGAGAGCAAGCAGGTCTGCGCCGAACGCGCGCTGCACTGGATCAACACCGTCGGTCTCAAAGGCTACGAAAACAAATACCCGCACCAGCTCTCCGGCGGCATGCGTCAGCGCGTCGGCCTCGCCCGTGCATTGGCGGCGGACACCGACATCATCCTGATGGACGAAGCGTTCAGTGCGCTGGACCCGCTGATCCGCGCCGAGATGCAGGACCAGTTGCTGGAACTGCAAAAGACCCTGCACAAAACCATCGTCTTCATCACCCACGACCTCGACGAAGCCGTGCGCATCGGCAATCGCATCGCGATTCTCAAGGATGGCCGGTTGATCCAGGTGGGCACGCCAAGAGAGATCCTGCACTCGCCGGCGGATGAGTATGTCGACCGGTTCGTGCAGCGGCGCGCGGCGGTGGTCTGAAACTGAGTGGCCTATGTGGTGAGGGGATTTATCCCCGTTGGGTGGCGAAGCCGCCCCAAACCATGCCCGCAAATCTGTCAGACAGACCGCGGTGGCCGGTTTTACGACTGCTTCGCAGCCGAACGGGGATAAATCCCCTCGCCACAGGGTTACCGGCATCAACAGAATTGGTATGAGGTTAGAGATGTCCCAGGCTGAAAAAATCGTTATCACAGGCAGCCCTCTGCGTTGGCAGGACGTGATCGCCGTCGCCCGTCACGGTGCACCGCTGGAACTGTCCAGCGACACCTGGGCGCGCATCGACAACGCTCAGGCCATCGTCCAGCGCATCGTCGCCAGCGGCGAGCGTGCCTATGGCGTCAACACCGGTCTGGGCGGTCTGTCCAACGTATCGCTGCAAGACGAACAGCTCAGCCAGCTCTCGCGCAACACCCTGCTCAGCCATGCCTGCGGTGTCGGTCCGGTGCTCAGCGACGAGCAGACCCGCGCGATCATCTGCGCCGCCGTTCACAACTACAGCCACGGCAGATCCGGCCTGCATCGGCGTGTGGTCGAAGGGCTGCTGGCGCTGCTCAATCGCGGCATCACCCCGCAGGTGCCGTCGCAGGGGTCGGTGGGTTACCTGACGCACATGGCGCACATTGGCATCGCGCTACTCGGCGTCGGCAATGTCAGCTATCGCGGACAGATCGTCCCGGCACAACAGGCGCTGGCCGAGGAAGGTCTGCAACCGGTGCAGCTCGGCGCGAAGGATGGCTTGTGTCTGGTCAACGGCACGCCGTGCATGACCGGCCTCAGTTGTCTGGCGATTGCCGATGCCACGCGGCTGCTGCAATGGGCCGATGTCATTGGTGCGATGAGTTTCGAAGCCCAGCGCGGCCAGATCGATGCGTTCGATGCCGAGATCATCGCGCTCAAACCGCATCCGGGCATGCAGCAGGTCGGCAACAACCTTCGCGCCTTGCTCGATGGCAGCGAAGTGATCGCCGCGAGCAAAGGCATTCGCACTCAGGATGCGCTGAGCATTCGTTCGATCCCGCAGGTCCACGGTGCCGCGCGCGATCAACTGGCGCATGCGATCAAACAGGTCGAAGCCGAACTCAACGGCTGCACCGACAACCCGTTACTGCTAGGCACACCGGACAATTTCCGGGTGATGTCGCAGGCCAACCCGCACGGTCAATCCGTGGCGATGGCGGCGGATCTGCTGGCGATTGCCATGGCCGAAATCGGCTCGATCGCCGAGCGCCGTCTCGATCGCTTGGTCAACCCGCACGTCAGCGGTTTGCCGGCGTTTCTGGTGGCCAATCCCGGGGTCAACTCGGGGATGATGATCGTGCAATACGTCGCCGCATCGCTGTGTGCGGAAAACCGTCAATTGGCGCAACCGGCGGTGCTCGACAACTACATCACCTCGGGCCTGCAGGAAGATCACCTGAGCATGGGCACCAACGCCGCGCTGAAGCTGCACCGCGCGCTGGAAAACTGCACGCAGATCCTCGCAATTGAATACCTGCTGGCGGCGCAGGCGTTTGAATTCCTCAAGAAACAGCGCTTTGGCGTGGGCACCGACCGCGCGTGGAAACTGCTGCGCGCAACGGTCCCGGCCTACGATCAGGACCGCTGGCTGGCGCCGGATATCGCTGCCGCTGCGACCGTGTTGAAAAACCCGAATCTGCCGCACAACGTTCTTCCGAATTTGCACTGACAACTACCCATACCAGCGTGCCAAGGCGTGGATCGTTCACAAGACGAGAAGCGACGGATAACGGAATGCTCCGGAGCGACTGGTAGTTAATAACAATGCCTAACAGGAGCATTTTAATGACTGCGCTGAACCTGATCCCCGGCCAACTGAGCCTGGCCCAACTGCGTGACGTCTACCAGCATCCGGTCACACTGACTCTCGACAACAGCGCCAGCGCGCAGATCGAGGCCAGCGTCGCCTGTGTCGAGCAGATCCTCGCCGAGAACCGCACCGCCTATGGCATCAACACCGGTTTCGGGCTGCTGGCCTCGACGCGCATCGCCAGCGAAGACCTGGAGAACCTGCAGCGTTCGCTGGTGCTCTCGCACGCGGCCGGGGTCGGCCAGCCGATCAGCGATGACCTTGTACGACTGATCATGGTGCTCAAGGTCAACAGCCTCAGCCGGGGTTTCTCCGGCATCCGTCGGCAGGTGATCGATGCGCTGATCGCGCTGATCAATGCCGAGGTCTATCCGCATATTCCGTTGAAAGGTTCGGTCGGTGCGTCGGGGGATCTGGCGCCGTTGGCGCACATGTCGCTGGTGCTGCTGGGCGAGGGCAAGGCCCGCTACAAGGGCGAATGGCTTGAAGCCACCGAAGCACTGAAAGTCGCCGGCCTGGCGCCGCTGACTTTAGCGGCTAAAGAAGGTCTGGCGCTGCTCAACGGTACCCAGGTTTCCACGGCGTTTGCCCTGCGCGGTTTGTTCGAAGGCGAGGATCTGTTTGCCGGTGCAGTGGCGCTGGGCAGTCTTACTGTTGAAGCCGTGCTCGGTTCGCGCTCGCCTTTCGACGCGCGCATTCATGCCGCGCGTGGGCAGAGAGGGCAGATCGATGCTGCTGCGGCCTACCGCGATCTGCTCGGCGAGCGCAGCGAAGTCTCCGCCTCGCACCAGAATTGCGACAAGGTCCAGGACCCGTACTCGCTGCGCTGCCAGCCGCAAGTCATGGGCGCCTGCCTGACCCAGTTCCGTCAGGCCGCTGAAGTGCTGGCGGTCGAAGCCAACGCGGTTTCCGACAACCCTTTGGTATTCGCCGCCGAAGGCGACGTGATTTCCGGCGGCAACTTCCACGCTGAACCGGTGGCCATGGCTGCTGACAACATGGCATTGGCCATCGCTGAAATCGGCTCGCTGAGCGAGCGGCGCATCTCGCTGATGATGGACAAGCACATGTCGCAGCTGCCGCCGTTCCTGGTGGCCAATGGCGGGGTGAACTCCGGTTTCATGATCGCCCAGGTCACCGCTGCGGCGCTGGCCAGCGAAAACAAGGCGTTGTCCCACCCGCATTCGGTGGACAGCCTGCCGACCTCGGCCAACCAGGAAGACCACGTGTCGATGGCCCCGGCCGCCGGCAAGCGGCTGTGGGAAATGGCTGAGAACACTCGCGGCATTCTCGCCGTGGAATGGCTGGCGGCGGTGCAGGGCCTGGATCTGCGCAACGGTCTGAAGACCTCGCCGAAGCTGGAACAGGCACGGGCGATTTTGCGCAAGGAAGTGCCGTTCTATGAAAAGGATCGCTTCTTTGCGCCGGACATCAATGCTGCGACGCAATTGCTGGCGTCGCGGTGTTTGACCGAGCTGGTGCCGGCGAAGCTTTTGCCGAGCCTTTAACCCTACCCACTGATCGTTCCCACGCTCTGCGTGGGAATGCCTCAAGGGACGCTCCGCGTCCAGTGACGCGGAGCGTCACGGGCTGCATTCCCACGCAGAGCGTGGGAACGATCACTATAAGAGGAACCGGGATGAAAACCCTCTGGCAACACTGCCACGTCGCAACCATGGCCAACGGCGCCTATTCGATCATCGAGGATGCCGCGATCGTTACATCCGGCACGCTGATCGAGTGGATCGGCCTGCGCACTCAATTGCCGTCCGCCGAATACCCGGCGGTCAATGATTTGCAGGGTGCGTGGGTCACCCCCGGTCTGATCGACTGCCACACCCACACCGTGTTCGGCGGCAACCGCAGCGGTGAGTTCGAGCAGCGTCTGCAAGGCGTCAGCTATGCCGATATCGCCGCGCAGGGCGGCGGCATCGCCAGCACCGTGCGCGCCACTCGCGAAGCCACTGAGGACGAGCTGTTCGCCAGCGCCGCCAAACGCCTGAAAAGCCTGATGCGCGACGGCGTGACCACGGTGGAAATGAAATCCGGCTACGGTCTCGATCTGGCCAACGAGCGCAAGCTGCTGCAGGTCATCCGGCGCCTGGCCGAAGAGCTGCCGATAAGCGTGCGCAGCACTTGCCTGGCGGCGCACGCGTTGCCGCCGGAGTACAAGGATCGCGCCGACGACTACATCGATCTGGTCTGCGAGCAGATGCTCCCGGCCCTTGCCGCCGAAGGTCTGGTCGATGCCGTGGATGCGTTCTGCGAATACCTGGCATTCTCGCCGGAGCAGGTCGAGCGGGTGTTCGTCGCCGCGCAACAACTCGGTCTGCCGGTGAAACTCCACGCCGAGCAATTGTCCTCGCTGCACGGCTCCAGCCTCGCCGCGCGCTACAAAGCCTTGTCCGCCGATCATCTGGAATTCATGGATGAGGACGATGCCATCGCCATGGCCGCCGCCGACACCGTCGCCGTGCTGCTGCCAGGCGCGTTCTACTTTCTGCGCGAAACCCAATTGCCGCCAATGGACGCGCTGCGCAAGCACAAGGTGAAAATCGCCATCGCCAGCGACCTCAACCCCGGCACCTCGCCAGCGCTGTCGTTGCGTCTGATGCTGAACATGGCCTGCACCTGCTTCCGCATGACCCCGGAAGAAGCTCTGGCCGGAGCGACCATCCATGCCGCGCAGGCGTTGGGCATGGCGCAGACCCATGGCTCGCTGGAGGTTGGCAAGGTCGCCGACTTTGTCGCGTGGGACATCGAGCGTCCGGCGGATCTGGCCTATTGGCTCGGTGGCGATCTGGACAAGCGCGTCGTGCGTCACGGCGTCGAATCGAATCTGTAGGAGAACGGTTGTGGACAAGGTTCTGAATTTCAAACAAGGCCGCGTGCCGCTGCTGATCAGCATGCCCCACGCCGGCGTGCATCTGACCCCGGCGGTCGAAGCCGGGTTGATCCCCGCCGCGAAGAGTTTGCCGGACACCGACTGGCATATCCCGCAGCTCTACGATTTTGCCGAGGAACTGGGCGCGAGTACCCTGGCGGCTGAGTATTCGCGCTTCGTCATCGACCTCAACCGGCCGTCCGACGACAAGCCGTTGTATGCCGGGGCGACCACCGGGTTGTATCCGGCGACGTTGTTCGACGGTATTCCGTTGTTTCAGCAAGGTCTGGAGCCGTCGCAAGAGGAGCGCGCGACTTACCTGGAGCAGATCTGGACGCCGTACCATCGCACCTTGCAGCAAGAGCTGGCGCGATTGAAAGCCGAATTCGGCTACGCGCTGTTGTTCGATGCGCACTCGATCCGCTCGATCATCCCGCACCTGTTCGACGGCAAACTGCCAGACTTCAACCTCGGCACGTTCAATGGCGCCAGCTGTGATCCGCAACTGGCCAGTCAACTGGAAGCGATCTGCGCGCGGCACGAGCAGTTCACCCATGTGCTCAACGGTCGCTTCAAAGGCGGGCACATCACCCGCCAATACGGCGACCCGGCGCAGAACATCCACGCCGTGCAGCTGGAACTGTGCCAGTCCACCTACATGGAAGAGTTCGAACCGTTCCGCTACCGCGCCGACCTCGCCGAACCGACGCGGGTGGTGCTCAGGGAATTGCTGCAGGGACTGCTCGCTTGGGGTGAAAAACACCACAACGCCTGAAGCACCCCTGCAGGAGCTGCCGAAGGCTGCGATCTTTGATCGTTCCCACGCTCTGCGTGGGAATGCAGCCCGTGACGCTCCGCGTCACTGGACGCGGAGCGTCCCCAGAGGCGTTCACACGCAGAGCGTGGGAACGATCAGGCCCCGGAGCATGCTCATTGACGCAAATCGGGTTTATGATGCCCAACGGCAGAATAATACGAGTCCCCCCAGGGATGACCTCGACCCCTTACGGAGCGCGCAATGCAGACTTTGTTTCCGCAGATCAAACCCCACGCCCGGCACGATCTGGCTGTCGATGACACCCATACGCTGTACGTCGATGAAAGCGGCTCGCCGGAGGGTTTACCGGTGGTGTTCATCCACGGTGGCCCCGGCGCCGGCTGTGACGCCCAGAGCCGGCGCTATTTCGATCCGAATCTGTATCGCATTGTCACCTTCGACCAGCGCGGCTGCGGTCGTTCCACCCCGCACGCCAGCCTGGAAAACAACACCACCTGGGATCTGGTCGAGGACCTGGAGCGCATCCGCAAACACCTGGGCATTGAAAAATGGGTGCTGTTCGGCGGCTCCTGGGGTTCGACCCTGGCGCTGGCCTACGCGCAAACCCACCCGGAGCGGGTCCATGGTCTGATTCTGCGCGGGATTTTCCTGTGCCGTCCGCAGGAAATCGAATGGTTCTATCAGGCCGGCGCCAGCCGTCTGTTCCCCGATTACTGGCAGGACTACATCGCGCCGATCCCGCTGGACGAGCGCGACGACCTGCTCAACGCTTTCCATAAACGCCTGATCGGCAACGATCAGATCGCCCAGATGCATGCGGCGAAGGCGTGGTCGACCTGGGAAGGGCGCACCGCGACCCTGCGCCCGAATCCGCTGGTGGTCGATCGTTTCTCCGAGCCGCAACGCGCGCTGTCGATCGCGCGGATCGAATGTCACTACTTCACCAACAATGCCTTCCTTGAGCCGAACCAGCTGATTCGCGACATGGGCAAGATCGCTCATCTGCCCGGCGTGATCATTCACGGTCGCTACGACGTGATCTGCCCGCTCGACAACGCCTGGGAATTGCACCAGGCCTGGCCGAACAGCGAATTGCAGGTGATCCGCGACGCCGGCCACGCCGCGTCCGAGCCGGGCATCACCGATGCGCTGGTGCGCGCCGCGAGCAAAATGGCCCAGCGCCTGCTCGACCTGCCGCTCGAAGAAGCATGAAGGCGCTGTTGCAACGCGTACGCGGCGCGCGGGTAGAGGTCGCCGGCGAGGTAGTCGGCGCGGTCGATCAGGGTTTGCTGGTGCTGGTGGCGGTAGAACCCGACGACACGCGTACCAGCGCCGACAAACTTCTGCATAAGCTGCTTAACTATCGGGTATTCAGTGACGCCGAGGGCAAGATGAATCTGTCCCTGGCGGATGTGGGTGGCGGGTTGCTGCTGGTCTCTCAGTTCACCCTCGCCGCCGACACCAAAAGCGGCCTGCGTCCGAGCTTTTCCACGGCTGCACCGCCGGCGCTGGGTGAAGAATTGTTCGACTATTTATTGAGTCAGGCGAAACAGGTGCATGGCACTGTGGCATCAGGTAGATTCGGCGCCGATATGCAGGTGCACTTGGTCAACGATGGCCCGGTAACCTTCCTGTTACAGACCTGACAGTGCCTGAAACATGTTTTTCGGCAATTTCGACTGTTTTTAGGCTGTTTTCGCGATAAATACTTTGTTACCCCTGATGCGTTGTCATCCGGGCTACTAGATAATCGCGCGCTGCGGGGATCGACATTCGTTGATCCGTTTTGACTTAGGTAGAGACTTGTCTGGATCCGATTGGGGAATCATTTTGCCCCGGCGGAGTCGGAACAATGCTCGCCAACCTGGCATGAGCGGTCTGTACGGCCATTTTTGTCAGCATTATTTCGAGGGCCATGAAGCCAGAGGCAAGGCGCTGCGACGACTCATAGCTCGCTATGGGGAGGAGCAGCAACGCAGTATCTGGCTTCATGGAACCGAAATAAGCTGACTAAAAATGGCCACACAGACGGCTTGCTGGCCGTTGGTTTATTGATCTGTTTTCGGCGAGGGTTGCTCGTGATTGTTAGTCCCTGTAATGCAGCAAAAATGTCTGCCAAACGCATGCGAAGTGCTCTGGTAGCGGGTTCGGCGCTCCTGTGCCTGCTCAGCGCCGGTCAGCTTTGGGCGTTCAATCTTGACGACGTATCGGCCAAGGCCAAAGAGCTGGCCGGGCAGAAGTTCGAAGCCCCGCGCAGCAACCTGCCGAACGAATTCCGCGAAATGAAGTTCGCGGACTACCAGAAGATCCGCTTCCTCACCGAAAAGGCTGAGTGGGCCGATCAGAAGACGCCGTTCAAGCTCTCCTTCTATCACCAGGGTATGCACTTCGATACACCGGTGAAAATCAACGAAATCACCACCAATACCGTCTCGGAGATCAAATACGATCCGAGCCGCTTCGATTTCGGCGATCTGAAATTCGATCCGAAAGCCACCGAACAACTGGGCTATGCCGGTTTCCGTGTGCTGTACCCGATCAACAAGGCCGACAAGCAAGACGAGATCATGACCATGCTCGGCGCGAGTTACTTCCGCGTCGTCGGCAAGGGCCACACGTATGGTCTGTCGGCCCGTGGTCTGGCGATCGATACCGCGCTGCCGTCGGGTGAAGAATTCCCGCGTTTCCGCGAGTTCTGGATTCAGCAGCCCAAGCCAGGCGACAAGCACCTGGTGATCTTCGCTCTGCTCGATTCGCCACGCGCCACCGGTGCCTACCGCCTGATCCTGCGTCCGGGCAGCGACACCATCGTCGACGTCAAGGCGCAGATGTTCCTGCGTGACAAGGTTGGCAAACTGGGTATCGCGCCGCTGACCAGCATGTTCCTGTTCGGCGCCAACCAGCCGTCGAAAGTGCTCAACTACCGTCGTGAACTGCACGACTCCAGCGGTCTGTCGATCCATGCCGGCAATGGCGAATGGATCTGGCGTCCACTGAACAACCCGAAACATCTGGCCGTGAGCAACTTTAGCGTCGAGAACCCGCGTGGTTTCGGTCTGCTGCAGCGTGGCCGTGACTTCAGCCACTACGAAGACCTCGACGACCGCTACGACAAGCGCCCGAGTGCCTGGATCGAGCCGAAGGGCGAGTGGGGCAAGGGCACTGTCGATCTGGTAGAGATTCCGACCGCTGACGAAACCAACGACAACATCGTTGCGTTCTGGAGCCCGGAAAAAATGCCGGAGCCAGGCCAGCCGCTGGACTTCGCCTACCGCATGCACTGGACCATGGACGAAGCAGCACTCCACGCGCCGGACAGCGCCTGGGTGGCACAGACCCTGCGTTCGACCGGTGACGTCAAACAATCGAACCTGATCCGTCAGCCCGATGGCAGCGTGGCCTATCTGGTCGACTTCGAAGGTCCATCGCTGGCGGCCCTGACGCCGGATGCCGACGTGCGCAGTCAGGTCAGCGTCGGTGACAACGCCGAACTGGTCGAGAACAGCGTGCGCTACAACCCGGAAACCAAGGGCTGGCGCCTGACCCTGCGGATGAAGATCAAGGATCCGAGCAAAGCGACCGAAATGCGTGCCGCCCTGGTTCAGCCAGTGGTCACCGCAGATCTGGGCAAATCGGTGCCGGCGTCCAATTCGTCGGTCGCCAAGGCTGACAAGGTTGCCGCCAAGCAACAGGAAAAACTCGACAAGGAAGCCAAGGCCGCCGAAGCCAAACAGGCTGAAGCCAAGCCTGCAGCCGACGCCAAGGACAAGGCCAACAAAGACGCCAAGCAGCCAGTCGCTGCCGACGCGGCCCCAGCCACACCGGAATCGGCGCCGACTGAAGAAGTCCTGACCGAGACCTGGAGCTATCAGTTGCCTGCCGATGAGTAATTCACCAGTACAGCCAGAGACTCTGTCCGAGTATCTGGCGCATCTGCCGATGACCGACGAGCAACGCGCGGAACTCGCGGGTTGCCAGTCGTTCAGCGAGCTGCATGAACGCCTGTCGTCCTCGACATTCGACGCCCCTGCCGAAGCCGCCCAGGCTTCGGTGGGCAAGCGTCTGACCCTGAGCACTGCCGAAGAACTGGCTGAAGCGGAAATGCTGATGCTCGACGCCAGTGGTCGGGTCAGCCTCAAGGCGACCCCGCCGATCCGCCGCACCAAGGTCGTGCCGGAGCCATGGCGCACTAATATCCTGGTGCGTGGCTGGCGCCGTCTGACCGGGCGCACCAATCCGCCGCAGCCGCCAAAGGACGCCAATGTCCTGCCGGCCGCGCGCTGGCGCACCGTCGGTTCGATCCGCCGCTACATTCTGTTGCTGCTGATGCTCGGCCAGACCATCGTTGCCGGCTGGTACATGAAAGGCATCATGCCGTACCAGGGCTGGTCGTTCGTCGATCTGGAAGAAGTCCTGCATCAGCCGCTGCTGCAAACCGCCACGCAAGTGCTGCCGTACGCGCTGCAAACCAGCATCCTGATTCTGTTCGGGATTCTGTTCTGCTGGGTCTCGGCCGGTTTCTGGACCGCGCTGATGGGCTTCCTCGAGTTGCTCACCGGCCACGATAAATACCGTATCTCCGGGAAAAGCGCCGGTAACGAGCCGATTCCCAAAGATGCGCGTACTGCGCTGGTAATGCCGATCTGCAACGAAGACGTGCCGCGTGTATTCGCCGGTCTGCGTGCGACGTTCGAATCGGTCGCCGCTACAGGTGATCTGGATCGCTTCGACTTTTTCGTCCTCAGCGACAGTAACGACACCGATATCTGCGTCGCCGAGCAACAGGCCTGGCTGGATGTCTGCCGCGAGGCCAAGGGCTTCGGCAAGATCTTCTATCGCCGTCGTCGCCGTCGTGTGAAACGCAAGAGCGGCAACCTCGACGACTTCTGCCGTCGTTGGGGTGGTGACTACAAGTACATGGTCGTGCTCGACGCCGATTCGGTGATGAGCGGCGAGTGCCTGACCAGTCTGGTACGTCTGATGGAAGCCACGCCGGACGCCGGGATCATCCAGACCGCGCCACGTGCGTCGGGCATGGACACCCTGTATGCGCGGATGCAGCAGTTCGCCACCCGCGTGTACGGCCCGCTGTTTACTGCCGGTCTGCACTTCTGGCAGCTGGGTGAATCCCACTACTGGGGTCACAACGCGATCATCCGCATGAAGCCGTTCATCGACCACTGCGCTCTGGCGCCGTTGCCGGGCAAGGGCGCGTTCTCCGGTGCGATCCTTTCCCACGACTTCGTCGAAGCTGCGCTGATGCGCCGTGCCGGCTGGGGCGTGTGGATTGCCTACGACTTGCCGGGCAGTTACGAAGAGTTGCCGCCGAACCTGCTCGACGAGCTCAAGCGTGACCGTCGCTGGTGCCACGGCAACCTGATGAACTTCCGCCTGTTCCTGGTCAAGGGCATGCACCCGGTGCACCGCGCGGTGTTCCTCACCGGCGTGATGTCCTACCTGTCGGCGCCGTTGTGGTTCTTCTTCCTGGTGTTGTCGACCGCGCTGCTGGCGGTGAACACGCTGATGGAGCCGCAGTACTTCCTCGAACCGCGTCAGCTCTATCCGCTGTGGCCACAATGGCACCCGGACAAGGCCATCGCGCTGTTCTCGACGACCATCGTGCTGCTGTTCCTGCCGAAGCTGTTGAGCATCATCCTGATCTGGGCCAAGGGCGCGAAAGAGTTCGGCGGCAAGTTCAAGGTGACCCTGTCGATGCTGCTGGAGATGCTGTTCTCCATGCTGCTGGCGCCGGTGCGGATGATTTTCCACACCCGCTTCGTCCTCGCCGCGTTCCTCGGCTGGGCGGCGACCTGGAACTCGCCGCAGCGTGACGACGACTCGACGCCGTGGAGCGAAGCGGTCAAGCGCCACGGTCCGCAGACGTTGCTGGGCTTCTTGTGGGCGCTGCTGGTGATCTGGCTGAACCCGAGCTTCCTCTGGTGGCTGGTGCCGATCGTCGGTTCGCTGATGCTGTCGATCCCGGTATCGGTGATCTCCAGCCGTGTCGGCCTTGGTCTGAAGACCCGTGACGAGAGCCTGTTCCTCATCCCCGAGGAATACAATCCGCCACAGGCCTTGCTGGCAACCGATCAGTACACCCACGAGAACCGCTATCACGCCCTCAACGACGGCTTCGTCCGCGCCGTGGTCGATCCTCAGCAGAACGCCTTGGCGTGCTCGCTGGCGACCTCGCGTCACGGCCAGGCCGAGCCGATCGAGTGGCTGCGTCAGGAACGCGTGCGTCACGCGATCAAGGTCGGCCCGGCCGGGCTGAACAACCATGATCGCCTGCAACTGCTTAGCGACCCTGTCGCACTGGCACGCCTGCACGAGCAGGTCTGGGCCGAAGGTCACGCTGAGTGGCTGGACGCCTGGCGCGCTTCGGTGAAAGCCGATCCGCATGCGCCGTTGCTGCCGCTGCGACCGGTGAGCCTGCCGGCTCAGCCGGCCTGATAAAAAAACCCCGCTGATTCAGCGGGGTTTTTTATGTCCGCTGATTTGCGAACAAATCCGGATAAAGCCTAAAACCAGTGCAAAGTATCCGTCGCCGAATTGGCGCGCCCGTTACCTACGACGCGCAAACCGCGCCGCTGCCTTCGCGAGCAGGCTCGCTCCCACCTTGGAATGCGTTTCCCTGTGGGAGCGAGCCTGCTCGCGAATGGCATCACCTCGGTTCCAGGCGAACCGAGGTTGTGCATCAACTCAGACTTTGAAACGGCCGACCAGCATCTGCAGATGCGTGCCCAGTCGCGCCAGTTCAACGCTGGATGCGGCAGTCTCCTCGCTCGCCGCCGAGGTCTGATCGGACACATCGCGCACGTTCAGCACGCTGCGGTTGATCTCTTCGGCCACGGCGCTCTGCTGCTCGGCGGCTGCGGCGATCTGCTGGTTCATTGCCTGGATCGCCGACACAGTGCGGGTGATGCTCTCCAGTGAGCCACCGGCACGCCGGGTCAGTTCGACGCTGCTGTCGGTGAGGCTGCGGCTGTTGTCCATGATCGTCGCCACTTGCTGGGTACCGTTTTGCAGACCGACGATCAGCTCCTCGATCTCTTCGGTGGACTTCTGCGTGCGCTGGGCGAGGCTGCGAACTTCGTCGGCAACCACGGCGAAACCACGTCCGGCTTCACCGGCGCGGGCCGCTTCGATGGCGGCGTTGAGGGCCAGCAGGTTGGTTTGCTGGGCCACCGACTTGATCACATCGAGGACGCTGCCGATCTTGTCGCTTTCACGCTTGAGCTCGCCCATGGCTTCGGTGGAGTGGCCGACCTCGACCGCCAGACGTTCGATCTGGGCGATGGCTTCGCCGACGACCTTGTCACCTTCGCGGGCCTGTTGATCAGCGGCGACAGCGGCCTCAGAAGCTTCTTCAGCGTTGCGCGCGACTTCCTGCACGGTAGCCGCCATTTCGTTCATAGCGGTGGCGACCTGATCGGTCTCGATCTTCTGATTATTGACCCCGGCGCTGGTCTGCTCGGTCACCGCGGATAGCTCTTCAGCGGCGCTGGCGATCTGCGTGACGCCGTCGCTGATACCGCCGATCAACTCGCGCAGGCCTTGGGTCATGCTTTGCATCGAGCGCTGCAATTGACCGAGTTCATCGCGACGCAGGGAAACCAGGTTGTGGGTCAGGTCGCCGGCGGCAACGCGCTCGGCGACTTTCAGGGTCTGGGTCAGCGGAATGATGATCTGCCGAGTGATGATCCACGCTGCCAGCAAACCGAACACCAGCGCCAGCACGGTGGCGATCAGCAGCATGTTCTTGGCGTGGGCGGCGTCGGTGTCGCGCACCACGGTTTGCGATTCGGTGAGCTTCTTGCTGACCGACATCAGGATCTCGCCCTGAGCCGACATGTTCGCCAGTGCAGCAGTGTTCTTGACCTGCGAATCACGGAATTGAGCGACGGCGGCGCGATAGGCCTTGAGCGAGTCCGTGGCCTGCTGCAGGTTGGCGATGTGCTGCTCTGGCACGCGGGCCGGCAGGCTTTCGAGGTTTTTCAGGGCGTTGTCGATGGCGGTCAGCGCCGGTTGCTCGGCATCGGCCTTGCCGCTGTAGGTGTAGCCGCGCACCTGATAGCGCGCCTGCTGCAACAGTTTGCTCAGCTCGATCACCGCGTTGTACTGCGCAACGCTGTCACCTTGCAGCAGTGCACTTTCGACTTCGCCGACCTTGGCCACGGCATTATCGGCATTGGCGCCAAGCTTGCTGCGCGCGTCTTCACGCTGGACGGTGGCCTGGGTCATTTCGCCGAAAGCGCGTTTGTATTCGGCGACCGCAGCAAGCTGTTGATCGACCATCGCCACATCGGATGGCTGCTCGATCATGCCGCGTGCCGATTGCAGACCGCTTTCGAGTTTGCTGAGCAATTCATTGACCGCGCCCGGACCCTGTTCACCACGACGCATGTCGTAGTCCATGCGCGCCAGGCGCAGGTCTTTGGTCAGCTCATTGAGGCTGGAAATGAAGCCGAGCTTGTCGCCACGGCTGATGATGCCGCTCATGCCGGTCCAGCCGGTGAACGTGATCAACAGCGTCAGCAACAGCACCAGGCCGAAACCGATGCCCAGCTTGCGTTTGACGCTGACGTTTCCAAGACTCTCGGCTAACCAACGGTACATGCGACCACTCCCTTCGGACCACTTAATTGGACTTATAGGGGCTGTATCGGCTGGGTGATGGCAATCTGTAACGCCACTTGTCCGCGACCGTAGAAGCTTGTAGGAGCTGACGAGTGCAACGAGGCTGCGATCCTTTGATCTTGCTCTTAAAAACAAGATCAAAAGATCGCAGCTTTCGGCAGCTCCTACACAGGATCGGTGTCGCGCTAGAACAGGCGTGCAAGCAGGGCGGTGACGGCGGTTTCGACGCGCAGGATGCGCTCGCCCAGTTGCACCGGTTGCAGGCCGGATTTGGCCAGCAGATCGATTTCGTAGGGAATCCAGCCACCCTCGGGGCCGATGGCCAGGGTCACCGGTTCGCTCAGAGCGCGCGGGCAGGGCGGGAAGTTGCCGGGGTGGCCTACCAGGCCGAGGGTGCCCTCGGCGATCGCCGGCAAGCGATCTTCAACGAAAGGCTTGAAGCGCTTTTCGATGACGATCTCTGGCAGCACCGTATCGCGAGCCTGTTCGAGCCCGAGGATCAACTGCTCACGAATCGCTTCCGGCTCCAGAAACGGCGTCTGCCAGAAGCTTTTTTCGACGCGATAGCTGTTGACCAGAATCACCTTGGCCACGCCCATGGTCGCGACGGTCTGGAACACGCGGCGGAGCATTTTCGGCCGGGGCAGGGCCAGCACCAGGGTCAGCGGCAGTTTGGCCGGCGGTGGCTGATCGAGGTTGACGCGCAGCTCCGCTTCGCCGGCTTCCAGACGCAGCAACTCGGCCGAACCCATCAACCCGTTGATGCGCCCGACGCGCAGGCTGTCGCCGACTTCCGAACGATGCACTTCCTGCATGTGGATCAGGCGGCGATCACGCAGAATCACGCGGTCGGCCGCAATGAAGTCGGCCTCTTCGAGCAGCAGCAGGTTCATGCCTGGGTCGCTGGCGGCTGGTCGTTGTGGTCGTCGGCCGGCGTTTCGTCCGGGCGTTCGCGCTTGCTGACCAGCGCGCCGAAGAGGATGCCGATCTCGAACAGCATCCACATCGGCACAGCCAGCAGTGTCTGCGAGAAGATGTCCGGCGGGGTCAGGATCATGCCGACCACGAAGCAGCCGATGATCACGTACGGGCGGATCTTCTTCAGGTATTTGACGTCGACCACGCCGATCCACACCAGCAGGACCACGGCCACCGGAATCTCGAACGCCACGCCGAAGGCGAAGAACAGCGTCATGACGAAATCGAGGTAGCTGGCGATGTCGGTCATCATCTCCACGCCGGCCGGGGTGGCAGCGGCGAAGAACTTGAAGATCAATGGGAAGACGAAGTAATAGGCGAACGCCATGCCGATGTAGAAGAGCAGGATGCTGGAGATCAGCAGCGGCACCGCGACGCGTTTTTCATGCTTGTACAGGCCCGGTGCGATAAAGCCCCAGATCTGATGCAGGATCACCGGAATCGCGAGGAACAGCGAAACCATCATCGTCAGTTTCAGCGGCGTCAGGAACGGCGACGACACGTCAGTGGCGATCATCGTCGCGCCGACCGGCAGGTACTGGCGCAGCGGCGTCGAGACGAAGGTGTAGATCTGCTGGGTGAACGCGAACAGCCCGGCAAAGATAATGAAGATCGCCGCCACGCAACGCAGCAGGCGGGTGCGCAACTCGGTGAGGTGCGAAACCAGCGGCATGTGCTGGTCGTTTTCCGGAAGATCGCTCATGGGGCTCGCGGCGGCAGTGTAGGGTCTTGAGGCGCTGGTGTAGTCGGCGCGGCGGAGGGCGCTACGTGTTCAACCGATGTATTCGCAGTAACCGGCGCCGGTCCTGGCGGTGTTACAACAGGTGCAGGTGCAGGTGCAGTCGGAGCGGCAGCGCTGTGAATCGTCTGCTCGCCCACAGGCTCGACCGGCGTCGGCTCCTGTTGGCTCGGATTGAAAATCTTCCGCGCCTCTTGCTCCAGCGACAGAATATGTTCGTTGTGCAGTTGCCGACGGATCTCGTCGGCACCGATTTCACGTTCAACTTCCTGTTTGATCGCGTTGAAGCTGCGCTTCAGGCGGCCGACCCACAGACCGGCGGTGCGCGCAGCGCCCGGCAGACGCTCGGGGCCGAGCACCAGCAGGGCGACGAGGCCGACGAGCAGCAGTTCAGAGAAGCTGATACCAAACATTAGTCAGTGCTCACACGTCTTTGCGGATCGGCTCTTCGACTTTTTGCGCCTGCACGTCGATGGTGTGCGGCGGGTTGGCGTGAGCGGTGGTTTGCGGCTGCACCGGTGGCACTGGCTGGGCCGGCGGGGTCACGCTCGGCTCGGCCGGTTTTTCGTCGTCGTTCATGGCTTTGCGAAAGCCCTTGATCGATTCGCCAACGTCGGTGCCGAGGTTTTTCAGTTTCTTGGTACCGAATACCAGCACCACGACAATCAGAATGACGACCCAGTGTTTCCAGTCAAAAATGCCCATGTGGCGATTCCTCTCTAAAAGTTGTTCAGGCGGACGGACGCGAGGCTTTCTCGACGTGTCCGGACAGGCCGAAGCGACGGTCCAGTTCATCCAGCACGGCCTGCGGATGCTGCCCCAGTTGGGCGAGCATGACCATGCTGTGGAACCACAGGTCGGCGGTCTCGTAGATCACATCACTGCAATCGCCGCTGATGGCGGCATCCTTGGCGGCAATAATGGTTTCGACCGACTCTTCGCCGACTTTCTCCAGAATCTTGTTCAGCCCCTTGTGATACAGGCTGGCGACATACGAACTGTCGGCGGCTGCGCCTTTGCGCTCTTCAAGTACCTGAGCGAGGCGGGTCAGGGTGTCACTCATGTGTGTGTCCTGCGGAATAGATAGCGTGCGGGTCTTTCAGAACCGGGTCGACCGTTTTCCAGTCGCCGTTTTCGAAGACCCGGTAAAAGCAGCTTTGACGGCCGGTGTGGCAGGCGATGTCGCCGATCTGTTCAACCATCAGGATGATCACGTCGGCGTCACAGTCCAGGCGCATTTCATGCAGGGTCTGCACATGGCCGGACTCTTCGCCCTTGCGCCACAGCTTGCCACGGGAACGTGACCAGTAGATTGCACGATTCTCCGCAGCGGTCAGTTCGAGCGCTTCGCGGTTCATCCAGGCCATCATCAATACGCGCCCGGTCTTGTGATCCTGGGCAATCGCCGGCACCAGGCCGTCAGCGTCCCACTTGATCTCGTCCAGCCAGTTTTTCATCTTCAATTCCTGAAAAGCAGCTTCGAGTTTCAAGCTTCAAGCTGCAAGTAAAAGCAGGTTGCGGTGTTCCGGTGTCGTCAAGCTTGCAGCTGGCAGCTTATAACTTGCAGCTGATTCGTGCTATCGGCGAACGACCAGATACAAACCGACCGCGATCATGATTCCGGCGGGCCAGTGCGCCCACTCGGTCAGCGGACCACCCGCAGCGAGGATCGCGCCGCCGGCCAGATGCGCGCAGCCGAGCAGGCGCAGGAACCAGTCGTCCTTGCGTTTGCGCCACGGCGGCGGTGGGTCTTTGGCGTGGGGTTGCGACATGCGTTCGAGCAAATCGCGGGCCATGTTCGACAGGTGCGGAATCTGCTCCAGCTGGCTCTGCACGTTGCCCAGCAAGGCTTTCGGGCTGACGCGTTCGCGCATCCAGCGCTCGAGAAACGGCTGCGCGGTGTTCCACAGATCCAGATCCGGGTACAGCTGACGACCGAGGCCTTCGATGTTCAGCAAGGTCTTCTGCAACAGCACCAGTTGCGGCTGCACTTCCATGTTGAAACGGCGAGCGGTCTGGAACAGGCGCATCAGCACCTGGCCAAATGAAATATCTTTTAACGGTTTTTCGAAGATCGGTTCACACACGGTACGGATCGCTGCTTCGAATTCGTTGAGTTTGGTTTCCGCCGGCACCCAGCCCGAATCGATGTGCAACTGCGCCACGCGGCGGTAGTCACGCTTGAAGAACGCGAACAGGTTGCGCGCCAGATAATCCTGGTCTTCCGGGGTCAGGCTGCCGACGATGCCGCAGTCGATCGCGATGTATTGCGGGCTCCACGGATTGACCGTGCTGACGAAGATGTTGCCCGGGTGCATGTCGGCGTGGAAGAAGCTGTCGCGGAACACTTGCGTGAAGAAAATCTCCACGCCGCGCTCGGCGAGCATTTTCATGTCGGTGCGCTGGTCAGCGAGGGTCGCCAGGTCGGTGACCTGAATCCCGTAGATGCGCTCCATCACCAGCACTTTCGGCCGGCACCAGTCCCAATAGACTTGCGGCACGTACAGCAGCTGCGAGCCTTCGAAGTTGCGGCGCAACTGGCTGGCGTTGGCCGCCTCGCGCAACAGATCGAGTTCGTCGTAAATGGTCTTTTCATAATCCTGCACCACATCGACCGGGTGCAGCAGGCGCGCGTCAGCGGAGAACTTCTCGGCGGCGCGGGCAAGGATGAACAGCCATGCCAGATCCTGCGCGATGATCGGTTTCAGGCCCGGGCGAATGACCTTGACCACGACTTCTTCGCCGCTTTTGAGCTGCGCCGCATGCACCTGCGCTACCGAGGCCGAGGCCAGCGGGGCGACGTCGAAACGGCTGAACACTTCGCTGATTTTCTTGCCCAGCTGTTCTTCGATCAGCTTGATCGACACTTGCGAATCGAACGGCGGCACGCGGTCCTGCAGCAGCATCAGCTCATCGGCGATGTCTTCCGGCAACAGGTCGCGGCGGGTCGAAAGAATCTGCCCGAACTTGATGAAGATCGGCCCCAGATCCTGCAACGCCAGACGCAAGCGCGCACCACGATTGAGTTCCAGCGGCTTGCGCGGCAGCCAGCGCCACGGCAGCAAAAAGCGCACGGCCAGAAGGAACCAGGGCAGTGGCAGATCGAACAGCAGGTCATCGAGGCGGTAGCGGATCACGACGCGCTGGATGCGCAACAGACGGCGGACGGCAAGCAGCTTCATGCGTTATCGCTTGGGTCGAGGGATCGGGAAAGGCGCTCGAAACGCGCCTCGAGTCGTTCCAGATCAAGTTTGATCCGGTCCAGTTCGCTGAACCGCGCTTCGGCTTCGCGCTGCCCGACGAGGGTGCGCGATTCTTCGGCGAGGTATTCGGCAAGATTCTGGTTGAGGCTGGCAAATCCTTGTTGATACCAGCGCGCGCGGCTGCGCAGGTGACCACCGAGCAGTTGCGTGGCGACCGGGCCGAGCCAGCGCGAGAGTTCGTACTCCCAGTCCAGCTCAAGATCCTGCAGTACGCCGGCCAGCTCCAGCAGCACGCCGCTGTCGCCATCGAGCTCGACTTCCGGTGCGTGCAGCACGGCGGTCTTGTCTTTGCTCAGGGCCAGTTTCACCAGGATCGAGGCCGGTGCGCGCAACGTGCAATCGACATCCGCTGCCCACTGCGAGGCGAGCATCAAGCCTTCGTCGCTGGGCAGGATGAACAGTTGCAGCGCCGGGCTGCGGCAGTCGACGGCAATCACCTTGCCGGTCAGATGCGCCAGGCGCGGCAGCGCCGTGCTGTCGAGACGCAGCACCCGGTTGAGGCCGAGTTCGACGCTGGCGAGCAGCCCGGTAAGCAACATCAGGGCTTGATGCCGCGGTGCAGGGCGACGATGCCTGCGGTCATGTTGTGATAGGTCACGCGGTCGAAACCGGCCTCGACCATCATCGACTTCAGGGTTTCCTGATTCGGGTGCATGCGGATCGATTCGGCCAGGTAGCGATAGCTTTCCGAATCGTTGGTGATCAGCTTGCCCATCAGCGGCATGAAGGCGAACGAGTAGGCGTCGTAGGCTTTCGACATCAGCGCGTTGGTCGGCTTGGAGAATTCCAGCACCAGCAGGCGTCCGCCGGGCTTGAGCACGCGCAGCATCGAACGCAGCGCGTCCTCTTTGTGCGTCACGTTGCGCAGGCCGAAGGCGATGGTCACGCAGTCGAAATGGTTGTCCGGGAACGGCAGTTTTTCCGCGTCGGCCTGGACGAATTCGACGTTGCCGGCAACGCCCAGATCGAGCAGACGATCACGGCCGACCTTGAGCATCGACTCGTTGATGTCGGCCAGCACGACCTGGCCGGTCGGGCCGACGAGGTTCGAGAACTTGCGGGTCAGGTCGCCGGTGCCACCGGCGATGTCGAGCACGCGGTTGCCGCTGCGCACGCCGGAAAGCTCGATCGCGAAACGCTTCCACAGACGGTGCATGCCGCCCGACAGAAGGTCGTTCATCAGGTCGTATTTAGCGGCTACGGAATGGAAAACCTCAGCGACTTTTTCCGCTTTCTGGCTTTCCGGAACGTTTTTGAAGCCGAAGTGAGTGGTGGGTTCGGCATCGCTGCCTTTGCGCTGATCAGTCATATCGCTGTCACCAAAAGAGAATGCGCGACATTCTAATCCCCAAGCCATGCTTTGTCTTGGAATGGCTAAAGGTAAGATGGGCAACCTTCGGGACGATTTGCCGCAGATGCGGTCAAGATTCAACGTCAGCCATTCAATCATCAGGAGTCATTCCATGGCCAAAATCAGTGTTGAGCGCGCCCACACCCTGGGCAAGCACGCCGCCCGCGAAAAGGCCGACAAACTGGCCAAAAAGCTCAACGAACAATACGGCCTTGAGCCGCAGTGGTCGGGCGACACCCTGAACCTCAAGCGCTCTGGCGTGAAAGGTGAAGTGCATGTGGCGGACGATTCGATCAGGGTCGACGTCGAACTGGGCCTGATGATGTCGGCCATGAGCGGCATGATCAAAGCCGAGATCGAGAAAGCCCTAGACAAAGCCCTCGCCTGATTGCCAGATTGAAATCCAGTCCCCTGTGGGAGCGAGCCTGCTCGCGAAAGCGGTCTTTCAGTCAAATTATCCGTGACTGACAAACCGCTTTCGCGAGCAGGCTCGCTCCCACATTTGTTTAGTGATGCTCCCGCTGGTTAGGGTGCCCTTTCTAATTTTTCTCCCTACTTTGTGCCTGAGCCCGACACTCGTCCGGCAGTTCCTCAAACCTTCTGCGCGTGAGGTGCACCATGGCCAAAGTCATTTTGAAGAAAAAAATCGACGCTTCGACTTCCACTCTGAGCGACGTCAAATCCTATGCCCGCAAGATCTGGCTGGCAGGCCTGGGCGCCTACACCAAGGTCGGCCAGGAGGGCAGCGAGTACTTTCAAGAGCTCGTAGCCGCCGGTCAAACCGTTGAAAAGAAAGGCAAAAAAGCCGTCAGCGAAAAACTCCTCGCGGCCAACGCCGAGATCGACGACGCGGCCACTCAGGTCAGCTCGTTCAAGGGTCGCGTTGAAGTTCAGCTCGACAAGGTCGAGAAGGCCTTCGACAACCGTGTGGCCAGCGCCTTGAATCGGATCGGCATTCCGTCTAAACATGACGTTGAGGCACTCTCTGCTAAGCTCGATGAGCTGACGGCATTGCTCGAACGCGTCGCGCGAAAATCTTAAGGAGAACGGGATGGCTGGCAAAAAGAACACCGATAAAGAAAGCAGCTCGTGGGTCGGGAAGGTCGAGTCCTACTCCCGCAAAATCTGGCTGGCTGGTTTAGGCGTGTACTCGAAGATCGACACTGACGGCAGCAAACTCTTCGATGCATTGGTCAAAGACGGCGAGAAAGCCGAGAAGCTCACCAAGACTGCCGTCGGCAAGAAAGTCGAGGACTCGACCTCTTCGGCCAAGTCGCGCATCAGCGGCGTGAAAGACCGCGCCATGGGCAAGTGGGACGAGCTGGAAGGCGCTTTCGACAAGCGCCTGAACAGCGCGATTTCGCGCCTGGGTGTGCCGAGCCGCAATGAGGTCAAGGCGCTCAACGCCAAGGTCGACACGCTGACCAAACAGATCGAAAAACTCACCGGTCTGAAAGCTCAGCCTGTGGCGGCGAAAACCGCTGCGGCGAAACCTGCCACTAAAACTGCAGCGGCCAAACCTGCGGCGAAAACCGCGGCCAAGCCACTGGCCAAAGCGGCGGCAAAACCTGCAGCAAAGGCTGCGGCCAAAACGGCAGCCGCCAAGCCTGCGGCCAAAGCGGCAGCCAAACCGGTTGCCGCCAAGGCCGCTGCCAAACCGGCAACCAAAGCAGCAGCAAAACCTGCGGCTAAAGCTGCAGCGAAACCTGCGGCTAAAGCTGCAGCGAAACCAGCGGCCAAGCCAGCAGCGAAGACCGCTGCCGCCAAACCCGCTGCGAAGCCTGCGGCCAAACCGGCTGCGGCGAAAAAGCCAGCAGTGAAAAAACCGGCCGCGCCGAAAGCCGCTGCGCCGAAACCGGCCGCCGCGCCGTCGACTGCTCCAACAGCTCCGGCCAACGCGGCAAACTCCGCTGCGGCACCTACGGCAGCCGCTACCCCGACTGCAGCATCGACACCGTCGACGCCATCCAGTCAGTCCTGATTTCAGGGCAAATCAAAAACGCCCGGCCTGTGAAGGCCGGGCGTTTTTGTTTGTGGAGATTATCTTGATCACTGCAAGTCCCTGTGGGAGCGAGCCTGCTCGCGAAAGCGGTGGATCAGTTACACAGGCATCAGGGGAAAGTTTGCATTCGCGAGCAGGCTCGCTCCCACATTGGATTGTAAGTAGGCGCAGCGCTCGGATCAGTCGTGATCCTCAAGGTATTGCAGCGCCATCCGCTCTGTCGCCACCTTCACTGGCGGCAGCAAATGCGGCGCCACCAGCATCATGATCTGATAAACCACCAACCTGACCTCTCCCTCACGATCAAGAATCCGCTGGTAATCCAGCGAGAACAGCAGCGTCATGGTCACCTGCTCCACCAGTTGCCCCAAGGCCTGGGTATCGCTGACCAGTTGCCCCGAAGCCTTCAATCGCGCCAGCAACGACGCCAGCGTCCGCTTCAGCGCATTGAGCAGATTGCGAATCCCCTTGGCCAGTTTCGGCAAGCGCCCGGCGAGGTTCGACAGGTCCTGGAACAGGAACCGGTATTGCGCCAGGCGCTCGACGATCAAATGCAAGAACAACCAGTAATCCTCCGGCGCCAGCTCCACGTCCGGCGGCGGGTCGAGCAGGGGCGCGAGCTCGTGCTGGAAGCGTTCGAACAGACCGAGAATCAGCGGTTCCTTACCGTGGAAGTGGTAGTAGAGATTGCCGGGGCTGATCCCCATTTCGTTGGCCACCTCCATGGTGGAAACGTTCGGCTCACCCTTTTCGTTGAACAGTTGCAGCGCACATTCGAGAATCCGGTCGCGGGTTTTCATCCAGTCTTCTTAGAAAATTTCGGTTGAGCGTCAGCGCACATGCACATAGGTGCCGGGTGCCGCTTCCATCGGTGGATAGTTCGGGTTACCCAGTGTTGTGCGGGTCTCGTTAAGGGCGCCGGAGCGCTGCGCGACCCATTCCAGCCACTGCGGCCACCAGCTGCCGTCGACGTGTCTGGCATCGTAGTACCAAGCGCGCGGGTCACTGCTCAGTTTGGCGTTTTCGACGTAGGCAGCTTTCGGGTTGCTCGGCGGGTTGAGGATGCTCTGCACGTGGCCGCTGTTGGACAGCACGAAACGTCGCTCGCCACCGAGCAGCAGGGTCGAGCGATACACCGCGTCCCACGGCGTGATGTGGTCGTTCATGCCGGCGACGCTGAAGCTGTCGACATTGACCTTCTGCAGATCGATCGGCGTACCGCACACTTCTAGACCGCCCGCGTGGATCAGCGGGTTGTGCTTGAAGAAGTCCAGCAGATCGCCGTGCAGCGCCGCCGGCAGCCGGGTGTTGTCGTTGTTCCAGTAGAGAATGTCGAAGGCTGGCGGCTCCTTGCCCAGCAGGTAGTTGTTGACGAAATAGCTCCAGATCAAATCGTTGGGGCGCATCCAGGCGAAGACTTTGGCCATGTCGCG
This sequence comes from Pseudomonas glycinis, assembly GCF_054871425.1. NCBI lineage: Bacteria > Pseudomonadati > Pseudomonadota > Gammaproteobacteria > Pseudomonadales > Pseudomonadaceae > Pseudomonas > Pseudomonas glycinis. The sequence goes on along the minus strand of NZ_JBTYHF010000003.1, from coordinate 372,214 downwards.
ACCATCGAGCACGCCTTGCTGATACGAGCGACGCTTGGCCGCTTCCAGTGTTTGTTCATCGGCGAACAGCGTGGCCGGGGTTTCGATTTGGCTGTCGAGCAGACTGACCAGATAGGTCGCGCTGGCGACCCGGCGCAGTTGCCGTTTGGCCTGCAAGTGCCCTTGCAGGGCGGCGATGGTCAGGCCGCCGGCGCAGGCGCCCATCAGGTTGACTTCGCGGGCGCCGGTAATCGCCCGGCAGATGTTCATCGCTTCTTCGACCGCTTCGACGTAACTCGACAGGCCCCACTCGCGATGGCGCACATCAGGATTGCGCCAACTGATCATGAAGGTCTGCAGGCTGTTTTTCAGGGCGTACTGGACGAAGCTGTTCTGCGGGCTCAGATCGAAAATGTAGTACTTGTTGATTTGCGGCGGCACCACCAGCAGCGGTTTGGCGTACTGCTTTTCGCTCATCGATTTGTACTGGATCAGCTCGAACATTTCATTGCGAAAGACCACCGATCCGCTGGTGGTCGCCACGGTTTTGCCGACCTCGAACGCCTGCCTGGTCACTTGCCGTGGCAGGCCGTCGTTGTGCAAAAGATCATCGAACAGATGGCTCAGGCCACGCACCAGACTCTGCCCGCCGGAATTGAACAGCTCCTTGACCGCCAGCGGATTGAGCAGGGTGTTGGAGGGCGCCACGGCGTCATTGAGCAGGGTGAAAGCGAAGTGCGCACGGGCACGATCTTCAGGGCTCATGTCGCCTTCATCGATCCAGCTCTTGACCTGTTTCTGCCAGGCCAGATACGCCTGCAGGCTGCGCCGGTAGAACGGGTTGAGGCTCCACGCCGGATCGGCGAAGCGGCTGTCTTGCGGATTGGTCGGGTGCAGGGTTTCGCCGAGCAGCACGCGCCCCAACTGTCCGCCAAGCTTCAGCGCATGCTTTGCGCTGTGCAACGGATTGCGCAAGCCGTGGGCGGCGACGCTGCGCAGTGTCGACAGCAGATCCCTGCCACGCAGACCGGCGATCGCACTTTGGGCGTTGATAAACACGGCGGGGCTGGGCACCACGCCCGTCGCTGGTTTTTCGCGCATGACTCAACACTCCTTCGTCTTCAGGGCAAAAACACACTCACCGAACCAGAACACCATAGACGCTGTTACCGGTTGCTGCCTGCGCGGCGTCCTGCCGCGCGCTTGATTTGAAAAGTGCTGCATAAAGCAGGCCGCCGCGATCAGCCGCCGAGCGGGGTCGGATGCGGGTGCATGACTGCGCGCAGACGCTCCTCTTCGAGAAACTTCATGATGATCGGCGCCACCGCTTCGGCGCGGGTAATCAGGAACAGATGGCCGTCATCGATGATGTGCAACTGCGCGTTGGGAATGCGCCAGGCGAGCATGCGCATGTTGATCAGCGGAATCAGTGGGTCGTCATCGCCGGCCAGCACCAGCGTCGGCTGATGGATCTTGTGCAGCCAGTGGATGCTGGTCCAGCCGAGGCCTGCGAACAGCTGCCAGTAGTAACCGAGCTTGCCCGCCGAGCGCACTTTCGCCGCATGGCTGGCAGCCAGCGTCGGATCGCGGCGGAACGAGCCGCCGTAGATCATCGGCGCGATGCGAATCACATGGGATGGCTGAATGTAGCGGCGCGGGCTGGCCATCATCCACAGCACTTTCGGCTTGCCCGGGACCATCACCGCACCGGCCGCGGTCGCCGCCAGTACCAGTTTCTTGCAGCGCTCGGGGTAGTCGTAGGCAAACTGCTGCGCCAGGGCGCCGCCCCACGACACGCCGATCACATTGACCTGACCGTAGTCGAGATAGTCGAGCATCCGCGCCGTCAGTTTGGCCAGGCCGGGGAAGCGATACGGTCGGTTCGGCGTCGACGACCCGCCGACCCCGGGCACGTCGAAGGCGATCACTTCCAGATCCGGGTCGAGCGCCGCGACAAACGGGAACACCAGCTCCAGGTTGGCGCCGATGCCGTTGAAAATCAGCAGAGGCGTCAAATGAGGCTTGCCGGGACGCACCGCCGTGCGAAGGGTCTGGCCATCCAGATCGACGGTGCGGAATATGAACGGTTGCGGCATGCGTGAGGCCCTGTAGTTTCAAGTCCACCCGTATTCCTGTAGGCGCGGGCCTTGTGGTGAGGGGATTTATCCCCGTTGGGTTACGAAGCGACACCGAATCCTGAAACCACGATTTGTCAGACTGATCGCGGCTAGTCGATTCACGACTGCTTCGCAGCCGAACGGGGATAAATCCCCTCGCCACAAGGCCCTCTCCCACAATGGGTGGTGTCAGTTACCGTTCGTGAACATAAGTGCCCGGCGAAGCCTCGCCTGCCGGGTACGCTTTGTTGCCCAGTTTCGTCGGGGCCTTTTTCAGGTTGCCCGAGCGCTCGGCCAGCCATGACTGCCAGTACAGCCACCAGGAATCGGTGTGCTTGGTCGAATTTTCCTGCCAGTCATCGGCGGTCGGCGCCATCTCTTCGCCGGTCATGTAGCGCGACTTCGGATTGCCCGGCGGGTTGAGGATGCTCTGGATATGGCCGCTGCTCGACAGCACGAATTCGACTTTGCCGCCGAACAGCTGCGCCGACTTGTAGCAGGACTTCCATGGCGTGATGTGATCGTTGGTGCCGGCCAGCGAGAAGATGTCGGCGGTGACCTGCTTGAGGTCGATCGGCGTGCCGCACACTTCCAGTGCATTGGGGCGGATCAGTGGATTGTTTTTGAACATCTCGATCAGGTCGCCGTGGAACGCGGCGGGCAGGCGGGTGGTGTCGTTGTTCCAGAACAGGATGTCGAACACCGGCGGCTCGTTGCCGAGCAGGTAGTTGTTGACCCAGTAGTTCCAGATCAGATCGTTGGGGCGCATCCAGGCGAAGACCTTGGCCATGTCTTTGCCTTCGAGCACGCCGGCCTGGTAGGAGTGGCGCTTGGCGGTCTCCAGGGTCTGCTCATCGACGAACAGGGCGACGTCGCTGTCCAGGGTGGTGTCGAGCACGCTGACCAGCAGGGTGAGGGCGTTGACCTTGTTCTCGCCGAGCGCGGCGTAGTGGCCGAGCAGGGCGGTGCAGGTGATGCCGCCGGAGCAGGCGCCGAGCATGTTGACGTCTTTGCTGCCGGTGATCGCGGTGACCACATCGACGGCTTCTTTCAGCGCTTCGATGTAGGTCGACAGGCCCCACTCGCGCTGGGCCTTGGTCGGGTTGCGCCAGCTGATGATGAAGGTCGGCACGTTGTTGCGCAGGCAGAAGCGCGCCAGGCTCTTGTCCGGGCTCAAGTCGAAAACGTAGAACTTGTTGATCTGCGGCGGCACTACCAGCAGCGGGCGCTCGTGGACCTGCTCGGTGATCGGCCGGTACTGGATCAGCTCCAGCACATCATTGCGGAACACCACCGCGCCTTCGGTGACGCCGAGGCTCTTGCCCACCTCGAACGCGCCCATGTTGACCTGGCTCGGCATGCCGCCGTTGTGCACCAGATCCTTGGCCAGATGCGAGAGGCCATCGAGCAGGCTTTTGCCGCCGGTTTCGAAGAAGCGTTTGACCGCCGCCGGATTGGCCGCCGTATTGGTCGGCGCCATGGCTTCGGTCATCAGGTTGATGACGAAATGCCCGCGAGCGATGTCTTTGGCGGACAGGCTGCTGTCATCAATCCAGGCATGCAGTTCCTTGCGCCAGGCCAGGTAGGTTTGCAGATAACGTTTGTATAGCGGGTTCTGGCTCCACGCCGGGTCGGCGAAACGGCGGTCGTCACCGGCCGGTTGCAGCGCGGATTTGCCCAGCAGCACGTTTTTCAGTTCGAGGCCGAAATGGGTCACGTGCCTGACGCTGTGAATCGGTTGTCTGATGGCCTGTTTCAGCACCATTCGAGCAGAGGCCAGCAGATCCTTTCCGCGCAGCCCGACGACGGGGTTAAGCCCCAGAGTGTTTTCCGAGGCTTGGTACTTCAGGTCATCGTTATTCTTGTCACTCATCTACGACGCTCCATTGTCCTGAGACGAGTACCCGGTTTCACGCTGTCGCTTCCACAGCCAATGCCGGGTACTACTGCTCGGGTGACCGTTGATTCTGCATAGCTGCTTTACAGTCGTAGAGCACTGCAGGGAACTTGCCAGCTCCATTGGTTACCCGAGTTTAATTTTTTTCGCAAGCGGCCGATCCGGGGCCGTATGCGCGGAGCATTCAAACAGATGAAGTTAGAAAATGCCCTCTAAAGAGCAAGAGCCACGGCCTAGAGCATCAGCTTGACGAACGACTCGTTCGGATCGCGGGATTTTCCGGCAGCGCGCAGCTCGGCAAGATAATCGTCCCAGAGTTCGTTCTGGCGCTTGCCGAGTTCGTAGAGGTATTCCCAAGTGAACAGGCCGCTGTCGTGACCGTCGTCGAAGGTCAGTTTCAGTGCATAGTTGCCAGCCGGTTCCAGCTTGCTCAGACCCACGTTGAGCTTGCCGAATTGCAGGATCGGTTTGCCGTGGCCCTGGACCTCGGCGGAGGGAGAGTGCACACGCAGAAACTCGGCGGGCAGGGTGAATTCCTCGCCGGACGCGTAAGTGAGCGTCAGGGTTTTCGAGGCTTTGTGCAGTTTGATGTCGGTGGGAATCATGAAAAACAGCCTTTAGCTGCAAGCTACAAGTTGCAAGCTTAACTCAGCTTGCCGCTTGTAGCTTGTAGCTTGCCGCTCTACAGAATGTAGCGGGACAGATCTTCGTTCTGCGCCAATTCGCCGAGGTGGCTGTTGACGTAGTCGGCGTCGATCAGAATCGCCTTGTCATCATGGGCGCTGGCGAGGTCGCCGGCGCTGAACGACACCTCTTCGAGCAGGCGCTCGAGCAGGGTGTGCAGGCGACGGGCACCGATGTTCTCGGTCTTCTCGTTGACCTGCCAGGCGATCTCCGCCAGACGCTTGATGCCCTCGGGCTGGAACTGGATGTTCAGGCCTTCGGTCTTCAGCAGCGCGCAGTATTGCTCGGTGAGCGAGGCGTGCGGTTCGCTGAGGATGCGTTCGAAGTCTTCCGGGCTCAGCGCCTTGAGCTCGACGCGGATCGGCAGACGGCCTTGCAGCTCCGGCACCAGATCGCTTGGCTTGCTCAGGTGGAACGCGCCGGAGGCGATGAACAGGATGTGGTCGGTCTTGACCATGCCCAGCTTGGTGTTGACGGTGCAGCCTTCGATCAGCGGCAGCAGGTCGCGCTGTACGCCTTCGCGGGAGACATCGGCGCCGCCGACATTGCCGCGCTTGGCGACCTTGTCGATTTCGTCGATGAAGACGATACCGTGCTGCTCGACCGCTTCCAGCGCCTTGGCCTTCAGCTCTTCTTCGTTGACCAGACGCCCGGCTTCTTCATCGCGCACCAGTTTCAGCGCTTCCTTGACCTTGAGCTTGCGCGACTTCTTCTTGCCCTTGCCCATGTTGGCAAACAGCGATTGCAGCTGGTTGGTCATCTCTTCCATGCCTGGCGGCGTGGCGATTTCGATGCCGGAGACTTCGGCGACTTCGATCTCGATTTCCTTGTCGTCCAACTGGCCTTCGCGCAGGCGCTTGCGGAACAGCTGACGCGTGTTGGAGTCGGAGCTCGGCGCTTCATCGTTGCTGAAGCCCATGCGTGCCGGCGGCAGCAACGCGTCGAGGATGCGATCCTCGGCGGCGTCTTCGGCGCGGTGGCGTACGCGGGTCATTTCCTGCTCGCGGAGCATCTTGATCGCGGCATCGGCCAGATCACGGATGATCGACTCGACGTCGCGGCCGACGTAGCCGACCTCGGTGAATTTGGTCGCTTCGACCTTGATGAACGGCGCGTTGGCCAGTTTCGCCAGGCGACGGGCGATCTCGGTTTTACCGACACCGGTCGGGCCGATCATCAGGATGTTCTTCGGGGTCACCTCAACGCGCAGCTCTTCAGGCAGCTGCATGCGGCGCCAGCGGTTGCGCAGGGCAATCGCGACGGCGCGCTTGGCATCGTCCTGGCCGATGATATGGCGGTTGAGTTCGTGGACGATTTCGCGGGGAGTCATGGACATAGTAATTGACGGTCCTCAAGCAGAAACAAGCCGTGGCACATGGGCCGCAACAGGCTTATTCAGCGAGATCCTGCTCCTCAATGGTCTGGGTGTGGTTGGTGAATACGCAGATGTCGCCAGCGATGCCGAGAGCGGTTTCGACGATCTCGCGAGCCGACAGGTCGGTCTTTTTCAGCAGGGCACTGGCGGCGGCTTGCGCGTAGGCGCCGCCGGAACCCATGGCGATCAGGCCATCTTCGGGTTCGACCACGTCACCGTTGCCGGTGATGATCAGCGAGGCATCTTTGTTGGCAACCGCGAGCATCGCTTCGAGGCGGCTCAGGGAGCGGTCGGTGCGCCATTCCTTGGCGAGTTCGACGGCGGCGCGGATCAGGTGACCCTGATGTTTTTCGAGCTGGCCTTCGAAACGTTCGAACAGGGTGAAGGCGTCGGCGGTGGCACCGGCGAAACCGGCGATGACCTGGCCGTGGTACAGGCGACGGACCTTTTTGGCGTTGCCTTTCATCACGGTGTTGCCGAGAGAAACCTGGCCGTCGCCGCCCATGACGACTTTGCCGTGGCGGCGGACTGAAACGATGGTGGTCAAGGGAAGAGTCTCCACGCAGCGGGGCGAAAATGCCTTATGCCCATTCATATGGGGGTGCTGGAGGGGATTTCAACCGGTAGGGGCGATGGGAGACGAATGGTGTGTGTGATGACTGTGGCGAGGGGATTTATCCCCGTTCGGCTGCGAAGCAGTCGCGAAACCATCATTTGCGGTATGCCTGCGGCACTGCAATGGCTGGTTTCAGGGCTGCTCCGCAGCCAAACGGGGATAAATCCCCTCGCCACAAAGTTTGAAGGTCACCTGCAAGTTGCAGCTGACCTCTGGGAGCCTTAGCGGCTCTGGCGTTGTTGTAACAACAGGTTGCTGAAGCCGGCGCCAGCCAGTTGTTTCTGCGCCGTGGTCAGTTGCTCGCGGTTGCTGAACGGGCCGACCAAGACGCGATACCAGGTTTCATCCTTGACCGTGCCGGACTCCACCGCCACGGCTTGGCCGAGCAGAATGATCTGCGCACGCACCTTGTCAGCATCGGTTTCCTTGCGGAACGAACCGGCCTGGAGGAAGAACTTGGTCACTGGCGCGGCCTTGCTCACGGGTGGCGCTGGCGGCGGCGTGATCCCGGCAAGAGCCGCTTGAGCCCGTGCGGTGTCGATCTTCGCCGCTTCGGCCGGGGTTACCGGCGTGGTCGGGATGGCCGGCACTTGCGGCGTCGGCAGGGTCTTCTCCGGTACCGCGTCCGGCGGCACGATCACTTCCGATTCCGGCAGCAGGGTGTAGAAGTCGTATTTCGGCTTCACCGGTTGCGTCGGGCTCGGCGGGGTCTTGTTGGCCTCGGCGATCTTCGACGCTTTCTGCTGCTGTTCGACTTTCTCGCGCTTGACCGTGTCGCTGCCCTTGCCCGGTTCCAGTTTCATCAGAAACACGATGAACGCGCCGACGGTCAGGCCGATGGCCATCCACAGCCAGCCCGGAATCGGTTGTTTCGCCGGGGCCTGATAGCGGCTGGCGCCGCGTTTGGGTGCAGGTTTTTTCTTGGCAGCCAACTTACATACGCTCCAGAGTTTCCAGACCCAACAGCTCCAGGCCTTGCTTGAGGGTGCGACCGGTCAGTGCGGCCAGACGCAGACGACTCTGCATCTGCGCCGGGGTGTCGGCGGCGAGGATCGGGCAGTTCTCGTAGAAGCTGGAGAACAGGCCGGCGACGTCGTACAGGTAGGTGCAGAGAATGTGCGGCGTGCCTTTTTCAGCGACGTTGTTCAGCACTTCGCCGAACTGCGCCAGCTTCGCCGCCAGCTCCTGCTCGTGCGCCGCTTCGAGGACGATCTGGCCGTCGACTTCGCTGAAGTCCTTGCCCAATTTGCGGAACACACCGGCCACGCGGGTGTAGGCGTACAGCAGGTATGGCGCGGTGTTGCCTTCGAAGTTGAGCATCAGGTCGAAGTTGAAGCTGTAGTCGCTGGTGCGATGCTTGGACAGGTCGGCGTATTTCACCGCGCCGATGCCGACGACCTTGGCGATGTTGCGCAACTCGTCTTCGGCCAGGGTCGGGTTCTTCTCTTTCACCAGACTGTAGGCGCGTTCCTGGGCTTCGGTGAGCAGATCGATCAGCTTCACGGTGCCGCCGTCACGGGTCTTGAACGGACGGCCATCGGCGCCGTTCATGGTACCGAAACCCATGTGTTCCATTTCCATCGGATGGGTGACGAAACCGGCCTTGCGCGCAACAGCGAAGACTTGCTGGAAGTGCAGGGCCTGGCGCTGATCGACGAAATACAACGCGCGATCAGCCTTGAGCTTGCCGCTGCGGTAGCGCACGGCGGCGAGGTCAGTGGTGGCGTACAGGTAACCGCCATCGGCCTTGACGATGATCACCGGCAGCGGATCGCCATCGGCGTTCTTGAACTCGTCGAGGAACACGCACTGGGCGCCGTTGCTCTCGACCAGCATGCCGGCAGCCTTGAGGTCGTTGACCACATTGATCAGGTCATCGTTATAGGCACTTTCGCCCATCACGTCGGCCATGGTCAGTTTGACGTTGAGCAGTTCGTAGATCTTCTGGCAGTGCGACAGCGAGATGTCCTTGAACTTGGTCCACAGCGCCAGGCATTCAGCGTCGCCAGCCTGCAACTTGACCACCAGGCCACGGGCGCGGTCGGCGAATTCTTCGGACTCGTCGAAACGCTGCTTGGCCGCACGGTAGAAGTTTTCCAGGTCGGACAGCTCGTCGCTGGTGATCGGGTTTTCCTGCAGATAAGCCATCAGCATGCCGAACTGAGTGCCCCAGTCGCCGACGTGATTCTGGCGGATCACTTCGTCGCCGAGGAACTCAAGCACCCGGGCCACGCCGTCGCCGATGATGGTCGAGCGCAAGTGGCCGACGTGCATCTCTTTGGCCAGGTTCGGCGCCGACAGATCGACCACGGTGCGCTGCGCCGGGCCGGCCTTGCGCACGCCGACACGGGCGTCGGCCAGCGCGGCGTCGAGGCGCGAGGCCAGGGCCTGGGTGTTCTGGAAGAAATTGATGAAGCCCGGGCCGGCGATTTCGGCCTTGGTGACGTTCTCGTCAGCGGGCAGGGCGGCGATGATTTTCTCCGCCAGATCGCGCGGCTTCATGCCGGCAGGCTTGGCCAGCATCATGGCGATGTTGCTGGCGAAGTCGCCGTGGGTCTTGTCGCGGGCGTTCTCCACCTGGATCGCCGGCGTCAGGCCTTCAGGCAACACACCTTCGTTGACGAGTTGGGTGAGGGCTTGCTGGATCAGCTGGCGAATGGTGTCTTTCATGGTCTTCTCTTTCGACCGCAAGCGCGGCGGGCGCATCGATGCGCGGGTGGAAAAACTGGGCATTATCCGTTGCGAAGACGGGCTTGCCAACCTTAGCAGGCAGCTTATGGATTTGTGGTGACAATTCGACCGTTATCGCTGGCAAGCCAGCTCCCACGAGAGCGGCGCAGTTCCTGTGGGAGCTGGCTTGCCAGCGATAGCAATCGATCAATCAGTACAAGTCGACGGGATCAACATCCAGCGACCAGCGCACTGCCCGCCCACTCGGCATCTGCTCCAGCACCAGCATCCAGCTGGCCAGCAAGCGATGCAACGGTGCCCGCGCGGTCGCCTGCAACAACAGTTGCGCGCGATAACGCCCGGCACGGCGCTCCATCGGCGCCGGCACCGGCCCGAGCAGCTCGATGCCGCTCAGATTCAATTCGGCCAGCAGGCGTTCGGCCTCGCTGCACGCTTCGTCGAGAAAACCTTCCGCCTGCCCCGGCTTGTGCGCTTCGGCGCGCAGCAGCGCCAGATGGGCAAACGGCGGCAACCCGGCCGCGCGGCGTTCGCTCAAGGCTTGTTCGGCGAAGGCGAAATAACCCTGCTCGGTCAGTTGCACCAATAAAGGGTGGTCGGCCAAATGCGTCTGGATGATCACCTTGCCCGGCTCCTCAGCCCGGCCGGCGCGCCCGGCGACCTGGACGATCAGTTGCGCCATGCGCTCGCTGGCGCGGAAGTCGCCGGAAAACAGGCCGCCGTCGGCATCCAGAATCGACACCAGCGTCACCCGTGGGAAGTGGTGCCCTTTGGCCAACATCTGCGTGCCGACCAGAATGCACGGCTGGCCTTTCTGGATCGTCGCAAACAACTGATTCATCGCGTCCTTGCGCGAAGTGCTGTCGCGATCGACGCGCAGTACCGGGTAATCCGGGAACAGAATCGCCAGACGCTCTTCGGCGCGTTCGGTGCCGGCACCGACCGGACGCAGATCGACCTTGCTGCACTTCGGGCACTGGCGTGGCGTGCGCTCGACGTTGCCGCAATGATGGCAGCGCAACTCGCCGTAACGTTGATGCACGGTCATGCGCGCATCGCAGCGCGAGCACTCGGACATCCAGCCGCAATCGTGGCAGAGCAGGGTCGGGGCAAAGCCGCGCCGGTTGAGGAACACCAGCACCTGCTGGCCGTTGGCGAGGGTCTGGCCGATGGCTTGCTGCATCGGTCCGGAAATACCGCTGTCGAGCGGACGGCTTTTGACGTCCAGACGCAGGAAGCGCGGTTGCTTGGCGCCGCCAGCGCGTTCGTTCAGGCGTAACAGGCCGTAGCGCCCCGTGTAAGCGTTGTGCAGGCTCTCCAGCGACGGCGTGGCGGAGCCGAGCACGATCGGGATGTTTTCCTGTCGCGCGCGTACCAGCGCCAGATCGCGAGCGTGGTAGCGCAGACCTTCCTGCTGTTTATAGGAGCCGTCGTGTTCTTCATCGATGATGATCAGCCCGGGATTTTTCATCGGCGTGAACAGTGCCGAACGGGTGCCGATAATAATGTCGGCCTCGCCATCACGGGCGGCGAGCCAGGCTTCCAGGCGTTCGCGATCATTTACCGCCGAGTGCAGCAGGGCGATGCGCGCATTGAAGCGCTGTTCGAAACGCGCCAGGGTCTGCGGGCCGAGGTTGATCTCCGGAATCAGTACCAGGGCCTGTTTGCCGGCTTCGAGGGTCTCGCGAATCAGTTGCAGATAGACTTCGGTCTTGCCGCTGCCGGTGACGCCGGCCAGCAGAAAAGCGTGGTAACTGTCGAAGCCGGCGCGAATCGCTTCATACGCCGCGCGCTGTTCGCTGTTGAGCGGCAGCTCCGGTTGCGCCAGCCAATGTTCATGGCGAACGCCGGGGGCGTGGCGGCGGATTTCGACCTGCACCAGCCCCTTGGCCAGCAGCAGATCGAGGCTGTCCTTGCTCAGCATCAGTTTGCTCAACAACTGATGGGCGACGCCGTGGGGGTGCTGGGCCAGCGTGGTCAGCGCCTCGCGCTGGCGTGGCGCGCGGGCCACTCGCGGGTCGTCAACGCTGGCGCCCGGAGCAATCGACCAGAAGCGTTCCTGCCGGGCCTCGGCCAGCTCGCCCTGACGCAGCAGCACCGGCAAGGCCCAGTTCAAGGTGTCGCCGAGGCTGTGCTGGTAATACTGCGCGGTCCACAGGCACAGCTTGAACAGCGCTGGCGGCAGTGGCGAAGTCGTATCGAGGAGGGCCAGCGCCGGCTTGAGTTTTTCTGCCGGCACTTCGCTGGTGTCGGTGACCTCGACCAGAATGCCGATCATCTCGCGCCGACCGAACGGCACCCGCAGGCGCATGCCCGGCTGCAATTGCTCGCGCCGCACCCCGGCCGGCGCCCGGTAATCGAACAGGCGGCGCAAAGGCGAAGGCAGGGCAAGGCGCAGAATGGCGTCGGGCACGCGGGGGGATCTCGATACGCAAAATGATCGGATATGCATGACCTGTGGGAGCGAGCCTGCTCGCGATGGCGGTGGGTCAGGCAACACATGTGTCGACTGACCTGGCGTCTTCGCGAGCAGGCTCGCTCCCACACGGAAGTGCGTTCAAGGTCGGGAGCCTAGCAGACGGTCGGTCTCGGTGACAGCTTGCGCGATTGAAAAGGTCTGGTAGAATCCGCGGCCTAATTACGTGCGGTATTCAACAATAGTGTTGGGTGGCGGCACGCTAGCCTGAGGAAGACACCATGAAAGCCGAAATCCATCCGAACTACCCGGAAATCGCTGTTACCTGCAGCTGCGGTAACAAGTTCGAAACTCGTTCGACCTACGGCAAAGCCCTGGCGATCGACGTTTGCAACGAATGCCACCCGTTCTACACCGGTAAGCAGAAGACTCTGGACACCGGCGGCCGTGTGCAAAAGTTCGCAGACCGTTTCGCTACTTTCGGCGTCGGCAAAAAAGCCTGAGGCTGATCATTTTGGAAGGTCGTTTCGACTTCTCCAGACTGATGAAAAAGGCGTCCCTTGCGGGCGCCTTTTTTGTGTCTGCGATTTGGCTGTCCGCCGCCCAGGCCTTTTGTCCGGTACCCGCAGGGCTGACCAGCGTCAGCGTGCAGCGGGTGGTCGATGGCGACACCCTGCGCCTGAGCGACGGGCGCAATGTGCGCATGATCGGCCTCAATACGCCGGAGCTGGGCAAGCAGGGCCGCAGCGACGAACCGTTCGCCGCGGCGGCGCGCAAACGCTTGCAAGCGCTGGTGGATGAGAGCGGCGGCCGGGTCGGTCTGCGGCCCGGCAAGCAGGCAAAAGACCATTACGGGCGTACGCTGGCGCATGTTTACAGCGTCAGCGGAGTCAATCTCGAAGCGCAGATGCTTGCCGCTGGCCTGGGTTTTCAGGTCGCGGTGGCGCCGAACGTCGATCTGGTCGCCTGCCAACAGGCCGCCGAACGCAGCGCGCGACGAGCCGGGCTTGGTCTCTGGCGGCAATCGCCGGTCCAGAAAGCGCAGCAGATCCAGCGTTCGGGCTTTGCCGTAGTCAGCGGTCGGGTGAGCAAGGTGCAGCGCAATCGCGGCGGAATCTGGATCGAATTGCAGGACACGCTTGTATTGCGGGTTGCACCCAATCTGCTCGGACAATTTGACAGTGATGGCATGCGAGCATTGAAAGGCAGGCAGATCGAGGCCCGTGGCTGGGTGGTTGACCGATCCCGGCGCGGTGGTCTGCAAAAAGGTCAGGCGCGCTGGTTGCTGCCGTTGACCGATCCTTCGATGCTGCAGGTATCGCGCTGAAGAAAAATTGTAGACATTTTTACGGCTGATTGTGAACAGTCCAGCCCTTGTGCGCCGTGGCTCTTGGCCCAAAGTCGTAGGGCAGGGCGCTTGACAGCGGTGACTGCCCAGTCTTGTGGGGACTTTGCGAGGCGCGTATCCTCGCTGACCAGTCTGTCCAACAGTAAAAAAGCGGAATGCCAAAATGTCTGATCTGAAAACTGCCGCTCTCGAATACCACGCCAATCCTCGTCCGGGGAAGCTGAGTGTCGAGCTCACCAAGGCCACTGCTACCGCCCGCGACCTGTCGCTGGCCTACAGCCCCGGCGTAGCTGAACCAGTACGCGAGATCGCTCGCGATCCTGAACTGGCCTACAAATACACCGGCAAGGGCAACCTGGTGGCAGTCATTTCCGACGGCACCGCGATTCTCGGCCTGGGCAACCTCGGCCCACTGGCTTCCAAGCCTGTAATGGAAGGCAAGGGCGTACTGTTCAAGCGTTTCGCCGGCATCGACGTATTCGACATCGAAGTCGACTCGGAAAGCCCGCAAGCCTTCATCGACACCGTCAAGCGCATCTCCATCACCTTCGGTGGCATCAACCTGGAAGACATCAAGGCGCCTGAGTGCTTTGAGATCGAACGCGCTCTGATCGAGCAGTGCGATATTCCGGTGTTCCACGATGACCAGCACGGCACCGCGATCGTGACCGCTGCGGGCATGATCAACGCCCTGGAAATCGCTGGCAAAACCCTGCCGGAAGCAAAGATTGTCTGCCTCGGCGCCGGCGCTGCCGCCATCTCCTGCATGAAACTGCTGGTGAGCATGGGCGCTCGCATCGAAAACATCTTCATGGTTGACCGTACCGGCGTAATTCACTCCGGCCGTGACGACCTGAACCAGTACAAAGCCGTATTCGCCCACGCCACCGAGAAGCGCACCTTGGCAGACGCACTGGCCGGCGCTGACGTATTCGTCGGTCTGTCCGGTCCGAACCTGCTGAGCGCCGAAGGCCTGCTGTCGATGGCGGCCAACCCGATCGTCTTCGCCTGCTCCAACCCGGATCCGGAAATCTCCCCGGAACTGGCGCACGCCACCCGTAGCGACGTGATCATGGCCACCGGCCGTTCGGACTACCCGAACCAGGTCAACAACGTGCTGGGCTTCCCGTTCATCTTCCGTGGTGCCCTGGACGTTCGCGCCAAGCGCATCAACGAAGAAATGAAAGTCGCCGCCGCCAACGCCCTGCGCGAACTGGCCAAACTGCCTGTTCCACAGGACGTGTGCGATGCCTACGGCGGTGCTCCGCTGGAATTCGGCCGTGAGTACATCATTCCGAAACCAATGGACAAGCGCCTGATCACCCTGATCTCCGACGCCGTGGCCAAGGCTGCGATCGAGACCGGCGTGGCCACCCTGCCGTATCCGAAGAACTACCCGCTGAAAAGCGTGGATGACGTGTTCAACGGCTAAGTCGTTGTAGCGCTTCAAACAAAAGCCCCGGCTCGCGAGAGTCGGGGTTTTTTTTGTTTTCGGGAGTTCTCAGGATCGCATTTCATATCGACAAGGACCCTCACCCTAGCCCTCTCCCAGAGGGAGAGGGGATTGACCGAGGTGTTCGACGCCCTTCATCGACCTGAGAGAGTGGTGTCGATTATGGATTCGGCACAACACTTCAGGTCGATGTAGCTCCCCAAGCATCCCCCGATCAGTCCCCTCTCCCTCTGGGAGAGGGTTAGGGTGAGGGGCTCTTGATCTTCGGGTAATAAAAAGCCCCGCACTTCTCACGAAGGCGGGGCTTTTCAATGGCTGCCGGATCAGAACAAATCGATCGGCGCCTGTTCATCCGCCGGCAGCGGGCTGCCTGGTACGGCGCCGTTGCCCAGCTCGTTCACCGATGGCGGCGTGTCTTCGGCCTTGAACAGTTCGAAATACGCGCCCGGCGTGCTCGGCGTCGCGGCGCGGCCACTGACCGGATCCACCCGCAGGCTGAGCAGACCTTCTGGCTCAGGCTGCACATGCGGCGGCTTGTCTTTCAGCGCGGCCGACATGTAATTCATCCAGATCGGCAGCGCCACGGTGCCGCCGAACTCACGGCGTCCGAGGCTTTCCGGCTGGTCGAAACCGGTCCACACGGTGGTTACGTAATCAGCGTTGTAACCGGAGAACCAGGCATCTTTCGATTCGTTGGTGGTACCGGTCTTGCCGGCGATGTCACTGCGGCCCATGGCCAGTGCACGCCGGCCGGTGCCGAGTTTGATTACGTCCTGCAGCATGCTGTTGAGGATGTAGGTGGTACGTCCATCGACAATCCGCTCGGCCACGGCCGGCGCTTGCGGCATTGCCGGATTGCCGGGCGCTTCACCGGCAACTGGTGTGGCGTTGACCGTGAACGACTCGGTAGCCGGCGCAGCGATACCGTCGGTCGCCGCACCACCCTGTGGCACGGTCGGTGGGTTGGCGACGAACAGCGTGTCGCCGTTACGGCTTTCGATCTTGTCGATGATGTACGGGGTGATCTTGTAGCCGCCGTTGGCAAAGGTGCTCCAGCCAGTGGCGATTTCCATCGGCGTCAGCGTTGCGGTGCCGAGTGCCAGCGACAGGTTCGGCGGCAGGTCCTGCTTGTTGAAGCCGAAGCGGGTGATGTAGTCGATGGTCTTGCCCACGCCCATGGCCTGCAACAGGCGGATCGACACCAGGTTGCGCGACTTGTACAGCGCTTCACGCAGGCGGATCGGGCCGAGGAAAGTGTTGGTGTCGTTCTTCGGTCGCCAGACCTTGTCCAGGTACTCGTCGACGAACACGATCGGCGCATCGTTGACCAGACTGGCAGCGGTGTAGCCGTTATCCAGCGCAGCGCTGTAAACGAATGGCTTGAAGCTCGAGCCCGGCTGACGCTTGGCCTGCATGGCGCGGTTGTAGTTGCTCTGCTCGAAAGCGAAGCCACCCACCAGCGAACGGATCGCACCGTTCTGCGGATCCAGCGACACCAGCGCGCCCTGAGCCTGCGGAATCTGGCTGAACTTCAGCGAATTGTCGGTCTGGCGCTGCACGCGGATCAGATCACCGACCTGCGCGACATCCGACGGCTGGCGCGGGTTGGCGCCCATGCTGTTGGTATTGAGGAACGGTCGCGCCCATTTCATCGTGTCCCAGGCAACGTGCTCTTCACCAGTGCGGGTCAACACTTGCAGGCCGGTTTTATCGACTTGGGTGACGATGGCAGGTTCGAGGCTGCTAATGGTGCGCTGCTTGGTCAGTTCGCTGGCCCACGCTTCGCGGGTCTTGCCCGGCAGGCGCGACTCCGGGCCACGGTAGCCGTGGCGCTGGTCGTAAGTCATCAAGCCTTCGTGCAGCGCGGTGTTGGCCATTTCCTGCAGATTGCTTGGCACCGTGGTGGTGACACGGAAGCCTTCGGTGTAGGCCTCGCTGCCATAACGACCGACCATTTCGGCACGGGCCATTTCGGCGATGTACGGTGCGTTCACTTCCGGGGTCGGCACGTGGTAGCTGGCGTTCAGCGGCTCGTTGATCGCCGCGGTGTAGTCGGCTTCGCTGATCTTGCCCAGCTTGTACATGCGCCCGAGGATCCAGTCGCGGCGTTCTTTGCTGCGTGCCGGGTTGGCCAGCGGGTTGAAGCGCGACGGAGCCTTTGGCAGACCGGCGATCATCGCCATCTGCGCGAGGCTGATGTCACGGATCGATTTGCCGTAATACACCTGCGCCGCCGCCTCGATGCCGTAGGCGCGGTTACCCAGGTAGATCTTGTTGACGTACAGCTCCAGGATCTCGTCCTTGGTCAGCTGCCGTTCGATCTGCAGGGCCAGCAGGATTTCCGTAGTTTTACGCGAGAAGCTGCGCTCGCTGGTGAGGAAGAAGTTCTTCGCCACCTGCATGGTGATGGTGCTGCCGCCGGACTGAATGTGCCCACTCTTGACCAATTGCGTTGCCGCGCGCATCAGGCTGCTCGGATCGACGCCATAGTGATTGGCAAAATTGTCGTCTTCAGCACTTAGTAACGCATTGATGAAATTGGGCGGAATGTCGGCGAAACGGATCGGTGTACGGCGCATTTCGCCAAATTCTGCGATCAACTTGTTGTCGCTGCTGTAGACGCGCAGAGGAATCTGCAACTGAATGCTTCTCAGCGCCTCCACAGACGGCAAACCCGGACTAAGGTAAAGAAAGGCGCCGCTGAGACTTAAGAGCAGTCCGCAGAAAACGGCGACGATGGACCAACCGAAAAATTTCAGCAGACGAATCAAGGCTTTTGGACATCCAGGGCAAAGAATGAATTTGGCACGGGGCTGCGGTTACACACAGAGCCATCCGCGCGGGCAGTAAAAAGCGGAGAAAATCGCTGGGCATTATAAGCACTTTTCCGTCGGAGGGGTCATTGGCGCTTCTGTCAAGACGGGGGTGAAGGAACGCAATGCGTATTACAGAGTCCGTAACTCACGGAAAGTCATAGGGAATTGGTAGTGCTGGGACTCTTCAATAAAAAGACCAATGCGTTACTGGGGATCGACATCAGCTCCACGTCGGTGAAGCTGCTGGAACTGAGCCGTCAGGGCGAGCGCTACCGGGTCGAGGCCTATGCGGTGGAGCCGTTGCCGGCGAACGCTGTGGTCGAAAAGAACATCGCCGAACTCGAGGGCGTTGGCCAGGCACTGAGCCGCCTGCTGGTCAAGGCGCGTACCGGGGTCAAGAGCGTGGCGGTGGCAGTGGCGGGTTCGGCGGTGATCACCAAGGTCATCGAGATGGACGCCGGGCTGTCCGACGACGAACTGGAAAACCAGCTCAAGATCGAGGCCGACCAATACATTCCCTATCCGCTGGACGAAGTCGCCATCGACTTTGAAGTCCAGGGCGTCTCGCCGCGCAACCCGGAACGGGTCAACGTGCTGCTTGCCGCCTGTCGCAAGGAAAACGTCGAGGTGCGTGAAGCGGCGCTGGCGCTCGCCGGCCTGACCGCGCGGGTGGTGGATGTCGAGGCCTACGCGCTGGAGCGCTCGTTCGGCCTGCTGGCAACGCATCTGGCGGCCTCCCAGGAGCGCCTGACCGTGGCGGTGGTCGACATCGGCGCCACCATGACCACCCTCAGCGTCCTGCACAACGGCAAGATCATCTATACCCGCGAGCAATTGTTTGGCGGGCGCCAACTCACCGAGGAGATCCAGCGCCGCTACGGCCTCACGGTCGAACAGGCGGGCCTGGCGAAAAAGCAGGGCGGGCTGCCTGACGATTACGTCAGCGAGGTCCTGCAGCCATTTCGCGAGGCGCTGGTGCAGCAAGTCTCGCGCTCGCTGCAGTTCTTCTTCGCCTCCGGCCAGTACAACGCGGTCGACCATATCCTGCTGGCGGGCGGCACCGCCTCGGTGCCCGGCCTGGACCGTCTGATCGAACAGCGTCTGGACACGCCGACGCAGGTCGCCAACCCGTTCGCCGACATGGCTTTAGGCAGCAAGGTCAATGCTGGGGCGCTGGCCAGTGATGCGCCAGCCTTGATGATTGCCTGCGGGCTCGCGCTCAGGAGTTTCGACTGATGGCGCGGATCAACCTTCTCCCCTGGCGCGAGGAGCGCCGCGAAGAACGGCGCAAGCGCTTTCTGCTGGTCCTGATCGGCGTGCTGGCCGGCTCGATCGGCGCGGTGCTGATTGCTGACCAGATCATCACTGCGGCCATCGAGCGGCAAATGGCGCGCAACGATTACATCGGCAAACAGATTGCCGTGGTCGACGAACGCATCAGGCAGATCAGCGAGCTCAAGGCGCGCCGCCAGCAATTGGTCGAGCGCATGCGCATCATCCAAGACCTGCAGGGCAACCGGCAGATCAGCGGGCGAATCTTCGACCAGTTGGCTCGCACGTTGCCGGACGGCGTGTATTTCACCGATGTGAAAATGGCCGGCAAGACCCTGTCCATCAGTGGCGCGGCGGAGTCGAACAACCGGGTCTCCGAGCTGATGCGCAATCTCGACGCGTCCGACTGGTTCGACGCGCCGAGCCTGAATGAGGTCAAGGCCACCAGCGCCGATCAGGTCGAACAGGCCAACGTCTTCCAGCTGACCGTTCGTCAGACCCAGCCCAAGGTTGTGGAGGACGAGCAATGAACGCCTCCGAGTGGCTGCATAGCCTGCGCAACATCGATTTCAACGACCTCGACACCAGCAACATCGGCTCCTGGCCGCCGGCCGTGAAAACCCTGTGCGGTGTGCTGGTGATGGTGTTGATTCTCGCGCTTGGCTATTACTTCTTCATCAGCGACATGGAAAATCAGCTCGACCTCAAGCGCGAAGAAGAAATCACCCTCAAGGAACAATTCGCCAGCAAGGCGCGGCTGTCGGCGAACCTTGAGCTCTATACCCAGCAAATGAAGGAAATGGAAAACACCTTCGGCGTGCTGCTGCGGCAATTGCCCAGCGATACCGAAGTGCCGGGCCTGCTCGAAGACATCACCCGCACCGGTCTGGGCAGCGGCCTGGAATTCGAGGAAATCAAGCTGCTGCCGGAAGTGACTCAGCCGTTCTACATCGAACTGCCGATCCAGATCACCGTGACCGGCGCCTATCACGACCTCGCCACCTTCGTCAGCGGCGTCGCCGGCCTGCCACGGATTGTGACTCTGCACGATTTCGAACTGGCGCCGGCCAATCCCGAGGGCGGGACGAAGCTGCGCATGAGTATTCTTGCCAAGACGTACCGCTATAACGACAAGGGGCTGGAGAAATGACCCCGATTCGTTACTTCGTCCTGCCCATGGTGCTGGCGTTGAGCGGCTGCGGTGGCGGCGATGACTTCAGCGACCTCGACGCGTACCTCAACGAAGTGCGCCTGCGCCCGGCGGGCAAGATTGAACCAACGCCGACATTCCGGTCTTACCCCACATTCACTTACAGCGCCGCCAACCTGCGCAGCCCGTTTTCGCGGCAGGCGCGGGTCGATCTGGCCGGGCAGAAGCACGGCTCGCGCAACGTCAAACCCGACCCCAACCGGGTCAAGCAATATCTTGAAGGATTCAATATCGAGCAGTTCGAAATGGTCGGCACGATCGCCAATGCCTCGGGCTCGTTTGCGCTGTTGCGCGGCGCAGGCGGGGTGCATCGCCTGAAGGTCGGCGACTACCTGGGCCGCAACGACGGCCGCATTGTCGCCATCAGCCCTACCCAGGTCGATGTCGTGGAGATCGTGCCCGACGGCGCCGGCGCCTGGCTGGAGCGGCCGCGCACCATTCCTTTGAAAGAGCACTCATAGTGGAAGTCGAACAATGAACAGGATTTTCTCCACCCTCGGTTTTTCGCTATGGATAGCGCTGGTGTCACCGATGGTAATGGCGGCCAGTCTGAAAGCGCTGGATGTTGCCGCGCTGCCGGGTGACCGCGTCGAACTGAAGCTGTCGTTCGACGGCCCGCCCCCACAGCCCAAGGGCTACACAACCGAGTCACCGGCACGCATTGCGCTGGATCTGCCGGGCGTGACCAGCCAGTTGGCCAACAGGAATCTTGATCTGGGCAGCGGCAACGCGCGCACGGCCACGGTGGCCGAAGCCAAGGATCGCACGCGGCTGATTGTCAGCCTGACGCAATTGGCGCCGTACAGCACGCGGGTCGAGGGCAATAATCTGTTTGTGGTGGTCGGTCAGGGCGCTTCCGCGACTGCGCCGCGCCCGGCTGGCGTTGCACCGCGTGCTGCCACGGCCGCTGCGGCACCTGCCAGACCAGCCGCGCAACGAAGCAGGGCGATCCGCGGCGTCGATTTCCAGCGCGGCACCGAGGGCGAGGGCAACGTAGTCATCGACCTCTCCGATCCGACCATCGCCCCGGATATTCAGGAGCACGATGGCAAGATCACCCTCAGCTTCGCCCGCACGCAATTGCCGGAAAAACTGCGCGTGCGCCTGGATGTCAAGGACTTCGCCACGCCGGTGCAGTTCGTCAACGCAGCGCTCACCGGCGATCGCACCGTGATCAGCGTCGAGCCCAGCGGCACCTTCGACTATTCCACGTTCCAGACCGACAACAAGCTCACCGTCAGCGTTCGGCCGATGAGCATCGACGACCTGCAAAAGCGCAACGCCGACCGTCAGGCCTATGTCGGCGACAAGCTCTCGCTGAATTTTCAGGACATCGACGTGCGCTCGGTGCTGCAACTGATCGCGGACTTCACCAATCTCAATCTGGTGGCGAGCGATACGGTGCAGGGCGGTATCACTTTGCGCCTGCAGAACGTGCCGTGGGATCAGGCGCTGGATCTGGTGCTGAAAACCAAGGGGCTGGACAAGCGCAAGATCGGCAACGTGCTGCTGGTCGCGCCGGCCGATGAAATTGCCGCTCGCGAGCGTCAGGAACTGGAATCGCAGAAGCAGATCGCCGAGCTGGCGCCCCTGCGTCGCGAGCTGCTGCAAGTCAATTACGCCAAGGCGGCGGACATCGCCAAGCTGTTCCAGTCGGTGACCAGTGCCGAGGCCAAGGTCGACGAGCGCGGTTCGATTACTGTCGATGAGCGAACCAACAACATCATTGCCTACCAGACCCAGGATCGCCTCGACGAACTCCGGCGGATCGTCGCGCAGCTGGATATTCCGGTGCGCCAGGTGATGATCGAGGCGCGCATCGTTGAGGCCAACGTCGATTACGACAAGAGCCTGGGCGTGCGCTGGGGCGGTTCGGTGCAGAACAAGGGCAACTGGAACGCCTCCGGGGTCAACGGTTCGTCGAGCACCATCGGTACGCCGGGCAGCACCGGCACCAACTCGCCGTTCGTCGACATGGGCACGGTCAATAACACTTCGGGGATCGGCATCGCATTCATCACCGACAACGTGCTGCTGGACCTCGAACTGACGGCGATGGAAAAGACCGGCAACGGCGAAATCGTCTCGCAGCCGAAGGTGGTCACCTCGGACAAGGAAACCGCGAAGATCCTCAAAGGCACCGAGATTCCCTATCAGGAGGCCAGCTCCAGTGGCGCGACCTCGGTGTCGTTCAAGGAGGCCTCGCTGTCGCTGGAAGTCACTCCGCAGATCACTCCGGACAACCGCATCATCATGGAGGTCAAGGTCACCAAGGATGAGCCGGACTACCTGAACAAGGTGCAGGATGTGCCGCCAATCAAGAAAAACGAGGTCAACGCCAAAGTGCTGGTAAATGACGGCGAGACCATCGTAATCGGCGGTGTTTTTTCAAATACTCAAAGCAAGGTCGTAGATAAGGTGCCATTTCTTGGCGATGTGCCGTATCTTGGCCGCCTTTTCCGGCGTGATGTGGTTTCGGAGAAAAAATCCGAGCTGCTGGTATTTCTCACTCCGCGTATCATGAATAACCAGGCGATTGCTGTGAGTCGTTGATTCTGTGCGAAATTTGATACTTGTAGGACCGATGGGTGCTGGCAAAAGCACCATCGGCCGATTGCTGGCCAAAGAGCTGCGCCTGCCGTTCAAGGATTCCGACAAGGAAATTGAGCTGCGCACGGGTGCCAATATCCCATGGATCTTCGACAAGGAAGGCGAGCCCGGCTTTCGTGACCGTGAGCAGGCGATGATCGCCGAGCTATGCGCGTTCGATGGCGTGGTGCTGGCGACCGGCGGCGGCGCAGTGATGCGTGATGCCAATCGCAAGGCCCTGCATGAAGGCGGGCGCGTGGTGTATCTGCACGCCTCCGTCGAGCAGCAGGTCGGCCGCACCTCCCGCGATCGCAATCGGCCGCTGCTGCGTACCGCCGATCCGGCGAAAACCCTGCGCGACCTGCTCGAGATCCGGGATCCGCTTTATCGGGAAATTGCCGATCTGGTGGTGGAAACCGACGAGCGGCCGCCACGCATGGTGGTGCTCGACATTCTCGACCGCCTCGCGCAGTTGCCGCCCCGTTAAAGCATCGTCCGAAATGCGCTATCCTCGGCGTCCTGTCAGCATCCGCCGAGGGTGTGGCGGATGCCGGGCGAGCGGCGTCATACCGCTACAGGCCGCAGAACACCAATAATTTCAGGGCAGGATGCCTGCTTCCATCTTCACTGTGGGGACACATGCAGACACTCAAGGTCGATCTAGGCGAGCGCAGCTACCCGATTCATATTGGCGAAGGTCTGTTGGATCAGCCGGAACTGCTGGCGCCGCATATCCATGGGCGGCAGGTGGCAGTCATCTCCAACGAAACCGTCGCGCCGCTCTATCTCGAACGTCTGACCCGCAGCCTTGCGCAGTTCTCGGTGATCTCGGTGGTGTTGCCTGATGGCGAAGCCTTCAAGAACTGGGAAACCCTGCAACTGATTTTCGATGGTCTGCTGACCGCCCGTCATGACCGCCGCACCACCGTGATCGCCTTGGGCGGCGGGGTGATCGGCGACATGGCCGGTTTCGCGGCCGCCTGTTATCAGCGCGGTGTCGATTTCATCCAGATTCCTACCACGCTGTTGTCGCAGGTCGATTCCTCGGTCGGCGGCAAGACCGGCATCAACCATCCGCTGGGCAAGAACATGGTCGGCGCGTTCTATCAGCCGAACGTGGTGCTGATCGATACCGCATCGCTGAAAACCCTGCCGGAGCGCGAGTTGTCGGCGGGCCTGGCGGAAGTCATCAAGTACGGTCTGATCTGCGACGAGCCGTTCCTGACCTGGCTGGAAGAAAACGTCGACGCTCTGCGGGCGCTGGACCAGACCGCGCTGACCTATGCGATCGAGCGTTCCTGCGCGGCCAAGGCTGCGGTGGTCGGCGCCGATGAAAAGGAAACCGGCGTACGCGCCACCCTCAACCTCGGCCATACCTTCGGCCACGCCATCGAAACTCACATGGGCTATGGTGTCTGGCTGCATGGCGAGGCGGTGGCGGCGGGCACGGTGATGGCGCTGGAAATGTCCGCGCGCCTGGGCTGGATCAGCGAGCAGGAGCGTGATCGCGGCATTCGTCTGTTCCAGCGTGCCGGCTTGCCGGTCATTCCGCCTGAAGAGATGAGCGAAGCCGATTTTCTCCAACACATGGCAATTGATAAAAAAGTGATCGACGGTCGTCTGCGCCTGGTGCTGCTGCGCCGGATGGGCGAAGCGGTAGTGACCGACGATTATCCGAAAGAGGTTCTACAGGCCACGCTGGGAGCGGATTACCGCGCCCTGGCTCAGCTTAAAGGTTAAAACGATTCCGATGACTAGTTTGCATGCCGACGAGGCGTTTCTCGGCCATTTCCAGTTAAGTCACGACCCGTTCGCGCCACGGGTGCCGGGCTTCAAATTCTTCCCGGCCCAGCGCAAACCGGTGCTGGGTCAACTGCATCACCTGGCGCGCTACAGCCAGTTGCTGCTGGTGGTCACCGGCCCGCAAGGCAGCGGCAAGACCCTGCTGCGGCAAGCGCTCGTTGCCAGTACCAACAAACAATCGGTGCAGAGCGTGGTGGTTTCCGCCCGTGGCGCCGGTGATGCGGCCGGCGTGCTGCGCCAGGTGGCGCAGGCGCTGGATGTTGCTCAGGCCGAAGTCGGTGCGATTCTCGAGCAGGTGGTGCAACTGGGTCTGACCGGGCAGGAAGTCTATCTGCTCGTGGACGATGCCGAGCAGCTCGACGAGTCCGCGCTGGAAGCATTGATGGCGCTCGGCGCCGGCACGCCGGAAGGTCGTCCGCATGTGTTCCTGTTCGGCGAGTCTTCGCTGATCGCTCAGCTCGAGGCGTTGCAGCTCGAGGAAGAGCGTTTCCACGTCATCGAATTGCAGCCGTACACCGAAGAAGAGACCCGCGAATATCTCGACCAGCGGCTGGAAGGCGCGGGCCGGGGTGTCGAACTTTTCACCGCAGATCAGATCTCTGATATTCACGAAAGCTCCGAGGGCTGGCCGGGCAACATCAACCAGGTCGCTCGCGATGCACTGATCGAAGTCATGATTGCCAGCCGCTCCGCGGTCAAGCGTCCAAGTATGGGGTTCAACATGCCGAAGAAACACGTATTGGCGATTTCCGCCGTCGTTGTGGTCGCGGTTGCCGCCGCCTGGCTGATGCCAGGACGCAGCAAGGCACCGACCACCGGTGCTCCGGCCAATGAACAGGCGCAACTGCCATTGGGTCAGGGCGCCGCGAATGGCGCTAACCCGTCCGTCGAATTCGCCGGCAACACCCAGCCGATGCCGCTGCCATTGGTCGGCAACTCGCAGCCGGTCATGCGTGGCCCGCTGGCAGAAGCCGCCGGTGGCATCACCGAAGGCGACGACGGCGTGCCGCTGGAAGGCTCCAGCGATACGCCGCCGACCGTAACCACCTCCGCGCCGCCTGCTGGCGTTCCGGCCGGTCCCGCGCCGACACCGGTTCCAACTCCTGCCGCCAAACCGGCACCAACCCCGGCACCGACGCAGATCGCCACGGCCAAGCCTGCTCCGGCCACCCCGGCGCCAGCTGCGAAACCGGCTCCTGCTCCGGCCAAGCCTGCCGACAAGCCCGTTACCGTGGCCAAGGCTGCCGGTGGCAGCTGGTACGCCGGTCAGCCGACCAGCAACTATGTCGTGCAGATCCTCGGCACCAGCTCGGAAACCGCTGCGCAGAACTTCGTCAAGGAGCAGGGCGGCGAGTACCGTTATTTCAAGAAAGTCCTCAACGGCAAGCCGCTTTACGTGATCACCTATGGCAACTTTGCCAATCGTGATGCGGCCGTTTCTGCCATCAAGGCCTTGCCAGCGAAGGTTCAGGCTGGTAAACCTTGGCCTCGCACTGTCGCCAGCGTCCAACAGGAACTGGCAACAACTCGCTGAAGATTCGGCGGCCTTACCCAGGCCGCCTCTCCCGGCACCTCAAAATCTCCACGAGTGCGCGCCGCCTGAAAGGGCCGCGTGCCTTGTGGTGTCTGCGTCACAGTAGTTTTTGAGTCGTTGCGGTCAGAATTTAAAAAAGTTTTGACTAGCACAGCAGATCGCTTTAAACCTTTCACAAATGCGACATGAATTTGCGACAGTTCGTCGTCAAATTTGTGAGCCTCTGTGTCGCTGTGTACAATGACCACCCTTTTGCCCCCGCTAAGCCGGCGTACGTTCGGCGCGGAACGCAAGTGGTTGAATTGAAAAGAAATTTGCCTCGAGTAGAGGCAGCCTGGTGAGAAAGTGTCTATGAAAGCAGGTCTGTACCAACCAGATGAATTCAAGGATAACTGCGGTTTCGGCCTGATAGCTCATATGCAGGGCGAGCCCAGTCATACCCTTTTGCAAACGGCCATCGAGGCCCTGACCTGCATGACCCACCGCGGTGGGATTAATGCCGACGGCAAGACCGGTGACGGTTGCGGTCTGCTGATTCAAAAACCCGACGCCTTCCTGCGAGCCATTGCCCAGGAAAGCTTCGGCGTCGAAATGCCCAAGCAATATGCCGTGGGCATGGTGTTCTTCAATCAGGATCCGGCCAAGGCCGAAGCCGCTCGCGAGAACATGAACCGCGAGATCCTCGCCGAAGGCCTGCAACTGATCGGCTGGCGCAAAGTGCCGATCGACACCAGCGTCCTCGGCCGCCTGGCCCTTGAACGCCTGCCGCAGATCGAGCAGGTCTACATCGGCGGCGAAGGCCTGAGCGATCAGGACATGGCCGTGAAGCTGTTCAGCGCCCGTCGCCGTTCGTCGGTGGCCAACGCCGCTGACACCGACCATTACATCTGCAGCTTTTCGCACAAGACCATCATCTATAAAGGCCTGATGATGCCGGCCGACCTGGCCGCGTTCTATCCGGACCTGAGTGACGAACGCCTGCAAACCGCAATCTGCGTGTTCCACCAGCGCTTCTCTACCAACACCCTGCCGAAATGGCCGCTGGCGCAGCCGTTCCGCTTCCTCGCCCACAACGGCGAAATCAACACCATCACCGGTAACCGCAACTGGGCGCAGGCCCGGCGGACCAAGTTCACCAATGATCTGATGGATCTGGAAGAGCTCGGCCCGCTGGTCAACCGCGTCGGTTCCGACTCGTCGAGCATGGACAACATGCTCGAACTGATGGTCACCGGTGGCATCGACCTGTTCCGTGGCGTGCGGATGATCATTCCGCCTGCGTGGCAGAACGTCGAAACCATGGACCCGGATCTGCGTGCGTTCTACGAGTACAACTCGATGCACATGGAGCCGTGGGACGGCCCGGCCGGCGTGGTAATGACCGACGGTCGTTACGCGGTGTGCCTGCTCGACCGTAATGGTCTGCGTCCGGCGCGCTGGGTCACCACCAAGAACGGTTTCATCACCCTCGCCTCGGAAATCGGCGTGTGGAACTACCAGCCCGAAGACGTGCTCGCCAAGGGTCGCGTCGGCCCTGGCCAGATCTTCGCCGTGGACACCGAAACCGGGCAGATCCTCGATACCGATGCGATCGACAACCGTCTGAAATCCCGTCATCCGTACAAGCAATGGCTGCGCAAGAATGCCCTGCGCATTCAGGCGACCATGGAAGACAACGACCACGGTTCGGCTTTCTACGACGTCGATCAGCTCAAGCAGTACATGAAGATGTATCAGGTCACGTTCGAGGAGCGTGATCAGGTGCTGCGCCCGCTCGGCGAGCAAGGTTACGAAGCCGTGGGCTCGATGGGCGACGACACGCCGATGGCCGTGCTGTCCCAGCGTGTACGCACGCCGTACGACTATTTCCGTCAGCAGTTCGCGCAGGTCACCAATCCGCCGATCGACCCGCTGCGTGAAGCGATCGTGATGTCGCTGGAAATCTGCCTCGGTGCCGAGCGCAACATTTTCCAGGAGTCGCCGGAACACGCCTCGCGCGTGATCCTCAGCTCGCCAGTGATCTCTCCGGCCAAGTGGCGCTCGCTGATGAACCTCGACCGTCCGGGTTTCGAACGGGCGATCATCGACCTCAACTACGACGAAAGCCTCGGCCTCGAAGCGGCGATCCGCAACGTTGCCGATCAGGCTGAAGAAGCCGTGCGCGCCGGGCGTACCCAGATCGTTTTGAGCGACCGCCATATCGCCCCGGGCAAGCTGCCGATCCACGCTTCGCTGGCGACCGGTGCCGTGCACCACCGCCTGACCGAGAAGGGCCTGCGTTGCGATTCCAACATCCTCGTTGAAACCGCGACCGCCCGTGACCCGCACCACTTCGCCGTGCTGATCGGTTTCGGCGCCTCGGCGGTGTATCCGTTCCTGGCCTACGAAGTATTGGGCGACCTGATCCGTACCGGTGAAGTCCTGGGCGACCTCTACGAGGTGTTCAAGAACTACCGCAAAGGCATCACCAAAGGTCTGCTGAAGATCCTGTCGAAGATGGGTATCTCGACCATCGCTTCGTATCGCGGTGCGCAGCTGTTCGAGGCCATCGGCCTGTCCGAAGAAGTCTGCGAGCTGAGCTTCCGTGGTGTGCCAAGCCGCATCAAGGGCGCGCGTTTCGTCGACATCGAAGCCGAGCAGAAAGCCCTCGCCGTCGAAGCCTGGAGTCCGCGCAAGCCGATCCAGCAGGGCGGTCTGCTGAAGTTCGTCCACGGTGGCGAATATCACGCCTACAACCCGGACGTGGTCAACACCCTGCAAGCCGCTGTGCAGCAGGGCGACTACGCCAAGTTCAAGGAATACACCTCGCTGGTGGACAACCGTCCGGTGTCGATGATTCGCGACCTGTTCAAGGTCAAGACCCTCGACACGCCGCTGGACATCAGTGAAGTCGAGCCGCTGGAGTCGGTGCTCAAGCGCTTCGACTCCGCCGGTATCTCGCTGGGCGCACTGTCGCCGGAAGCTCACGAAGCCCTGGCCGAAGCCATGAACCGCCTCGGCGCGCGTTCCAACTCCGGCGAAGGCGGCGAAGACCCGGCGCGATACGGCACCATCAAGAGTTCGAAAATCAAGCAGGTTGCCACCGGCCGTTTCGGTGTGACTCCGGAATACCTGGTCAACGCCGAAGTGCTGCAGATCAAGGTCGCCCAAGGCGCCAAGCCGGGCGAGGGCGGGCAACTGCCGGGCGGCAAGGTCAACGGGCTGATCGCCAAGCTGCGTTACGCAGTGCCGGGCGTGACCCTGATTTCGCCACCGCCGCACCACGACATCTATTCGATCGAAGATTTGTCGCAGTTGATCTTTGACTTGAAGCAGGTCAACCCGCAGGCGCTGGTTTCGGTGAAGCTGGTAGCAGAAGCGGGCGTCGGCACCATCGCCGCCGGTGTGGCCAAGGCCTATGCGGACTTGATCACCATTTCCGGCTACGACGGTGGCACCGGTGCTTCGCCGCTGACCTCGATCAAGTACGCTGGCGCGCCGTGGGAGCTCGGCCTGGCTGAAACCCACCAGACCCTGCGCGGCAACGACCTGCGCGGCAAAGTCCGGGTGCAGACCGACGGCGGCCTGAAAACCGGCCTCGACGTGATCAAGGCCGCAATCCTCGGCGCCGAGAGCTTCGGCTTCGGTACCGCGCCGATGATCGCACTGGGCTGCAAATACCTGCGCATCTGCCATCTGAACAACTGCGCCACTGGCGTCGCGACGCAGAACGAGAAACTGCGCAAGGATCACTACATCGGCACCGTCGACATGGTGGTGAATTTCTTCACCTACGTCGCCGAAGAAACCCGTGAGTGGCTGGCCAAACTGGGTGTGCGCTCCCTCGAAGAGCTGATCGGTCGCACTGATCTGCTGGAAATCCTCGAAGGCCAGACCGCCAAGCAGCATCACCTGGACCTGACGCCGCTGTTGGGCAGCGATCACATCCCGGCGGACAAACCGCAGTTCTGCGGCGTTGAGCGCAACCCGCCGTTCGACAAAGGTCTGCTCGCGGAGAAGATGGTCGAGCTGGCCTCGTCGGCGATCAACGACCTCAGCGGTGCTGAGTTTGAGCTGGATATCTGCAACTGCGACCGTTCGATTGGCGCCCGGATCTCCGGCGAAATCGCGCGCAAGCATGGCAACCAGGGGATGGCGAAAGCGCCGATCACCTTCCGTTTCAAAGGCACGGCCGGGCAGAGCTTCGGTGTGTGGAACGCCGGCGGTCTGAACATGTACCTGGAAGGCGACGCCAACGACTACGTCGGCAAAGGCATGACCGGTGGCAAGCTGACCATCGTGCCGCCGAAGGGCAGCGTTTATAAGACTCAGGAAAGCGCCATCATCGGCAACACCTGCCTGTACGGCGCCACTGGCGGCAAGTTGTTCGCCGCCGGCACCGCAGGCGAGCGTTTCGCCGTGCGTAACTCCGGTGCCCACACGGTTGTGGAAGGCACTGGCGATCACTGCTGCGAGTACATGACCGGTGGTTTCGTCTGCGTGCTGGGCAAGACCGGTTACAACTTCGGTTCTGGCATGACCGGTGGTTTCGCCTACGTGCTCGATCAGGACAACACCTTCGTTGACCGGGTCAATCACGAACTGGTGGAGATCCAGCGGATCAGCGGCGAGGCGATGGAAGCCTATCGCAGCCACCTGCAGAACGTGCTGAACGAGTACGTCGCCGAAACCGACAGCGAGTGGGGTCGTGAGCTCGCCGAGAACCTCGACGATTACTTGCGGCGTTTCTGGTTGGTCAAGCCCAAGGCTGCCAGCTTGAAAACCCTGCTTTCCAGCACTCGTGCCAACCCGCAGTGATATGCGCCTGAAGAGTTTGATGAGGTTTTAACAATGGCTGAACGTCTGAATAACGACTTCCAGTTCATCGATGTCGGGCGCAAGGATCCGAAGAAGAAACTGTTGCGTCAACGCAAGAAAGAGTTCGTTGAAATCTACGAACCGTTCAAACCCCAGCAGTCGGCCGATCAGGCCCACCGCTGCCTGGGTTGCGGCAACCCGTATTGCGAATGGAAGTGCCCGGTGCACAACTTCATTCCAAACTGGCTCAAATTGGTGGCCGAGGGCAACATCCTTCAGGCCGCCGAGCTGTCGCACCAGACCAACACCCTGCCGGAAGTCTGCGGCCGGGTGTGCCCGCAGGATCGTCTGTGCGAGGGTGCCTGCACCCTCAACGACGGCTTCGGCGCGGTGACCATCGGTTCGGTCGAGAAGTACATCACCGACACCGCGTTCGCCATGGGCTGGCGCCCGGACATGTCCAAGGTCAAACCGACCGGCAAACGTGTCGCGATCATCGGCGCAGGCCCGGCGGGTCTGGGTTGTGCCGACGTGCTGGTGCGTGGCGGCGTAACCCCGGTGGTGTTCGACAAGAACCCGGAAATCGGCGGCTTGCTGACCTTCGGCATCCCCGAGTTCAAGCTGGAAAAGACCGTGCTGAGCAATCGTCGCGAAGTCTTCACCGGCATGGGCATCGAGTTCCGTCTCAACACCGAAGTCGGCAAAGACGTGACCATGGAACAACTGCTCGCCGAGTACGATGCGGTGTTCATGGGCATGGGGACCTACACCTACATGAAGGGCGGCTTTGCCGGTGAGGACCTGCCGGGCGTTTACGACGCGCTGGATTTCCTGATCGCCAACGTCAACCGCAACCTGGGCTTTGAAAAGTCGCCGGAAGATTTCGTCGACATGAAAGGCAAGAAGGTTGTGGTCCTGGGCGGCGGCGACACGGCGATGGACTGCAACCGCACGTCGATCCGTCAGGGCGCCAAATCGGTGACCTGTGCCTATCGTCGTGACGAAGCGAACATGCCCGGCTCGCGCAAAGAGGTGAAGAACGCCAAGGAAGAAGGCGTGAAATTCCTCTACAACCGCCAGCCGATCGCCATCGTCGGTGAAGACAAGGTCGAAGGCGTGAAAGTGGTCGAGACCCGTCTCGGCGAACCGGACGCCCGTGGCCGTCGTAGCCCCGAGCCGATCCCGGGTTCCGAAGAGATCATCCCGGCCGACGCCGTGGTCATCGCCTTCGGCTTCCGTCCGAGCCCGGCACCGTGGTTCGAACAGTTCGAGATCCAGACCGACAGTCAGGGCCGCGTTGTTGCGCCTGAGCAAGGTCAGTACAAGCACCAGACCAGCAACCCGAAAATCTTCGCCGGTGGCGACATGGTGCGCGGTTCCGACCTGGTGGTGACGGCGATCTTCGAAGGGCGCAATGCGGCTGAAGGCATCCTCGATTACCTGGGTGTCTAACCCCGGCGCCTGAGCCAAACGCAATACTCCTGTGGGAGCGAGCCTGCTCGCGAAAGCGGTCTGTCAGCCAACTTCAATGTTGGATGTGCCGGCCTCTTCGCGAGCAGGCTCGCTCCCACAGTTGCTTTAGGGTGTTGCGGAAAATCGTGTTCCAGCGCGACAAATTGACCCGATAGACAAAAGGCTGACCCACATCCGTGCCTTTTGCCTCGCGCTCTGAGAAAATGCCCGCACTTTTTTTCCGGATGCCGACATGACTGCCCTGAAGAACGACCGTTTCCTCCGCGCCCTGCTCAAGCAACCCGTTGACGTCACCCCTGTGTGGATGATGCGCCAGGCCGGTCGCTACCTGCCGGAGTACCGCGCCAGCCGCGCCCATGCCGGCGACTTCATGAGCCTGTGCATGAATCCGGAGTTCGCCTGCGAAGTCACCCTGCAACCGCTCGACCGCTACCCGCAACTGGACGCGGCGATCCTGTTTTCCGACATCCTCACCATTCCCGATGCCATGGGCCAGGGCCTGTACTTCGAGACCGGTGAAGGCCCGCGCTTCAAAAAAGTTGTCAGCACCCTGGCCGACATCGAAGCCCTGCCGATCCCGGATCCGCACAAAGACCTCGGCTACGTGATGGACGCGGTCAGCACCATCCGTCGCGAGCTGAACGGACGTGTGCCGCTGATCGGTTTCTCCGGCAGCCCGTGGACCCTCGCCACTTACATGGTTGAAGGCGGCTCGTCGAAAGACTTCCGCAAGACCAAGGCGATGCTCTACGACAATCCGCAAGCCATGCACCTGCTGCTCGACAAGCTGGCGCAGTCGGTGACCTCGTACCTCAACGGCCAGATCATGGCCGGTGCACAAGCGGTGCAGATCTTCGATACCTGGGGCGGCAACCTGTCGGCGGCGGCGTATCAGGAATTCTCCCTGGCCTACATGAAGAAAATCGTCAGCGGCCTGATCCGCGAGAACGATGGACGCAAAGTGCCGGTGATCCTCTTCACCAAGAACGGCGGCCTGTGGCTGGAAAGCATCGCCGAAGCCGGCGCCGACGCCCTCGGCCTGGACTGGACCTGCGACATCGGCAACGCCCGCGCCCGCGTCGGCGACAAGGTCGCGTTGCAAGGCAACATGGACCCGACCGTGCTCTACGCCAAACCGGAAGCGATCCGCACTGAAGTCGGGCGCATCCTCGCCAGCTACGGCAAGGGCAGCGGCCACGTGTTCAACCTTGGCCACGGCATTACGCCGGAAGTCGATCCGGAACATGCCGGCGCGTTCCTGCGTGCGGTGCATGAGCTGTCGGCGCAGTATCACGAGTGATCAACGCCCGATAAAAAACGCCCGGCCAATGCCGGGCGTTTTCTTTTGCACGATCTAATGTCGTACCCAAATCAACTGTGGGAGCGAGCCTGCTCGCGAAAGCGGTGTGTCATTCAACACTGATGTTGCCTGACACAGTGCATTCGCGAGCAGGCTCGCTCCCACAGGGTTGTATGTCAGGCTTTGACACCCTGCAACGGCGGCAACTTCGCCAGCTTCAACGCCACCAGCAGGGCAATCAGCAACAACGCACCAATAAACAGGCCGATTCCGTTCCACCCGCCCAGATGCCAGAACACCCCGCCCGCCGTCCCGGCAATGCTCGAACCGGCGTAATAACTGAACAGATACAGCGACGACGCCTGACCCTTGGCGGTCAACGCGCGCCGGCCGATCCAGCTGCTCGCCACCGAATGCGCGGCGAAGAAGCCGAAGGTGAACACCAGCATGCCGACGATCACCAGCAACAACGAGGTGAACATGGTCAGTGCCAGTCCGGCGAACATCAGCGCAATGGTCGCCCAGAGCACTTTGCGCCGCCCCAGCTTGTCCGCCAAAGAACCGATTTTCGCCGAGCTGTAGATCCCCGACAGGTAGACCACCGAGAGCAATCCGACAAATACCTGATCGAGGTTGTACGGCGCCGCCAGCAAGCGATAGCCAATGTAGTTGAACAGCGTGACAAACGCGCCCATCAGCACAAACGCTTCAAGAAACAGCAGCGGCAGGCCGGCGTCGCGAAAGTGCATGGTGAAGCCGTCGAGCAGGCTGCGCGGGTGCAGCGAGCGAGCGCGGAAGTTGCGCGACTCCGGGAGGATCTTCCAGAACACCGCCGCAGCGACCAGCGCCAGACCGCCAATCACCAGCATCGCCGTGTGCCAGCTGACAAAGTCGATCAGCACGCCGGTGATCAAGCGTCCGCTCATGCCGCCGATCGCGTTGCCGCCGATGTACAAACCCATTGCCAGGCCGATGTGTTGTGGATGGATTTCTTCGCTCAGATAGGTCATCGCTACCGCTGCCAGGCCGCTCAATGACAGGCCGATCAGCGCGCGCATGATCAATACGCCGTGCCAGCTCGGCATCATCGAACTGGCGATGGTGCACAACGCGGCAGCGAACAGTGCGGCGACCATCACCGGTTTACGGCCGATGCGGTCGGAAATCGGCCCGGTGATCAGCAGACCGAAGGCCAACATGCCGGTCGCCACCGAAAGGATCAGACTGCTCTGCGCCGCGTTGATCCCATATTCGTGGGACAGCAGCGGCATCATCGGTTGCACGCAATAGAGCAGCGCGAACGTCGCAAAGCCGCCACAGAACAGCGCCAGCACCGTGCGCATGAACGCCGGCGTGCCTTTTTCGATGTAGATCTCCTGCAGCTCGACGAGGGCATCGTCGTCGGCAGGGGGCGGGATTTCGTGGGCAAGGGGCGCGACAGCAGTTTTCACTTCAGACCTCGGAAAGCACAGCCGGGCAGGCAATGAAAAAATCATATAGCTGGCTAATGTTTCTATCCAATATATTGTTCGACCTGTTTGATAGCTTCAGCGACCTAATGGTAATCCTATGGAACTGCGTCATCTGCGTTACTTCATCGCCGTCGCCGAAGAACTTCATTTTGGCCGGGCCGCACAGGTGCTGGGCATCTCCCAGCCACCGCTGAGCCAGCAGATTCAGGCGCTGGAGCAAGAGCTCGGCGCGCGATTGTTCGAGCGCACCAATCGTCGGGTGGAATTGAGCGAGGCGGGCAGGTTGTTTCTGCAGGAGGCGCGGCTGGTGCTGGCACAAGTCGACAAGGCAGCGGATGTCGCCCGCCGTGCGCAACTTGGCGAGCTGGGTGAGTTGAAGATTGGCTTCACCTCGTCAGCACCGTTCAATTCGACCATTCCGCAGGCGATTTTTTCCTTTCGTCAGCGCTTTCCGGCGGTGCATCTGAATCTGCGCGAAATGAGCAGCACCATGGTCGCCGATGCCTTGGTGGACGAGTCGATCGAAGTCGGCATCATGCGCCCGCTCGGATTGCCGGATTCACTGAGTGTTGTGGAGTTGATGCGCGAGCCATTGGTGGCGGTGCTCAGTTCCAAGCATTCGTTGGCCCAAGGCAGCGACGAAGGCCTGTTTCTCTCGGCGCTGGCGCTGGAACCGTTCGTGTTTTTTCCGCGCAGTTATGGCAGCGGGCTCTATGCACAACTGCTGAGCCTGGCCCGTGACGCCGGCTTCAGCCCGCACTTTGCCCAAGAGGCTGGCGAGGCGATGACCATCATCGGTCTGGTCGCAGCGGGCCTCGGTGTGTCAGTGCTGCCAGCGTCCTATCAACGCATGCGCATCGACGGCGTGGTCTACCGCCCGCTGCTCGATCCCGAAGCAATTTCGGCGGTTTGGCTGGTGCAGCGCAAAGATCAGAAATCACCGATGGCCAAGGCGTTTGTCGAACTGCTGACGCGCAAGGTTGAGCCTCTGACGGTGTGAAGGCGGCTGGCGCTTTCGCGAGCAGGCTCGCTCCCACAGGGAAACGCATTCCAAGGTGGGAGCGAGCCTGCTCGCGAAGACGTCGGCCCAAACATCACAGATTTCAGGGCAACCGCACCAAATCCCCCTTCAAAGCCACCCGGGTAACAAAAACTCCTGCCCTGCACTCGTAGGTATTCAAATCCTTGCGCACATGCTGGTCGTAGTAACTGACGATATTCACAACCGCATTCGCCCCGACCCGCTTGGCATCAGCCTGCAATTTGATCAGATTCGACTGCAGCACCCATTCGCACGAAGCCTGATCGCTCTTGTTGAAACCGTTGGTTTTCAAATCGCTGACCACCCCTCGGCGCAGCAACTGCTGAGTGTCCTGCGGCCCGTTGCCGATCAGGTAGAACTTCACACTGCCATCCAGCCGACCGGCGCGAATCGCGTCCGACAGCACGGTTTCGAAAGGCATGTACATGAGGTTGGTGGCATGGCTGGCACTGGCCAGTAGCGCGAAAAGCACTGCGGCGATCAGGGCTTTCACTTGCATGGTCATCTCCTTTGACGGTGAAAGAGACTGCGAGGGCAGGTTACGGTGCTGCGACCTGCATCAGCGAGTGTAGATGCTGTTCAATCACCGCAAAAAAAAGGGCGCCAAACGGCGCCCTTTGTCGTTTCTGGCGTTTATTGAACCTTCGCCAGATCACCCTTCAACGCAACGCCCGCCATGATCGCGCCGGCGTGGCATTCGTAGGTTTGCGCGTCCTTGCGCTCGTTGCGCTTGTAGAAGCTGACGATGTTGGTCACGGCGTTGGCGCCGGCGTTTTTCGCGGCCTGGTGCAGGCTGATGATTGCCGATTGGGCAACCCATTCGCAGGCGACTTCGTCGGACTTGTTGAAGGCGTTGGTTTTCTTGTTGGTCACGGCGTCGGGGCTTACCACGGTGACTTTGCCCGCCGGGGTGTTGCCGGCCAGATAGAATTTCACGCTGCCATCGATCTTGCCCGAGCGGGTGGCTTCGGCGACGGCTTTGTCGAATGGCAGGTAGACCGCCGTGTCGCGGGCCTGGCTGATCGCTGGCAGGGCGCAGAGCAGCAGGGTGACAGCGGCGAGTTTGGTGAAGTGCATGTAGGTCTCCTTGACCTGGATTGATTCGGTTATGCCCAGCGGCGGAAGATCAACGAGGTGTTGACGCCGCCGAAAGCGAAATTGTTGTTCATCACGTAGTCGTGATGCATCTGACGGAATTCGCCGCGCAGGTAATCGAGCTTGCCGCAGTGCGGGTCGACCTCGTCGAGGTTGAAGGTGTGTACATAGCGGTCGCTGTTGAGCATCTCGATGCTGAACCATGACTCCAGCGCACCGCAGGCACCGAGGGTGTGGCCGAGGAAACTCTTCTGCGAGCTGATCGGCATATGTTCGCCAAACAGGCTGCTGGTGGCCAGCGTTTCGGCGATGTCGCCCTGTTCGGTGGCGGTGCCGTGGCCGTTCACATAGCCGATGGCGTCCGGGGTGAGGCCGGCATCTTCCAGGGCCAGCTCCATGGCGCGGCGCATCGTGAGCTGTTCCGGGCGGGTGGTGTGCTGGCCGTCGGCGTTGCTGCCGAAACCGACGATTTCCGCGTGAATGTGCGCGCCACGGGCGAGGGCGTGTTCCAGCTCCTCAAGCACGAGCATGCCGCCACCTTCGCCGATCACCAGACCGTCGCGGCCCTTGTCGTACGGGCGTGGGCTGGTCTGTGGTGCATCGTTTTTCAGGCTGGTGGCGTAGAGCGCGTCGAACACCATGGCTTCGGTCGGGCAGAGTTCTTCGGCGCCGCCGGCGAGCATCAACGGCAGGCGGCCAAACTTGATTGCTTCGTAGGCGTAGCCGATGCCCTGGCTGCCGCTGGTGCAGGCGCTGGACGTCGGAATCAAGCGGCCGGTGAGGCCGAAGAAAATGCTGATATTGGCGGCGGTGGTGTGCGGCATCATCCGCACATAGGAGTTGGCGTTCAGGCCCTCGGCCACCGAGTTGAGCAACATGTTGCCGAACGCTTTGATTTCGTCGGTGCTGCCGGTAGACGAACCACAAGCGACGCCCATGCGCCCGTCCTTGATCGATTCGTCACCGAGCAGGCCAGCATCGGCCAGAGCCTTTTCTGCTGCGCCGACCGCCAGTCGCGAAACCCGGCCCATGCTGCGCAACTGCTTGCGGGTCCAGTGCGACGGTACGAGAAAATCATCGATAGGCCCGGCCAGACGCGTGTTCAGCTCAGTGAAGCGATCCCACTCGTCCATGCGGCGAATGCCGCTGCGATTGGCCGCGAAATTGCCGGCAATGGTCGGCCAGTCGCTGCCCAGCGAGGTGATGCCGGCCATGCCGGTGACGACGACGCGCTTCATCAGCACAGGCCTCCGTTGACCGCCAGCACCTGGCGGGTGATGTACGAGGCTTCCGCCGACATCAGGAAATTCACCGCAGCGGCCACTTCCTCAGGGGTGCCCATGCGTTGCGCGGGGATCATTTTCATCAGTTCCTCCACCAGCACGTTTTCGTCGAGCATGGCCGTGTCGATCAGGCCAGGGGCGACGCAGTTAACCGTAATTTTGCGCTTGCCCAGCTCGATCGCCAACGCCTTTGCGGCACCGATTACGCCGGCCTTCGAGGCGCTGTAATTGACCTGGCCACGGTTGCCGATCAGGCCCGATACCGAGGTGATGCAGACGATGCGCCCGGCGGCGCGACGACGGATCATCGGCATCATCACCGGGTGCAGAACGTTGTAGAAACCGTCGAGGTTGGTGCGCAGGACCACGTCCCAATCGTCATCGCTCAGCGCCGGAAACGCGCCGTCGCGGGTCAGCCCGGCGTTGAGCACCACGCCGTAATAGGCACCGTGAGTTTCGACATCGGCTTCGAGAATGCTTTTACAGGTTTCACGGTCGGCGACGTCGAATTGCAGGATGCGCGCGCGGCGGCCCAGTGCTTCGATTTCGGCCTGCACCGCTTGGGCTTCGGTCATGCCGCTGCGGCAATGCAGGACGATGTCGTGCCCGGCTTGCGCCAGACGCAAGGCAATGGCGCGGCCGATGCCACGGCTGGAGCCGGTGACCAGTACGGATTCAGTCATCGTGCGACTCCTTTGTCTGTTGCAGATATTGGTTGGCTTGCGGCGGACGGAACACGTTCAGGCGGGCGCTGGCATGAATGCCGTCACCGTGGATGTGACATTCGAATACGCCCATGCCGTTGTCGTCTTCCAGTGAGCGCAGGCCGTGGATGGTCAGCTCGCTGCCGGGCGCAAAGGCTTCGACGTTGCACTCGAATTTGCGCGTGCCGAGGAGAAAGCCGAGCTCCGGCGGATTGCCTTTTTGCCGGGCGTGGCAACCGGCGAAAGCGGCGACGCTCTGCGCCATCAGCTCGACGCCGACCCACGCCGGCAGGCTGCCGTCGGGCAGGTTGAACAGGCCATCGGGCTTGACCGTCAGGCGGGTAAAAATCTGCTCATCGTCAAAGCGCTCGATGGCGTCGATCAGGATCATGTCGCCGGCATGCGGCAGCAGTTCGGCGAGCGGCCAGTGGCTCATGGTGCGTCTCCGATAATCAGGCTGACGTTGTTGCCGCCGAAGGCAAACGAGTTGCTCATCAGGTAGCGCGGTGCAATGGACGTCAGGCGTTCGCTCGCGGTCACCCACTTGAGTGGCGGCAGCGCGGGATCGGCCTGGCCGTCCCAGATGTGTGGCGGCAACGCCTGTTCAGGGTTTTCGGCACTCAGGCTGAGCCAGCAGAACGCCGCTTCCAGCGCGCCGGCCGCGCCGAGGGTGTGACCGGTCAGCGGCTTGGTCGACGAGCAGGCGACGCCTTCGGGAAACAGCGCCGCGACCGCCAGGCTTTCCATGGCGTCGTTGTGCTGGGTCGCGGTGCCGTGCAGGTTCAGGTAGTTGATTTGCCCGGCTTGCAGATGCGCGCGGCCAAGGGCTTTGTGCATCGCTTGCAGGGCGCCGCGACCGCTCGGCTCCGGCGCGGAAATATGGTGCGCATCCGAGCTGGCGCCCGTCCCCAGCAGGGCGATTCCCGGGCCTTCGCCGCGCTGTTTGCTCATCACGAACAGTACCGCTGCCTCGCCGATATTGATGCCGTTGCGGTTGGCGGAAAACGGATTGCAGCGTTCATCTGAAACGGCTTCCAGCGAAGAGAAACCGTTCAGCGTGAGCTTGCACAGACTGTCGACGCCGCCGCACAGCACCGCGTCGCACAGGCCCAGATCGAGCAGGCGCTGGGCGCTCATTAAAGCGCGGGCGCTGGAAGTGCAGGCGGTGGAAATCACGTAGGCCGGGCCGTTCAGTTGCAGCCATTCGGCGAGGAAATTCGCCGGGGCGCCGAGTTCCTGCTGGCGATAGTCGTACTCGGGAGGAAATTGCTGTTCGCGGATGTAATGCGCCAGACCCCGGCTGGCCTCGTCGATGCCCGAGGTGCTGGTGCCTAGCACCACGCCTATGCGCTCGCGGCCGAAGGTCTGGATCGCACGATCGATGTCGTCTCGAATCTGCCGCGCGGCTTCCAGCAGCAGTTGGTTGTTGCGACTGCTGTGTTCGATCAGTTCGGCCGGGATCGGCGCCAATTCACCGTGCACGCCGGCGACAGGCAGCTCACGTTCGGCGACCCAGCCGGACTCGCGGCGCATGCCCGAACAGTCGCCGGCAAACAGATTGCGCGCGACTTCAGACTTGTCGCGGCCCAGGGCGCAGATCACGCCGAGGGCATTCAGGTAAGCGGTCATGGCGTCGATTCACCTAACTGGGAAACGCGATAGTGCGGGCCTTGGGGCAGATTCAATTGGAAGCTCAACGGTTGTGAATAGCGGATGTTCCAGCGCGCCGGCAGTGAACGCTGATCGGCCTGTTGTCGGGCCTCGGGATAATTGCCCAGCAGTTCGGCGGAAGGCGTCAAAGCGAACAGCAATGCGGCGAACAGCTCCCGAGCTTCCGGGTTCGGCGGCAACAGACCGTCGGCCTGCCAGTGCCCGTCGATCAGTTGCTGGCGGGCCTGGGGAATGCCCAGCGGATCCATCATCGACCAGCGCGTGCCGGCGCCTTCGCGCTGGATCACCAGCAGCCAGTCCTGACGCTGCCCGGCCTG
Organism: Pseudomonas glycinis; assembly: GCF_054871425.1. Lineage (NCBI taxonomy): Bacteria > Pseudomonadati > Pseudomonadota > Gammaproteobacteria > Pseudomonadales > Pseudomonadaceae > Pseudomonas > Pseudomonas glycinis. The sequence continues at coordinate 331,263 of NZ_JBTYHF010000003.1, read as the reverse complement.
CTCGCGTTCGATGTGCAGTTGCAGCGGCAGGGGCAGTGTTGGTTCGGCCGCTGGCAGCGGTGGCTGGCCGGCGCAGGCACTCAACAGCAAGGCTGACAAAACGATCGCCAGCCATGCAGCAAACCCTGTGGGAGCGAGCCTGCTCGCGAATGCAATCTGACATTCGCCAACTTGGCTGACTGATACACCGCTTTCGCGAGCAGGCTCGCTCCCACAGGGTTTCAGGTGTTCAGATCGATAGCCGTACATCAGACAGATTCCTGCAATGGTTTGCGCGCGACGACATTCACCAGCGTCTCTTCACGCTCGCCGAATGGCTTGGGTTTGCTCAAGCCCAACCGCTCCAGCAAACCAAAATCCTTCGACCGACTCCACCACAGATACGGGTAGGACACATTGCGCTCGGCAAACTCGAAACCCTGCTCGCGGATCATCTGCAGATAGCCGGCGGCGCTCTTCTGTACGTGCATCGGATGGCGGAACAGCCAGCGAATCACCCAGGTATCAATGTAAGCCTCAGTGGACTCGGCGAACAGCAGATAGCCGCCCGGTTTCAGCACGCGGTAGAACTCGGCCAAGGCCTTTTCCTGCTCGACCAGATGGTGGAACGTCTGGTGACAGAACAGCAGGTCGACGCTGGCGTCCGCGACGTTGAGCGTGGCGCAATCGCTGCCGATCAACTCGACTGGCATGCCCAGGCGCGTGGCCTCTTCGGCGCTGAGTTGCAGGCTGTGCGGGTCGGCGTCGACGCCGATCAGGCGCTGCGGGGCGAAGGTCTGACGCAGGTGGCCGAAGGACTTGCCCTGACCGCAACCGGCGTCCAGCAGCACCGGGTGTTCCGGCAGCGCTTCACTGAATAATCCACGCAGATCGTTGATCGCCACGCGCAGCACATGGTGCTGCCAGGTGTGGCTGCGCAGGAACCAGAGACCGAAGCGGGTTTCCTCGACGTAACTGTCGCTCAGGTAATTCATGGGGTGTCCTGCGCGCAGAGTTGGGAAATCATCTTCAGCCGGCGCCGCGCTTCGCTGACGAACGGGTTGCGCTCGTCCCAGGCGTAACCGGCGAGGATCGAGCAGATCATCCGGCGAATCTCCGCCTGGCTGTCCTCGTAGAAAATCACGTCCTGGAAGGTGCCGGCGTACCAGCCTTCGACGTAGCAGCGGAAAGTGTCGACGCCGCGTTTCAACGGCTCGGCGAATTCGCTTTGCCAGTCCACCGTTTCACCCTGCAACTGACGGTGCAGCACGCCAGCGGCCATGCTCGCCGAACGCATGGCGATGGTCACGCCGGAGGAGAACACCGGATCGAGGAATTCTGCGGCGTTGCCCAACAGCGCGAAGCCCGGGCCATGCAGGGTTTTCACATTGGCTGCGTAGCCGCCGAGGGTGCGCGCCGGGGTGTCCCAGACCGCGTTGTTCAGAACCCCGGCGAGGCTTGGCGTCTCGGCGATGAAGCTGCGCAGGCAAGCATCGAGATCGCTGTCGCGTCCCCGGAAATGTTCCTCAGCCGCGACCACGCCCACCGAGCAGCGGCCATTGCTGAACGGGATGGTCCAGAACCATACATCGCGATGCTCGGGATGGGTGGTGACGAGGATTTTTTCGCGGTCGAACGCCGGGCTGTCGATGTGATCTTCGACATGGGTGAACACCGCCTGACGCACCGGGAAATTCGAAGGTGCTTCGAGGTCGAGCAAGCGCGACAGCACGCGGCCGTAGCCGCTGGCGTCCAGGACGAAATCGGCTTCGACACGGTACTCGCTGCCATCTTCGCGGCGCACGTCAAGGAGTGGTTTCGTCTGATCGAAATCGACGCTGACGATCGCATCGCCATAACGGATTTCCGCACCTTGCAATGCTGCTTGATCGGCCAGCAACTTGTCGAAATCGGCGCGCTGCACCTGGAACGTGGTCGGCTTGCCGGCGGTGAAAGTGTCGCCAAAATCGAAAGCACTGTAGCGCTCGCCCCAAGCAAACGCCGCGCCGGTCTTGCGCTGGAAACCGGCGGCGTTGACGGCGTCGAGCATGCCGGCTTCTTCGACGAAATCCAGGCAATGGCTGAGCAGGCTTTCGCCTATGGAGAAGCGCGGGAAGTGCTGGCGCTCGAGCACCAGCACATCGTGGCCCTTGCGCTTGAGCAGGGCGGCGGCGATAGCACCGGACGGGCCGGCACCGATGATCACGACCTGACGGGATTCCATTTCAACGATTGGCACGTGAGCTCCGGGGCAAGGGACTGTTCAGATTCAGGGGCGCGCGATGCAGGCCGATCAGGGCCGGCAGCAGCGTCGCGATCAGGCCCATCAGCATCAGCGCGAAATACAGCGCCGGGGTGATGAGCTCTTGTTGCAATAGCAGATTGAGAAAGACGATTTCGCTCAGGCCGCGAATGTTCAGCAGCACGCTTTCGCGCCAGCGGCTGGCGCCAGCGAACGAGGCGCCCGCCCAACCGAGGCCGAGCCAGTTGCCCAGCAGTTTACTGGCAATCGGCAACAGCAGCAGCGCCGCCCATTGCCCGGCGCCCAGGCTGGCGAGGGCGCTGTGCACGTCGATCTGGACGATACCGAACGTGAGGATCAGCGGGATCGCGATCCACGTCTGCAAGCGGCTCATCCAGCGTGCCGGCAACGGCAGCACCAACGGCACTTTCAGCAGCGCCATGCACAGCAGATAGCCGATGCCGAAAATCAGCGCGTTGAGTTTGTAATGCTCGGCCATGACCAGCAGGGCGAAGAAGCCGAGGCTGTGGGTCAGCGGGCGACGCACGCGCAGCAGGTGCAAAAGCAGTGGCACGCCGGCCATGGCCACGGGCAGCAACAGGCTGCTCAAGTGCAGGCTGCCCTGGGCGAGGCCGAACAGCGTCCAGCAAGTCAGATCGATAAGGATCGCGGTTTGCACCAGACGCCGGGTGGCAGCGGGCGGGTAATCGATGTGACGCAGATACAGGTACAACACCGGGATCGCCGTTATGGCGAAGACCAGTCCGATGGCCATTGCGTTGAGCCACGGCTGCGCCGGCAGCAACCAATACGCGACCGCCAGCCCGCAAGCGAACGGCACAGCGAAACTCGGCACAGCGATTTTTACGCTCTGGCGATCCAGACGCAGATCGATGACATCGCTGAGGATATGCCCGAGCAGCAGGGCGAAGCTCAGGCTGTAGAGGTTTTTCAGCCAGTCCGGGGCGATCAGTTGTGCGCCGCTGAGCTGCCAGCCCGGTTCGATCCAGAAGTACATCAGTAGCGGCAAGCCGAAGCTCGCCAGCAGTAACTGGCTGACGATCGGTATCAGACCGAAATGGCGGCCGACCCGGGTCGCCAGGGCAAACAGCGCCATGGCCAGCAACCAGAAGCCTAAGACCATCATGCCGCTGGCTCCGCAACCGGTTCATGGCGCCCGGCCCACGGTGCGAGCATGAAGCTGAACGCCAGGCCGAGGCTTACCGACAGGCCGAAATTGCTCACCGCCGGCGTACTGGAGACCGCCAGCAGGCCGAACGATAGCCACGTGGTGACGGCGGCGAGCAAGGTGCCGAGCAGACTTACCGCTGCGCCGCCGACCTGTTCGCGCATGAGGATTGCGTAATCGACGCTGATCGCCGTCACCAGCAACAGGCCGAACAAGCTGAACAGGGTCAGTGGCTGACCGAGCCAGCCAAGGCTGGCCAGACTGCACAGCGCCGCCAGCAGTGGCAGGGCGACGATGCGCAGTGCGCCGGTCAGGCCGAACGGCAGCATCAGCACCAGCACGATCAACACGCAGGAGACCAGCTTCAGTTCGGCGGCGCTGATCTGCGTGGCGGCAAACACCTTGTTCAGGTCACCGAGGCGATCGACCAGCACCACCCCCGGCAAATCGAGTGCCTGCACGCGCAGCAACGACGGATTGTTCAAGCCCTGCAGGCTGGTGATTGCTGCAACGCCGTCTTCAGTCGGGCCAAGCCACAGTGTCCGATACGGCTCACCGAGCGGGCCGGCCAGCGCGGCGTCGATGTCTTCGGCGGGCAGGGTCTGCAATTGCTGCAATTCGTTTTGCAACGCCGTCACTGGCACGCCGAGATCGAGCAGCGGTTGCCAGAATGACGGCAGCTTGTTCAGTGATTCGCGCACTTGCTGTTGCTGGCTCGGCGCGCTGACCAGTTGATCCAGGGCCAGATAGCCTTGCAGTTTGTCGAGGTTGACCAGTTGCTGCAGGCGCTCGCTCAGCGCTGCCTGGCGCTCAAGCAATTGCTCCTGATTGGCCGCGCGGATCAGGAAGAACTGGCTGGTCGGTTGATACCCGGTGATGCGCGCGATGGTCTGCGCTTCGTCGGTCAGATGCTGCGGCGCGCCGACCCATTGGCGGATGTCGTTTTTGCTCTGCAACTGCATCAGGCCGCCGACGCAGAAGGCGATCAGCAGGGCCAGCAGCGCGGGCGTGCGAATGCAACCGAGCAGCGCCTCACGCAGATGAATCAGGCGTTCGGCCAGGCGCAGCGGCCATTGCGCCGGGCGCAGTTGGACATTTTTCAGCAGCGCCGGCAGCAGGCAGACCGCCGACAGATACGCACCGAGCAAGCCGGCAGCGGAGAACACGGCGATCTGCGTCAATGCCGGGAACGGCGTCCACGCCAGCGCCAGATAGCCGATGACGCTGGTGATCAGGCTCAGGGTCAGCCCCGGCAACGTCAGGCGCAGGGCCGGCCAGCTGTGCCAGGGCTTGAGGCTCCAGCTCTTGGATAGATAGTGCAGTGGGTAATCGACGGCAACGCCGATCAGACTTGAGCCGAGTACCAGCGTCATCACATGCATGTGACCGAACAGCGCCACGCAGGCCACCGCGCCGAACAGCATGCCGACCAGCACCGGCACAAACGCCAGCAGCACGCCCCAGCGGCGAAACGCCAACAACAGCAACAGCAGAATGCCCACCGTCGCGCCACCGCCGACCCAAGTCATCTCGCGAGTAGCCTGTTGCTGGCCGTTGGCGGCATAGAGCAGGCCACTGGCGGCGAGCAACTGCACGCCGCTTTGCGCCGCTTGCTCGCGGCTGTGCTGGAGCAGCTCTGCCACCTGCAACGGCAGGTTCATGTCGAAAGCATTGCCGGTGGTGCGCGCACGCAGCATCACCCAGCTCTTGCCGTCGGCCTCGGCGACCAGTGCGCCGCTGCCAATGTCCAGTTGCACTGCGCCATGTTTCGGCTGGCTGTTCTGGATGCGCCCGGTCAGGCCCAGCCAGTCGTCCTGGCTCGGCACCAGGGTGAAGCCGTTGAACGGATCGAACAGCGCCTGCACCCGCTGCTGGATGAACGCGTCGGGGTGCTCGCTGAGTAGCTGCCGATCATCCGCCGAGAGCATCGCCAAACGTCCTTGCAGCAATTGCTTGCGCAGCGCCGGCAAGTCGGCTTGCAGGTTCCACTGCACGGTTTCGAACAGACCGCTGGCCTGCCATTGTTCGCCCAGTTGCTGGGCCATGGTCAGCGCTTGCTGGCGATCGGCGTGGCCAACCAGCACCAGCATTTCGCGATTGAGCGGTTCTTGCATGCGCTGTTCGGCGCGCACCTCCAGCGCGTCTGGACTGGTCCCGGGTACCAGCTCCATGAGATTGGCCGACAGCGGCGCACCGTCGCGCCACTGCCAGGCAGCCAGCGCGACGACGGCCAGCAGCAGGCTCAGAAACAGCCAGGGCAGCTTGCGTTCACTCGGCAAAGTCATGTTGCTCCGCTTCGCTCAAGGGTTGCTCGGCCGTGCTGTCCTGCATGCGCAGCAGGGTGCTGTCGCCCTGGGTTTCCAGCAGTTCGATGCTTTGCACAAGGGCGCCGCCATCGATATTGATCTGCTGGAACACTTGCTTGAGCAGCATCGAACGCGGCGTCAGGGTCAGTTGCCACTGCTGCGCCGTGCCGCTCAGGGCCAGTTCGAAGTCCCGCTGCAAACCGCTGCTGTCCCCTTGCAGCACGGCGAGGAACAAACGGTTCTGTTCGGCGCCGGCGCTCTTGTTCGGCAGCAGTTGCCAGCCGTTGGTGTCACGGCGGGCGATGCCATTGGCGGTGATGCGGTAATCCTGTTGCAGCGGAGTTTTCAACAGCCACAGCAAGCCATGATTTTTCGCGAGGACGAAGCTGCCCTTGCTGATCAGCGGCTGCGGCAGGGCGCGCAGGTGTTTTTCCTGAATGAACTGGCCGTGGATAACATCCGGTTTCGCCAGTTGCTCACTCAGTTGTTGCAGGTCGAAGGCATTGGCCCATGACGACACGGCCAGCAGCGTCAGTGCGCCGAGGCTTCTATAAAACACATTCATCGCAGCATCCTTTCCACGGCATCGGTGAAGACTTTGGGTGAAGCCAGTTGCATCTCGCGGCTGCTGACTTCGACGGCGACCTGCACGGAGCTTGCGCGGGTCAGGCGTTCGCCGGTCTGCAGGTCGGTGATCAGGTAATTGATCTTCAGACGGTTTTCCCACTCGACCAGACTGGCGCGCACGTTCAGCCGCTGGCCGAACACCGCGCCGCGCACGTAGCGAAGTTGCAGGTCGATGATCGGCCAGGCGTAACCCGACTCGACCATGTGCGTGTAGTTATGGCCGATCTTGTCCAGCAGCGCACAGCGTGCCACTTCGAGATATTTGACGTAATGGCCGTGCCAGACCACATGCATGGTGTCGACGTCGAAAAACGGCACGAGAATCTCGGTATCGGCATGAAGCACTCCGGCACTACGCATGCAGCCTCCAGTGTTGCGCGGCGATGCGTTGCAGGCACAGGCGCAGTTCGCCTTCCAGCGCGCGGTCTTCGATGACCGGCGGGAAGTCCTTGCCCAGCTCTTCGTGCATCGCTGCCAGTGCCGGCGGCAGCGGGCGCGCATCGGCGGCTTGAGCGCGCAGCCACACGCCCTGATTGGCGGCGAGCAGCGTGGCGGCGGCGACCTGTTCGGTCAGCTCCAGCACGCGAATCGCATCACGGGCGGCGATGGTGCCCATGCTCACCTTGTCCTGGTTGTGGCACTCGGTGGAGCGCGAGAACACGCTGGCCGGCATGGTGTTTTTCAGCGCTTCGGCGGTCCAGGCGCTGGTGCCGATCTGCACCGCTTTGAAGCCATGGTTGATCATCGCCCGCTCGGCCGGGGCGCCGGAGAGGTTGCTCGGCAAGCCGTGGTTGTAGCGTTCGTCGACCAGCAGTGCCAGTTGCCGATCAAGCAGATCGGCGACGTTGGCCACGAGGTTTTTCAGGCTGTCCATGGCGAACGCAATGTGCCCGCCGTAGAAGTGCCCGCCATGCAGAACACGCTCGGCTTCGGCGTCGATGATCGGGTTGTCGTTGGCGCTGTTCAGCTCGGTTTCGATGAAGCCGCGCAGCCAGTTCAGGCTGTCGGCCAACACGCCGAGCACATGCGGCGCGCAACGCAGCGAGTAGCGATCCTGCAGACGATGCAGTGGCGCGGTCGGCGCGTCGATTGCCAGATCCTTGCGCAACCACGCTGCTACCTGCATCTGCCCCGGGTGCGGTTTGGCGGCGAACAGACGTTCGTCGAAGTGCTCCGGATTGCCTTGCAGCGCGACGACGTTGAGCGCGGTAATGCGCGTGGCCAGTTGCAACAGGTAATCGGCGCGAGCGAAGGCGAGGCAGGCGAGGCCGGTCATCACCGCCGTGCCGTTCATCAGCGCCAGCGCCTCTTTCGGACGCAGCACCAGCGGCGTCCAGCCGAGCTCGCGATGCACGTCGGCAGCCTGACGACGTTCGCCACGGAACAGCACTTCGCGCTCGCCGGACAGGGTTGCGGCGACATAGGACAACGGCGTCAGATCGCCGCTGGCACCCACCGAACCCTCTTCGGGAATCAGTGGCAGGATGTCGTATTCGAGAAACGCATGCAGACGCTCGAGCAGTTCGACGCGCACCCCGGAAACGCCGTGACACAACGACTGCAAACGCGCCGCCAGCACCGCGCGGGTGGCCTGCGCGTCGAGCAGTTTGCCCAGGCCGCAGCCGTGAAAAGTGTAGAGATGACGCGGCAGCGCCTCGACGTGATGCAGCGGCACCGCGACCACGCAGGAATCGCCGTAACCGGTGGTGACGCCGTAGATCACACCTTCTTTGTCCAGCAGCGAATCGAGAAACCGCGCGCCCTTGGCGATGCGCTCGCGATAGTCGGCGTCAGCCTGCAACTGCACGGGCGCCTGACGGTTGGCCAGGGCCAGCACGTCTTCGATGCGCAAAGGGCGTTCGCCGAAGGTTACCGGCTCATGGGTTGGCGTCGTCATCGGTCTTCCAGAAAGGGTAAAAGTTGAACCATTGCTGCGGGGCTTCGAGGCAATAGTGACTCAGGCGCTGCGCGTAGCGAGTGGCCCACTGATGAATGACCTGCTCGCGCTCGCGGCGTGTCCACACCACCGCGTCGGCGAACGGTTCGAGGGTCAGGCGATAGTGGCCGTCGGGTTGCTTGAGGCACATCAGCAGGTTGACCGGGCACTTGAGCAGGCCGGCCAGCAACCACGGGCCTTGCGGAAATGGCGCCGGATGGCCGAGAAAGTCCACTGTCACGCTGCGCCCGCCGTGCAGCGGCACGCGGTCACCGGCAATCGCCAACCACTCGCCGCGTTCCAGCCGTTCGTGCAGTTGCAGCATGATCACCGGGTCGAGTTCGCTGACCTGAATCAGGCGCAGATTGGTCGCCCCGGCCTCGCCAAGCAAGCGGTTGAATTGCTCGGCATGCTTGGTGTGCACCAACACATTCATGGTGACCTTTTCGCCGATCTCCGCCAGCGCCCGGCACACTTCGAGATTGCCCAGATGCGCGCCGACCAGCAGTTGCCCGCGACTGCCGCGCAACTGCTTGCGCAGCAGCGCCGGGTCGATGATTTCGATCTGCTCGATGCGCAGCTTGCCGTTCCACACATCGAGCTTGTCGAGCAGCGAATCGGCAAAGGTCATGAACTGGCCAAACACCCGCCAGTGGCTCGGGCGCAGGTCGTCGCGCCGGCTCCACGCGGCCAGCCGCTGCTGGTACTGCCAGGCACTGCGCCGGGCGACGCGGCCGAACAAAAAGAAATACAGCACGATGCCATAAAGCAACGGACTGAGCAGGCGGCGGCCGAGGACTTTGGCGGCGAACGCGGTGAATTTCATCAGCAGGAAACTGCCGCGCTCTTCGCGGTCGGCCCAGTGCTTCTTGTCGACTTCTTCGCTCATGGTTTCCACCGCCGCCAGAGGATCACCGGCCAACGCAGCAACATGCCGAAGAACAGCCGCGTGTGCATGCTGGAAATCAGCGCGTTGTCGTGGAACAGGCGAAAGTGCGATACACCGTCCAACGGGTAATGCACGCTGGTCTGCAGCCAGCGCATCGGCTGATTGCGCCAGGCCAGACGCACGAGGATGTCCGAGTCGAAATCCATGCGTTTGCCGACTTTCGCCGAGTCAATCACCGCCAGAGTCGGCGCCAGCGGATAGACACGGAAGCCGCACATCGAATCGCGAATCTGCAACGACAGGGTGTTGATCCACACCATCACGTGGGTCAGGTAGCGCGCGTACAAACGCCCTTTCGGCACGCTCTCGTCGAACAGCGGATAGCCGCAGATCATCGCCTCGGGATGGGCGCGGGATTCGCCGACGAAGCGCGCGACGTCGTGCAAATCGTGCTGACCGTCGGCATCGACCTGCAAGGCATGGCTGTAGCCCAGACGCGAGGCTTCACGCAGACCGGTCATCACCGCGCCGCCCTTGCCCTGATTGGCTGTGAGACGCACCAGGAAAACCCCGTCGCGCTCGGCCAGGGTGTCGAGCACCCGCGCGCAGGACGGCTCGCTGGCATCGTCCACCAGAATGCACGGCAGACCTTGTGCAAGCAGGGCATCGACCACGGTGGTGATCGCGGTTTCGTGGTTGTACACCGGGATTACGGCGCAGGGGTTATGCATGGGCAGGCCCCAGAAGAATGCGTCCGCTGGAACACGTCGCCGTGTCGTTGCGATAAGCAAAATACAACTTGCCGCGCTCGGCATCGAAACGCAGATGCAGCTGGATTTCATCACCCGGGCGCACCAGTTGCTGGAATTTCAGCACTTCCATTCCGGCAAACGCGCCGTCCAGATTCAGCAACTGCCGACCCAGATTCAGCGCCCATTCCACCTGCACTACGCCGGGCAAAACCGGCGCCTTGGGAAAGTGTCCGCTGAAGTAGGCCAGATCCGGCGGCACGCTGAGTTGCAGGCTCCACTCGCCGTCGCTTGCACTTTGCTCCAGCACTTCGGGGATTTTCGGCCGTGCGGCCAGCAGCAGCGCTTCGACGTCGGCTTGCGCCAGTTTGCCCTGGCTGTTCAACGGCATTTGCCGCAGCAGGCGCCAGCGTCGGGGCAGGGCGAGGGCTTCGCAATGTTGGCTCAGATGTTTGCGCAGGGTTTCGGTCAGACCACGGCGGCCGTGCTCGCGCAGGGCAAACAGACCCGATTCGCTGAGCACCAGCAGCGCACCAAGCGAAGCGCGGTTTTCCTGCACGACACCGAGGCGCGCCTCGGCGACCCAGTCATGGGCTGCCAAGGCCTGCTCAAGCATCGGCAACGAGATGCGTTTTTCTTCCAGTTTGACGATGCGGTCCAGTCGCCCCAGCAGTTCGAAGCGACCATCGGCGGCGATGCGCGCGGCGTCGGCGCTGTGTTCGACATGGCCGGCAGGCAGGTAAGGCGAGGCGATCAGCAGGGCGCCGTCGCTGTCCTGGCTCAGCTCGACGCCGGCAAACGGCTGCCACAAAGACTCGCCCTGACGCCAGGCGATGCCGCCGGTTTCCGAGCTGCCGAGGATTTCTGTCGGCCATTGCTGCAAGCGCTGGCGCAGGCTTTGCGCCGCTTCCGACGGCAACGCGCCCCCGGAGGAAAACACCCGGCGCACCGCGCTCAGGGCCGGCCAGTCGAGGTTGTCGCCCATGCGCTTGAGCAGCGCCGGGCTGGCGACCCAGGCGAAGGCCGGGTATTCGCGGCTGGCGCGCTGCAAGTCTTCGGAAAAGGCCAGTTGCCGGCGCACGAACGGGCGCCCGGCGCACAATGGCCACAACACGCGAAACAGCAGGCCATAGATGTGTTGCGTGGCGACGCTGCCGATGATGCAGGCTTCACCGAGGTCTGCGCCCCACAACTGCTCCAGCGCTTCGACCTCGTTGGCCAACTGGCGCAAGGTCTTGTCGATGCGCTTGGGCTCGCCGCTGGAGCCGGAAGTGCACAGGCTCAGGCGGCATTGATCGAGATTCAGTTCTGCACCGGGCAGGCCGGGCTGAGTGAAGTCGTGCAACTGGGCGTCGCCGGGTTGATCGGTCAGCCATAGATCGACTTCCTGCGACCAGCGCTGACGCGTCTGCGCTTGCAGATCCGCCGGCAGCAACACGCTGACGCCGGCACGCCAGGCAGCGAGCAGGGCGATGGCAAGGTCGGCGGCATCTTCCAGATGCACGGCCAGCCTTTTCACGCCTCGGCTTTGCAGACCCGCGGCGACGCTCAAGGCCTGCGCTCGCAGTTGCGTGTGATCGAGGGCCGGCGCCTGGCAGATCGCCCGTGCCGGCAGTGCCTTGAGCAACAGCTGCTCAAGTTTTATCCAATTCATGTACGGCCTCTTACCCGTTGTCGTATCAGCCATTCAATGGCAAACATCAGGCCGATCAATCCATAGGAGATCAGGCCGGTGTACAACATCCACCAATCCAGCGGCGCCCACAGGGTGAGGAGCGCAGCGCACAAACCGTTGCAGAAGAAAAACACGCTCCAGGCCAGCGTGACCTTGCGCGTATAGCGAATGGCAACCTGCGGCAGCTCCGGCTCGCGCAAGCGCGCCAGACGCTCGACCATTGGCGGGCCGTATTTCATGCTGGCGCCGAACAGCACCAGCATGAATGCGCTGATCAGCACCGGGTACCAGCGCAGCAGCTGCGGGCTGTCGAACACCGCCAGCAGCAGGCAGAACACCATCGCCACGCACGCCATCCACAGGCTGCCGGGCTTGCGTTCGCCGGTCAGAGCGCGCGCCAGCCACAGGCTGCCCAGCAGCAGTGCAAATTGCCACGGGGCGAAATGCTCCATGCCGAAATACACCGCAAAGGGGTACAGCAGACCGGCCAGCAGCAGGCCCAGGCCGATCAGTCGGCTCATGCGGCCGGTTGAACCAGACGGAACACCGCCTCGACCACGTCACCGACGGTGCGCACCGATTTGAATTCTTCGGCGGCGATTTTCTTGCCGGTCTGGCGTTTGATGTGATCGATCAGGTCGACCGCATCGATGCTGTCGATTTCCAGATCCTGATACAGATTGGCGTCCATGCTTACACGAGCCGGATCCAGTTCGAACAGCTCGACCAGGGCATCGCGCAGGGTGTTGAAGATATCGTCACGAGTTTGCATGGTCCGGTCTCAAGCTGCCTGTTTTGCCGTGACGAATGCCGCAAGGCTGGCCACGTTGGTGAAATGGTTGCGAGTGTCTTTGGCATCGGCGTCGATCTTGATGCCGTATTTTTTCTGGATCGCCAGGCCCAGTTCCAGCGCGTCCACCGAATCCAAGCCGAGGCCTTCGCCGAACAATGTCTGCTCGTCGCCGATGTCCTCGGGGCTGATGTCTTCGAGGCCCAAGGCGTCGATGATCAGCAGTTTGATGTCACGCACCAGGCTAGCGGTGTTCTGATCGCTCATCTGCGGCGAGCTCCTTAATGAAATAGTCATGCAAATAATCGTTGAGCTTGCGCGAGGCCTGCGGTGCGGGGCCTTGCGCGGCGAAGGTCTGTGGGTCTATATCGGCCCCCACGCGAAAACTGAAGTGCACGCGGCGATGGGGGATGCGATACCACGGCTCGGCTTTGGTCAGGGTGGTCGGGCTGACCTTGATGATCACCGGGGTAACGATTTTCGCACCGCGCAGGGCAATTGCCGCCGCCCCCCGATGAAAGGCCGGCGCCTGACCCGGCTGGGTGCGGGTGCCTTCGGGGAAGATGATCAGGGTCTGGCCGTCCTGCAACGACTGCGCGGCGGCGTCGAGCATATCCATGCTGCCGTCGTTGCTGATGTACTCGGTACGGCGCAGCGGGCCACGGGTGAACGGGTTTTCCCAGAGGGTTTTCTTCACTACGCAATTGGCGTGGCGCACCAGACCGATGAGAAACACCACATCGATCAGCGACGGGTGGTTGGCGATGATCATCTGCCCAGGTCGGCCGAGGCGCTCGGCACCCTCGATGTTGTAAGTGAGCACGCCGGTGCGGGCCATGAAACGCACGAAAAACCAGAACAAGCGACTGACCGTACGCCGCGCGCGCAGGCGATGGACCAGCGCGTCACCGGGCAGGCAGCCGAGCAGCGGAAATACCAGCAGGCGCAGACACAGCCCGCCGAGCCCGAACAGGGCGAAGCTCGCAGCAGTGGCCAGCAGGCGCCAGTAGTAGGCGTCGCGGTGTTTGGCGGTCACGGGTTGCGATGCCAGGTCCATACACGATTTTTCCACGCATGTTGGCAGTCAGGTTGCTGGCCGAGCAGGGTTCGCAGCAGGTTGAGCGCGTGCGGCCAGTGCGCCTTGGACCGGGTTTCGGTGCTGCTGTTCAGGGTCAGCCGCCAGTCGGTACCGGGCGTGAGCAATAAACCCAGCGCGTAAGGGAACGGCACGTCATCGACCCACTGCGAGTACGCCTCGGGCGGTTGCTCTTCGGTGATCACCAGCAGCACGGCCGGGGCGCCTTCATCAAGCAGTGCCGCTGCTTCGAGCATGCCGTGTTCAAGGCCGTCGCCAGCAGCGGCGAGGGCGGTCATTTCGCTGGTTTCACCGCGCATGATCGACCACAAACCGATGATCGCGTTATGCACTGAAAGGCTGAATTGGGTCGGCGACAACGGCTGTTCGGTGGCCAGATCGCGGAGGATTTCAAACGTGCGTGGGGTTTCGCCGTGCCGCGAGACGAACACCAGTGGCAGATGGTCCCGGCCTTCGGCCAGCGGCCAGCCAACGCTGAAGGCCATCCGCGCCAGGCGGCTGAGGCGACGGCGTTGCATGGCCGGCAGAAACGACACATCGGGCGCGGCATCACTGCTCTGCAGCACGACCGGTTGTCGGCTCCAGGCCTGCCAGGCGTCCACGCTGTCGAGCCCCGGGGCCCACGCGCGCCATTGGGCGATGTTGAAGTTGATCACGGACATTCATCCCGCCCCTGCGGGCTTTCGTTGACGCGTTGAGTCGCCAGCGCCGCAGCAGGCTTGGCTTGGCGCAGGGCGCCGGGTGGCGCGCATTATCCCGGTGCGACGGGTGTGTAGCAAATGTTGGTTACATTTTGCCCAACAAAATGTACCGAGCGGTTCGCTGCATGGCTATCACTTGGCCATTATCCAGATTTGACGCGGCGTGTCTGTCAGGTGTCTCTGGGATGGCTGGCGGTTTTTTCCATGCCTGGGCGTCGATTTTTACACCTGACGGCGTAGTCCATGTCCGTGAAGGTAGCGAAGCGCGGTCACCGCCAACTACACTCGGTCATTCTTTGATACACGGAGGTTTGGTCATGCGGCGCGTGGTGTTCAATCAGAAAGGTGGCGTGGGCAAATCCAGCATCGCCTGCAATCTGGCGGCGGTCAGCGCCAGCGAGGGTTATCGCACGTTGTTGGTCGACCTCGATGCCCAGGCCAATTCCACTCAGTATCTGACCGGGCTCACCGGCGATGACATTCCGATGGGCATCGCCGATTTCTTCAAACAGACCCTGTCTTCAGGGCCGTTCTCGAAAAAGAATCAGGCGGACATCTACGAAACCCCTTTCGACAACCTGCACATCATCACCGCCACCGCCGAACTGGCCGACCTGCAGCCCAAGCTCGAGGCCAAGCACAAGATCAACAAGCTGCGTAAGTTGCTCGATGAGCTATCGGAAGACTACGACCGGATCTATCTCGATACCCCGCCAGCACTGAATTTCTACGCGGTATCGGCGCTGATTGCCGCGGATCGAGTGTTGATCCCCTTTGACTGCGACAGCTTTTCACGTCAGGCCCTGTACGGCCTGATCGCCGAGATCGAAGAGTTGAAGGATGACCACAACGAAGGGTTGGAAGTCGAAGGCATCGTGGTCAATCAGTTTCAGGCGCGGGCCAGCCTGCCACAGCAGATTCTCGATGAGCTGATTGCCGAAGGCTTGCCGGTATTGCCGGTGTACCTGAGCAGTTCGGTGCGTATGCGCGAGTCGCACCAGGCCAGCATGCCGCTGATCCACCTCGATCCACGGCACAAGCTGACGCAGCAGTTTGTGGAACTGCACAATCTGCTGGAAGACCACTGATTCCCCGACTCACACGCTAATCCTGTGGGAGCGAGCCTGCTCGCGAAGAGGCCGGCACATTCAACATCGGCGCTGAATGATCGACCGCCTTCGCGAGCAGGCTCGCTCCCACAGGGTGGTCTGTGTTGGGTCAGATGCCTTGGCTACGCAGCCATGCCATCAACTGCGGCAATGGCAACGCACCGCTCTGCCGCGCCACTTCCCTGCCGTTTTTAAACAGAATCAGACTCGGAATCGAGCGAATCCCCAACTGCGCCGACAACTGCTGATTCGCTTCGCTGTCGAGCTTGGCCAGCCGACACTTGCCCGCCAACTGCGCCGCAGCCTGCTCAAACACCGGCGCGAACGACTTGCACGGCCCGCACCAGTCCGCCCAGACATCCACCAGTAACGGCAGATCGCCCTTTATCTGACTGGCGTAATCGCCTTGTTTGAGTTCGAAAGGCTTGCTCAGCAGTACCGCAGATTTGCAGCGTCCGCACTTGGGTTGATCGGCGAGACGCTCGGCTGGAATGCGGTTGACGCCGTTGCAGGAGGGGCAGGGGATGAGGAGTGGGGTGGTCATGATTGGTTCTCTGATAGGCAGTCTATAGAACTGATTTGGAGTCGATCTGCCAACTTATCAATGTCGCAACTGCTCACATTTTTCTCAAAACCGTTCCGGGATCGATGGCTAGTCTGAAGACCAATTCGGCGTTTTACGCTTGTCGTGAGGAGATCGCTTTGTCTTTATCTGCGTGCTACTTTTGTTGCACTAATCCAGGAATCGATGATTCCTATGCATCAAATCGGAGCGACATAATGTCCGTAACTTTCAAGATACGCCGCCAAGGCGGCGCTGCCGTCATTACGATTCCGCCCACGCTTTTAAAGTTGTTGCATCTGGAGGTTGGCGCACAGCTAGAGCTGAATGTGGTCGATGGCGAACTGATTGCTCGTCCAGCCGTAGCCGCTACGCGTAAGCGTTATAGTTTGTCAGAGCTACTCGAAGGCGCAGAAGAATTGCAGAAACTTAACGCCCAGACTAGCGAGACCCTTGAAGGTGATTCTGTCGGCCGGGAGCTGGGTTGATGGTGCGCCGACAGCCCCCTCAGCGGGGTGACGTTTACTGGATTGATTTAAACCCAGTGGCGGGGCGGGAGATGATGAACAGACATCGCTTTGTGGTGATCACGCCCAGAGAGATCAACGCATTGGGCGTGAGCATGACGGTGCCTGTTACTAGCGGTGGGAATTTCAGCCGGAATATGGGTTTGGCGGTCGCCATTACTGGCCACGAAACCAATGGTGTAGCGGTGTGTAATCAGGTTCGCAGTTTTGACATAGAACAACGGGTACGAGACGGCACGGCCAAATTCATCGAGCGACTGGATGACGTGACAATGTCTGACATCGTCGACCGTGTAATCAGTGCAATCGACCCGCTAAGCTGAAGCGCCTACGACGAACAACTGATCTCCAAATGCTTTCCCCACTCCGGTGGCCGCTCGGCGTAACTTTCCATTCCCGGCTGCTCATCGAACGGTCTGCTCAGCACCGCATGCAGTCGGCGTACCTCGGCATAATCCCCTTGCTCAGCCGCATCAATCGCTTTTTGCGCAAGGTAATTGCGCAGGATGTACAGCGGATTGACCGCATGCATCCGTGCGCGGCGTTGTGCCTGATCGGCATTGCCGTCGCGGCCGACCCGGGCGACGTAGCGTTCGCCCCAGGCATCGAAACCTTTGATATCGACAAAATCGTCGCGCAGGCGGGCGATGGCCTGTTCGGCTGACTCTTCACCGAGGCGGCGGAAGAACAGCGTGTAGTCGACGCCGCTGTTCTGCATCAGTTGCAGCAGGTTTTCCAGCAGTTGCTGATCGTCGTCCTCGGCGGTGGTGAAGCCGAAGCGGCGGCGCATCAGGTCGAGGTAGTGCGCCTGGAACAGCGGCAGGTACAAGCCGAGGGTTTCGCGCAGGGCCTCGACGCTGATGAACGGCGTCAGTGCCTGGGCGAGCGCGCTGAGGTTCCACTGGCCCACCGGCACCTGATTGCTGAACGAGTAGCGGCCCTGATCATCGGAGTGATTGCAGATGAAATTTGCGTCGAAATCGTCGAGGAAGGCGAACGGGCCGAAGTCGAAGGTGATGCCGAGGATCGACATGTTGTCGGTATTCATCACGCCGTGGCAGAAGCCATAAGCCTGCCACTTGGCGATCAGTTCGGCGTTGCGTTCGACGATCTCGCGAAACATTGCCAGATACGGTTCCGGTTGTTCGAGGCATTCGGGGAAGTGCATCGCCAGTACATGCTCGCCAAGCTGTTTCTGCTGCTCGGGGCGCTTGGTGTAGTAGAAGTATTCGAAATGGCCGAAGCGGATATGGCTCGGTGCCAGACGCAGCACCATCGCCGCGCGTTCCTGCTTTTCCCGCCAGACGGGCGTGTCGGAGCCAATCACGCAGGCGGCCCGCGAAGACGGGATGTTCAGCGCGTACAGCGCTTCGGAAGCGAGGAATTCGCGAATCGACGAGCGCAGCACCGCGCGGCCATCGCCCATGCGCGAAAACGGCGTCTGCCCGGCGCCCTTGAGGTGCAAGTCCCAATGCTCGCCGGCGGTGTTGTACACCTCGCCCAGCAGCAGACCGCGCCCGTCGCCCAGTTGCGGGGTATAACCGCCGAACTGATGCCCGGAATACACCATCGCCCGTGGCTCGGCGTCGGCCCACAGCTTGTGGCCGCCAAACAGTTGCGCGAATTCTTCGGTTTCGGCGCTGGCCAGATCAAGATCCAACAGAGCCAGGGCGGCCGGGCTGGCGACCACCAAGCGCGGATTGTCGATCGGCTCGGGCAGCACGTGCGCGGAGAACGCGTCGCCCAGACGGGCAAAGCGGTTGTCGAAAGTCAGTTCGTCGAGGGCTTTCACGGGCCGGCTCCAGCAGAATGTCCGAGCATTCTGCTGGGACCATGTCGGTTAGTCGAGTTTGCTCGGTGGCGGTTCCGGCAACGGTTTCTGCCCGTCGACGATCGGCACGATGGTTTTGTTCTCGGGTTCCACAGGCACCATCTTGTATTCCTGGCCGTGCAGGTTCTTCAGGTAAACCTCCATCTGCCGGAACGAGATGTTGATGTGCTGCTTCTTGAACTCGCGATTGATGAAGCGGTTGACCTCATCCAGCACCGGGTTGCGGTCACCGAGATCGCGCACATGCATGCGCAGTTCGTGGTCGAGGGTGCTTTCGCCGAAGTTGAGGAAGTACACGTGTGGCTCAGGTTCTTTGAGCACACGCGGGTTCTCCCGGGCCGCTTTGAGCAGCAGTTCCTTGACCAGGTCCAGATCCGAACCGTAATCGACGCCGAGTTTCAGCGTGACGCGGGTGATGGTGTCGGTCAGCGACCAGTTGATCAGTTGCCCGGTGATGAACGTCTTGTTCGGGACAATGATGTCCTTGCGGTCAAAATCCGTGATGGTCGTGGCGCGGATGCGGATCTTGCTCACCGTGCCCGACAGATTGCCAATGGTGATGGTGTCGCCGATCCGCACCGGGCGTTCGAAGAGGATCATGATGCCGGAGATGAAGTTGGCGAAGATCTCCTGCATACCGAAACCGAGGCCTACCGACAGCGCTGCCACCAGCCATTGCAATTTGTCCCAACTGACGCCGAGGGTCGACAGGGTGGTGACGAAACCGACGCCGGCAATTACGTAGGACAGCAGCGTGGTTGTTGCATAAGCGCTGCCCTGCGCCAGATTGAGCTTGGACAGCACGAACACTTCGAGCAGGCCGGGCAAGTTGCGCGCCAGCGCGAAGGTGATGCCGATGATGATCAGCGCGCCGAGCATGTCGCCGATGCTGATCGGCACCATGCTCATGTTGGCGCCGGTGCCGCTGGTGTATTCGTAAAGGGTGATGTTGTCCAGATACGAGAACACCGAAATCAGGTCCGACCAGACCCAGTACAGCGCCGCGATGAAACCGCCGAGCAGGGCCAAACGGATCAGGCGCAGGGACTGCTCGTTGACCTTTTCGATATCCAGCGTCGGCTCTTCGATCACCGCTTCGCCGTCGCCTGCCTCTTTCGCCGCCTGCCGCTTGGCCAGCGCGCGCTGATAAGCCAGACGCCGCGCGGCAACGCTCAGGCCCCGTACGAAAGTGGCCTCGATCACCAGCCAGAACATCAGCAGGTACAGGGTGTTGATCAAACGGTCGCTGAGTTTCAGCGCGGTGTAGTAGTAGCCGAAGCACACCGCAACAAACAGGGCGATCGGCAGCAGGGTGAACATCACCCCGACGGCTTTGCGGAACAGCGAAGCGTTCTGGTGCGTCGGGCTGCTGATCAGCAGGCGACTGAGCAGCCATGCCATCAAGGCGTAGCAGGTCAGCACCACCGGCATGCCGAGCACGTCATCGGCCAGCGCCGCTGGTTGCAATTCGGCGACGGCCACCACGGCCACCAGCGCCATGACCACAAGGCCCAATCGACGCACCCAGCCCTGAAGGAACTCGACCTGCGGCTTCTCCCAGCGGAAGTGCAATTCCGCCACGCCACCCGGCGCAAGAATCCGGTACGCGGTGTAGAACACCAGCCAGGCCTGGCCCATCTGCAACAGCGCCGCGCCCATGTTGGCGTTCTGCCCGCGCGCGTCGATCTGCAAGGCCAGGCCGCACAGCGCCAGACCCAGCGCCACCGGCATCGCCAACAGGATGTTGATCAGAATCGCCTGCGGCGTGTGCCACTGGCTGTCGCGCTTGAAGTGGCCGATGTCCTGGTGAACCTTGTTGAGGCGTCCGTACAGGGCCTTGCGTCGCCACAACAGGGCGCCGATCAGCAGCGCCAATGGCAGGAACAGCAATGGCCGCTGGGTCAGGCCGTCAGCCAGTTCGCTCAGGCTCGACGCCCAGGGCAGGGTGTTGACCTGCCGCTCCAGGCGCTCGGGCACACCGCGCATCCATTCCACGTCCAGCGGCTTGTTGCTGGGGATCCAGAACATCTGTTCGTCGAGGGTCGCGCGCAGGCTTTGCGCGGTGCTCAGCAGTTGTTTCTGGTTGAGCTGCAGGGTGATCGATTCGTTGAGCATCGCGCTCAACTCGCGGTTCAGCCGCTCGAGCAGATCAGCGCGGGTATTAGCCAGATCGAGCAGGCTTTTGCGCAATTGCGGCGTGACCTGCTCCGGCGGCTGCGTGGCCAGCAAATTGTCGACGTAGGTCGCCGGATTGCTCAGCAGCTCCCGCTGTTGGCTGACATCGAACTGATACAGGCGAATATCGGCAATCTGGTCGGCGAGGTCGCGGTCGACCTTCAAGTGCGGCAGCGCCTGCTTCTGTTTGTAGAGGATTTTCGACAGCAGCAGGCTGCCCTTGAGCACGTTGATTTGCTCGTCCAGTGCCGAATCGCTCTGGGTCAGGGTGTCGAGTTGCTGTTTGGTCTGCAGGTTCTGCTGAGTGACTTCGTTGAGACGGTCGGTGCTCTTGAGCAAATAGTCGGAAAGCTTGAGGTTGGTCGCGCTCTCGCTCGCCAGCAGGCTGCTGCCGCCGGCCTTCTGCGCTTCGATCGATTGCTGGGTAACGGTTTCCTGCGACTGCGCCAGACGTTTCTGGTTGATCAGGGTTTGCAGTTCCTGGATCTCGCGGTCGAGACGATCGGATTTTTCCGAGAGCAAGTCATGCTGAGCATTGCCCAGATCCTGCAACTGGGTGTTGCCGGCCAGTTCCTGGCGGCGCAGTGGAATCAGCGCATTGAGTGCGGCCAGTTCGGCGTTCAACTGGTCGCGCTGTTCTGCAGTGACCGTTTTGCCAGTGTCCTTGCCGGATTTGAGGATGGTGTTGATCTGCTGGATGCGCGTCTGGCTGGCGGAAATCTCCGCCTGAGCGCGCTCGGGGCGAGTCTGCGCGGTGATGATCAGGCTGTTGGCTTCGGCCAGGGCTTTTTGCAGATCGCTCTGCTGGGTCGAGCGATCGGTAAGGATCTGCTCCAGTTGCTGGATCGACTCTTTCGGAAAACGCTGCGCTACCGGCACCGGTGCGGTGGCCTTGAGGCGGCTGAGTTCGCGGGTGTTTTCAATCGTCTGCTTCGGCGCGTTGGCCAGCTGACGCTTGAGATCGATCAGTTTCTGCTCGTAATCACGCTGGTTGTTCAGCTGATTGAGGGTGTTCTGCAGGACGGTCTGCAGGGTCTTCTTGTCGGCGTCCGGCAGTTTGCTGTCGGCCAGCTTGTCGAGGCTGGCCTGCACGGCATCGCTGGACGGTGGTTCGGCAGCATGCAGCGGGCCGACGACAAGACTGAGGCCCAGCAGGGCCGCGGCGAAAAAGGAGCGCAGGGTAGGCATAGAGACCGGTCAAGCAAGTGAGAGTGGGAGCAGTTTAGAGGAAGAGTCCGGGGCCCGGGCGACTTCCTTCGGGGAATCTGACGCCCACTTTGCCGATCTTGTTCCCGTCCATGACCGCCACCGTCCAGTGGGTGTTGTTCCACTCCACCTGGTCACCGACGATGGGGGCACCCCCGACTTTTTGCGCAATGAACGCGCCCAGAGTCATGTCCGGATCGATGCCTTCGGCCGGCAAGCCATACAGCGCTGCAACCGCTTTAAGCTGGGCGTCTCCTTCGAGCACGAAGTCGCCGAAGAAACGCAGATCGAGGCCGCGTTGCGGTGCCTGGCTGAACAGTTTGCCGAGGGCCGGCAAGTTGTGTTCATGGCCAATAACACACAGCAAATCATCGACTTCCAGCACCGTACTACCCGACGGATGGAGCAGTTGCTGGCCACGAAACAGCGCCGCGATGCGTGTGCCTTCGGGCATTTTCAGCTCACGCAGGGGCGAGCCGATGCACCATTTCTCCGCGCCGAGCTTGTAAACGAACAGCTCCCACTCGCTGGTCACGTGCACTTCCAGTGCCGCTCGGGATATCGGCGCTGGTTCTGGCGGAACGGTCACCTTGAGCAATTTGGCCACCCACGGCAGGCTCGTGCCCTGCACCAGCAACGAAACCAACACGATGAAGAACGCCAGATTGAAGTAGAGCTGCGCTTGCGGCAGCCCGGCCATCAGCGGGAATACCGCGAGAATGATCGGCACCGCGCCGCGCAGGCCGACCCAGGAAATAAAGGCTTTTTCGCGACCGTGAAAGGCCTTGAACGGCAGCAGGCCGACCATCACCGACAGCGGCCGCGCGAAGAGAATCATCCACAGCGCCAGACCGAGGGCGGGCAGGGCGATCGGCAGCAGATCGTGGGGCGTGACCAGCAGGCCCAGCACCAGGAACATGCCGATCTGCGCCAGCCAGGCCATGCCGTCGAGCATGTGCAGAATGCCGTGGCGGCTGCGCACCGGGCGGTTGCCGATCACCAGGCCGCACAGATAGACAGCAAGGAAGCCGCTGCCATGCAAGGCGTTGGTCAGCGCGAACACCACCAGACCGCCAGCAATGATGAGGATCGGATAGAGCCCGGCGGCGAGATTGATGCGGTTGACCAGTTGCAGCATCACCCAACCACCGCCCAGACCGATCACGCCACCGATGCCGAACTCGCGGATCAGGTGGCTCAGCAGGCTCCAGTGCAGGCCGGTTTCGCCGCTGGCGAGCATGTCGATCAGGGTGACGGTGAGAAACACCGCCATCGGGTCGTTGCTGCCGGATTCGATTTCCAGACTGGCGCTGACTCGTTCGTTGAGGCCTTTACCGCCGAGCAGCGAGAACACCGCAGCGGCGTCGGTCGAGCCGACGATGGCGCCGATCAGCAGGCCCTGAATCAGATTGAGGTCGAACAGCCACGCAGCGGCCATGCCGGTCAGCCCGGTGGTAATCAACACCCCGACCGTGGCCAGCGACAGCGCCGGCCACAAGGCCACGCGGAAACTCGACACCCGCGTACGCAAGCCGCCGTCGAGCAGGATCACTGCCAGGGCGAGGTTGCCGACCAGATAGGCCGTCGGGTAGTTATCGAAAATGATCCCGCCACCATCGACTCCGGCCGCCATGCCGACCGCGAGAATGATGACCAGAATCGGAATGCCGAGACGTGAAGAAAGAGAACTGACAAGAATGCTTGCGCCTACCAGCAACGCGCCGATCAAGAACAGGCTGTTGATGGTCGTCGCATTCAAAGGCAGTACTCCAGAAGCGTAAAGACGAGGCACAAACTGACCATGCAGTCTGCGTGCCAGCGATTCTAACCTGTTGAAATGTGATGCTGTCAAAAAGGTTTTCTGCAAAATCACCCTGGAAATGCGGCGAATGATGACTGTGGCGAGGGGATTCATACCCGTTCGGCGGCGCAGCCGTCGTAAAACCGCTGTACGCGGGTCCTCTGATGAAACCGCATACGCTGTTTTTGGGGCGGCTTCGCCACCCAACGGGGATAAATCCCCTCACCACAGGGGAAGCTCAAGCGAGGTGTGTTACAGGCTGAACCGCCCAACCATGTTGTTCAAATCCAGCGCCAGGCGCGACAGCTCATTGCTCGCCGCGCTGGTCTGATTGGCGCCGGTTGCCGACTGCACCGACAGATCGCGGATGTTGACCAGATTGCGATCGACTTCCCGCGCCACCTGCGCCTGCTCTTCGGCGGCGCTGGCGATGACCAGGTTGCGCTCGTTGATTTCGACGATGGCGCTGTTGATCGTGTCCAGCGACATCCCGGCGCCACGGGCGATGTTCAGCGTCGACTCGGCGCGCTCGGTGCTGTTGCGCATCGAATCCACGGCGTGTTCGGTGCCGCTCTGGATGCTGCCGATCATGCGCTCGATTTCGCTGGTCGACTGCTGGGTGCGATGGGCCAGGGCGCGCACTTCGTCCGCCACCACGGCGAAACCACGCCCGGCCTCACCGGCACGGGCCGCTTCGATTGCTGCGTTCAATGCCAGCAGGTTGGTCTGATCGGCGAGGCCACGAATCACGTCGAGCACCTTGCCGATGTCGCGGGATTCATTGGCCAGGTCGCCGATCAGCGACGCGGTGCTCTGCACGTCGGCGCTCATGCGTTCGATGGCGCTGACGGTTTCCTGCACCAGATCACGGCCGTCGCCCGCCGAAGTGGTGGCGTTTTTCGAGGCTTCCGAAGTGCTGACCGCGTTGCGCGCGACTTCTTCGACGGCGCTGGTCATCTCATTGACCGCCGTGGCGGCCTGCTCGATTTCGTTGTTCTGCTGGGTCAGGCCGCGCGCACTTTCGTCGGTGACGCTGTTCAGCTCTTCCGCAGCAGACGCAAGCTGTGTGGCCGAACCGGAGATGCGCTGCAGGGTGTCGCGCAGCTTCGATTGCATCTTCGCCATCGCCGCCAGCAGGCGCCCGGCTTCATCTTCGCCATCGACATGGATCGGCTGGGTGAGGTTGCCTTCGGCGATAGTTTCCGCCGCCTCGAGTGCCTTGGAAATCGGCTTGGTAATGCTCACGGTCAGCAGCCAGGCGAACAGCAAGGTCAGGCCGCTGGCGATCACCAGCAGAGTGACGACCAGATCGAACGACATCGAGTACTGATCCTTGGCGCCCTGATCAGTCTCGGCAATTTGCTGGGTATTGATCTCCAGCAGACGCGCAAGTGCGGTGTTGACGGCCTCTGAGTTGCTCAGCAAATCGTTGTTGAGCATCTGCTGCAACTCGGCGATCTGGTTGTTGCGCGACAGGGTTTTCATGCGTTCTTCAAGCTGACGGTACTGCGCCAGCAATTGCACGTACTGATCGTACGCCGCACGCTCCTGCGGGCCTTCGATCAGTGGCTCGTATGCGCGTTGCGCATCGGCGATCTGGCGATTGCGCAGGTCGAACAGCTCGATGGTTTTCTGCTGCACGTCGGGTTCGCGATTGATCAGCAAACGATAGGACAGCACGCGCAGGCGCAGGGTCAGTTGGGTGAATTCGTCCAGAGCCTTGATCGACGGCACGCTGGCGGTGGCGATGTCTTCGCCGGCCGCGCGGATCTTGCTCATCTGGTTCAGCGCAAACACGCCGAGGATCAACATCAGGCCGCCGATCAGGGCGAAGCCGGTGAACGCCCGTGGGGCGATATTCATATTGCGAAGGGACATGGGCGGATACCGAAAAGGGCCGCATCCATGCGGGTTGAGACTGCTGTATGGGTGACTTATCGGTCATACGACTAAAGTCTTGAGGTGGTGTGCGTATTTGTCGCAGACAGGCTTGAGCGACGAAGTGCAGGAACCAGATCGACCAAGCACAGTCTTTTAAACTCGCGAGAACGCTTGCCCGCCAGGAAAATCAAGGCCTTGCGCCGGTTTAACCCTGGCATCCGTGGTGACTTTTCTTTATCGTACGCGCCCTTTGAAAAACGCTTGGAAGATCAAAATGTTGGAAGCATCCCTCAGCCAATTGGAACAGCTCGTCAGCGACCTGGTGCAACAGAACCAGACCTTGCTGCAGACCAACCAGACCCTGTCCACGGAACTGGCCCAGGCCAAGGATGAAAACGAAAACCTGCAACTGAACCTGATGGAGCAGGAAGAAAAACACGGCGCCACCGCCGCGCGCATTCAGGCGCTGGTTGATCGCGTCAATGCCGGTCCTGTCAGCGCATGAACCACGGCACAGCAGGGGTAAAAGTCATCTCCATTCTCGGCGAGGACTATTCGATCAAGGCACCGGCCGGGGAAGAACAGACCCTGCTGGACGCGGCGATGATGCTCAAGGCAGCGCTGGAAGACACCAAGCGCAAATACCCGACGCTGATCGGCGACCGTTTGCTGGTGCTCGCGGCGATGAATCTGTGCTCGCAGCAGATCGAAATGAAAAAGCAGCACAAAGAAGAACTCGAGCGTTATCAAGAGCAAGTCAGCGCCACGGTCGAGACGATTGCCAAGACCATCAGTCAGGGCTGATGAAGTTGCGCACAACCAAGGAATAGATTGTCGGTTGGGATGTATACAATCGGCACGGCTGTTGCAGTGTTTCGGCCACTTATTCCTTGGGGGTGCTCCATGCAGTGGTGGCGACGCAGTATTCAGTGGCAGTTGATTCTCGGCATGGGCGCGGCCCTGCTGATCAGCATCGTGATTGTGGTTGGCATTTATACCCTGGTGGTCAACCGCCTCGCCCAGAGCTACCTGGTCGAGCAAGCGCTGCCGTCGAGTATCGAAGCGACGCGCAACGATATCGAACGCATCCTCGTACAACCGCTCACCGCCGCCAAGGACATCGCCAGCAACACCATGGTGCGTGACTGGCTGGCGACAGGCGAGGACAGCAGCAAAACTGCGCTCTTCGCGCAGTATCTGGAAGGCATCCGCGCCGAACACAAGGCCTTCACTGCGCTGATCATCGGCACCGAATCCAATCACTACATCACCGAAAAAGGCCTGGACCGCACCCTCAGTCGCGCCAAACCGGCCGACGCCTGGTTCTATTCCTTTCTCGACAGCAATCAGCCGCGTACCCTCAATATCGACAACGACGGCGCGACAGGCGAGCTGGCCCTGTTCATCGATTTGAAGGTCGAGCAGGCCGGCAAAGTCGTCGGTGTCGCCGGGCTTGGGCTGAGCATGAAAGAGCTGTCGGAGCTGATCCACAACTTCAGTTTCGGTGAACGCGGCAAGGTCTATCTCGTGCGTTCCGACGGTTTGATTCAGGTCCATCCTGAGGCGCAGTTCAGCGGCAAACGCACCTTGACCGAGCAGATCGGTGCCAATGCGGCGCAAGCGCTGATGGGGCACAAGGAGGCGGTCAACAGTAGCTTCCAGCGCGACGGTGAAGACTTCCTCGCCTTCAGCCTGCCGCTGCGCGATCTCGGCTGGACGCTGGTGGCCGAAGTGCCGCAGTCGCAGATCTACGCCGAAGCACGGAAAGCGATGTGGATGAGTGGCGGCATCGGTCTGGTGGTGGCGTTGGTCTGCCTGGCGTTGGTGGTGTGGCTGGCGCGGGGTCTGGTGCGACCGATTCGCCAAGTAACACGGGCGCTGGTGGCCATTGGTAGCGGTGGTGGAGATTTGACCCACCGGTTAGATTCCAGCCGCGCCGATGAGCTGGGTGACCTGGCGCGTGGCTTCAATCGTTTCCTCGACAGCCAGCGCGCAATGATCGGCGAAGTGCTCACCACCAGCGAGCGCCTGCGCACGGCCGTGGGGCAGGTGGCGAAGGTAGTGGATAACACCGCCGAGCGTTCGGGCCGGCAGCAGGAAATGACGGATATGGTTGCCACCGCCGTCCACGAAATGGGCCTGACCGTGCAGGAAATCGCGCAGAATGCTGGCAACGCCGCGCTTGCCTCGCAAACCGCGCGCGATGAGGCGTTGCAGGCACGGGAAGTGGTCGGTGGCTCGATCCGTCATATCGAAAGCATGTCCGATGAGATCGGCCTAGCGGCGGGCGCAGTGGGTGAGCTGGCGCAGCAAGTGGCGTCGATCGATTCGGTGCTGGCGGTGATTCGTGGCGTTTCCGAACAGACCAATCTGCTCGCACTCAACGCCGCCATCGAAGCTGCCCGCGCTGGCGATATGGGCCGTGGCTTCGCGGTGGTCGCCGATGAAGTGCGCACCCTCGCGCGCAGGACCCAGGCCTCGACCGACGAAATTCAACTGATGATCGGCAGCCTCAAGCAAGGCGCGGAAAACGCCGTGTCATCGATGCGCACCGGCCAGGCCGCGACTGGCACCGGGGTTGAATCGAGCCAGCGGACCGGCGCGTCGCTGACGGCGATCACTGGTCAGGTCGAGCGCATCAGCGATATGAACCACCAGGTGGCGACAGCGACCGAAGAACAGTCGGCGGTGACCGAAGAGATCAACCGCAACGTGCAGGGGATTTCCGATCTGGCACGGGCGACGGCGGGGGAGGTTCGTGCGTGTCGTGAGGATTGTCAGATGTTGCAGCGGCTGGCGGATGATCTGGCGCGGCAGATGGGTGGGTTCAAGTTGAGTTGAAGCTGTATCGCCTGGGCTGACGCCTTCGCGAGCAGGCTCGCTCCCACATTGGATTCGGCATGTTCACGCATCCTGTGAACACCACGTGTCCTGTGGGAGCGAGCCTGCTCGCGAATGGTTTCAGTCGCAAAACAACTTGCAGATCAGAACCACTCCTCCCGCATCCCCAGACACGTATCATCCCGCGCCTCCAGCAAGTCCAGCTCATGCTGGCAACCCGGCACTTCCCATGTCAGGAAATACCGTGCCGCCTGCAACTTGCCCTTATAGAAGTCGACATCCGCCGAATTGCCTTTGGCCAGGCCTTCCTCGGCGCGGATCGCCTGCTCCAGCCAGCGCCAGCCGATCACTGCGTGACCGAACACTTTCAGGTACAGCGCCGAGTTCGCCAGGCTGCTGTTGACCTTGCCTTGGGCCAGATCGGTGAGCAGGCCGATGGTCACGGTTTGCAAGCGGGCCACGAGTTTTTCCAGCGGTTCGCGCAGGGTGGTCAACGAATCGTATGCAGTGGCACGTTCGGCCGTGTTGGCGATCAATCGAATCAGCTGCTTGAGACCGGCGCCACCGTTCTGCGCCAGTTTGCGCCCGAGCAAATCCAGCGACTGGATGCCGTGGGTGCCTTCGTGGATCGGGTTCAGGCGGTTGTCGCGGTAGTACTGCTCCACCGGATATTCACGGGTGTAGCCGTGGCCGCCAAGAATCTGGATCGCCAGTTCGTTGGCTTTGAGGCAGAACTCCGAAGGCCAGGATTTGACGATCGGCGTCAGCAGGTCCAACAGCTCATGAGCCTGTTTGCGTTCGGCTTCGGTTTCCAGCGTGGTGGTGTCATCGAACAAACGCGCGGCATACAGGCCGAGGTCAAACGCACCTTCGACGTAGGATTTCTGCGTCAGCAGCATGCGTCTGACGTCCGCGTGCTGAATGATCGCCACCGGCGCCGTGGTCGGATCCTTGCTGTCCGGCACCCGGCCCTGCGGCCGCTCACGCGCATATTCCAGCGAATACAGGTAACCGGCATAGCCGAGCATGACCGCGCCCATACCGACGCCGATCCGCGCTTCGTTCATCATCTGGAACATGTAGCTCAAGCCATGGTGTGGCTTGCCTACCAGATATCCGACGCACTCGCCGTTATCGCCGAAGTTCAGCGCCGTTGATGTGGTGCCGCGCCAGCCCATCTTGTGGAACAAGCCGGCGAGCAGCACGTCGTTGCGCTGGCCGAGGCTGCCGTCGTCGTTGACCAGAAACTTCGGCACGATAAACAGCGAAATACCTTTCACCCCCGGCGGGGCGTCGGGCAGTTTGGCGAGCACCATGTGCACGATGTTTTCCGACAGCGGATGATCGCCGCCGGAAATGAAGATCTTGTTGCCTTTGAGGCGATAGGTGCCGTCGGATGCGGGCTCGGCGCGGGTGCGGATATCCGACAGTGACGAACCGGCATGGGGCTCGGTCAGGGCCATGGTGCCGAAGAAACGTCCGTCGATCATCGGTTGCAGGAAGCGCTGTTTCTGCTCTTCGCTGCCGAAGCTCTCGATCAGATTGGCCGCGCCCATGGTCAGGAACGGGTATGAGGTCGACGCTGCGTTGGCGGACTGAAAGTGCGCGAAGCAGGCTTGCGACAGCAGGGTCGGCAATTGCATGCCGCCGGCCTCGAAGCTGCGTGCGGCGTTGAGAAAGCCGGCCTCGAGAAAGGCATCCACCGCCGGTTTCACTTCGGGAATCAGAATGGCCTGGCCATCTTCATAGCGCGGCTCGTTTTCATCGCCCTTGCGGTTGTGCGGGGCGAAATACTTTTCGGCGATGTTGCGCGCGGTGCCGATGGCGGCGTCGAAGGTCTCGCGATTGTGCTCGGCAAAGCGCTCGCGCCGGGTCAGGCCCTCGGCATCGAGGACTTCGTACAGCTCGAAAGCCAGATTGCGGGAACTGAGCAGCGTCTCGGACATGGCGGCCTACCTGGAAATTGGGGTTGGGCCGAGTCTAGGCGTGCTGATAAAGACTGAACAGGATGATTGATAAGCGTGATGTTGGAGCCGCGCGCGGACTTAACAGGCGCCGAAAACAACTGTGGGAGCTGGCTTGCCAGCGATGGCGGCAGTTCAGTCAACATTGATGGTTGACTGAAAAATCGCTATCGCTGGCAAGCCAGCTCCCACAGGGATTGTTGCTATGCCGGACACCTATGCAGGTGCCCGGTTTATCGGGTTTAACCGATCGTCATCAAGCTGGCATTACCCCCCGCCGCAGCGGTGTTGACGCTCAATGCCCGTTCGATTACCAGACGCTCCAGGGCAATGTTGGTCTCGCCCTGGGACAGGCCCTGAACGCCAACGATTGCACCGCCACGCTGGGCGATCTGCTGGCAGACGCCGCGCAACTGGTCGGAGTGGCCGTGATGCAGCACGGCATCGAACACCACTTCGTCCTTGTTCCAGTCGGCAACGCGCTTGATCCGCGCCTGCACTTCCTTCGGCAGGCGGGCGAATAGCGCCTTGGTCAGTTCGGTTTCCGGCCACACCGCCGAACCGCCCACCGCCAGCACCGCCGCCAGTTGCGTCAGCAGATCACCTTCAACTTCCGCCAGGCACAGCACGTGTTCGCGCGGCAGGATGGCGTAGCTGTTTTTCTCGCCGGTCGGGCCAGCCAGCACGCGGGTGATGCCGCTCTGCGATTGCGCAGCGTACTGAACGCACAGGGTGCTCAGGTCAGCGAACTTGTTGTTGTCGGCCCAGGCTTTCAGCGCGTTCAACGATTGGCTCATGGCATCGCGCAAACGCACGTCCGGGGCGCTGATGGCGTCACCGCGAGCGAAGGATTGCTCGATTGCGTCGCTAGGGCGCGTCGACAGCAGGCGGTACAGATACAGCGGGCCGCCGGCTTTCGGGCCAGTACCCGAGAGGCCTTCGCCGCCGAATGGCTGCACGCCGACCACGGCACCGACGATGTTGCGGTTGACGTAGACGTTACCGGCGTTGACGTTGTCGATCACCTTGGCGATGGTCTCGTCGATGCGCGTGTGCACGCCCAGCGTCAGGCCGTAACCGGAGGCGTTGATCTGGCCGATCAGTTGGTCCAGCTCCTTGCGCTTGTAGCGCACCACGTGCAGTACCGGGCCGAAGATTTCGCGTTGCAGTTCGTCGAAGCTTTCCAATTCGATCAGGGTCGGCATGACGAAGGTGCCGCGCTTGACCTCTTCGCTGTCGGCAATCGCCACCTGGTAAACATTGCGACCTTTGTCGCGCATGCCCTGGATGTGCTTGTCGATGCCGGCCTTGGCTTCGGCGTCGATCACCGGGCCGATGTCCACGGACAGACGCTCGGGGTTGCCGAGACGGCTTTCGGCCATGGCACCTTTGAGCATTTCGATGACGCGATCGGCGGAATCTTCCTGCAGGCACAGCACGCGCAGTGCCGAGCAACGCTGACCGGCGCTGTCGAAGGCCGACGACACCACGTCGATTACCACTTGTTCAGTCAAAGCCGAGGAATCGACGATCATCGCGTTCTGGCCACCGGTTTCGGCGATCAGCGGAATCGGACGGCCCTGGCTGTCGAGACGGCCAGCGATATTGCGTTGCAGCAAGCGCGCGACTTCGGTGGAACCGGTGAACATCACGCCTTTGACGCGTTCGTCACCGACCAGACCGGCGCCGACGGTTTCACCTCGGCCCGGCAGCAGTTGCAGCACGCCTTCCGGGATGCCGGCTTCGAGCATCAGGCGCACGGCTTGAGCGGCGACCAGCGGAGTCTGCTCAGCCGGTTTGGCCAGTACCGGGTTACCGGCGGCCAATGCCGCAGCGACCTGGCCGCTGAAGATCGCCAGCGGGAAGTTCCACGGGCTGATGCACACCACCGGACCGAGTGGGCGGTGGGCGTCGTTGCTGAAATCGTTGCGCGCCTGCACTGCGTAATAACGCAGGAAGTCGACCGCTTCGCGGACTTCGGCGATGGCGTTGGCGTAGGTCTTGCCGGCTTCGCGAGCCAACAGGCCCATCAGCGGCTGGATCTCGCCTTCCATCAAGTCAGCGGCACGTTCCAGGATCGCAGCACGTTCGGCCGGCGGGGTGGCCTGCCAGATCGGCGCGGCGTTCAGCGCGCATTGAATGGCGTTGTCGACGTCTTCGACGGTAGCTTCTTGAACGTGACCGACCACATCGCGGTGATCGGACGGGTTCAGAACGGCAACCGGCGTTTCGTTGCTGGAGGCGCAACCGAGCATCGGCGCGGCTTTCCAGTCGTTGTGTGCAGTGGCGAGCAAAGCGCAGGACAGCGAGGCCAGACGATGTTCGTTAGCCATGTCGATGCCGCTGGAGTTGGCGCGCTCGGCACCGTACAGATCACGCGGCAGCGGAATGCGCGGGTGCGGCAGGCCGAAACCGCCTTCCACGGTGGCCATCTGCTCGATTTGCGCCACCGGATCGGCCACCAGTTCCTGAATCGAAATCGACTGGTCGGCGATGCGGTTGACGAACGAAGTGTTCGCGCCGTTTTCCAGCAAGCGACGTACGAGGTAAGCCAGCAGGGTTTCGTGAGTGCCGACCGGTGCGTACACGCGGCACGGACGGTTCAGCTTGCCCTCTGAAACCTTGCCTACAACCTGTTCGTAGAGCGGTTCGCCCATGCCGTGCAGGCACTGGAACTCGTACTGGCCCGGGTAATAGTTCTGACCGGCGATGTGGTAGATCGCCGACAGGGTGTGGGCGTTGTGCGTAGCGAATTGCGGGTAGATGACTTCCGGTACCGACAGCAGTTTGCGTGCGCAAGCAATGTAGGAAACGTCGGTGTACACCTTGCGGGTGTAGACCGGATAGCCTTCCAGACCCTCGACCTGGGCGCGCTTGATTTCGCTGTCCCAGTACGCACCTTTCACCAGGCGGATCATCAGGCGATGACGGCTGCGGCGAGCCAGATCGATCACGTAATCGATCACGTACGGGCAACGCTTCTGGTAAGCCTGGATAACGAAACCGATACCGTTCCAGCCAGTCAGCTGCGGCTCAAAGCACAGGCGCTCAAGCAGGTCCAGCGACAGCTCGAGGCGGTCGGCTTCTTCGGCGTCGATGTTCAGGCCGATGTCGTATTGCTTGGCCAGCAGGGTCAGCGACAGCAGGCGCGGGTACAGCTCGTCCATCACCCGCTCGTACTGCGCACGGCTGTAACGCGGGTGCAGCGCCGAGAGCTTGATGGAAATGCCCGGGCCTTCATAAATCCCACGGCCGTGGGACGCTTTGCCGATCGAATGGATCGCCTGTTCGTACGACGCCAGATATTTCTGCGCGTCGACTTCGGTGAGTGCCGCTTCACCGAGCATGTCGTAGGAATAGCGGAAGCCCTTGGCTTCGAACTTGCTCGCATTGGCCAGTGCTTCGGCGATGGTTTCACCGGTAACGAACTGCTCGCCCATCAGGCGCATGGCCATGTCGACGCCCTTGCGGATCATCGGCTCGCCGCTCTTGCCGATGATGCGGCTCAGCGACGAGGTCAGGCCGGCTTCGTTGTGGGTGGAGACCAGTTTGCCAGTCAGCAGCAGACCCCAGGTCGCAGCGTTGACGAACAGCGAAGGGCTGTTGCCCAGGTGCGGATGCCAGTTGCCGGTGCTGATCTTGTCGCGGATCAGCGCATCGCGGGTGCCTTTGTCCGGGATGCGCAGCAGCGCTTCGGCCAGGCACATCAGCGCCACGCCTTCCTGGGACGACAGGGAGAATTCCTGCAACAGACCCTGAACAATGCCCGCACGACCGCCGGCACTTTTCTGGTTACGCAGTTTTTCGGCGATGGTCGCGGCGAGCTTGTTGGTGGCTTCGGCCATCGGTGCTGGCAGGCGCGCCTGCTCGATCAGCATCGGCACCACTTCCGGCTCAGGGCGGCGGTAGGCGGCGGTGATCGAAGCACGCAGCACGGATTGCGGCAGAATGCTCTCAGCAAATTCGAGGAAGCATTGGTGAGCGTGATCGGTCTGCACTTCGCCTGCGTCATCGGCGTCTTTGGCGGTCAAACCGTTCAACTCGGTCAGGGTTGCACCACCCTCGAGTTTTTCCAGGTAATTGAAAATTGCCTGCTTGATCAGCCAGTGCGGCGTGCGATCAATCGAGGTTGCGGCAGCCTTCAGGCGCTCGCGGGTCGGGTCATCGAGTTTGACCCCAAGGGTGGTGGTAGCCATATTTTTATCCTCATGGTTGCCACAGTTGCGTGGCATCAGCTGGCCGCAAGATTAGCCGTGCGTTGAATGAGGTGCAACCGGGTGCAACCCTTTTTTTGCCGGAATAATACGCAGCTCGTCAGGAAATAATTTCTGGTACGAAAGTGCTGCTCCTGCTTGGTGCTTTTGCTTCTAGCAAAGAGCCATGACTGCGACAAAAGGGAGCAAAAACGGGGTGATCGTCGATTAATCCGACTGGGTGCAACTAATTCTCGCGAAACTGGTTGCACCTTATTTGCTTTGTTGCATAGCATTCGCCGCCAAGGTGCAACCGGGAATAACCCGGTGCACCGGCTGATGGCTTTCCTGGGGAAACATCAGTCTTAAATGCGCGGGATCCCGGATCGTCTGCCAAACGTCGTCGTTTGCGAGCGGTTCACCACCGCCGCTACATAAAAACAAAGCCAGGGCGTAACTCAATGAGCGTAAGCAATCCAACCCTGATCACGTTCGTGATCTACATCGCAGCAATGGTGCTGATCGGCTTGATGGCCTATCGCTCCACCAACAACCTTTCCGACTATATTCTCGGTGGTCGCAGCCTCGGCAGCGTCGTCACCGCGCTGTCTGCCGGTGCCTCCGACATGAGCGGCTGGTTGCTGATGGGCCTGCCGGGCGCCATCTACATGTCCGGTCTGTCCGAAAGCTGGATCGCCATCGGCCTGATCGTCGGTGCCTACCTGAACTGGCTGTTTGTCGCCGGCCGTCTGCGTGTGCAGACCGAGCACAACGGCGATGCCCTGACTCTGCCGGATTATTTTTCCAGCCGTTTCGAAGATAAAAGCGGCTTGCTGCGGATTATCTCGGCGATCGTGATTCTGGTGTTCTTTACCATCTACTGCGCTTCCGGCATCGTCGCTGGTGCCCGTCTGTTCGAAAGCACGTTCGGCATGACCTACGAAACGGCGCTGTGGGCCGGTGCTGCGGCGACGATTGCCTACACCTTCATCGGCGGTTTCCTCGCAGTGAGCTGGACCGACACCGTCCAAGCCACGCTGATGATCTTCGCGCTGATCCTTACGCCGATCATCGTCCTGCTGGCCACAGGCGGCGTTGACACCACGTTCCTCGCCATCGAAGCGCAAGATCCAAGCAACTTCGACATGCTCAAAGGCACAACCTTCATCGGCATCATCTCGCTGATGGGCTGGGGTCTGGGCTACTTCGGCCAGCCGCACATCCTCGCGCGTTTCATGGCGGCGGATTCGGTGAAGTCGATCGCCAAGGCGCGTCGCATTTCCATGGCCTGGATGATCCTGTGCCTGGGCGGCACCGTTGCGGTGGGCTTCTTCGGTATCGCTTACTTCTCGGCGCACCCGGAAGTAGCCGGTCCTGTGATCGAGAATCCGGAGCGCGTGTTCATCGAACTGGCGAAAATCCTCTTCAACCCATGGGTTGCCGGTGTACTGCTGTCGGCCATTCTGGCTGCGGTGATGAGCACCCTGAGCTGCCAGTTGCTGGTGTGCTCGAGCGCCCTGACCGAAGACTTCTATAAAGCCTTCCTGCGCAAATCCGCTTCGCAACTGGAGCTGGTCTGGGTCGGTCGTGCCATGGTGCTGCTGGTAGCCCTGATTGCTATCGCGCTGGCTGCCAACCCGGAAAACCGCGTACTGGGCCTGGTCTCCTACGCCTGGGCCGGTTTCGGTGCTGCATTCGGTCCGGTGGTGCTGATTTCGGTGGTCTGGAAAGACATGACCCGCAACGGCGCACTGGCCGGTATTCTGGTCGGCGCGATCACCGTGGTGGTCTGGAAGCATTTCGAACTGCTGGGTCTGTACGAAATCATTCCGGGCTTCATCTTCGCCAGCCTGGCCATCTACTTTGTCAGCAAGGCGGGTGAACCGACTCGCGGCATGGTTGAGCGTTTCGAGGCAGCGGAAAAAGACTTCCATCTGAACAAGTGATGGACTGAGCTTCGGCTCACATGAAAACGGCCCGTTTCCTAGAGGAAGCGGGCCGTTTTTTTGTGCCTGTGATTTCTCGAATTCTGTGGAAATCCATTGTGGGAGCGAGCCTGCTCGCGAATGCGATTGATCATTCAATGAATGTGTCGACTGACATGCCGCTTTCGCGAGCAGGCTCGCTCCCACAGGGTGGGTGGCAGGTTTGATTGAATTGTCTGTAGTCGAACGGCCGAATTAACAAGGTCCTTTCAGCAAACCACGTAGGGCAAATCTGAATTTCCCGTCACCTGCTCGGCACCCCTTGCCCCTCATGCAGAATCGCCCGCCCTCACACTGCAGAGAGACATCGGATGTTCGCGCCTGCCAATCAACCGCGTTTCACGTTGACCCTCGAAGGCGCCCGGCATGACCTCAAAGTCCTTGAGTTCACGGGCAGGGAAGCCATCAGCCAACCCTTTCGCTTCGAGCTGGAACTGGTCAGCGAGCGGCCGGACCTGGATCTGGAAAGCCTGCTGCATGGTCAGGCGTTTCTGAGTTTCGATGCTCAGGGTTGCGGTATTCATGGTCAGATTTATCAGGTCGGACAGGGTGATTCCGGGAAACGTCTGACATGCTATCACCTCAGCCTTGTCCCGCGTCTGACGTATCTGGGGCATCGCATCAACCAGCGTATTTTTCAGCATCAGAGCGTGCCGCAAATTGTCACGCAGATCCTCAAGGACCATTCGATCCTGCGCGATGCTTTTGAATTTCGCCTGGGCAGCGAATACCCGGAGCGCGAATACTGCGTGCAATACGCCGAAAGCGATCTGGCCTTTATCCAGCGCCTGTGTGCCGAAGTAGGCATTCATTACCACTTTCAA
The DNA here is from genome assembly GCF_054871425.1 of Pseudomonas glycinis. NCBI lineage: Bacteria > Pseudomonadati > Pseudomonadota > Gammaproteobacteria > Pseudomonadales > Pseudomonadaceae > Pseudomonas > Pseudomonas glycinis. Next base: position 294,185 of record NZ_JBTYHF010000003.1, on the reverse strand, counting down.
CACAGCCCCGAAGGCCATTTGCTGGTGTTCGGCGACGACCAGACCGTATTCCCCAAGCTGCCCGCGCCGACGCTGTATTTGCCGGGCAGCGGCATGTCGGCGGGCGCGCCGGCGATTCAGCGTTTCAATGTGCGCGTGGAAACCCGCACCAGCGTCGTCACCCGGCGCGACTACAACTTCGAAAAACCACGGCTGTCTCTGGAAAGTCGCAGTGACGGCGAGCAGCGTCCGGTGCTGGAGGACTATCATTTCCCCGGCCAATTCAGTGATCGTGAAACCGGCAAACAGCTGACTCGGCGAGCGCTGGAACGGCACGTCGCCGATTACTGTCAGGCCGAGGGCAGCAGCGACGAATCCTCGCTGGTCTGCGGCCATTTTCTGCAACTCACCGAGCATCCGCGCAGCGACTGGAATGATCTGTGGTTGCTCACCTGTGTCGAGCATCGCGGCCGTCAGCCGCAGGTGCTGGAGGAATCGGTGACCAGCGATGGCGAATCCTTTCAGGGCTACCGCAATACTTTCGTCGCCACGCCGTGGGACGTGGTCTTTCGTCCGGCGCTGTGCCCGGAAAAACCGCGCATGTCGGGCTACCAACCTGCCGTGGTCACCGGCCCGAAAGATCTGGAAATCCATTGCGATGAATACGGACGGGTCAAAGTGCAACTGGCCTGGGATCGTGATGGCGAACTCAACGAGCACTCCAGTTGCTGGCTGCGCGTCGCGACCGGTTGGGCTCACGATCACTACGGCAGCGTGTTGATTCCGCGAGTCGGCATGGAAGTGCTGGTCGGCTTCATTGATGGCGATGCCGACAAACCGCTGGTCATGGGTTGTTTGCCGAATGCGGCGACCCCTGTGCCGCTGGATCTGCCGGCAGACAAAACCCGCAGTATCTTCCGCAGCCAGAGCAGCCCTGGCGGTGGCGGTTATAACGAACTGCGCATCGAGGACAAAAAAGGCGCCGAGGAAATCTACCTGCGTGCCCAGCGCAACTGGACCCAGCATGTGCTCAACGACCAGCAGCTGCAGGTCGATAATCAGCGCAGTGTGGTGGTCACCGGCACCGCCCGCCATGAACTGAAGGCCGACGAGCAACGCATCACCCACGGCCAGCGCCAGACCGAAGTCAGGCAGGATGATCATTTGTCCGTGCTCGGCGACCGACAGGTTCGGGTAAACAGCCAGGCCACCAGCGCCTCGGCGCAGATCCATATCAGCGCAGGCCAGCAAGTGGTCATTGATGGCGGCGCGAGCGCGACGATTCAGGCCGGCGGACAGTGGATCAACATCGGCCCCGGCGGAATTTTCAGCAGCGTGCCGATTGTTGTGGGCGGCGCGCCAATGGTGGCGACCAGTGCTGCGCCGTTGGTGCCGGGATTGCCGGAGAAACTGGCCGCTGCGCCGGCGGCGATTCTCACCGCCGCACAGATCATGAGTCTCAAAGGTGATGCGCCTTTCTGCGAAGAGTGTGAGCGGTGCAAGGACGGTGTCTGTGCAGCCTGAACAATTGACGCCCGAACAATGGCTGGCGCGGCAGCCGCTGCATGCGTCGGAGCAACTGTTCGCCATTTTCGGCCGTGCCAGCGACGCCGATGCATTCAAAGCCTGGCAGGGCACGGCAAATCCGGTCTGGGCCGAGACCATTTATGCCGAGTGGGACGCGGTGATGCCCTATGTGGGAATTGTCGCTGCAGACAGTGAGTTTTTACGTTGGGTGACGCAAACCGACTCGCGGGACTGGGGGTGGCTGGCGGTGTCTTCGGCGGATCTTGACGTGCTGGTCGAACATTTCCGCAGCCTGACTCAAGTGCTGATGCCGGACGGTAAAGCGGTGTTTTTTCGCTTTTGGGATGGTCGGTTTCTGCTGCCTCTTTTGCACTCTGACGAGGTCATTCCCGCGCAATGGCTGCCAGTCGTTTCACGAGCCTTGATCAATGGCCAGGCCATTGAAATCGGGGGCCGTGCGCTGGTTTCGGGGCGGGTCTTTCCGTGGTGGAGCGTGCCGCAATCGCTGTTGGCGCAGACTGATGCAAGCGTACGCATCGCCAATGCTTTGCAATGGCTGAGCGAGGAGCAACCGGCCGTGTTCGAGGCGTTTCCCGAGGCTGTTTTGCGCTGCAAGGTCGGGCAGTTTTTCAAATTATCGATGTCGGAAGATTCGTCACGATCGGCGCTTCTGGAGTTTTTGCTGGCAGAGGCAGAGTGAAATTTCGGGGCAAACGCTTCGGACGTTTCCTTCGAATCGCGGCGGCTTTCATGAACTGGTGCGTGGTGAGTTGCAGGGATAGTCTTTTCGTTGTCACTGCGAGAGCGGTGGCAGGGTGAAGGATCCCCGCATTCATGACGTTACAGTTCGTTGGCTTTTTGCGGCACTTGGTTCAAGTCCGTAAGATCGTTCGCGGCGGCTGTGCGTGGGGCACGCTTCGGCGTGGCCGAGGTCCATGATTGCTCGGTTCCTACTCCTGCGCACAGCTGCCACCCTAACCCGTAGGAAGGTGTGATGGCGGCTCACGTTTATCAATCATGGGGCCCGGAAAATGACCAATATGCATACTGATTCACCCTACGAAAAAATCACGCCTCACCCCGACAACCGCTTCATGGCCCTTACCGGCAATTGCAGCGACATGCCCAGCCTGTTCGTCGACACCCATGTGCCTCTCGACATCCTCATGGACGCTGCCAACCACCGCATCCGCGCCGTGGTTCAGGTCCTGGAAAACATGTGCATGCGCGGCTCGATCGAATGCGACTCCGTGATCCTCAGCGACTTCGCCCTGCTGTGCGCCATCCCATTGCGCGATGGCTGTGATGTGCTCGATGTCATCGGCAAGCGCTTGCGCAGCTTGCCCGCCTGAAGATCGAAAGGCCGCAGCCTTCGGCAGAGTGAGCGCCTATCCCATGTGGGAGCCGCCGAAGGCTGCGATCTTTTAATTGATTGAAATCGGGGGGTCAGTCAGAGATGTAGGCATCTTGGGTTTTGATAAAGCGGTTGAACGCTTCGGAGTTGTAGATCTTCAGGCACGCAAGGAACACCACTTTTTCATTTGAGAGTTTGCTGCGTGACGGTGTCTGCTGGTAAGCCGCCGATATGTAGCTCAGTGTTTCTTTATAGGGATCGTGCAGCACTTGCAGCGTGTCTTCATCTTGCAGGATGGAATGTAGGCCGTTGCCCATGAATGAATAGGCATTGGCGGACAGCGCAATGTCTTTTTCCAGCGCTGAGCGTTCGTTGAATGGCTTCAGAATGCAGTGGCCCAGCCCGTAGTTCTTTAGTGTCTGGCGTGCCTGTTCAATGTGGGTTTCGTCGGCAAGGGCGAGGTATGGACTTAGAAGGCTGAGTGAACAGATGATGAGATACCGCATGAGTTTTTGACTTCCTGTCGTTCATGGTTAGCCAGTTTAACGCCATAAAAGCAAAGCCCCTCACCCTAGCCCTCTCCCAGAGGGAGAGGGGACTGACCGAGTTGTCTGGGTGATGTACGCCGACTTGCGACTTCAGTGGTGAACTTCGCTTGGCCAAGCCTGAGATCACGTGGATCATTCAGGTCGACGTAATTCGCAAGATCGCCACCGTCAGTCCCCTCTCCCTCCGGGAGAGGGCTAGGGTGAGGGCAGGCTTTTTGTCCGCTCGGCCGCCAACCCCTGACTTGCCGACCGGTAAAAGGTAAACTTTGCGGCCCTCGCAGGAGCAGCCATGAATTATCGTCACGCCTTCCATGCCGGCAATCACGCCGATGTGTTCAAACACCTGACCTTGACCCGCCTCATAGCCCTGATGTCGCGCAAGGAGCAGCCGTTTGCCTATCTCGACACGCACGCCGGCATTGGTCTGTATGACTTGCAGGGCGATCAGGCCAATCGCACCGGCGAGTACCTGGAAGGCATTGCGCGGTTGTGGGATCAGCCGGACCTGCCGGCGCTGACCGCTGATTACATGAAGGTGCTGCACGAGATGAACCCGGATGGCCAGTTGCGCTATTACCCGGGTTCGCCGGAGCTGGCACGGCGTCTGACGCGGCCGCAGGATCGGGTGATGCTCAACGAGAAGCACCCGGAAGATGGCGTGTTGCTCAAGGACAACATGGCCGGCGATCGTCGAGTGAAAGTGCATCTGGGCGAGGGCTGGCATGTGGCGCGGGCGATGTTGCCGGTGCAGGAAAAGCGCGCGGTGATGCTGATCGATCCGCCGTTCGAGCAACTCGACGAGATGCAGCGTTGCGCGGCGTCGATGAAAGAAGCCATCGGCCGCATGCGCCAGACTGTGGCTGCGATCTGGTATCCGGTGAAGGATCAGCGTGCACTGCGGCGTTTCTATCAGGACCTGGCAGGCACGGGTGCACCGAAGTTGCTGCGTGTGGAGCTGCTGGTGCATCCGCTGGACACGCCGAACAGCCTGAACGGTTCCGGGCTGGCGATCGCCAATCCGCCGTGGGGGCTGGAGGAAGAACTGCGGGAGCTGCTGCCGTGGTTGTCGAAGAAGCTTGGGCAGACCCAGGGTGGCTGGCAGATGGATTGGTTGATTGCCGAGAGTTGATCGCCGAGCGATCGTTCCCACGCTCCGCGTGGGAATGCCTCAATGGACGCTCTGCGTCCGCTGTCAGGACGCGGAGCGTCCCGGGCTGCATTCCCACGCAGAGCGTGGGAACGATCAGTCGGGCTAGTTGCCCGCAAGGCTCGCAGGCATGCACACGCCGGTGCCGCCAATCCCGCAGTAACCTTCAGGGTTTTTCGCCAGATACTGCTGGTGATAGGCCTCTGCAAAGTACACGGGCGGGGCTTGGTCGATCTCGGTGCTGATTTCACCCAGACCGGCCTTGGCCAGTTCCGCCTGATACACGTCTTTGCTTTTCAGTGCCGCATCCAGTTGCTCCGGGGTGGTCGCGTAGATCACCGAGCGGTACTGAGTGCCGATGTCGTTGCCCTGACGCATGCCCTGAGTCGGGTTGTGCAGTTCCCAGAACATCGCCAGCAGTTCCTCGTAACTGACCTGGGCCTTGTCATACACCACCAATACCACTTCGGCGTGGCCGGTCAGGCCCGAGCAGACTTCTTCGTACGTCGGATTCGGCGTGAAGCCGCCGGCGTAACCGACGACTGTGCTGACCACGCCTTCGCGCTGCCAGAAACGTCGTTCCGCGCCCCAGAAGCAACCCAGACCGAAAATCGCGAAGTCGACGTCCTGAAAGAATGGACCGAGCAGCGGGGTGTCTTCGAAGACGAAGTGTTTTTCCGGCAGGGTCATCGGGGTTTCGCGGCCGGGCAGGGCTTGTTCTTTGGTTGGAAGCACGTTTTTGTTCACCAGAATTTCCGAGCGCAGAACCATGAGCGTTCCTCTCAGTCAGGTTGGAGGTAAAAAGTCAGACCGCCAGTGTGCCGAATGATGCCGGAATTCGCACTATCAAAACTGTGGGAGCGAGCCTGCTCGCGAAAGCGGGGTGTCAGGCGACGAAGATGTCGACGGTTTTATCGCCTTCGCGAGCAGGCTCGCTCCCACAAGGGATCTTCATAGAAGCCGGCGTTAGAGACAGAGCGGGCCGCGCGGATAGCGCTTGAGCGCTTTGATCAGCTCATCACCCGGAATCGGTCGGTCGAACAGATAACCCTGACCGACGTCGCAACGATGCCGGCGCAGGAACGCCAGTTGCTCGGCGGTTTCGATGCCTTCGGCGACGACCTTGAGTTTCAGGTTGTGGGCCATGGCGATCACGGCGGAGGTGATTTCCATGTCGTCCTGGTTGTCGGGGATTTCATGGATGAAGCTGCGATCGATCTTGATGATGTCGATCGGGAATTTCTTCAGATAGCTCAGCGACGAGTACCCGGTGCCGAAGTCATCCATGGCCAGGGTCAGGCCCAGGCGCTTGAGCTGGTCGAGCTGCAAATGCGTGTCTTCGGTGGCTTCCAGCAACAAGCCTTCGGTCAGCTCCAGTTCGAGCAGACTGGCCGGCAGCGCTTCTTCCCTGAGGATGTTGGCGATCGAGGCGACCAGATCCGGATCGGAGAACTGTTTCGGTGACAGATTGATTGCCACCTGCAGATTGCCCAGGCCGGCAGCGGTCAGGGATTTGCTCATGCGGCAGGCCTGACGGGCGATCCATTTGCCGATCGGAATGATCAGGCCGGTTTCCTCGGCGACGCTGATGAACTGGTCCGGGCGAATCATGCCGCGTTCCGGATGGTTCCAACGCAACAGCGCTTCCATGCCCAGCAGGCGACCGCTGCGCAGGCACAGCTTGGGCTGGTAGAACACGTCCAGCTCGTTCTGCGTGAGGGCGCGGCGCAGGTTGTTCTCGACGAACAGTTTGTAACTGGCTTCAGCGTTCAGCGCTTCTGTGAACACCTGCAACTGGTGTTTGCCGTTGGCCTTGGCCTTGTGCAGTGCCAGACCGGCGTTGCGCATCAGGGTCTGCGGATCGCGCCCGTGTAGCGGCGCGCAGGCCAGGCCGACGGAGCCGGTGACGCTGATCAATTGGTTATCGACGAACATCGGCTTGTCGAGGGTCATCAGCAACTGACTGGCGATCTGCTGCCCGGCTTCAAGGTCGGTGTCGTCGAGCAACACGGCGAATTCGTTACTGGCAAAACGCGCCAGGCTGCCACTCGGGCTGAGGCTGTTGCGCAGGCGCCGGGCGAGGCTGATCAACAGTTTGTCGCCAGTCTGGTGGCCGAGGCTGTCGTTGATCCGCTTGAAGTTGTCGATGTCCACCAGCAACAGGCTGATCGGCGTATCGCTGTCGCGGGCGAAGCGCTCGTCGAGATTGCGGATGAATGCCGGACGGTTGCCGAGGTTGGTCAGGTTGTCGGTGTAGGCCAGGCGCTCGATACGTTGCTGCGCGAGTTTGGTCTGGGTGATGTCTTCGTAGATGCCGATGTAATGCGTCAGCTCACGGTTATCGCCATAGACCTTGGAAATCGACAGCTGGCCCCAGTACGGTTCGAGGTTCTTGCGGCGGCTTTTGAATTCGCCCTGCCAGCTGTTGCTCTGGGCCAGCGCCGAGGGCGCGTCGAACAGCAGTTCGCTTAGGTTTTCCAGCGCCGGCAATTCCGACAGGCGCTGGCCGTGGACTTCCTCGGTGGTGTACTGGGTGATCGCAGTGAAGCTCGGGTTGACGTACTCGACCACGCCGTCACAGTTGACCAGCAAGAAGGCGTTGGCGCTTTGCTCGACCGCGCGCTGAAACAGGTGCAGGGCGCTGGTGGCGGTGCGCCGGTTGTGATTGTTGATTACTTGTGCGAACTGGTCGGCCAGCTCACCGGCAAAGGCGATTTCGTCGGACTGCCAGGCGCGGGTGACGCCGGTCTGTTCCAGGCACAACACGCCGACTACCTGGCCGTCGACGCGAATGCTGGCATCGAGCATGGCGTTGACGTCACGCGGACGCATCGCCTCGGCCATCTCGCGGGTGCGCGGGTCGTGCATGGCGTTGTGCGCATCGATGGCGCGGCTGCTGTGCAGCGCTTCCATGTAATCGGGGAAGCCGCTGATATCGATCGGCTCCGGCAGCAGGTATTCCTGAGTTGCGCGGTGGTAGGCGGAGATCGGCAGCAAGCGCTGGCCTTCGAGGTTCCACAGGCTGGCGCAGTCGATTTCGTAGATATCGCAGGCGCAGCGGGTGATCAGCTCGGCGGCTTCCTGCAGCGAGTTGTGCGTGCTGTAGCGCTGGCGTGCGAGCAGCAGAATCAGATCCTGCTGGGCACGCACGCGCTCCAGATGCTGCAGTTGTTCCTGCTGGGCACGCTGGTTCAGCTCAAGGGCGATTTGCAGGCGCGAGTTCTGGGTTTCCAGATCCACCGAAGGCAGCACCTGGGTTTCGTCGAACACTTCGTCGACGGCCAACAGGTAGCCGCGCAGCAAATGCCGGTTGTGCTGTTTGTAGGCTTCACCCAGTTCGAGGATGTTCAACGCGCCGGCGGCGGTGTGCAGGGTGTAGCGCACCACGTAATGCGCGCTTTTGCTTAGTTGCTGCTGGATCGCGTCATGCAGTTGGTAGCGCGCTTCGGGCTCCATCAGGCTGGCGTAGGGCGAGCCGACCAGTGCGCAGAGCTCGACGGCCGGCTGGCCAAACTGGCGTTCGCAGTTGGGATCGAGGAACAGCATTGCCCAACTGGCTTCATTCAAGCGCTCGAAACGCAGCATGCCGAGCCGCGAGGGCACAGGCAACTGCGTCACTACCTCGGCCGCCATACGGCTGGCGGCATCGGGCTGGCTCTTCATGAAGGAAACTCGCTTGGAAATATGCTGAATGCGCCGGGCTCTCGCCCTCTTGTCTGTTGGCTGCGGCAAGGTTGCATCATTGCGGCACCGACTGACAAGAGAGATGAAGGCCAAGTGCTATAAGAATATGTCGGCTGCAGTGAACATTTCTCCAGTGCACAACTGAAATGAGCAAAAGATCGCAGCCTTGAACAGCTCTTGCAGGCGCCACGTAGCCATGTAGGCGCTGCCAAAGGCTGCGATCTTTTGGTGTTTCAACGCAATTTCATACTGATCGACTGCAACTTCTTGCCATCGCGGTCATGGTAATTGACCAATATCTGATCAGCTTCAACGACCACATGCGCAAAATTGTCCTGACTCACTACCGCACTGGTGAGCTCGTGCCGATAATCCCCGGCCGCCGTGCGCACCAGCGGTTGATCGAGGATAAACGTTGAAGCCTTGGCATACGGCAGCAATTTGCTGTTGTGCAGCGGCGAGGACACGATGGTGTGCACCTCGAAATCGGTGTCCTCGCTGTGAGACAGGCGACTGGTCAGCGAGCCATGGACGTCGCCGGAAACGAACACCACGTTCTTGATCCGGTGAGTGCGGATGGTTTCCAGCAGGCGCAGACGCTGCTCGGGAAAAGCTTTCCAGGCATCGTCACCGTTGAACTTGCGATCGGGATAGAACATCACGCTGGTCACCACGAACTTCACCCGTGCCGGGCTATGGATCAGCCATTGCAGCAGGGCCTGTTCTTGCTCGATGTCGAGAATGCGCCGGTCATCCTTCGACAAGTTGCGTCGGGTGCGACTGTCGGTGACGAACCAGGCGATATCGCTGTCGCCGAACTGATACCAATAATGCTTCAAGGTATTCCGGTCTATCTGGCCCTCGCTGTTATATGCGTAAACCGGGCTGTGGCTGGCTTGATAAAGTTCATAAGCGGCCATGGCGTTGCGATACAAGTCCTTGTCCGCATCTTTTGCATTGGCGGGCCAGTTATCTTCTATTTCATGATCGTCGAGCATCATGTAAGTCGATGTATTGGACATCAATCGTTGAATATTCGGTTGCGAGAATGCCGTTCGATACTTCTTCAGAATGTCTTTGGCTTCGCGATCCGGTGCAATGATATTCAAATCATCTACATACACTTGATCGCCGGTCATGATCACTGCGCTGACGGGTAGATGACTGTTCTCGACAAGTTGATTGATCGAGCCAAAGATGCGATCGCCCAGTTGCGGCAACGAAGCAATCCCCGCGGTGATCCGCAGATAACGGCAAGATCCGACGATAAAGCCCCGGGGCTGGCTGGCTTGCGCGGTGCGGGTACGAAAGCGGTAGAGCTGTCGCGGCCATTGCAGTGGAAACTCCACCACTGTGTCGATGGTGTGTACCGGATTCATCGGGCTTAACCAGCCGGCTTGATATTCGTATTCACAATCGGCGTCCAGATCCTGTAAGACCAGTACGCCCGACATGTCGTTGGCTGGGTGCAAAAGTGCAAATACGCTGTTGGACCATTTTTCCGTTCCGGCCTTGCGCGCGCGAACTCCGGCAAATACGCGTTTTTTGTCCTGTTGTTCGCCGCGCATGAAAATGCGAACTTCGTTAGTTGTGGCGTGGCCCACGATGGGGCCGATAGTCGGTTTGAACATGATCGATTCCGTTCGAGATTTTAATAAGATGAATTAAATAAGCGGAGCGCATTGAAGCAACTTTCCTGAGCAGAGGTTAGTTGGCCGGCGGCAGAAAATATTGGCGTTAAGTGGACCAGACCTGTGGCCGATGTCAGCGCAGGTTGTAGGAAAGAGCCGCGATCCGGTTTATTTCAGGCAAAAAAAAGCCCCGTCAATTGACGGGGTTGAGGTACGAGCGTGTGGCGCTCGAAAGGGTGCAGCAAGCGGCCCTCCGTCGCCGGAGGGCCGTTTGGGTTACAGCAGGATGGTGCGGATGTCGCCCAACAGGCTGCCCAGACGCTGAGTGAAGCGTGCAGCTGCAGCGCCGTTGATCACGCGGTGATCGTAGGACAACGACAGTGGCAGCATCAGCTTCGGCTGGAAGGCTTTACCGTCCCAGACTGGCTGGATGGTTGCCTTGGAAACACCAAGGATCGCCACTTCCGGCGCGTTGACGATCGGCGTGAAGCCGGTGCCGCCAATATGACCGAGGCTGGAAATGGTGAAGCAGGCGCCCTGCATCTCGTCCGAGGACAGCTTCTTGGTGCGGGCTTTTTCAGCCAGCGAAGCCGCTTCGGCTGCCAATTGCAGCAGGCTCTTCTGGTCGACGTTCTTGATCACCGGCACCAGCAGGCCATCCGGGGTGTCGACGGCGAAGCCGATGTTCACGTATTTCTTGCGGATGATCGCCTTGCCGCTTGGTGCCAGCGAACTGTTGAAGTCCGGCAGCTCCTTGAGCAGGTGCGCGCAGGTCTTGAGCAACAGCGGCAGGATGGTCAGCTTGACGCCAGCCTTCTCGGCCACGGCTTTTTGCGCTACACGGAAGGCTTCCAGCTCGGTGATGTCCGCCGAGTCGAATTGCGTGACGTGTGGCACGTTGAGCCAGCTGCGGTGCAGGTTGGCAGCGCCGACCTGCATCAGGCGGGTCATCGGCACTTCTTCGATTTCGCCGAAACGGCTGAAATCGACCACCGGGATCGGCGGGATGCCCGCGCCACCGGTAGCGCCGCCAGCAGCGGCCGGTGCTTCCTTGGCCTTCTGCATCATCGCCTTGACGTAAACCTGCACGTCTTCCTTGAGGATGCGACCGTGCGGACCGCTGGCGCCAACGGCGCTCAGCTCGACGCCGAACTCACGAGCCAGTTGACGCACGGCAGGACCGGCGTGAACTTTGGCGCCCGGCTTGGCCGGTGCGGCGGCTGGAGCGGCAGCAGCAGGTGCAGCGGCCGGAGCACCAGCGGCAGGTGCCGGAGCGCTCGGAGCAGCAGCGGCGGCAGCTGGAGCCGGGGCAGCAGCAGGGGCCGCGCCTTTGACTTTCAGCTTGAGGATCAGGTCGCCGGTACCGACTTCGTCATCGAGCTTGATCGAAACGCTTTCAACCACGCCAGCGGCAGGCGATGGAATTTCCATGCTCGCCTTGTCGGATTCCAGGGTGATCAGCGACTGGTCGGCTTCGACAGTGTCGCCGGCCTTGACCAGCACTTCGATGATCTTCGCCTTGCCGGCCGAACCGATGTCCGGGACGTGGATGTCCTGAACGCTGTCGGCAACCGGTGCAGCCGGAGCAGCAGCCGGGGCTGGCGCAGCGGCAGCAGCAGGCGCAGCAGCCTGAGCCGGAGCGGCCGCAGCCGGAGCGGCCGCAGCCGGGGCCGCAGCACCCGCCACTTCCAGATCCAGAATCAGATCGCCAGTGCCGACTTCGTCGTTGAGCTTGACGCTGATGGCTTTGACCACGCCAGCGGCAGGCGACGGGATTTCCATGCTGGCCTTGTCGGATTCCAGAGTGATCAGCGATTGATCAGCTTCGACGCTGTCGCCGACCTTGACCTGAATCTCGATGATCTGCGCCTTGCCCGACGAACCGATGTCCGGCACGTGCACTTGCTGTACCGAAGCGGCAGCAGGGGCAGCGGCAGGCGCGGCAGCAGCAGGTGCCGCAGCCGGTTTCTCTTCGGCTTTCGCAGCAGGTGCGGCGGCAGGTGCAGGGGCCGCTTCAGCGGCGCCCTCGACTTCCAGCTCGAGCAGTTCGTCGCCTTCTTTCAGACGATCGCCCAGCTTCACTTTCAGGCTCTTGATGACGCCGGCTTTCGGGGCCGGCACTTCCATGCTGGCCTTGTCCGATTCCAGGGTCAGGATGCTCTGGTCGGCTTCGATGCGGTCGCCGACCTTCACAAACAGTTCAATTACTTCACCTTCACCGCTGCCGATGTCAGGTACGCGAATGAGTTCGCTCACAAAATGTCTCCTCAGCAGTCCAGTGGGTTGCGTTTTTCCGGGTCGATGCCGAACTTGGCGATGGCTTCGGCCACAACCTTAGGTTCGATATCACCACGGTCAGCCAGTGCTTCCAGGGCTGCCAACACCACGAAATGACGGTCGACTTCGAAGAAATGACGCAGTTTCTTGCGGCTGTCGCTGCGGCCGAAACCGTCGGTGCCCAGGACTTTGAATTCCTTGGACGGTACCCACTGACGGATCTGCTCGGCGAACAGCTTCATGTAGTCGGTAGAAGCAATGACCGGACCTTTACGGCCGTTCAGGCACTCTTCGACGTAGCTCAGCTTAGGCTTCTGGCCAGGCTTGAGGCGGTTGCTGCGCTCTACAGCGAGGCCGTCGCGACGCAATTCGTTGAAGCTGGTAACGCTCCACACGTCGGCGCCGATGTTGAACTCTTCACGCAGGATCTTCGCCGCTTCACGCACTTCACGCAGGATGGTGCCGGAGCCCATCAGCTGAACGTGGTGCGCCGCATCGCGAGTGTCTTCCTCGAGCAGGTACATGCCTTTCTTGATGCCTTCTTCGGCACCGGCCGGCATGGCTGGCTGCTGGTACGACTCGTTCATCACGGTGATGTAGTAGAAGATGTCCTGTTGCTCTTCGGTCATCTTCTTCATGCCGTCCTGAATGATCACCGCCAGCTCGTAGCCGTAGGTCGGATCGTAGGTGCGGCAGTTCGGGATGGTCGCGGCCAGCAGGTGGCTGTGACCGTCTTCGTGCTGCAGACCTTCACCGTTCAGGGTGGTCCGGCCGGCGGTGCCGCCGATCAGGAAACCACGGGTACGGCTGTCGCCAGCGGCCCAGGCCAGGTCGCCGATACGCTGGAAGCCGAACATCGAGTAGAAGATGTAGAACGGCAGCATCGGCTGGTTGTGGCTGGAGTACGACGTACCGGCAGCGATGAACGAGCTCATGGCACCGGCTTCGTTGATGCCTTCTTCAAGGATCTGACCTTTCTGGTCTTCCTTGTAGAACATCACCTGGTCTTTATCGACTGGCTCGTAGAGCTGGCCGACGGAGGAGTAGATACCCAGCTGACGGAACATGCCTTCCATACCGAAGGTACGGGCTTCGTCCGGGATGATCGGGACGATGCGCGGGCCGATTTCCTTGTCCTTGACCAGTTGCGCGAGGATCCGCACGAAAGCCATGGTGGTGGAAATTTCACGGTCGCCCGAGCCATCGAGGATGGCTTTCAGGGTGTCCAGATCCGGAGTCGGTACGCTGAAGCTCTGCGCGCGGCGCTGCGGCACGAAACCGCCCAGTGCGGCACGGCGCTCGGCGAGGTAGCGGGCTTCGGCGCTGTTTGGCTCGGGCTTGAAGAACGGCAGGTTCTCCAGCTCTTCGTCCTTGACCGGGATGTCGAAGCGGTCGCGGAACAACTTCAGGCTGTCGACGTCGACTTTCTTGGTGTTGTGCGCAGTGTTTTTCGCTTCGCCGGCACCGGTGCCATAACCCTTGATGGTCTTGGCGAGGATGACGGTCGGTTGTTCCTTGTGGTTGACCGCTTCGTGGTACGCCGCGTAGACCTTGTACGGGTCGTGGCCGCCACGGTTGAGTTTCCAGATCTCGTCGTCGGACAGATCGGCAACCATTGCCTTGAGTTCAGGCGTGTTGAAGAAGTGCTCGCGAACGAACGCGCCGTCTTTGGCTTTGTAGTTCTGGTATTCGCCGTCGATGACTTCGTCCATGCGACGTTGCAGGATGCCGTCGACGTCCTTGGCCAGCAGCGGGTCCCAGAAACGGCCCCAGATGACTTTGGTCACGTTCCACTGCGCACCACGGAACACGCCTTCGAGTTCCTGGATGATCTTGCCGTTGCCGCGAACCGGGCCGTCGAGGCGCTGCAGGTTGCAGTTGATGACGAAGATCAGGTTGTCCAGCTTCTCGCGGCCGGCCAGGGAGATCGCGCCCAGGGATTCCGGCTCGTCGCACTCGCCGTCGCCCAGGAAGCACCAGACTTTCTGTTTGCCCGGCTGGATGAAACCGCGGTGCTCCAGGTACTTCATGAAGCGCGCCTGGTAGATCGCCTGGATCGGACCCAGACCCATCGATACGGTCGGGAACTGCCAGAAGTCAGGCATCAGCCAAGGGTGCGGATAGGACGACAGGCCTTGACCATCGACTTCCTGACGGAAGTTGTTCATCTGGTCTTCGGTGATGCGACCTTCCATGAAGGCACGGGCGTAAACGCCTGGCGAGGTGTGGCCCTGGAAGTAGATCAGGTCGCCGCCGTGTTCGTCGGTCGGGGCCTGGAAGAAATAGTTGAAGCCGATGTCATACAGGGTCGCACTGGAAGCGAAGCTGGAGATGTGACCACCCAGGTCCGAATCTCGCAGGTTCGTGCGCATTACCATGGCCATCGCGTTCCAGCGTACCAGCGAGCGAATGCGGCGTTCCATGAACAGGTCGCCAGGCATGCGTGCTTCGTGGGTAACGGGGATCGTGTTGCGGTAAGGCGTGGTGATCGCGTAAGGGAGCTGCGAGCCGCTGCGGGTCGCGAGTTCGCCCATACGGGTCATCAGATAGTGAGCACGGTCTTCGCCTTCTTTGTCGAGAACCGATTCCAGGGCGTCCAGCCATTCCTGGGTTTCGACGGGATCGAGGTCTTGCATGGCTTGCTCCAGGGCGGAAAGGCTTCCAGAATCGGTTGCCTGAGTTTGCGACTGGCCTTGTGGGCAGACGATTTAAAATTCTTGGATTGCCGACAGGTTGTTCCGGCGGCGTGTAGTTTTACTACAAATCTTCCGGCATTTCAGCCCTTCGAATGTATAGACGAGTAGTAAAACTACAGATGAAAGGCTTGTGGCCTCCGACTGCGTTGTGAGAATAATCGTTAAGGCGGGTCGATTTCCATCCGAATAAGGTGAAAGTTTGATGCTGGATGCCAAAGAAGAAGAAATTTCAGCTATTTCTAACTTTTGTTCGACAGTCCTTCACGTAGCGGGTTTTCATCATTCACTACAAGCGGCCCTCAATACGCCGATCAAGGATAGACCATGACCCTGCCCGTGCTTGCCGAACTGCCCGCCATTCTCCTGCCGTTGGTCAGCCGATCCGAGCAGTCGTTCCGTACGTCCGTCGCCGCCCTTGAAGACGATCACGGCCTGTCGAACTGGACGCCGGAGCGCTGGGCGCAATTCGCCCGCGTCAGCGCCGCCAGCGAATTTGTCATTGAACAGAGCATTCGTGACCCTTTGATGTTGTTGTCGCTGGTCGCGTCCGGCGAACTTGATCGAGCGTTTGCGCCCGGCGAGCTGTGCGCACAGATTGCCGCCGCTGTGAACAGCGCGCAGAGCGAAGACGAACTCGGCCGCGCCTTGCGCCGCCAACGCGCACGCCATCAGGTGCGGATCATCTGGCGCGACCTGACCCGTCAGGCCGATCTGGTGCAGACCTGCCGCGACCTCTCGGACATGGCCGACGCCACCATCGATCAGGCTTATCAATGGCTGTACAGCCGCCATTGCGAGCAATTCGGCACGCCGACCGGCCGGCGCAGTGGTGAGCCGCAGCAGATGGTCATCCTCGGCATGGGCAAACTCGGCGCGGTCGAGCTGAATCTGTCTTCCGACATCGACCTGATCTTCGCCTACCCCGAAGGCGGCGAAACCGTCGGCGTGAAACGCTCGCTGGACAATCAGGAATTCTTCATCCGCCTCGGCCAGCGTCTGATCAAGGCGCTGGATCCGATGACGGTCGACGGCTTCGTCTTCCGCGTCGACATGCGCCTGCGTCCATACGGATCGTCCGGTGCGCTGGTGCTCAGCTTCAATGCACTGGAGCAGTATTACCAGGATCAGGGCCGCGACTGGGAACGCTACGCGATGATCAAGGCGCGCGTGGTGGCTGGCGATCAGGTTGCCGGCGCGCAATTGCTCGACATGCTGCGGCCGTTCGTTTATCGGCGCTATCTGGACTTCTCGGCGATCGAAGCGCTGCGCACGATGAAGCAGTTGATCCAGCAGGAAGTACGGCGCAAGGGCATGGCCGACAACATCAAGCTCGGCTCCGGCGGCATTCGTGAAGTCGAGTTCATCGCTCAGGCCTTTCAATTGATCCACGGTGGCCGCGACCTGAGCCTGCAACAGCGTCCTCTATTAAAGGTGCTGAGCACGCTGGAAGGGCAAGGCTATCTGCCGCCGGCGGTGGTCAGCGAATTGCGCGAAGGGTACGAGTTTCTGCGTTACACCGAACATGCCATTCAAGCGATTGCCGACCGCCAAACGCAGATGCTGCCGGACAGCGCTCAGGATCAGGCGCGGATCGCCTTCATGCTGGGCTTCGCCGATTGGTCGGCGTTCCATGAACAATTGATGTACTGGCGCGGGCGGGTGGCCTGGCATTTCGCCCAGGTGATCGCCGATCCCGATGAGGAAGAGGGCAGCGAAAGCGAAGTGGTGGTCGGTGGTGAGTGGCTGCCGCTGTGGGAGGAAGAACAGGACGAAGAGGCCGCGTGCCGGCAGTTGCAGGAAGGTGGTTTCGTCGATGCCGGCAAAGCCCTGAAAGCGCTGGCCGGTTTGCGTGGCAGTCCGCAATTGCGCGCGATGCAGCGGCTGGGACGCGAGCGTCTCGATGCTTTTATTCCGCGACTGCTTGCGCAAGCGGTGGAGCATGACAATCCCGATCTGGTGCTCGAGCGCGTGCTGCCACTGGTGGAAGCGGTGGCGCGGCGTTCGGCGTATCTGGTTTTGCTCACGGAAAACCCCGGTGCGCTGCGTCGCCTGCTGACCTTGTGTGCGGCGAGCCCGTGGATTGCCGAGCAGATCACGCGCTTCCCGTTGCTGCTCGACGAGTTGCTCAACGAAGGTCGGCTGTTCAAGCCGCCGCTGGCGCCGGAACTGGCGGCCGAGTTGCGCGAACGCCTGACGCGAATTCCCGAAGACGACCTCGAGCAGCAAATGGAAGCCCTGCGCCATTTCAAACTGGCGCACCGCTTGCGCGTCGCCGCTTCGGAAATTGCAGGCAGCCTGCCGCTGATGAAAGTCAGCGATTACCTGACCTGGCTGGCCGAAGCGATTCTCGAACAGGTGCTGGCGCTGGCCTGGCGGCAGACCGTGGCCAAGTACGGCACGCCGCTGCGCACCGACGGCACGCTGTGCGATCCCGGCTTCATCATTGTCGGTTATGGCAAAGTCGGCGGTATCGAATTGGGGCATGGTTCCGATCTGGATCTGGTGTTCATCCATGACGGCGATCCGCAGGCGGAAACCGACGGGCCGAAATCCATCGACGGCGCGCAGTTCTTCACGCGTTTGGGGCAGCGGATCATTCATTTGCTCACGGCGCAGACCAACTCCGGCCAGCTGTATGAAGTGGATATGCGCCTGCGGCCGTCCGGTGCTTCCGGGCTGTTGGTGAGCTCACTCGGCGCGTTCGCGCGCTATCAGGAAAACGAAGCATGGACGTGGGAGCATCAGGCCTTGGTGCGCGCGCGGGTGCTGGTGGGCAGTCAGGATGTTGGCCAGGCCTTCGAGAAAGTACGCGCGCAGGTATTGGGCAAACCTAGGGATCTGGCCAAACTGCAACAGGAAGTCAGCGAGATGCGTGCGAAGATGCGCGACAACCTCGGCACCCGCAGCACTGCGGCCGGCACGGCGGCGAATGCGTTCGACGCGGGCGTGCCGTTTGACCTCAAGCAGGACGCCGGAGGTATCGTCGATATTGAATTTATGGTGCAATACGCGGCCCTGGCGTGGTCGCACAGCCATCCACCGCTGCTGCGCTGGACCGATAACATCCGCATTCTGGAAGAGCTGGAACACGAACGGCTGATGCCCGCCGAAGATGCCAGTCTGTTGCGCGAGGCCTACAAGGCCTACCGCTCCGCCGCCCACCGGCAGGCCTTGCAGAAGGATGCCGGGGTGATAACGGGCGACCAGTTTGCCGACGAACGCCGGCAGGTTTTGCGGATATGGAAAGAGATGGGGCTAAGCTGAAAGCGGTTTATGCAGCACCCAATACCCTGTGGGAGCGAGCTTGCTCGCGAAGGCGGAGTGTCAGACGACACCGATGTCGGATGTGATGGCCCCTTCGCGAGCAAGCTCGCTCCCACAGTAATCTGCGCTGAAATGCAGATGTTGAAACAGATGCAAAACCCTGTGGGAGCTGGCTTGCCAGCGATAGCGGAGTATCAGACGACAATAATGTTGAATGTGAAGACCCCATCGCGGGCAAGCCCGCTCCCACAGTAGATCTACAGTGTTTGTAGAATTATCGAGGCGGGGAGGCGTAAATGCCTCCCCGGTTCGTTTTTGGAAACCACATGAATATTCTGATCGTTGGGCCCAGTTGGGTCGGTGACATGGTGATGGCGCAGACACTGTTTCAGTGTCTCAAACAGCGCCACCCGCAATGCGCAATCGACGTGCTGGCGCCTGAATGGAGCCGGCCAATCCTCGAGCGCATGCCCGAAGTGCGCAAGGCCTTGAGCTTCCCGCTCGGCCACGGCGCGCTGGAACTGGCGACGCGCCGGCGCATCGGCAAATCTCTGCGCGGTCAGTACGATCAGGCGATCCTGCTGCCCAACTCGCTGAAATCGGCACTGGTGCCGTTTTTTGCCGGCATTCCGAAACGCACTGGCTGGCGCGGCGAGTTCCGCTATGGCCTGCTCAACGACGTGCGTACCCTCGACAAAGAACGCTACCCGCTGATGATCGAGCGTTTCATGGCGCTGGCCTATGAAGCGAACGACGAGCTGCCGAAGCCGTACCCGCGCCCGAGTCTGCAAATCGACCCGGTGACCCGCGAAGCGGCACTGGCCAAATTCGGCCTGACTCTCGATCGCCCGGTCCTGGCTTTGTGCCCCGGCGCCGAGTTCGGCGAATCCAAGCGCTGGCCGTCCGAGCACTACGCCAAGGTCGCCGAAGCGCGCATCCGCGAAGGCTGGCAGGTCTGGCTGTTCGGCTCGAAAAACGATCACGCGGTCGGCGAAGACATCCGCGCCCGGTTGATCCCGGGCCTGCGCGAAGAATCGGTCAACCTCAGCGGCGGCACTTCTTTGGCCGAGGCCATTGACCTACTGTCCTGCGCCGATTCCGTTGTGTCCAATGACTCCGGCCTGATGCACGTCGCTGCGGCATTGAATCGTCCGCTGGTCGCGGTGTACGGCTCGACCTCGCCGGGCTTCACCCCGCCGCTGGCCGAGCAGGTCGAAATCGTGCGCCTGGGCATCGAATGCAGCCCGTGCTTCGATCGAACTTGCCGGTTCGGCCATTACAACTGCCTGCGCCAGCTGATGCCGGACGCGGTCAACGATGCCTTGCAGAAGTTGCAGGGCTCCGTGGTCGAGGTTCATTAACTTGCGGGTATTGCTGATCAAGACTTCATCGCTGGGCGACGTGATTCACGCGTTGCCAGCGCTGACCGACGCCGCACGGGCGATCCCGGGCATCAAGTTCGACTGGGTGGTGGAAGAGGGCTTCGCCGAGATTCCGAGCTGGCACCCGGCGGTCGATAAAGTGATTCCGGTGGCGATCCGCCGCTGGCGCAAGAATTTGTGGAAAACCATCACCAGCGGCGAGTGGAAACGCTTCAAGCAAAGCGTGCGCGCCAATAAATACGATCTGGTGATCGACGCTCAAGGCCTGCTGAAAAGTGCCTGGCTGACCCGCTACGTCAAAGCCCCGGTGGCCGGCCTCGATAAAACCTCGGCCCGCGAGCCGATGGCTGCGCGCTTCTACGATCGCAAACTCGCCGTCGCCCGTGGTCAGCACGCCGTCGA
The DNA here is from genome assembly GCF_054871425.1 of Pseudomonas glycinis. Taxonomy (NCBI): domain Bacteria; kingdom Pseudomonadati; phylum Pseudomonadota; class Gammaproteobacteria; order Pseudomonadales; family Pseudomonadaceae; genus Pseudomonas; species Pseudomonas glycinis. The sequence continues at coordinate 274,294 of NZ_JBTYHF010000003.1, read as the reverse complement.
GCGCGTACGCCAGTTATTCGCCATCGCTCTGGGTTACGACTTGCCCAAAGGCCTCGGCGATTACGGCCTCAACGTCGAGCGACTGGTCGAGTTGCCACGCAAGAACGCTTACGTGGTGTTCCTGCATGGCACCACTTGGGACACCAAGCACTGGCCGGAACTCTACTGGCGCGAGCTGACCGAGCGGGTCGGCTACCTCGGCGTTGGCGTGAAGCTGCCGTGGGGCAGCCCACAGGAAAAGGCCCGCGCCGAACGCATCGCCGCCGGCTTCAAGCACGCTGAGGTGCTGCCGAAACTCAATCTGGCTGGCGTTGGCAAAGTGCTCGCCGGCGCGCAGGCTTGCGTGGCGGTGGATACCGGGCTCGGCCATCTGGCCGCTGCGCTGGATGTGCCGACCATCTCGTTGTTCGGCCCGACCAACCCGGGCCTGACCGGCGCTTACGGCAAGCTGCAGATTCATCTGGCCAGCGACTTCCCGTGCGCGCCCTGCATGCAGAAAAAATGCACCTACCAACCGACCGAGCAGGATGCCCGTCAGTTTGACCTGAAACGCGAGCAGCCTTTGTGCTTCACGCGTGTGAACCCCGAGCGTGTCGCCAGCCGACTGAGCACGTTGTTAATGGCTGAGGAGCTGCGCTGATGCAATTGGCATTTGTCCTGTACAAATATTTCCCGTTCGGTGGCTTGCAGCGCGACTTCATGCGCATCGCCCTCGAATGCCAGAAACGCGGCCATCAGATTCGCGTCTACACGCTGATCTGGGAAGGCGACGTGCCGCCGGGTTTCGAGGTGCTGGTGGCGCCCGTCAAGGCGTTCTTCAATCACCGTCGCAATGAAAAGCTCAGCGCGTGGATGGCCGCGGATCTGGCCAAGCGTCCGGTCGATCGCCTGATCGGCTTCAACAAAATGCCGGGCCTGGACGTCTACTACGCCGCCGACGGCTGCTTTGAAGACAAGGCGCAGAACCTGCGCAACTCGCTGTATCGCCGCTGGGGTCGTTATCGCCACTTCGCTGAGTACGAGCGCGCGGTGTTCGCCAAGGACGCGAAGACCGAAGTGCTGATGATTTCCGAAGTGCAGCAACCGCTGTTCATCAAGTATTACGACACGCCGCTCGAGCGCTTCCACTTGCTGCCGCCGGGCATTGCCCAGGATCGTCGGCGGCCAGCGAATGCCGACGAGATTCGCACCGGTTTCCGCGCTGAATTCAATCTCAAGGACGACGAGTTGCTGCTGGTGCAGATCGGCTCCGGCTTCAAGACCAAGGGCGTCGATCGCAGCCTTAAGGCACTGGCCGCACTGCCCGCCGAATTGCGCAAACGCACCCGGCTGTTTGTAATCGGCCAGGATGACCCCAAATTGTTCCAGATGCAGAGTGCGACGCTGGGCCTGGGCGATAATGTGACCTTCCTCAAAGGGCGCAGCGATATCCCGCGTTTCCTGCTCGGCGCCGACCTGTTGATTCACCCGGCCTACAACGAAAACACTGGCACCGTGCTGCTTGAAGCGCTGGTGGCCGGTTTGCCGGTGTTGGTCAGCGCGGTCTGCGGTTACGCCCATTACATTGCCGAGGCCGATGCCGGGCGCGTGCTCGACGAGCCGTTCGAGCAGGCGCAGCTGACGCAATACCTGACCGAGATGTTGAGCAACGACGCTGCACGGGCGGCCTGGAGCCGCAACGGTCTGGCCTTCGCCGAGACGGCCGACCTCTACAGCATGCCGCAGCACGCGGCGGATGTGATTCTGGCGGAGCACGCTTAATGAAGTTGATGCTGGCTGAACCGTTCAAAAGCCTTTGGGCCGGACGCGACCCGTTCGCCGCAGTCGAAGGCTTGCAGGGCGAGGTATACCGCGAGCTGGAAGCGCGCCGGACATTGCGCACGGAAGTCGACGGCCATGGTTTTTTCGTCAAGATCCACCGTGGCATCGGTTGGGGCGAAATCTTCAAGAATCTGCTGACCGCCAAGCTGCCTGTGCTCGGCGCCGGGCAAGAGTGGAAGGCCATCCAGCGCCTTCAGGAAGTCGGCGTGCCGACCATGACCGCCGTCGCCTACGGCGAGAAGGGCGGCAACCCGGCGGATCAGCATTCGTTCATCGTCACCGAAGAGCTGGCGCCGACCATCAGCCTCGAAGACTTCAGCATTGACTGGGTCAAGCAGCCGCCGGAGCCAACACTCAAGCGCGCATTGATTGCCGAAGTCGCGCGGATGACCGGGATGATGCACCGCGCCGGGGTCAATCACCGCGACTGCTACATCTGCCATTTTCTGCTGCACACCGACAAACCGGTCACACCGCAGGATTTCAAACTCTCGGTGATCGATCTGCACCGAGCCCAAACCCGCGCGAAAATCACTCAGCGCTGGCGCAACAAGGATCTGGCGGCGCTGTACTTCTCGGCGTTGGACATCGGCCTGACCCGCCGCGACAAACTGCGTTTCCTCAAGGGCTACTTCCAGCAACCGCTGCGGCAGATTCTGGCAGAAGAGGCGCCACTGCTGAGCTGGCTGCAAGGCAAGGCCGACAAGCTCTACGCGCGCAAACAGCGTTACGGGGATGCGCTCTGATGGCGGGCTGGACACTGGAGCCGCAGTACAGCGACCTCGCCGAAGATTTCGGCAGCCTCGAAGCTGTGTTTGCCTTGCAGGGCGAACGCCTGACCCGCGATCCGCTGTCGGAAGTCGTTCGGGTGCAGCGCGACGGCGTCAATTACTATGTCAAACGCTACGTCGGCGCCGGTAAGGGCCTGCGCCGTTACCTCGGCAAGCCGCGGGTAAAAATGGAATGGCAGAACCTCAAGCGCTTCGCCAAGTGGGGCATCCCCACTGCCGAGGTGGTGGCCTGGGGCCTGGAGCGGCGCGGCGCGGCCTACGATCGGGGTGCGATGATCACCCGTGAGCTGCCCAATACCGAAGACCTCTCGGCGCTGGCCGAGCGCAAGGATCCCCGGCTCAAGGATCGCGCCTGGGTCGACGGTGTCAGCCAGCAATTGGCCGGTTACACCCGGACCATGCACGACCATCGGTTTACGCATAACGATTTGAAATGGCGCAACCTGCTGATCGACGATCAGGCGCGCATCTTCCTCATCGACTGCCCCAACGGCGAATTCTGGCGCGGCTTCTGGCTCAAGTACCGGATCACCAAGGACCTCGCCTGTCTCGACAAGCTGGCCAAATATCACCTGTCCAACACCCAGCGCCTGCGCTTCTACAAGCAGTATCGCCAGTGTGATCGGCTCGATGTCGCCGACAAGAAACGGATTCGCCACGTGGTGAGATTTTTTGAGGGGCGCGAATGACTGATTTTCTTGCCGAACAGGACCGCGCACTGCTGGAGCGCCACGGTCTCGGCAATTTCGACGCACTGTGGGCCAAACAGCTTGAAGCTGTGGATGAGCCCAACACTGCCGGTGGCGGCTGGAGCAGCGTGTTCCGCCTGGATCTTGACGGCCAGGGCTATTACCTCAAGCGCCAGAGCAATTACCTGACGCGGACCTTGCAGGCGCCGTTTGGCGAGCCAAGCTTTGCCCGCGAATTTCGCAACATCAGCCGTTACCGCAAGTTGGGCATACCGGCATTGCAGGCAGCCTTTTTCGGTGAGCGCAAGGTCGCCGGGGAAGTGCGCGCCATTCTGCTCACCCGCGCCCTGGATGGCTGGAGCGACCTGGATTCGTTGCTGGCGCGCTGGACGCAGCTCAGTGCCGCGCAGCATTCGGCCGTTCTCACCGCTTGCGGGCTGTTGGCGCGGCGGCTGCACGGCGCGCGTCAGGTGCATGGCTGTTTCTATCCCAAACATATTTTTCTGCGCGCCACCGGCGACGGCTATGAGGCGCAACTGATCGATCTGGAGAAAACCCGGCCGTTGCTGTTCGGCATGCGTGATCGGGTCAAGGATCTGGAGCCGTTGCAACGCCGAGCGCCGCAGTGGAGCGAGGCCGACTTGCGCCAATTGCTTGCGGCTTATCTCGACCAGCCGACTGACAGCTCGTTGCTCGACAGCTGGCTGACCCGACTGACAGCGCGGCGCAGCCACAAGGAGACCCGTTGATGCAATTGTCCGAGCTGGCCCGCTCCGGGCGCGCACCCACACTGCCACTGACCGTTACCCTGGCGGACGCCGCCGGTGCGGCGGATTTACAGTTGCTGAGCCTGCTGCGGGTGTTGCCCGGGCAGCGTTACGTTGGCGCAGGTGTCTGGCGCGGTCGGCCGGTGCTGGCCAAGTTATTGGTCGGCAGCAAAGCTGCGCGGCATTTTCAGCGTGAGCTGCAAGGCGTGCGCTTGCTCGCTGCGCAGGGCATGACGACGCCGCTGTTATTGGCCGATGGGCTGAAGGACGGCGAGGGTGGCTGGCTGCTCTTCGAATTTCTCGAGGGTGCCGAGAGCCTCGGTGATGCCTGGGCCGAGGTCGAGTCTCTGCCGGCGCTGGCCGATGAGCAAACCGCCGTTTTGGCCGAAGCGCTGGATGCGATCGGTCGGATGCATGGCAAAGGACTCTGGCAGGAAGATCTGCACCTGGACAATCTGCTGCGTCACGGCGGTCAGTTGTACCTGATCGACGGCGCCGGCGTTCGTGCGGAAACGGCGGGGCAGCCCTTGTCCCGGCAGAAAGTGCTGGAAAATCTCGGCGTGTTTTTCGCCCAGTTGCCAAAATCACTCGAACCGTTCACCGAAGAACTGCTGGTGTATTACCTGCTGAGCAACAGCGAGCATGCGTTGCCGCTGGAGGCGTTGCAAAAACAGATCGACAAGGTGCGCAACTGGCGACTCAGGGATTACCTGATCAAGGTTGGCCGCGACTGCACGTTGTTCGCCGTGCAGCGCGGTGCATTCGCCTTGCGCGCCGTTCGCCGTGAAGAAGCAGCGGCCATGCTGCCGGTGCTTGAGCAGGCTGACGCCTTGCTTGATCAGGGGCACCTGTACAAGACCGGCGGCGCGGCCAGCGTCGGCAAAGTCGAGATAGCCGGGCGGGCTCTGGTTATCAAGCGCTACAACATCAAGAATTTTGCCCATTGGCTCAAACGCTTCTGGCGCCCGAGTCGGGCCTGGCATTCCTGGCGTGAAGGCAATCGCCTGGCGTTCCTTGGTATTGCCACGCCGAAACCGCTGGCGGTACTGGAGAAGCGCTTCTTGTGGCTGCGCCGCAGTGCCTATCTGGTCACCGAATACCTGCCCGGGCCGGACATTATCGAGCGCTTTGCGCCGTACGTGGAAAATGGCCAGGCGCCGGAAGCCGAGTTGCTGGCGCTTGATCAACTGTTTGCCCGATTGATCGCCGAGCGCATCAGTCATGGCGACTTCAAAGGCCACAACCTGTTCTGGCAGACGGATCGCTGGGCGCTGATCGATCTCGACTCGATGTGTCAGCACGCCTCGGTTGGCAGTTTCGCCCCGGCCTACGCCCGCGATCGCGCGCGGTTCATGCGCAACTGGCCTGAAAGCAGCGCGTTGTACCAAGTCATTGATCAGCGGTTGCCGAAAGAAGTCTCAAGCGCAGGGTGATTCCTTCTCACAAGCAGACTCGTTCTTGCAAAGGACCCGGTCCACTGCGAAACGGAGTCTGTGGGCAGTAACGGACAAAATACAGCGATCTGTCCTACAACTTCTCCAGAAGCCATGAACTGTGCCCTGCTCGGGCTCGATGCTAATTTGCCTGACGATCTCGGAGGGCGAATCTTGAGCATGAAAAAAATTCTGATGCTGGGCGTAATTTCTGTGGCGCTCTCAGGCTGTGGCAGTGTCTCGACCGTTTTACAGGGCGACGCCGATGCTGCCCGTGACCTGCGCAAAAAGAAGACCTACTGCCAATCGATTCCGCGCATCTACAGTGGCCTGGCCTTCGATTTTTGCACGCTGAATGCGCCGCCTGATCCTACGGGAATGCTGGCGCCCTTTGTGTTGCTTGATCTTCCTCTATCCGCCGTGTTCGATACCGTTTCCTTGCCCTATACGATTTACCGGCAAATCGAGGATGGCAATCTCAGTATCTATTGGCGTCCCAATCGCGGGTGACGTTGTGCAGTTTTCTCGTTTTGAAAATCGGGGCCAGGTGCGCGAGGTTCTTGAAGGCGTAGAGCCTCAGCACGCCGACGCGAGATACATTTATGTTGATGAAAGCGGTGATCACGGAATGCAGCGGTTGGATCCTTACTATCCGATTTTCGTACTCGCCTTTTGTGTGTTTCATAAGCGCCACTATTGCGAAAAGGTCATCCCAGCCGTTCAGAAGTTCAAATTCAATCACATGGGACATGATCTGATCGGGCTGCATGAGCTTGAGATTAGAAAAGAAAAAGGTGCTTTCTCTAGTTTGTTTACCTCAAAGGCGCACAAGCATGCGTTTCTTGCCGAATTGACCAGCATCATTAGGCCAGCAATTTTGTTTTGATCAGCTGTGTTATCGATAAGGCTCCACTCTGCGAGAAGCAGGGTTCTCTAGAGAATCCGTATCATCTGGCGCTCGGCTTCTGTCTTGAAACTTTGTACGATTTTTTATCTGAGAAGGGTCAGCACCGCGCATCAACACATGTGATTTTTGAACGCCGAGGAAAGCGGGAAGATAACGAGTTGGAGCTAGAGTTTCGCAGAATGTGCGGTGGTGCCAATCGAATGGGCGTGCAACTGCCGTTCGAAATAGTCTTCGCCACAAAGCAGGTCAATTCCACCGGCTTACAACTGGCTGATCTTGTTGCGAGACCCATTGGTATGAGTGTTTTGAGGGCGGGTCAGGAAAATCGCGCTTTCGAAGTGCTCAAACGCAAGTTTTATTGCAGCGGTGGGCGCATAAAGGCTGGAGAAGGTTTCGAAAATTGGGGCTTGAAGATTTTCCCGCCTCCAAAAAGCGAAAAGCCCCGGTGATCTCACCGAGGCATTAGCGCCGACCGGGATCCCCCAGTCCGTTTGAGTTGGAGTCTATTGCGACGTCCAAACCCTGTCAACGTGGCGACTGCCTGTTCCTGCTAGAGGCTTGCGGGCGCTTTTACGCTATAATCCCGCCCTTTAGCTGCCACTCGCCCTGTGCGAGGGCACATCAATTTTCAAGGCGCTTCGCGCCTGCATGCAGACTAAAGAGGCTAGACCCCTGTGGCATTGACGATTCTTGGCCTGTCCGGCGCCCTTAGCCATGATCCTTCCGCAGCCTTGTACATCGACGGCAAGCTGGTCGCGGCGGCTGAGGAAGAGCGCTTCGTACGCGATAAACATGCAAAGAACCGCATGCCCTACGAATCGGCGAAATTCTGCCTCGAGCAAGCCGGTATCAAACCTTCCGACGTTGACGTGGTGGCGATTCCATTCGCCCCGATCAGCCTGTTCGGCAAGGCCCGCTGGCATTACGCCAAGCGCTACTGGTACGCCCCGGATCGTGCTCTCGATGCGATCCTGATGGGCAACCGTCGCTACAAGCGCTATCGCAACAAGATTGTCTGGTGCCTCGAGCAACTGGGCTTCGATCCGAAGAAAATCAAGATCGAGCCGGTCGAACATCACCTGGCTCACGCCTCCAGCGCCTATCACTGTTCGGGTTTCAAAGAGAAAACCGCGATCCTCGGCATCGACGGTAAAGGTGAATACGCCACGACCTTTTTCGGTTATGGCGAAAACGGCAAGATCCACAAGATCAAGGAATTCTTCGATCCGGACTCCCTTGGTGGTTTGTACGGTGCGATCACTGAATTCCTCGGTTTCGAGATGCTCGACGGCGAGTTCAAGGTCATGGGCATGGCGCCGTACGGCGATGCCAGCAAGTACGATTTCTCGCGTCTGGCCTCGTTCGAGAATGGCGAACTGGTGATCAACACCGACTACGCCAACGTGATCGGCCTGCGCCGCTATAAAGAGAAGGGCAAGGGTTTCTACTTCTCGCCGAAGCTGATCGAGTGGCTGGGTCCGAAGCGCGAAGGCGACATCGCTGATGAGCCTTACATCCACTACGCCGCGAGCATGCAAGCGCTGTTCGAGAAGCTGGCGTTGCAGATGATCGACCACTACCTGGGCGACGTGCTCAAGGAAACCGGCAAACTGGCTTTCGCTGGTGGCTGTGCGTTGAACGTCAAGCTGAACCAGAAAATCATCGCCCGCGACGACATCAAAGAGCTGTTCGTACAGCCTGCGTCCGGCGATGCCGGCACCGCGGTCGGCGCTGCCGCTTACGTGTCGCACGCCCGCGGCGTGCCGGTCGAGAAGATGGAACACGTCTACCTTGGTCCGTCGTACAGCAACGAGGACGTGATTGCCGCCTGCGCCCGTCACGAGAACAAGCCGACCTGGCGCAAGCTCGACAACATGCCCGAGCAGATCGCCCAGATCATGGTCGATGGCAACCCGGTAGCCTGGTTCCAAGGCCGCATGGAGTTCGGTCCGCGCGCATTGGGTGGTCGTTCGATCATCGGGTGCCCGAGCGTGGCCGGTGTCGCCGACCGCATCAATCACCAGATCAAGTTCCGCGAGCGCTGGAGGCCTTTCTGCCCGTCGATGCTCGACACCGTCGCGCCGCAGATGATCAAAATCGATCACCCGGCACCATTCATGACTTTCACCTTCGAAGTCGCCGAAGAATGGAAAACCCGCGTGCCGGAAGTTGTCCATGAAGACGGTACTTCCCGGGCTCAAGTGCTCAAGCGCGAATACAACCCGCGCTACTACGACATGATGAAGGCGCTGGAAAACCTCACCGGTAACGGCGTGTCGCTGAATACTTCGCTCAATCGTCGTGGCGAGCCGATGATCTGCTCGCCGACCGACGCGCTGAACATGTTTTTCGGCTCGGATCTGCAGTACCTGATCATGGAAGACATTCTGGTGGTCAAAGAGGGCGCCAACGCTTATGACTCGCTCGGCTGAACGCCATGTGCTGCAGTTCTGCCACGGCTATGACGGGCCGTTCCTGGACTGCGCGCGGCAGTACGCCAGCCTGTTTGCCGGCACCGGCTATCGGGTGACCACGGTGTTTCTGACCGGGGCCGCCGATAGCGAGGTGGCCGCAGCGTGCGCTTCCGATGAAGTGTTGTTCATGGAGTACAGTTCCAAGGCCATTCGTGGCCTGAAACTGGGGGCTATCGGCGATCTGCGCAAGATCGTCGCCTCACGCAATTTCAGTCTTTGCATTGCTCATCGCTTCAAGCCGATCTATATCGCCTTGCTCGGCACATCGCTGCCGGTCATTGGTGTGCACCACGCATTCGGCGATTACCAGCGTGGCACGCGTAAGCTATTCGCACATATTTTCCGCAAGCGCCTGAGCCTGCTCGGAGTGTCGGATGCGGTGCGCGACGACATGCGGCGCTGCCTGCCGAAGTGGCCGGCAAGCCGAATCCAGACGTTGTACAACCGTATCGATGTGCCTGCACTGCAAGCCCGTCAAGTACCGGCCGAAGAGGCGCGGCAGATCCTCGGGCTGTCGCCGCATGCCTGGATCGTCGGCAACGTCGGCCGCCTGCACCCGGACAAGGATCAGGCCACGTTGCTGCGCGGGTTTGCCCAGGCGCTGCCAGGCCTGCCGGACAACAGTCAGCTGGCCATTCTCGGCAGCGGTCGTCTGGAGCAGGATCTCAAGGCGCTGGCGCGCGAGCTGGGGATTGCCGATCGAGTGCTGTTTCTCGGTCAGGTGCCTGATGCGCGCGACTACTTTCGCGCCTTCGATGTATTTGCCCTGAGCTCCGATCACGAGCCGTTCGGCATGGTGCTGCTGGAGGCCATGGCTGCCGGCGTGCCGCTGCTGGCCACCGCGTGCGGCGGGGCGAAGGAGGTGGTCGAGGGGGTGGGCATTCTGTTTCCACTCGGCGATGCCGAACATCTGGCTCAAGGGCTGCAACACCTGGCCGCGATGGATGCGCCGCAGCGTCGTCAATGTGCACAGATGATGCTCGAGCGACTGCATGAGCATTTCTCCGACCGTGCAGTGCGCGAGACCTTCTGGCGCCTGCCGCCAGTTACCGATCTGGCAACGAGGGGCTGATGCTCAACCGATTTCAAGGCTGGCGCGAACGTGGCTGGTCGCCCGTTGACGCCTCGACCTACGCCACTACCTGGCAACGTTATGGCGGCAGTGTCGCGACGCATCCGCTGGTCATCGAGCGCCTGGCCGACCTGGCCGGGATCCCGGTGCGTTATCTGGCCTGGCAGCCGCAGGGCGAGGTTGAAGCCGCCATCGCTACCTGGGGGCGCGACCTGGCTCTGTCCAAGGACGTACTCAAACGCAACGGCAAGAAAGGCCTGTTCGACCTCGGCAATGCCGAGCTGATCCTGCCGGCCGCCGTCGATGCTCAGGCACCGCTGCGGCATCGGGCGCGCTATCTGTCGGCACTCAACGAAAGCCGTTTCAGTGGCCTGAAGTTGCAGGCTGAGCAACTGGCCATGGCCCGCACGCCGGAAGAGTTGTCGAAAAAGTTTCGCTATAACCAGCGTCGAGAGCTGCGTCTGCTGGAAGAAGCGGGCGGTGTGGTGCGAGCGGTCAGCGAGTTTTCCAGCGTTGAGCTGGCCGCGATGTACTGCGATCTGTTTCAACGCCGCTGGGGCTTTCCGGCGACCGGCGCGGCGCGCATGGCCGAGGTCATCGAGTTGCTGCGCGAGCTGTTGATCGGCTCGGTCATTTTCCTCAACGATGCGCCGATTGCGATTCAACTGGTCTACCGCGTCGAGGCGCCGGAATGGATCAGTGTCGAATATGTGAATGGCGGCGTGGATCCCGAAACCCGCGAGTTCAGCCCCGGCAGCGTGCTGAGCTTTCTCAATACGCAAAGCGCTTGGGAACACGCACGGGCACTCGGCAAGCCGCTGCGTTTTTCATTCGGGCGCGCTGACCGTGAGTACAAGGACCGCTGGTGCAACCCTGTGCCGGTGTTCACCGTATGAGCCAGACCATGAGCCGCAAACAGCAATTGCTCAAGCGCTATCGACGCAACAAGCGCGTGGCTATGTTGGTCGCGCTGGCCGCCATCATCGCGCTAAGCGTGCTGGTCGCCTGGTGGCTGGCGCCGGTGTTGCTGATCGGCGGCTGGATCGCCCATGAAGCGTGGTTTGCCGATCATCTGTTCTACGCCCCGAGCGACGATTATCAGTACAGCTTCCCGCCCTATACGCCGCAGCCGAAGGTTCATCTGCACGGCGAGCAGTTGCGTCTGGATGAAGGTGTGATGCTGGCCGATGACGCTACGCTGATCCTCGCGGTGCGAGTCAAAAGCACCTGGCTGGGGCGCTTTCTCGATCCTTGTATCGCGTTGTCGGGCGGCGCCAATCCTGACGTGCAAACCTTTGAGCGCGGTGTCGGCGGCCTGCGCTATCTGAACCTCAGCGGTCAGGCGCAAGCATTGTCCGAAGGAGTATTGCGTCTGCGCGGCCGTTTCTGTCGAGTGTCGGGCGAGCCGGTACTGTGGGCGCTGGAACACGCCGATTATCGTCGCCAGCGGGTCATGGTCATTGCCCCTCACGCGGATGATGCGGAGCTGGCGGCGTTCGGCTTGTACAGTCAGGCCGATGAAGCCTGGATCGTTACCCTGACTGCTGGTGAAATCGAGGCCGAACACTATCAGCAGATGGGCATGAGCAAGGTCGACGCCGCGCGGCTGAAGGGACGTTTGCGCGCCTGGGACAGCCTCACTGTGCCGCAATGGGCCGGAGTCGCCCAGCAGCGCTGCGTGCAGTTGGGCTATTTCTGCCTGCAACTGGCCGCGATGCGTGACAGGCCGGATCTACCGGTGGGCTCGCGCGAAGCGGACTTGAGCGATACCCGCCTGTTCCGTCAATTCAATCCATTTGTGCTCCCGGGGGACGCCGATGGCGCGCCGACCTGGAACAATCTGCTGGCCGATCTGCGCGAAACGATGCTGCGCGCTCGTCCGGACGTCATCGTGCTGCCGCATCCGGCGCTCGACCCGCATCCTGACCACATCTGCGCGCAGCAGGCTGTGCTTGAAGTGTTGAAAGGTCTGGACTGGCAGCCGACGCTGCTCGGTTATGCCAACCACCTGCACGATAACGACCGGTGGCCGATGGGTAATAGTGGTGATGGCGTGGCTCTGCCGCCAGCCTTTGATGCTGGCGTGCCGGTGCAGCCTGTATGCCTGGCGTTGTCCGCAGAGCAGCAGCGTGACAAAGCCATGGCCCTGGGCATGATGCATGACTTGCAGCCGCCTGCGCCGTTCAAGCGTCGCTTGCGTCGCAGCCTGCAGCGATTACTGGCTGGGCGCTCCGGTTCGCCTTATGGCGAAAACGAATTTTTCCGCAAGGCGGTTCGGCGACATGAACTGTTCTGGCGTTTGTAACGACACAGGCGCCCGCGCAAGACTTTCTTGCGGGCGGGCATGTTCAGGTTTGCTCGGGTTGCTGTTGCGGCAAGGAAGACAATGAAAGTTCTATTTCTGGTGCAGAAAGATCAACGGGCCATTCTCGATCGGTTGTACGAGGGTGTCGCCGCCCATTGTGAGTGCGATCTGCGCTGGTTGAGCGGTGACGAGCAGCGCAATCTGCGTCGATACTTTCGCCGCGAAGTAGACGTTTCCCGCTATGACCGCATCGTGTTTTTCCTGCGCTTCAAGCAGGAGATCCGGCAGGTCGGATTTATTCGCACCATCCCCAATCTGGTGATTCTGGAGCACGACGCCTATCAGAATTACATCCCCTGCAAGTACACCGGCAAGTTCAGCGCGCACTATCGGCGTTTGCCGTGGGCACGCGTGATCAGTTCTGGTTTCGTGGTGGCCGAGCGCCTGCGCTCGGAGGGCTTCGACGCCGTGTTCGTGCCCAAGGGCTACGATCAGACGCAATTGCAGGACCAGAGGCGCGAGCGGGATATCGAACTTGCCTTCGTCGGCAGTACCAACAGTGTGGCCTACAGCGGTCGCAAGGCACTGCTGGATGAATTGGGCCAGGTCGAGCCGCTGCTGGTGACGCGGACCAAGTCCGGGGCTGAATACCTGGAAACGCTCAACCGTATCCGCTTTTTTGTCAGCGCGGACGTGGGCATGGGCGAGTTCATGATCAAGAACTTCGAAGCCATGGCTTGCGGCTGCGTCCTGCTGGCCTATGATCAAGGCGCCGCCGAAGCTGCGGCGCTGGGTTTGCAGGACATGCACAACGTGGTGTTCTATCAGACGATCGCGCAGTTGCAGGAAAAGCTGGCCACGCTGCGCGAGGATCCGCAACTGGCGCAACGCATCGCTGACAACGGTCGCGAACTGGCGGTGGAGCAGTTCAGCTTCGCGCGGATCGGTCAGCGCATCGTTGAAGAGCTTGAGCCACCGCTGCGTGAGCGGGCGCCGCTGAGTCTGCTGGAAAAAATCCGCCTGAAAGTGGGCATTTGACAAGTGTCATATAGCCAGTGATATTGCTGGCGACTTCTGATTAACGAGATTTCGGTGCAATTTTCCAAAGAAAGCCAGATTACATTGGTGGTTACCAGCTGCGGTCGACTCGATCTGCTCAAGGCCACTCTCGATAGCTTCGACCGGTACAACACGGCACCCATTCGTGAAGTGTTCATCACCGAAGATGCCGGCGACGAAGGCGTTGCCGGGATTCTGCCTGCTCACTGGAAAGAGCATTGCACGATCTTCGTCAATCGTCCGAAGTTGGGCCAGTTGGCATCGATCGACCTGGCCTACGGGCAGGTCAGCACACCCTATATCTTTCATTGCGAAGACGACTGGGAGTTCTACCGTCCAGGGTTCGTGGAAGACTCGATGACCGTTCTGCAGGCCCGGCCGGAAATTCTGCAGATCTGGTTGCGCAGCTATAATCACGATCTGCGGGTTCACAGTCCTTACATCCATTTGGGCGCGCGCGCGATTGTCGATGGCGTTGCGTGTTATCCGCTGATTTCCGACAAGCCGGAGTGGCAGGGGTTCTCGCTGAACCCTGGGTTGCGTCGACTCGAGGACTATTGGTTGTGTGCGCCTTTCGCCGGCCATGGTGGCGAGAAGGCCTTGTCACAGCGCTACTCACAACTGAACAGGGACGCCTTGATACTCGAGGCAGACGCGGTCATGCACACCGGTTTCGGTCTGCATGTGCAAACGGATGTCGAGCGTGAACGCAAAGCGCGCCGCAATCGCCGCGAACAGATCAAATTTGCCTTGTTTCTGTTGCTGGGAGTCTGCATTGGCTGGTTCATCAACTGAGTTCGAGTACCGCGCAGCTTGTCCCCGCAAATCCGTGCAACGGCTTTCTGCCCTATGAATATTCTCAATATCATGTGGGCCGGTGGCGCTCCGTTCGCATCAATCCATAAAGTGCATCAGCAGATACTCTCTCAGGCTGCGCCGTCGGCGGTGGTCAAAACCTGGCTCCTCCAGGGGCAGGGAGCCGAGTGCGGCGTGGATGTCGGTGAGGTCCGGGAGTGGCGGTTATCGTCAGCCCGCCTGAAGGGCCGGCATTTCTGGCGTTTGGCCAAACCCGTGATGCGGGCGAGGTTTCGCCAGGCGCTCGTGGACAGTGACGCTCGATTGCTGCTGCTGGACGGCATGGGTGTCGCACGCACGTTGTTACCGGTCCTCAAGAAACTGCCGCATATCCGCGCGGTAGTGATCTTCCACGGTTCGGCGCGTTTGAATGCCGGCGACCAGGCTCTATTCCAGGCAATCCCTGCGTCCCGACTGACATTGGTTGCCGTCTCCAGCACCCTTGCCGATTCACTGGCCCGCGATCTGCAGATGCCTGTCACCGCGCTGCGAAGTGCGTTCGATCCTGAGGCGTTTCGCGCTGACCTGTTCACCCGCGAGCAAGCCCGGACACGGTTGGGTTTGCCGCAAGGCGATACGCCAGTATTGGGCGCGGTAGGGCGGCTGGTCTCCGAGAAGGGTTTCGGCTATCTGCTGGATGCCTTTGCCGCAGCACTCGACACCCGCCCGGACTTGCGCCTGGTCATTGTTGGCGAAGGCTCCAAACGCGCGGCGCTGGAGCAGCGCATCGACGCGCTTGGCTTGCACGAGAAGGTCTTGCTGACCGGCCATCTGAACGAAGCAGCGCAGCTTTATCGTGCGTTCGACTGGGTGGCCATCCCTTCGCTGGAAGAGGGCCTGGGTCTGGTCATGCAGGAAGCGGTGATGGCCGGCGTACCGGTGCTGTGCAGCGATCTGG
The DNA here is from genome assembly GCF_054871425.1 of Pseudomonas glycinis. Classification (NCBI taxonomy): domain Bacteria; kingdom Pseudomonadati; phylum Pseudomonadota; class Gammaproteobacteria; order Pseudomonadales; family Pseudomonadaceae; genus Pseudomonas; species Pseudomonas glycinis. Next base: position 259,223 of record NZ_JBTYHF010000003.1, on the reverse strand, counting down.
AGGTGTTCAGCGAACAGCTGGGCAGCGCCGGCTGGTATGCGCCGGTCAATGACACGAAAGCCTGGGCCGAGGCCATCGACCGCGCCTTCAATGCCTCATCTCAAGCGATCAATGCCGAGCAGTACCGGATGCTTGCACCGGACGAGGCCTGGTCGAGCTTCAGCCAGGCTGCCCGCGCATTGTTTTCATGACGACAAGACCGCGCGCTCAAGTGCCTGCATCGGAAAGCTGTCGTTCAGCTTTTCGCGCGCAATATAGCGTGCGAAGTGTTGCAGGTTGCGTTTGATCAAGCGCTTTGGCAACGGTCCGCGGGTAAAGCGCATGTCGGCAACATCGATCAGGCCCATGCGGTTGTCTGGCGTGACCACGATGTTGCCAAGATGCAGGGAGCGGAAATAGATGCCCGAGCGATGCAGGCTGCGTATCAGGGCGGCGAGGTCCGGCAATGCCTGCTTCCACTCGAATCCTTGTTTGCTGGCGATCTGACGCAGCGTCTGCCCTGGCAGAGGCTCATACAGCACGGCGGTCATGCCTGGTTTTTCAAGGCGAAAGAACTGCAGGATCTGCAAGGTCGGTACGCCGAGTTTTTGCAGCTCGACGGCATTGTCGATGAACCGCTTCGAATAGGGGCGCAGCAGAGCGGATGAAAAAAACCGCTTGCGACGGAACAGTTTGAGAATTTTTCCATCTTGCAGCAGGTAGACTTTCGGCCCGTAGCTGTCCGCTTCCAGCACTTTGGCAGCGTCGATCATTTGGTCTAGAGCGGCTTGGGAGAGCCGGGAGCATCGCATCGTAGGAAGCCTTGTCGAAAGTGCGGGGTGTAGTAGCGGGCAATGATGCCGAAAAGTTTCGATTTTAACCATGCCGCGTCGCATGGGCGAACCCTTGTCAGGAGCAGATTGATGCAGGAAACACGCTGGGCGCAACTATGGATGGCGACGGGGCTCTTGTGGTTTTTACTGGCCATTGCCTTAGCGCCCACCAACAAGGTTTACCAGCAGGGGCTGGTCGCTCTCGTCTGGTTGCCGGCGCTAGTGCTGGGCTGGTCTGCGCGGCACCGCGTCAGGGAAGTGCTTTACGAGCAACGCTGGATCTACCTGCCGTTGCTCGGATTGCTGGTCTGGTCGCTCATCAGTCTGGCATGGACAAACGCACCGGAAACGGGTCGCGAGGCCAAGCGTCTGTTGTACATCGTGGTGTTCCTGCTGTTTTTTCCGGTGTTTGCCAGCGGACGCCCCGAGCGGTTGATTCGCCTGATGCAGTGGGGCGGGCTGGGATTGGCGGTGACGGCGCTGGTGGCGATTGTCAGGTTCTACGTCATTGACGGCAACGTCTGGTCTGCGCGGGTGGAAGGTCTGGGTGAACTGGCGCATCCGATCCTCGGCGGCTATGTCATCGGTCTCGCGGCCGTGTGGCTGGCCCTGTGGGCGCCGCGTGATTTGATGCGGCAAGGGATCTGGGCGCTGGCGTTGACGGTGCTGGTTGTTTTTGTCCTGATGAGTCAGAGCCGCGGTGCGGCGTTGGCGCTGTTTCTGACCATCCTGGCCATGCCGATCTGGTGCCGTGACCGGCACAGCCGAATCGTCGCAGCCGTGGCACTGGTGGTGGCGATTGCGGCGCTGTGGCTGTTCGAGCCGTTGGTGCTGGCGCGCGGGGTCTCGTATCGTCCGCAGATTCTGATGGCTTCTCTGGATATGATTGCCAAGCACCCCTGGGGCGGGCTGGGTCTGGGTGGGGACTATCGGGTGCTCTGGTCTGGAATGACCTTCGATCACGCCCACAACCTGTTCACCCATGTCGCGATCGTGCTGGGTCTGCCGGGACTGCTGTTATGGTCTGCCGTCTGGTTCGGCGTGATTTTCCAGGCGTGGAAAGTTCGGGAAACGCTGTATGCCCGCGGTGTTATCGGTATCTGGCTGTTCTCGACACTGGCGATGCAGTTCGACGCTGCCAGCCTCACCGGCACCCCGCGCGCCGAGTGGTTCATCAGCTGGCTGCCGTTGGGGCTTGCCAGCGTTTTGGTATGGGCGCGGGCCAATGGCGGCGCTTGTGATAAAATTTCGCGTTCTTCTTAACCAGTGAGCTCTACGATGACTGACGCACCGCCCAAAGCGGAACAGGAATCCAGCCTGAAAATCTACTTTCGGCTGTTGGGGTACGTAAAACCCTATATCGGTCTTTTCCTGCTGAGTATCGTGGGCTTCGTGATCTTTGCTTCCACGCAACCGATGCTGGCCGGGATTCTCAAGTATTTTGTCGATGGCCTGAGCAATCCCGAAGCGGTGCTCTTCCCCAATGTGCCTTATCTGCGAGACGTGCAGCTGTTGATGGCTGTGCCATTGCTGATCATTTTGATCGCAGCGTGGCAGGGCCTTGGCTCGTTTCTCGGCAACTATTACCTGGCGAGGGTTTCGTTGGGGCTGGTGCATGACCTGCGTATCGAATTGTTCAACAAACTGTTGGTACTGCCCAACCGCTATTTCGATACCCACAACTCGGGTCATCTGATCTCGCGCATCACCTTCAACGTGACCATGGTCACCGGCGCCGCCACGGATGCCATCAAAGTGGTGATCCGCGAAGGCCTGACCGTGGTTTTCCTGTTCGCCTATCTGCTCTGGATGAACTGGAAACTGACTCTGGTGATGCTGGCCATTCTGCCCGTGATCGCGTTCATGGTCGGCAACACCAGCAAGAAATTCCGCAAGCAGAGCAAGAAGATTCAAGTGGCCATGGGCGACGTCACCCATGTGGCTTCCGAAACCATTCAAGGCTATCGCGTCGTGCGCAGTTTTGGTGGCGAAGCTTATGAGCAGCAGCGTTTTGCGGCGGCCAGCCAGAGCAACACCGACAAACAGTTGCGCATGACCAAGACTGGCGCGGTGTATACGCCGATGCTGCAGCTGGTGATCTACACCGCCATGGCGGTGTTGATGTTCCTGGTGTTGTTCCTGCGCGGTGATGCAACGGCCGGTGATCTGGTCGCGTACATCACGGCAGCAGGTTTGCTGCCGAAGCCGATCCGGCAATTGTCCGAAGTCAGCTCGACCATTCAGAAAGGCGTGGCCGGTGCTGAAAGCATTTTCGAGCAACTCGACGTTGAACCGGAAATCGATACCGGCACGATCGAGCGTGATCGGGTCAGTGGCCACCTGGCGGTGAACAACCTCAGCTTCACTTACCCGGGCACCGAACGGGAAGTGCTGAAAAACATCAGCTTCACCGCGTCACCAGGTCAGATGATCGCACTGGTCGGGCGTTCCGGCAGCGGCAAGTCGACGCTGGCCAGTCTCATTCCGCGCTTCTATCACCACGAGACCGGCGAAATTCTGCTCGATGATGTCGAGATCGAAGATTATCGCCTGCGCAATCTGCGCCGCCATGTAGCGCAAGTGACCCAGCACGTGACGCTGTTCAACGACACCATCGCCAACAACATCGCTTATGGCGATCTGGCAGGCGCGCCTCGCGAAGATATCGAGAAGGCCGCCCGGGACGCATTCGCCATGGACTTCATCGCGCAGATGCCTCAAGGCCTGGATACCCAAGTCGGCGAGAACGGTGTGTTGTTGTCTGGCGGACAGCGTCAGCGTCTGGCGATTGCCCGGGCCTTGCTGAAAAACGCCCCGCTGCTGATCCTCGACGAGGCGACTTCGGCCCTTGATACCGAGTCCGAGCGGCACATTCAGGCAGCACTCGACCATGTCATGAAAGGCCGCACCACGCTGGTCATTGCCCACCGTTTGTCGACCATCGAGAAGGCCGATCTGATCCTCGTCATGGATCAGGGCGAGATCGTCGAACGCGGCACTCATGCCCAATTGCTTGCTCACAATGGCTATTACGCGCGGCTGCATGCGATGGGGCTGGATGCTCCGGCCGAAGACATTGCCTGATCTGCGGACCAGGGTGAGCCAGCCTCACCCTCGTGTATTCCCGGTGCGCGCGATCCTGTTAATATCGCGCCCCTGTTCATTTTGTATGTGGGTTGCTCCATGAAATTGTCGATGCCGCGATTCGATCAAGCCCCTGTCTTGGTGGTCGGCGATGTCATGCTCGACCGTTACTGGCATGGCGGAACCTCACGGATTTCCCCTGAGGCACCGGTGCCGGTGGTCAAGGTCGAGCAGATCGAAGATCGCCCGGGCGGTGCCGCCAACGTGGCGCTGAACATTGCCGCGCTGGGTGCACCGGCATCGCTGGTGGGCGTGACCGGCGATGACGAAGCCGCCGACAGCCTGAGCAACAGTCTCAAGGGCGCCGGCGTGCGCGCCTTGTTCCAGCGCATCGCCCATCAACCTACCATCGTCAAGCTGCGGGTCATGAGCCGGCATCAGCAACTGCTGCGTATCGATTTCGAAGAGGTGTTCGCCACCGATGCGCTGGCACTGGCCGCGCAGGTCGACGAACTGCTGGAAGGCATCAAGGTGCTGGTGCTGTCGGATTACGGCAAAGGTGCGCTGAAGAATCATCAGACGCTGATCCAGGCCGCCCGCGCCAAAGGCATTCCGGTGCTGGCCGATCCCAAGGGCAAGGATTTTTCGATCTACCGCGGTGCCAGCCTGATCACGCCGAACCTCAGCGAGTTCGAAACCATCGTCGGTGGTTGCGCCGATGAGCACGAACTGGTGAGCAAGGGTGCCGTCCTGATGCAGGACCTCGACCTTGGCGCACTGCTGGTGACCCGCGGCGAACACGGCATGACCTTGTTGCGCCCGGATCATCCGGCGTTGCACCTGCCGGCCCGCGCCCGCGAAGTGTTCGACGTGACCGGTGCCGGCGATACGGTGATTTCGACATTGGCGGCAGCCATTGCCGCTGGCGAAGAACTGCCGCACGCCGTGGCGCTGGCCAATCTGGCAGCAGGTATCGTCGTCGGCAAGCTCGGTACAGCAGCGATCAGCGCCCCGGAGCTGCGCCGCGCCATTCAGCGCGAAGAAGGTTCGGAGCGAGGTGTGCTGGGTCTTGAGCAACTACTGCTGGCGGTTGACGATGCCCGTGCGCACAACGAGCGGATTGTCTTCACCAATGGCTGCTTCGACATCCTCCATGCCGGCCACGTGACCTATCTGGAGCAGGCCCGCGCTCAAGGCGATCGTCTGATCGTCGCGGTCAACGATGACGCCTCGGTCAGCCGCCTGAAAGGCCCGGGCCGGCCGATCAACAGCGTTGATCGCCGCATGGCGGTACTCGCCGGTCTCGGCGCGGTGGACTGGGTGATCAGCTTTTCTGAAGGCACGCCGGAAAACCTGCTGCGCGAGGTCAAGCCGGATGTGTTGGTCAAGGGTGGCGATTACGGCATCGATCAGGTAGTCGGCGCCGATATCGTCACCGCCTACGGCGGCACGGTGAAAGTGCTGGGGCTGGTGGAGAACAGCTCGACCACAGCAATCGTGGAAAAGATCCGCGGCCAATAAGCTCAAGAGATCGCAGCCTGCGCCAGCGCCTGCACAATTCTGTTCAGGCGCTGGCGCAGGCTGCGATCTTTTTGCTTTTCAGGAATTCACTTTCTTGCGCGGTACGATTTTCTTCAGCAACTGCCTGGCCTTGCCGCGCAGGCGGGCCAGTCCAGTGGCCTTCTCCACTGGCGTCAGGCCCTGTTGGCGCAACCAGTCCTTCCAGCGAATCCGCTCATCGCGCACCAGCCAGCCATCCTGGCGGGCAAAGCTTTCAGCCAGATACAGACCGCGCGTACTCGCCGGATACAGCTGATCCTTTTTCAGGGTATACAACTCAGGCAGCGGCTGACCGTCGTGCAATGGCATCAAATACAGGTCAGGCCGTTTGCGATCGAGCCGCGCCACCAGTTGATCACCTTCCAGACGCTCGTCGACATGAAACAGGCTCAAGGACTTCGCCTCTTTGGGTACGTCCAGGCGCAGGTCATAGATCAATTGCAATGACGCCGTCGGCAAATGCACGTAGGCCCGTGGCCGCTCCAGCAATTGCAGGTTGGCGCAGCGCACCGGCCGTGCTGAACCGGACAGCGGTGTCAGGCGAAACGGCAGCGCCTCACGGTAATGCAGCGCAGCGGAGTAGGGCGCCGGCAACCAAGTCTCGTTGAAGCGCCCGCCGAGCCAGCCTTCCGGGGTTTCCAGCAGACACTCTTCGGCAATCTCCTGAATCGCCGTGTGCAGCGGAATGTTCAGCTCATGAGCAGGCACATAGCCGGAAATCAGCTTCAGTACCACGTCGCCGCGATCCTGGCGACGCTGGCGCACCAGCACCCAGTAATCGCGGTTCTGCCAATGCAGGGTCAGGCGCACGGACACGCCGAGGTTGGCTAGTTCCAGGGCGAAGCGCTCGCTGTCGGCGACGCTGACCGGTTTGCGCCGTTGCAGGGTCTGGGCGAAGTTCAGCGGCATGCCGACGCTCTGATAGCTCAGGCCTTCGGGCGTGGCTTCGACGAACAGCGGCAGCGTCTTGAAGTTGCTCGGGTTCTTGCGGATGAGCGTGCGCGGCATATCGGCTCCTGGCTTAAGGCCGCGGGGCGGCGTCAGTGACTACGCAGGACCTGGGCAACGGTCGCTACGTTATGGGCGAGGTGCAGCGGATTGATTGTGCCGACAATAGCACTGGCGACGCCGGGCTGAGTGAACAGCAACTCGAAGCTGGCGCGCACCGGATCGACTCCCGGACTCAGACAGACATGACCGCTGGCCAAGGCTTTTTTCACCAGAATGGCTTTGCCGTGGGCAGCAGCATAGTCAATGACTACCTTTTCGTTTTGTTCGTTCAGATTGTAGGTGACCATCGCACAGTCGCCTTGCTCCAGCGCTTTCAGCCCACCTTCGACGGTTTTCCCGGAAAAACCGAAGCCGCGAATCTTGCCCTCGGCCTTCAGCACCGCGAGAGTGGCGTAGACCTCTTCGTGCTCAAGGATGGCCATGTCGTTGCCGTCCGAGTGCACGAGGACCAGATCGATGAAATCCGTTTCCAGACGTTGCAGGCTGCGCTCGACCGACATTCGCGTGTGCGCAGCGCTGAAGTCGTGGCGCGACAGGCCATCGGCAAACTCTTCGCCGACCTTGCTGACAATCACCCAATCCTGTCGCTGACCGCGCAGCAGCGGGCCGAGGCGTTCTTCGCTGCGACCATAGGCCGGCGCGGTGTCGATCAGGTTGATGCCCAGATCCCGCGCCTGGCGCAGCAGCATGCGCGCCTCGTCATCGTCGGGAATCTGAAAGCCGTTGGGGTATTTCACCCCTTGATCGCGGCCGAGTTTGACCGTGCCCAGGCCCAACGGCGAAACCGACAGGCCGGTGCTGCCCAGCGGGCGATGCAGTTCGTGCAGAGTGGCGATGGTCATGGCAGCAGTTGCTCCCACGCGGGTACACCGAGCGGTGGTTTCGGCAGCGGCGGCAGCGGTTCAGTCGCCTGCGGCTGGATGCCGTCGCGTTGCAGCGAGGCGATAACGCGGTCGGCGAAGTCTGGCGCCAGTGCCAGTTTGGTCGGCCAGCCGACGAGCAAGCGACCTTCCTCGGCGAGGAACGCGTTGTCCGGGCGGGTCAGGCCGGTTTGCAGCGGCTCGGCGCGATCGACGCGCAGGGTCGCCCATTGCGTGGTGCTGAGGTCGATCCACGGCAGCAGTTGAGCGATTTCCTTTTGTGCGGTGGCGATCTGTTCGGCCGGCTCGCGGGCCACGCCTTCGCTTTCGGCAATGTCGCCGCCCATGTACCAGACCCACTGGCCGTCAGCGGCCGGGTGCGTGGTCACGGTGATGCGCGGCTTGGTGCCGCCGCCCAGGCAGTGCGCGTACAACGGTTTCAAGCCGGGACCTTTAGCGAGGATCATGTGCAGTGGTCGGCGCTGCATGGCCGGACGACTGAGGCCCAACGCTTCGAGCAGTTCGGCAGTGCCGGCGCCAGCACTGAGGACGATGCGCTGGGCGCGGATCTCACGCCCATCGACTTTCAGGCCGACCAGCACGCCGGCTTCCAGCAGCGGCTCGATGACCTGCCCGGCGAGCAGACCGTCACCGGCCAGCTCGGCCAGACGCTGGATCAGGCACGGGACATCCACTACCAATTCGGCGAGGCGATAGACCTTGCCCTTGAAACGCTTGTCCTGCAGGGCCAGCGGCAGTTCATCGCCCTTGACCTGATCGACCCGGCCACGCACGGCTTTACTGGCGAAGAAACTGGTCAGATTGCCGGCCAAAGTGCCTGGCGACCACAGGTAATGGGCTTCGGACAGCAGGCGCACGCCGGACAGATCCAGCTCACCATTACCGGCCAGCGCCTCGCGCCAGCGGCGCGGCATGTCGGCGATGGCTTCCGAGGCCCCGGTCAGCGCGCCGTGCAGCGCGTACTTGGCGCCGCCGTGGATGATGCCCTGGGACTTCACGCTCTGCCCGCCACCGAGGCTGGCGCTTTCCACCAGCACGGTCGAAAAACCCTGACCGCGCAGGCGCGCATTCAGCCAGAGGCCGGCGACACCAGCGCCGACAATCAGAACGTCGGTGGAAATAACGGATGGCATGCGGCGACCTCGGAGCTTGAAGAAGCCGCAAGTTTCAAGCTTCAAGCTGCAAGCTGCAACCCGGACCAGCAAATCAGCAATGCTTGCGGCTTGCCGCTTGAAGCTTGCTGCTGCTTTTTAATGCCCGGCAGTTTTCGAAAACAGCTGAATCACCACGACCCCCAGCACGATCAACGCCATCCCCAGCATCGCCGGTACGTCGAGCTTCTGCCCGTAAATGAACAGAGCGGCGACGCTGACCATGACAATGCCCATCCCCGCCCAGACCGCGTAGGCAACGCCCACCGGTACGGTGCGCACCACCAGCGTCAGCATCCAGAATGCGATCCCATAGCCGACAATCACCAGAATCAGCGGCAGCGGCGTGCTGAAGCCCTTGACCGCTTTCATCGAAACGGTGGCGATCACTTCGGCGCAGATGGCGATGGCCAGATAGACGTAGGCGTTCATGGTTTCGATCCTCAAATAAATCGTTGCTTGCTGAGGTGACATTCTAGGGACTGCTCAGATGGGGTAAAGTCATTACCTATCTGTTCTAGAGATGGGTTGGTAGCAAGCATGCAATGGAATCTCGAGCAGCTGCGGGTATTTGTCGACGTTGCAGAACAGCGATCTTTTTCCGCCGTGGCACGTCGACAACGCAAGGCGCAGTCGGCGATCAGCAGCGCCGTTGCGATGCTCGAAGAGGATTTGGGCGTGAGCCTGTTCGAACGCAGCAGCGGTCGGCAGCCGATGCTCACCGAGGCGGGCGCGGCATTGCTGGAAGAGGCCCGCGAAGTGTTGCGCCAGTGCGAGCGCCTCAACGGCAGGGCCATGGCGATGCTGCGCGGTCAGGAGGCGCAGTTGCGAGTGGCTCAGGACGAGGCGATGCCGTATCAGGCGCTGGTGGAAAGTTTCGGTGAACTGGCCGAGCAGTTTCCCAGCCTGGAAGTGCAACTGACCAGCGCCGCCCAGGGTGAAGTTGCGCGCAAACTGGTCGAACGTCGCGCCGACCTCGGCCTTCTGTTCTATCACGATGAAATCCCCGAAGCCCTTGAGCGGCGCGTACTGGGTCGAGTGGAAATGGTCACGGTCTGCGGTGTCAATCATCCGCTGGCGCAGCAGGCCTACGTGACCTGCCAGCAACTGGCGCAGCACCGGCAATTGCTGATGTCGACGCAGACCAGCGTCTATCCCGGCAACGAGCCGGCCAGCCCACAGGTGTGGCGCGCCGACAGCTTTTACGTGATGTCCGAATGGCTGGTGCGCGATCTCGGTTGGGCGTGGTTGCCGCGCCACGTTGTGCAGTACTCGGCGTATCAGGGCCAAATGGTTGAACTCGATAGCGAATGGACGCCGCCGGCATTGGTGGTGGAACTGGTCTGGCGCCGCGACGAACCGCTCGGCCCCGCCGCGCGCTGGCTGGCGGAACGTTTTGCCGTGCACTTGCGGGCGATCAGCGACAAAAGCCGATAAACTCCGCCGCCATGAATAGAACTCTCTACACCGCGCTGTTTTACCTGGGGCTGCCATTGGTGGCGATTCGGCTGTGGCTGCGCGCGCGCAAGGCGCCGGCGTATGCCAAGCGCATCGGCGAGCGCTTTACTCTTGGCATGCCGACCTTGCAGCCCGGTGGCATTTGGGTGCACGCGGTATCGGTGGGCGAAAGCATTGCCGCCGCGCCGATGATCCGTGCGCTGCTGGAAAGCTATCCGGCGCTGCCGATCACCGTGACCTGCATGACCCCGACCGGTTCGGAGCGGATTCAGGCACTGTTCGCCAACGAGGCGCGCATTCAACACTGCTATCTGCCGTATGACTTGCCTTGTGCGGCGGCGCGTTTTCTTGATCGCGTGCAGCCGAAACTTGCGGTGATCATGGAAACCGAGCTGTGGCCCAACCACATTCATCAGTGTGCCAAGCGCGGAATTCCGGTGGCGCTGGCCAATGGACGGTTGTCGCAGCGTTCCGCCAAAGGCTATGGCCGCTTCAGCAAACTCACCGCGCCTATGCTTGCCGAGATGAGCCTGTTGGCGGTGCAGACCGAAGCCGAGGCCCAGCGCTTCCGCGATCTCGGCGCGCGGCCTGAATCTGTCGAGGTCACCGGTTCGATCAAGTTCGACCTGACCATCGATCCGCAATTGCTGCAGCGTGCTACCGAATTGCGTAGCCAATGGCAGGCGCAGGATCGTCCCGTGTGGATCGCCGCGAGCACTCACGAAGGCGAAGATGAAGTGGTGCTCGACGCTCATCGTCGCCTGTTGGCCAATCATCCGGATGCATTATTGATTCTGGTGCCGCGTCATCCGGAGCGTTTCAATTCGGTGTTCGAGCTGTGCCAGCGCGAAGGTTTCGCCACGGTACGTCGCTCGACCGGGGCCAATGTCGATGCGCAGACGAGCGTGCTGCTTGGCGACACCATGGGCGAGTTGCTGTTTCTCTATGCCCTGGCCAACAGCGCTTTTGTCGGCGGCAGTCTGGTGCCGAATGGCGGGCACAACCTGCTCGAACCCGCCGCGCTGGCGAAACCGGTACTCAGCGGCCCACACCTGTTCAACTTCCTCGACATCGCCGCGCAACTGCGCGAAGCCGGGGCGTTGGCCGAAGTGGATGATGCCGAAGGCCTCGCAGTCGAGGTGCAGCGCTTGTTCGAACTGCCGCGTGATGCGCAGCGCATGGCCGAGGCCGGGCTGGCGGTGATGCGGCGTAATCAGGGCGCATTGCAGCGCTTGCTGGATGGCTTGGCGCGGCTGATCCAATAGTCGCCTGGAATATTACTGTGGTGAGGGGATTTATCCCCGCTGGGTTGCGAAGCAGCCCCGAAACCATTCAGCGCGGTCATTCAGAAAAACCGTGTCCACCGCTATTGCGACTGCTGCGCAGCCGGACGGGGATAAATCCCCTCGCCACAGGGATTTATCCCCGCTGGGTTGCGAAGCGGCCCCAAAACCATTCAGCGCGGTCATTCAGTCAGATCTGGTAAGCCGGTTTCACGACTGCTGCGCAGCCGGACGGGGATAAATCCCCTCACCACAGGGGTTCATTCCAGATTGTTCATGGCCGGTCCTTACTGTGGCGAGGGGATTTATCCCCGCTGGGTTGCGAAGCAGCCCCAAAACCATTCAACACGGTGATTCAGTTAGATCTGGCAAGTCGGATTTACGACTGCTGCGCAGCCGGACGGGGATAAATCCCCTCACCACAGGGGATTCATTCCAGATTTTTCATGGCCGTGCCTTTGGCTGGATGGTCTGGCGCGGCTGATCCAATAGTCGCCTGGAATATTACTGTGGTGAGGGGGATTCATCCCCGCTGGGTTGCAAAGCAGCCCCAAAACCATTCAACACGGTGATTCAGTTAGATCTGGCAAGTCGGATTTACGACTGCTGCGCAGCCGGACGGGGATAAATCCCCTCGCCACAGGGGATTCATTCCAGATTTTTCATGGCCGTGCCTTTGGCTGGATGGTCTGGCGCGGCTGATCCAATAGTCGCTTGGAATATTACTGTGGTGAGGGGATTCATCCCCGCTGGGTTGCGAAGCAGCCCCGAAACCATTCGACGCGGTGATTCAGGCAGATCTGGCCAGCAGGATTTACGACTGCTGCGCAGCCGGACGGGGATAAATCCCCTCACCACAGGGGATTCATTCCAGATTGCTTATGGCCGGGCCTTACTGTGGCGAGGGGATTTATCCCCGCTGGGTTGCGAAGCAGCCCCAAACTATTCAACACGGTCATTCAGAAAAACCGTGTCCACCGCTATTGCGACTGCTGCGCAGCCGATCGGGAATAAATCCCCTCACCACAGGGGATTCATTCCAGATTGTTTATGGCCGGGCCTTGAGCTGCGCCTCGGCCGCCGACGCCAGATCCGGTGGCAGGAAATCCTTGTCCGGGTTGTAGTCGGCTTTCAGATAACGCCGCAGGTCTTCCAGGTCACCCGGGTTCAGCGTCCCCGCCGCCTGCTTCAGGCGCAGGTTGTCGAGGATGTAGTCGTAGCGGGTGTTGTTGTAGTTGCGCACCGAGGTGTACAGCTGGCGCTGCGCGTCGAGCACGTCGACGATGTTGCGTGTGCCGACCTGATAACCGATTTCCGTGGCTTCCACCGCGCTCTGGTTGGAGATGATCGACTGGCGGCGCGCCTGCACCTGCTCGACGTCTGTGTTCACCGCGCGGTGCAGATTGCGGGTGTTTTCCACCACTTGCCGGCGCAGCGATTCGCGCTGCTGTTCGCTCTGATCCAGTTGCGCATAGGACTGACGCACTTGCGAACTGGTCAGCCCGCCGCTGTAGATCGGGATGTTCAGTTGCAGGCCCAGGGTGCTCTGCTCGACGTTGCCGCCATAAGGCGCGCCGAACGAGTTGGGGTTGGCAAAGCCGAGGGCGTCGTTGTCGCCTTTCTCGTATTTCGCCACGGCGTCGAGGGTCGGCAAGTGGCCGGCCTTGCGCTGCTTGAGTGTCTGCTCGGCAGAGCTGACCGCGTAGTTGCTGGCGAGCAGATTGAGGTTCTGCCGCGCCGCCGTGTCGACCCAGGATTTCGCATCGTTGGGCGCCGGCGGCAGGATCGGTAGCGTATGAACGATGCCCTGAATCGAGTTGTACTGACGGTTGGTCAGGGTGATCAACGCCTGAAACGCATCATCGACCTGACGCTGGGCGACGATGCGGTTGGCTCGCGCGGTGTCGTAACTGGCTTGCGATTGCAGCACGTCAGTCTTGTCCGAAAGGCCGACATCGAAGCGCTCGTTGGACTGATCGAGCTGACGTTTGAACGCCGCTTCTTCAGCCTTGGTCGAGGCCAGATTGTCCTGGCTGCGCAGCACGTTGAAGTAGCTTTCAGCGCTCTGCAGGATCAGGTTCTGCTCGGTGGCCGACAGCTGCAGAGCGGCCTGCTCGTTGACGTCCTTCGCCGCTTGATACTGGAACCAGCGATCGGCGCGGAACAGCGGCTGCGCGAGGGTCGCCTGATAGGAATGCGCGCTGCGGTTGGCGATGGCCGAGGGTTGGTCGATCGAGGTGCGCACGTCAGCAACTTCGGCGCCACCGGACAGGTTCGGCAGCAGACCGGCGCGGGCCTGGGGCACCACTTCTTTCTGCGCGCCATACTGGGCGCGGGCCGCGGCGAGGTCGGCGTTGTTGTCGACCGCTTCCTGATAGACGCTGACCAGATCGGTTTTGGTCGACAAGGGTGCTTCCGCTGCCCAGGCCATTGTGTTGGACGCACAGGACACGGCAACAGCCAATGAAAGTTTGCGCAGCATGAGGCGATCCCTAGCATGAATATTATGGAAGTAATCCGGGCGCCAAAGGTAAGGCGCAGCCCGCACAGCGTCAAGGCTGAGCAGGCCCAGCGAGTGTAGTTGCGCATTGCTCCGGCAACAATCGGCCAGCCTGGGTATTTACGCCATTCATCATGGCGTTCGCTGCGGTGTTGGCGTTCCTTGATGGTTGTGTCTAGACTGGCCGGGTTCTTGTCGGGGTGCCTTGCTATGAGGCTGAGATCGAATAATTTCGGATCCCGTTGAACCTGATCAGGTTAGCGCCTGCGTAGGGAACAAGATTTCTCGTCACCCGGCGAGTCCTCTTGTGCTTCGTCCGGGATATTGTTCGACAATCGAACGCCATGACGAATGCACAGCACCGGTCCTGGTGCGTCCGTGCCTTTCAGGTTCTGCTCCGACAATCCACTGCTGGATGCTGTCTGGAGAGCCCGTGATGACAACAAAAGAAAAAAACGCGATCAACCTGAGTGACTCGGCCAAGGTCGACGAGCAATCGGTCAAGCCGTTCACCCGTTCGCAAAAAATCTACGTTCAGGGCTCGCGCCCGGACATCCGCGTGCCGATGCGCGAAATCAGCCTCGATGTAACCCCGACCGATTTCGGCGGCGAGATCAATGCGCCGGTCACGGTCTACGACACCTCCGGCCCGTACACCGACCCGAACGTGGTCATCGATGTGCGCAAAGGTCTGGCCGATGTGCGTTCAGCGTGGATCGATGACCGTGGCGATACCGAGCGCCTGCCGGGCCTGAGTTCGAACTTCGGCCAGCAGCGTCTGGCCGATGCCGAACTGACCAAACTGCGCTTCGCCCACGTCAACAACCCGCGCCGCGCCAAGGCCGGGGCCAACGTCAGCCAGATGCACTACGCGCGCAAAGGCATCATCACTGCCGAGATGGAATACGTCGCCATCCGCGAAAACATGAAGCTGCAAGAAGCGCGCGCGGCCGGCCTGCTCAAGCAGCAACACGCCGGTCACAGCTTCGGCGCAAGCATTCCGCAAGAAATCACCCCTGAATTCGTCCGCGAAGAAATCGCCCGTGGTCGCGCGATCATTCCGGCCAACATCAACCACGTCGAACTGGAACCGATGATCATCGGCCGTAACTTCCTGGTGAAGATCAACGGCAACATCGGCAACAGCGCCCTGGGTTCTTCGATCGAAGAAGAAGTGGCGAAGCTGACTTGGGGCATTCGCTGGGGCTCGGACACGGTGATGGACCTGTCCACTGGCAAACACATTCACGAAACCCGTGAGTGGATCATTCGTAACTCGCCGGTGCCGATCGGTACCGTGCCGATCTATCAGGCGCTGGAGAAGGTCAACGGCGTCGCTGAAGACCTGACCTGGGAGTTGTTCCGCGACACCCTCATCGAACAGGCCGAGCAGGGCGTCGACTACTTCACCATTCACGCCGGCGTGCTCCTGCGCTACGTACCGCTGACCGCCAAACGCGTCACCGGCATCGTCTCCCGTGGCGGTTCGATCATGGCCAAGTGGTGCCTGGCGCACCACAAAGAGAACTTCCTCTACACCCACTTCGACGAAATCTGCGAAATCATGAAGGCCTACGACGTCAGCTTCTCGCTGGGCGATGGCCTGCGTCCGGGCTCGATTGCCGACGCCAACGACGAAGCGCAATTCGGCGAACTGGAAACCCTCGGCGAGCTGACCAAGATCGCCTGGAAGCACGACGTGCAATGCATGATCGAAGGCCCGGGCCACGTGCCGATGCAGTTGATCAAAGAGAACATGGACAAGCAGCTCGAATGCTGCGACGAGGCGCCGTTCTACACCCTCGGCCCGCTGACTACCGACATCGCTCCGGGCTACGACCACATCACCTCGGGTATCGGCGCGGCGATGATCGGCTGGTTCGGTTGCGCGATGCTCTGCTACGTGACGCCGAAGGAGCACCTGGGCCTGCCGAACAAGGATGACGTGAAGACCGGGATCATCACTTACAAGATCGCCGCGCACGCAGCGGACCTGGCCAAGGGACACCCGGGCGCGCAGATCCGTGATAACGCACTGAGCAAGGCGCGTTTCGAATTCCGCTGGGAAGACCAGTTCAACCTCGGCCTGGACCCGGACACCGCACGTTCCTATCACGACGAAACCCTGCCGAAGGACTCGGCCAAGGTCGCGCATTTCTGCTCGATGTGCGGGCCGAAATTCTGCTCGATGAAGATCACCCAGGAAGTCCGCGAGTATGCGGCCAACCAGCGCATCGACGCGGTCGATGTGGACGTCGCCAAGGGGCTAGCTGAGCAGGCCGAGCGGTTCAAACAGGAAGGCAGTCAGCTGTACAAGAAAGTTTGACCCCGTACTGATCGTTCCCACGCTCCGCGTGGGAATGCAGCCCGTGACGCTCCGCGTCACTGGACGCGGAGCGTCCCTAGAGGCATTCCCACGCAGAGCGTGGGAACGATCACAACAAGCTGCAAGCGGCAAGCGGCAAGCTGCAAGATTAGAAGCTGTCCGCGTACCGCTTTTAACTTGCGGCTTGCCGCTTGCAGCTTTTTCCTGCTCCTCTTTGAGATAACACCCTTGAGCATTCAACCCGGCACTTATTCCCCCGACCTTGCCGTGCCCGCTGAAAAGCGTGTCTTCGGCGGTCGCGATCTGTTTTCCCTGTGGTTCTCCCTCGGCATCGGCCTGATGGTTTTGCAGACCGGCGCATTACTCGCGCCGGGCCTGGGCCTGTCCGGTTCTTTGCTGGCGATCTTCCTCGGCACGCTCGTCGGCGTGCTATTGCTGGCCGCCGTCGGCGTGATCGGCAGCGACACCGGCCTGTCATCGATGGCGGCGCTGAAACTCAGCCTCGGCAGCAAAGGCGCGAGCCTGCCGGCGCTGCTCAATCTGCTGCAACTGATCGGCTGGGGCTCGTTCGAAATCATCGTCATGCGCGATGCCGCCAGCCTGCTCGGCACCCGCGCCTTCAGCGAAGGTTCGCTGTGGGCCAATCCGATTCTGTGGACGCTGTTCTTCAGTGCGCTGGCGACCTTGCTCGCGGTGAGCGGGCCGTTGACGTTCGTGCGGCAGATTCTGCGCAAGTGGGGCATCTGGCTGCTGCTCGCCGCGTGCCTGTGGCTGACCTGGAACCTGTTCGCCAAAGCCGACCTCGTGGCGCTGTGGGCGCGCGCCGGTGACGGTTCGATGCCGTTCGCCGTAGGCTTCGACATTGCTATCGCCATGCCACTGTCGTGGCTGCCGCTGATTGCCGACTACTCGCGTTTCGGCAAGCGCGCGAAGAATGTTTTCGGTGGCACGGCTGTGGGTTTCTTCATCGGCAACTTCTGGCTGATGAGCCTTGGCGTGGCCTACACCCTGGCGTTTGCGCCGAGCGGTGAAGTCAATGCGCTGCTGCTGGCCTTGGCTGGCGCCGGTCTGGGCATTCCGCTGTTGCTGATTCTGCTTGACGAGTCGGAAAACGCTTTTGCCGATATACATTCGGCAGCGGTCTCGAGCGGGATTCTGTTGCGTCTGAAAGTCGAACACCTGGCCTTGGCCATCGGCGTGATCTGCACGCTGATCGCACTGCTGGCGCCGTTGGCGCAGTACCAGAATTTCCTGCTGTTGATCGGCTCGGTGTTCGCGCCGCTGTTCGGCGTGGTGCTGGTGGATCACTTCATCTTGCGCAAACGCAGTGCTCAGGTCGCCTCAGCCGCATTGCGCTGGCCGGCGTTGCTGGCGTGGCTGGGTGGCGTGAGCACTTACCACTTGCTGGCGAATCTGTATCCGGATGTCGGCGCAACCCTGCCGGCGCTGGTGCTGGCAGGGCTGTTGCAACTGGTGCTGGGCCGGGCCTTCAGTTACGGCCGGGAAACAGCTCAGGCTTGAGAATGCCGTTCAGGCGCGGGTAGGGAATCTTCAGTTCGACGTGGCCCAGCGCATAGGGCGCGATGGTGGTCACGTCGTACTTGAGGATCACGCCACCGTAGGTCAGCGCCACGTGCGGGGTTTTCACGAACGGCCAGTTCGCGACGAATTCCGCCTCCTGATCGAGCTTGGTGCTGATCAGCCAACTGTTGTGCGCCACTTGCGCGGCTTTCCAGAACGCCTCTTCCTGACCCGGCAGCAACATGTCGGAGAGATTCAGCACCTTGTGCTGCTGGCGCGAATAGTTGATGAAACCGCGACCCGGCGTGCCGTGGGCGCCGCCGGTGTCGAGGTAGCTCGACAGCTCGATGATCACCAGTCCGTCATGCTGCTCGCGTACTTTCGCTTGCAGATAGCTGCTGTTGCGCGGGCCGGCGCTGGCCAGGAACTGCTCGCGGTAGGCGGCCAGGGTTGGCGCTACGGGTGCGTTCTTCTCGGTGCGGGTCATTTGCAGCAGACGTTTTTCGATGATGCCGTCCAGTGCCGGCTCGTCCGGGAAGCGCAGGGTGTCGATGTTCACCAGCGGGCAATCGGGATTGGAACAGCCGGGTTTGAGTTGTTCCGAGGCGTCGCGGGTGGTTTCCAGCGGCGTGCGATAGTTGGGCTGGAACAGACTGGCACAGGCGCCCAGAGTAAGGGCAATAGCGGCCACAGAGGCAATTTTGAAAAGCGACATGGGCGTCCTTTCGAAAGCAGGGGAAGGCAAAAAAGTTACCGCTTCGACTCTCAACGAAGCAGTCAGTTCGCCACTAAGCTGATTAGAGTGTGTTTCAGCTTCACCGTCCATCCCGCTGACGGTAAAGGGGCTGCATCAAACGGTGCGGGCGCGTTAGGATGGCGCGAAGTCGAGGTTGCCGGTTGTACATGGAAATCTCGTAAAGGATATGCAGTAAAGAGGATGATCATGACTGACTTTGCCAACGCCATTCCGACCGCCGTCGATATCGTGCGGCGCGAAAAATGCTACGAGGGCTTCTACAAGCTCGACCGTGTGCACTTGCGCCATGAGTTGTTCGCCGGTGGCATGAGCCGCGAGATCAACCGGGAAATCTTCGTGCGCCACGATGCCGTGTGCGTCCTGCCTTACGATCCGCAGCGCGATGAAGTGGTGCTGATCGAGCAGTTTCGTGTCGGCGCCATGGGCAAGGCCGACAACCCGTGGCTGGTCGAACTGGTCGCCGGTCTGATCGACAAGGATGAGCAACCGGAAGAAGTTGCTCACCGCGAGGCGCAGGAGGAAGCTGGGCTGGACATCAAGGCGTTGTGGCCGATGACCAAGTACTTCCCATCGCCGGGTGGCAGCAACGAATTCGTGCATTTGTATCTGGGGCGTTGCAGCACCGACGGTGTCGGCGGTCTGCACGGGCTGGAAGAAGAGGCCGAAGACATTCGCGTAACGGTCTGGGCCTTTGAAGATGCCTTGCAGGCCGTGCGTGATGGACGGATTGCCAACGCGGCGAGCATCATCGCCTTGCAGTGGCTGGCGCTGAACCGCGCCGAAGTGAGGGGGCTATGGTCGTAAACAAGCTGCGCGATCGTTATCGGGTTGACCTCGTAGGGCTGCAAGCCGCCTGCGAGGCCAACTACGCGCGCCTGATGCGACTGCTGCCGGACATGCGCAACGAACCCGAGGCGCGGCGTATCGCCGTGACCCAGGGCGAGCAGATGCTCGGCGTGCTCGCCCTCGAAGTGCTGCAGACCTGCCCGTACACCACGACCTTGCAGGTACGCCAGGAGCACAGCCTGCCATGGTTGCCGGTGCCGCAACTGGAAGTGCAGGTCTACCACGACGCGCGCATGGCCGAAGTGGTCAGCGCCGAACATGCACGACGCTTTCGCGGCATCTATCCTTATCCGAACGCCGCCATGCACCAGCCCGATGAAAAGGCCCAGCTCAATGTGTTTCTGGGCGAATGGCTGAGTCATTGTCTGGCGTTGGGGCACGAGTACGAAGTCGTTCGCTAGTTGTGAACTGCGTCCGCTTCGGCGGTTTCCCCTTTTTGTCATCCCCCAGCATAATTGCCGCACCCATCCATTGCGTGCTTAGCCCCGGGAGAGCGCCTTGCCCAGCGTATCGACATTGACCAGCGCCGACCCGGCGCTGCTGGTGCAGTTGTCCGACAGCCACCTGTTCGCCGAGGCGGACGGCACGCTGCTGGGCATGAAGACCCGCGAGAGCCTGCAAAGGGTCATCGACCTGGTGTTGGCGCAACAGGCGCAGATCGATCTGCTGCTGGCGACCGGAGATATTTCCCAAGACGGCACGCTGGAGTCGTATCAGGCCTTCCGCCAGATGAGCGCGCAGATCAATGCCCCGGCGCGCTGGATTCCCGGCAATCACGACGAGCCGATGGTCATGGCCGAGGCGGCGGTGCAGAGCACCTTGCTCGAATCGGTAGTCGATATCGGCAATTGGCGGGTGACGATGCTGGATTCGGCGGTGCCGGGTTCGGTGCCGGGCTATCTGCAGGATGATCAATTGCAACTGCTGGCCCGCGCGCTGAGCGAGGCGCCGGAGCGTCATCATCTGGTGTGCCTGCATCATCATCCGGTGTCGATCGGCTGCGCGTGGATGGAGCCGATCGGCCTGCGCAACCCGGAAGCGTTCTTTGAGGTGCTGGATCGCTTCCCACAGGTTCGCGCGGTGTTATGGGGGCATGTGCATCAGGAAATCGATCGCGAGCGCAATGGCGTGCGCTTGATGGCCTCGCCTTCGACGTGCATCCAGTTCGAGCCGGGCAGTGCGGATTTCAAAGTGGGCGAGCAGGCGCCGGGGTATCGCTGGCTGCGGTTGTTGCCGGACGGGAAATTGGAAACGGGCGTCGAAAGAGTCACCGACTTCGAGTTCACAGTCGATTACGGCTCCAACGGTTACTGAACTGACAATCAAAGACCCTCACCCCAGCCCTCTCCCAGAGGGAGAGGGGGCCGACCTCGGTGTCTTTGGCTGTGCATCGGCCTGAAACAGCGATATCGATTATGGATTCGCAGCATAACGTTCAGGTCGGTGTAGCTCTCGAATATCCCCCAGTCGGTTCCCTCTCCCTCCGGGAGAGGGTTAGGGTGAGGGCAGCTTGTGCTGTCACACCAATTTATTGAACCCACCCCCAATCCCGGTCCTTCTCCCTGTAAACTCCGCTATCTTTCGCCGACAGCCAGGGAGCTCAAATGTCCGGTTCGATCCTCTATATCCACGGTTTCAACAGCGCGCCGGCCTCAAAGAAGGCTTGTCAGCTGGTCGCGGTCATGGAGCGGCTGGGTTTGAGCGAGCAATTGCGCGTGCCGGCGCTGCATCACCATCCGCGCGAAGCCATCGGTCAGCTCGAGCAGGCAATCGCCGAGCTGGGCCGGCCGTTGCTGGTGGGAAGTTCGCTCGGCGGCTACTATGCGACTCACCTGGCCGAGCGCCATGGCCTGAAAGCCCTGCTGGTCAACCCGGCGGTCAGCCCGCACCGAATGTTCGATGGTTATCTGGGCACGCAGCAGAACCTCTACACCGATGAAACCTGGGAACTGACCCACGACCACGTCACGGCGCTGGCCGAACTGGAAGTGCCACCACCGCAGGATCCGCAGCGCTATCAGGTCTGGTTGCAAACCGGCGACGAAACGCTGGATTATCGCCTCGCCCAACAGTATTACCGCGCCTGTGCCTTGCGCATCCAGGCTGGCGGCGACCACAGTTTCCAGGGCTTTGCCGGGCAATTGCCGGCGTTGCTGAGTTTTGCCGGCATGGCTGCCGATATGTATCAGGCAATCGATTTCACCACGCTGTGAAGTCTTGCCCCTCTTTCATGAATGACTGACGACGAGACCTTATGGCCACTCCCAGCGCTAGTTCTTATAACGCCGACGCCATCGAAGTCCTCTCGGGCCTCGACCCGGTGCGCAAACGCCCCGGCATGTACACCGACACCAGTCGGCCTAACCACCTCGCCCAGGAAGTCATCGACAACAGCGTCGACGAAGCCCTGGCCGGCCACGCTAAATCGGTGCAGGTCATCCTGCACGCCGACCATTCGCTGGAAGTCAGCGACGACGGCCGTGGCATGCCGGTCGACATTCACCCGGAAGAGGGTGTGTCCGGCGTCGAGCTGATCCTCACCAAGCTGCATGCGGGCGGCAAGTTCTCCAACAAGAACTACCAGTTCTCCGGCGGCTTGCACGGGGTGGGTATTTCCGTGGTCAACGCGCTGTCGACCGAAGTGCGCGTACGGGTCAAACGTGACGGCAACGAATACCAGATGACCTTCAAGGACGGCTTCAAGGCGTCCGAGCTGGAAATCGTCGGCACCGTCGGCAAGCGCAACACCGGCACCAGCGTGTACTTCGCGCCGGACCCGAAATACTTCGACTCACCGAAATTCTCCATCAGCCGCCTCAAGCACGTGCTCAAGGCCAAGGCTGTGTTGTGCCCGGGGCTGCTGGTCAGCTTCGAAGACAAAGGCACCGGCGAGAAAGTCGAGTGGCATTACGAAGACGGCCTGCGCTCTTATCTGGTCGATGCGGTCAGCGAGTTCGAACGTCTGCCGAACGAGCCGTTCTGCGGCGCCTTCGCCGGTAACAAGGAAGCGGTCGACTGGGCGCTGCTGTGGCTGCCGGAAGGTGGCGACGCGGTGCAGGAAAGCTACGTCAACCTGATCCCGACCGCGCAGGGCGGCACGCACGTCAACGGGCTGCGTCAGGGTCTGCTCGACGCGATGCGCGAGTTCTGCGAGTTCCGCAGCCTGCTGCCGCGCGGCGTGAAGCTGGCGCCGGAAGACGTCTGGGAGCGCATCGCTTTCGTCTTGTCGATGAAAATGCAGGAACCGCAATTCTCCGGCCAGACCAAAGAGCGTCTGTCTTCCCGTGAAGCGGCGGCGTTCGTCTCCGGAGTAGTGAAAGACGCTTTCAGCCTGTGGCTCAACGCCAACCCGGAAACCGGTCTGGCGCTGGCCGAACTGGCAATCAATAACGCTGGCCGCCGCCTCAAGGCGAGCAAGAAAGTCGAGCGCAAACGCGTCACTCAAGGCCCGGCATTGCCGGGCAAACTGGCTGACTGCGCCGGGCAGGACCCGATGCGTTCCGAGCTGTTCCTGGTCGAGGGTGACTCCGCCGGCGGTTCGGCCAAACAGGCGCGGGACAAGGAGTTCCAGGCGATCCTGCCGTTGCGCGGCAAGATCCTCAACACCTGGGAAGTCGACGGCAGCGAAGTGCTCGCCAGCCAGGAAGTGCACAACATCGCCGTGGCCATCGGCGTCGATCCTGGCGCGGCGGACATGAGCCAGCTGCGCTACGGCAAGATCTGCATCCTCGCCGACGCCGACTCCGACGGTCTGCACATCGCCACTTTGTTGTGTGCGCTGTTCGTCCAGCACTTCCGCCCGCTGGTGGATGCCGGTCACGTCTATGTGGCGATGCCGCCGCTGTACCGCATCGACCTCGGCAAAGAAATCTACTACGCCCTCGACGAGGCCGAGCGCGACGGTATTCTCGATCGCCTGGTGGCCGAGAAGAAACGCGGCAAGCCGCAGGTCACCCGATTCAAGGGTCTGGGCGAAATGAACCCGCCGCAACTGCGTGAAACCACCATGGACCCGAACACCCGGCGTCTGGTGCAGTTGACGCTGGGCGAAGACTTCGCCGAAACCTCGGAAATGATGGACATGCTGCTGGCGAAGAAACGCGCTGGTGACCGCAAATCCTGGCTGGAATCCAAAGGCAACCTCGCCGAGGTGCTGGCCTGATGCAGTTTGGTTGGGCCTTGGCGGGTGCGTTGCTGCTGAGTGCGCTAAGCGTGTCGGCCGAGCCGCTGCAACAATTGCGGCTGCTTTCCGAACACCCGGTCGAAGGCATGCGCGGCGGTAACCTGTCGGGTCTGGCCATGTGCGGCAATGAGCTGTGGACGGTTTCCGATCGCGATGACGAGCAGATCTATCGGCTCGATACCCGCGATCCGGTCTGGCAGGCGCAAACCGTGCACATCGACGTGCCGCCCGTGCCCGAGAGCGGCTTGCCGTGGGGTTTGAGTTCGCGTACCTGGGCGGCGTCGTTCATTCGTGGGGGCGATCTGGATTTCGAAGGCATCAGTTGCGACAGCGTAGGCAATCGCTACATCGTCAGTGAGGCCCATGCGGCGGTGTTGCAGGTGCCGGTCAGTGGCCCGGCGAACTGGCTGAAAATCTCGCCGCTGCTGGTTCGCGAAGCGCGGGCGAGCGGCCTGCTGCTGAAGTTCAACTCGATCTTCGAGGGCCTGGCGATCAACCCGGCCGGTGATCAGATATGGCTGGCCGCCGAACGGCAAAAGCGCGGTTTGCTGCTGATCAAGCGCCAGCAGACGGTGTGGGATTGTGACGGTCGCTGCGTGCTGCTCAGTGAGGGCGGCAAGGAAATGCAGCCGCCACAGTTTCCCAAGGCGAAAGCGGTTCATCGCGACTTTTCCGACATTTCCTTGTTCAACGGCAAGCTGTTTACCCTTGAACGCAACGCGTTCGAGATTTGTCGTCGCGATGCGCAGACGGCCAAGGTCGAGCAGTGCTGGTCGTATGCCGGCGAACTGTTGCAGGAAAAACGTCGCTACTCGCAGAACTACGGACTGGAGGAAGCGCTGATCATTGATGCCGAAGGTGCGTGGATCGGCGTCGACAACAATTTTGGCCCGCGTGCTGATGGCGAAGTCCGCCCGGTGGTCTGGCGCTTTGCCGCGCCGGACGGTGGCTGGAGTGCCAGGCCATGAGCCAGCAACCGCCGGGCAAGCGTGCCGGTCGGGTGTTGATGATTCTCGCCTGGTGCGCGGCGCTGTTTCTCGCGACGCGGTTTTTCGGTCAGTGGGAACAGCGCCAGCAGAATCCGAACATCGTGGTTACGTCAGAGCAGGGCGAAGGTTTTATCGAAGTGAAACTGGCGAGCAATGCCCAAGGGCATTTTGTCGCCAGCGGTCAGATCAACGGTGAGCCGGTCGAGTTCATGCTCGATACCGGCGCCACTGATGTGGCGATCCCGGCGGATCTGGCCAAGCGTTTGAAGCTGCAAGAAGGTTTCGGCGTGACCCTGAGTACGGCCAACGGCCTGAGCCAGGGCTATCGAACGAAGATTGCCCGCCTGCAATTGGGCGACATCGTCCTGCGGGATGTCCGCGCACTGGTGGCGCCGGGGCTGCATGGCGATCAGGTGCTGCTCGGCATGAGCGCCTTGAACAGACTTGAATTTACCCAGCGCGGTGGCACCATGCTGCTGCGCCAGACAACGAACCGATGAGGCCCGCATGAGCGACTCCCTTGATCTCAGCCTGGACGGTGTAGAACGCCGCTCGCTGGCTGACTTCACCGAAAATGCCTACCTCAACTACTCCATGTACGTGATCATGGACCGTGCCTTGCCGCATATCGGCGACGGCCTGAAACCGGTACAGCGGCGTATCGTCTACGCCATGAGCGAGCTGGGGCTGGACGCTGATTCCAAGCACAAGAAATCGGCGCGTACCGTCGGTGACGTGCTCGGCAAGTTCCACCCCCACGGCGACTCGGCGTGCTACGAAGCGATGGTGCTGATGGCGCAGCCGTTCAGCTATCGCTACACGCTGGTCGACGGCCAGGGCAACTGGGGTGCGCCGGACGATCCGAAGTCCTTCGCCGCCATGCGTTACACCGAAGCGCGGCTGTCGCGCTATTCCGAAGTGCTGCTCAGCGAGCTGGGCCAGGGCACCGCTGACTGGGGGCCGAACTTCGACGGCACCCTGCAGGAACCGCTGGTGTTGCCGGCGCGCCTGCCGAATATTCTGCTCAACGGCACCACGGGTATTGCCGTGGGCATGGCCACCGACGTACCGCCGCACAACCTGCGCGAAGTCGCCACCGCCTGCGTACGCTTGCTCGATGAGCCGAAAGCCACGGTCGAACAGCTCTGCGAACACATTCAGGGTCCGGACTATCCGACCGAAGCGGAAATCATCACGCCGCGTGCCGACCTGCTGAAGATGTACGAGACCGGCAAGGGCTCGGTGCGTATGCGCGCCGTGTACCACGTCGAGGATGGCGACATCATCGTCACCGCGTTGCCGCATCAGGTCTCCGGCGCCAAGGTGCTTGAGCAGATCGCCGCGCTGATGCAGGCCAAACCGTCGAAAGCGCCGCAGATCGCCGATCTGCGTGACGAATCCGACCACGAAAACCCGTGCCGCATCGTGATCATTCCGGTCAATAGCCGCGTCGATCACGAAGCGCTGATGCAGCACCTGTTCGCCAGCACCGAGCTGGAATCGACCTACCGGGTCAACGTCAACATCATCGGTCTGGACGGCAAGCCACAGCTGAAAAACCTCCGTGCGCTGCTGGTCGAATGGCTGGAATTCCGCGTGCTGACCGTGCGTCGCCGCCTGCAATTCCGCCTCGACAAGGTCGAACGGCGCCTGCACCTGTTGGACGGTTTGCTGATCGCCTACCTCAACCTGGATGAAGTGATTCACATCATCCGTACCGAGGAGCATCCGAAAGCCAAGCTGATCGAGCGTTTCGCCCTCAGCGAGATTCAGGCCGACTACATCCTCGACACCCGCTTGCGCCAGTTGGCGCGACTGGAAGAGATGAAGCTGCGCGACGAGCAGGACGAACTGCTCAAGGAACAAGCCAAGCTGCAAGCCCTGCTGGGCAGCGAAGCGAAGCTGAAGAAACTGGTGCGCACCGAGCTGCTCAAAGACGCCGAAACCTACGGCGACGACCGCCGCTCGCCAATCGTCGAGCGCGCCGAAGCCAAGGCGTTGAGCGAGCACGACCTGCTGCCGAACGAGAAAGTCACTGTCGTGCTGTCGGAAAAAGGCTGGGTACGTTCGGCCAAGGGCCATGACATCGACGCCACCGGTCTGTCGTACAAGGCCGGCGATGGCTTCAAGACCTCGGCGGCGGGGCGCTCCAACCAGTTTGCCGTGTTCATCGACTCCACTGGCCGCAGCTATTCGGTCGCCGCGCATACCTTGCCGTCGGCCCGTGGTCAGGGCGAACCCTTGACCGGCCGTCTGACGCCGCCACCGGGCGCCTCGTTCGAATGCGTGCTGATGCCCGAAGACGATGCGCTGTACGTGATTGCCTCCGATGCCGGTTACGGCTTCGTGGTCAAAGGCGAAGACCTGCAAGCGAAGAACAAGGCCGGCAAAGCGCTGTTGAGCTTGCCGAACAACGCCAAGGTCATCGCACCGCGCCCTGTGGCCGATCGTGAGCAGAACTGGCTGGCCTCGGTCACGACCGAAGGTCGCCTGCTGATCTTCAAAATCAGTGATCTGCCACAATTGGGTAAGGGCAAAGGCAACAAGATCATCGGTATTTCCGGTGAGCGCGTGGCCAGTCGCGAAGAATATGTCACGGACATCGCCGTCCTGCCGGAAGGCGCCACCCTGGTATTGCAGGCTGGCAAACGGACCCTGTCGCTGAAAGCCGACGACCTCGAGCACTATAAAGGCGAGCGTGGACGGCGCGGAAACAAACTTCCGCGGGGCTTCCAACGGGTCGATGCGCTGCTCGTCGAAAACCTCAATTAGGCGAGAACGCCTTCCTAGAGCGTTCGATCTGCGATTAAACGCGTAGATCGACGCTTTGGCGCTGGAGTCGGAACGCATATTCACGGATGATATGGCCTTTCAAGCGCCGGCGTGGCCGAGCGTTCTTCATATTTATTGAGTATTTTCACTGTGGTCAGCCTTGTGGCGGCCACCTGGACGGGATGATGACTGCTCTACGCCCCCTTATTTTGTTGCTCGCCGGCGTTTTTGGCCTGGCGGGTTGCAGCGTTCACCAGCCGGTGTCGCTGTACCAACTGGACAGCGGAAGTCCGGTTCAGCCTGCGCAAAGCGCGGGCATGGCGGTTTTGCTGGGGCCGGTGGTTGTAGCCGATTACCTGCAACGCGAAACCCTGCTGCAACGTCAACCCGACGGCAGCCTGCAAGCGGCGACCGACGGTCGTTGGGCTGGCAGCCTTTCGTCGGATATCGATCAGTTGCTGATGCGTCAGGTCGCCGGTCACCTGGACAGCCAGCGTGTGGTGCTGGCGCCTGCTACCGCCGGGTTCACGCCCGATGTGCAGGTGTTGCTGACCATCACCCGTCTGGATTCCGGGGCAAAACAGCCGGCGATTCTCGATGCGCAGTGGCGGTTGATCGATCGTCGCGGCAAGGTGCGTGATAACCGCATCATTCACCTGCAGGAAACGCATGCCGGCAGCACCGCGTCCCAGGTGCAGGCACAAGGGGTTCTGTTGCAGCGTCTGGCCGAGCAGTTGTCGGTGGCGCTCAAGCCACTGGCCAACCAGCCGCCCGTGGCCGAGGCACCGCGTAAAGCCGCGCCGAAACCCGCAGCGCCAGCGGCGGATGCCGAGAAGCAGCCGAAGATTCCAATGGCCTCGCCGATTCGTACCGATATGGAAGTGTTTCGCTTCTGAGGCTGGAACGCGTCAGAACAGAGCCCGCCTTGTGCGGGCTTTGTTGTGTCTGGAGGTGGGGTGGAAGATCCAAAGCCCCTCACCCTAACCCTCTCCCGGAGGGAGAGGGGACCGATTGGGGGATATTCGAGAGCTACACCGACGTGAACGCGCGGAGGTGAATCCATAATCGCCAAGATCTGTCAGGTCGACATATGGCGCCAGACACCTCGGTCGGTCCCCTCTCCCTCCGGGAGAGGGCTAGGGTGAGGGGCTTTTCAGGGGGGCGCACGATTCCAATAACACCGCGCACAAAAAAGCCCGCAGACAATCACTCATCTGCGGGCTTTTGCGTATCTGGCCTAAGCCTTACGCCCGGCGCTCATGCATCCGCGCCAGTTGCCGTTCCAGCATCGACGGATAAGGCTCCATCAACCGCTCCACACAGCAAGCGCCCTCAGGGCTGGCGATCGGCCGGATCCGCGCACGCTGGCGGATCAACGCGTCATCGCTGATCTTGCGTTCAACCAGTAGCAGATTGCGGCTGTGTTGCGACAAGGCCAGTGCATCCTGGGCCGAATCGGTCAGCAGCAGATCAATCTGGCTCAGACCGAACAACTCATCGCCCAAGGTCAGGCCCAGCTGCAATTGCAGGGTGATGCCGCTGTCTGCGACCTCGATCTGCAATTGGTGGCCGAGTGCACGCAGCAATTCGCCGCAGCAGATGGCATTGGTCAGGTAGTCGTCGCCGCAATCTTCGGTATGGAACAGCAGCAGCGTGCTGCCATCGTTGAGGGTTTCGATTTCGCCCTGATACAGAGAAGCAGCCTGCTCGAGGCAGTCGCGATAGCGTTCCTGCAACTCTTCCAGACGTGCGCGAGGCAAGCGGCGCAATTGTTCCTGCGAACCCAGTTGCACGGCCAGTACGGCGGTATGCTGCGGAACGTCAGGGCTCGGTTTGCGCGTGAGCGGTTGGGCGGCGCCGTTCAGCGATTCGTCGCGCAGGTCGGCGAAGGCGTCATCGTCATCATCGTCTTCGACGGTGCTGACCAGGTGACGCGGCGCCGGTTTCTTCGCGGCCAGCGGGCGGCTTTCGTCGAAACTTGGATCGCGCAGGTTACGCACTTCGAATTCCGGCTCGTCCTCTTCCTCGGCGAATTCCGGCTCGGGTTCAGGTTCAGGCTCAGGTTCCGGGGCGTAGCTGGCGTGCAGCTGGCGCGCCAGATCGCCGATTTCATCCTGGCGATCGATGCCCGGTGTATGCGCGTCGATGCGGCGCAGCCACACACGCAATTGCAGCAGTGGCGTCGACAGATAACGGCCCATGCGCAGGCTCAGAGCCAGCGACAGTGCCAGCAGAATCGCGCTCAGAATGCCCATGCTTTGCAGGCTGATGGTCATTGGCTGCTGGAACTGATCCATGTCCAGGCTGATGCGCAGTTGCCCGGCCGTCACGTCCTGAAAAGTGATCTTGCTCTCGTACATGCCCTCCGCTTCGCCCAGCAGGCTGTGCTTGGGACGCTGACCGGACTCGGCGAGGATGCGGTTGTCCACGCTGTAGATCGCCGCGTGGGCGACCAGTTTGTTCTTGGTCAGGTTGTTGAGCAGCACGTTGAGGCTGAGGATGTCGTTGGACACCAGCAGTTCGGTGGCGGAAGTGGCGGTCTGCGTGGTCAGGCTTTCGCCCAGCGCATCGGCCTGCTCGTGCATGGCCTGCTTGAATTGCAGACCCATCACCCCGGCATAGATCACCAGGGCCAGAGCGACCAGGATCACGTTGTGGCTGGCAATGCGCAATGCAATCGGTACACGGCGATGGCGCAGTGCACGGAAGATCAGCAGGAAGAAGTTATCGGTTTTGACTGGCGTGGGCCGGTTCACTTGAGCTCGGCTCTTTGTCCGTGAAGTTGACGCGCAGTATAGCGACAGGCCCCAGACCGGCAAAGCGCTCGCGGTGCCCGATGGTCACTGAAAGTGGGTAGAATGCGGTTTTTTTCCAGTTGCGGGGGTGCGCGTTGCGCGAAATCGTCCTGATTAACATCACGGGAGTCGACCGTCCGGGTCTGACGGCGGCCATCACCGGTGTTCTGGCACAAGGTGGTGTGAACATTCTCGACATCGGTCAGGCGGTGATCCACGACACCCTGTCGTTCGGCATCCTGGTTGAAATTCCCGATTCCGAACAAGGCAAGTCGGTGCTCAAGGACATCCTGTTCAAGGGCTACGAACTGGATCAGCAAGTGCGTTTCACCCCGGTGTCCGAAGAGGATTACCAGCAATGGGTGGGCAATCAGGGCAAGAAGCGCCATATCGTTACCCTGCTGACGCGCAAGGTCACCGCCGGCCAGTTGCAGGCGGTCAGCGCCATCACCGCCAAATATGGCCTGAACATCGACCATATCGACCGTCTGTCGGGGCGCATGCCGCTGGACACACCGGCCGACAAGGGCAAGGGCTGCATCGAGTTTTCCGTGCGCGGTGAAGCGGCCGATCCGCAGGCCTTGCGCGCCGAATTCCTCAGCGTTGCCCAGGAATTGAACGTCGATATCGCCTTCCAGGAAGATTCGCTGTTCCGTCGCAACCGGCGTCTGGCCGTGTTCGACATGGACTCGACGCTGATCGAAGCGGAAGTCATCGATGAGCTGGCCAAGGCGGCCGGCGTGGGTGACCGGGTTTCGGAAATCACCGAGCGCGCCATGGCCGGCGAACTGGATTTCCGCGCCAGCTTCAAGGAGCGTCTGGCGCTGCTCAAGGGCCTCGACGTCAGCGTGCTCGACTCGATCGGCGCTTCGCTGCGCCTGACCGAAGGCGCCGAAACCCTGTTCGCCGAACTCAAGCGCCTTGGCTACAAAACCGCCATCCTGTCCGGCGGCTTCACTTATTTCGCCAAGCAGTTGCAAGCCAAGCTTGGCATCGATTACGTGTTTGCCAACGAGCTGGAAGTGGTCGACGGCAAGTGCACCGGCGTGGCGATCGAGCCGATTGTCGATGCGCAGCGCAAGGCTGACTTGCTCAAGGAACTGGCGCACAAGGAAGGTCTGCGTCTGGAGCAGACCATTGCCGTCGGCGACGGCGCCAACGACTTGCCGATGCTGGCGATTGCCGGGCTGGGCGTGGCGTTCCGCGCCAAACCGCTGGTCAAGCAGTCGGCGAAGCAGGCGATCTCAACGCTGGGGCTGGATGGTGTGTTGTATCTGCTGGGCTTCCGCGATCGTGACGGGCAGTTGTAACTGACAAAGCACAAAGATCGCAGCCTTCGGCAGCTCCTACATTTGGAATGCATTTCCCTGTAGGAGCTGCCGAAGGCTGCGATCTTTTGCTTTAAAGCGAATTCCACAACGAATCAAAATCCTCCTCACCCCCGCCATTCTGCGCAGGATCCAGCGAGCGATAGGCGAACTGGTTGAAGCTGTGCGTACTCGCCACCCGCCGATCCAGCCCGGCGCGGTGTTCTTCGCCCTGTGTATTGATCAACACCTTGTTGCCTTCCTGAAAGGGCAGGCGCGGCGCAAGCACGGTGGCCGGCACATCGATCGCACTGATTTCCGGCAACAGCAAACCGCGCAAATACTGGCTGTGATCATCTTTCGTTCGCACCAGTTGCAAGCCGCACGGCTGCGCGTGTGGCGCTACCAGTTCAATGCCCATCTGCGTGCCGCTGCCGCGCACCTGGCGGATCCAGCGAATCACCGCAATGCTCCAGCCTTTGCCCTCGCTGTCCTGAATCCCGAGCATTTCCCCGGCCTGCAACTCCGCCGGTACTTCGCTGGGCCAGGCCAGGCAATAGCCGCCGGGGCTATGGTTGATCACCGGCAAGGCGTAAGTCGGATAGTTCGGCGCGTTGCCCGGGCCGTCGTCCTCGGTCAACTGGTCGTACTGGATTTCCTCGTACGGCAACAGCTCATCGTTACTTTGCGGGGCAGCGTCGAACGCCTGACTCCAGCTGTCCTTTTCGCCGCTGGCCACGACGCTGCTGAAGTTTGCCGCGCGGGCACCGGGATGTTTGAGCAACTCGCTGAAAGTGCGCTCGCCGCCGAGGTAGAAGTGCAGGGCGCTCATGCCGACGCACACAGTCAATGTGCCTTGGCCGGCGATCCGCTGAAAACTCCGTTCCGCCGCTTGGCCCCAAGTAGCGTGCAGATGTTGCAGGGTGTCGACGCTGAGGCCGGCGGAAACGGGCAGTGGGGTCGAGGTGGACTGGTGCAGCAGGTGCGTTTCGAGCTGTTTGACCAGCGGTTGCGGATCGAAGCCCAGCAGCCCGTTCTGTTGTTCGCTGCGAAACATCTTGCGGTAGCGCGGACCGACATCGAGTTCCGGGCTGATGGCGAACAAACCGTCGTCGGCGCTGCCGGGATGCAGCTTGAGCAGGGCGCTCCACGGCTCGATCACCTCGGCCAGCCGGGTAATCTGGCTTTGACGCAATTGGTTGCAACGGGCACTGCCCAATAGCAGGGCGGCGATGTAGGTCTGTTCGACGCTCAGTTCGCTGGTCAAAAAGGCCAGATCATCGCGCAGCCGCCGTTGTTGCAGCTGCAATTGCGCCGCGCTGCGATACAGCTGGTGCAATTCGAACCACACATGTTCCGGCGGAGAACTGTACAACTGCGTGGCGCGCACCAGTTGCGCCTTGAGAGCATGCGCCGCGCGTTGCAAGGCGGTGCTGACCAACGTCGCGCGGTCCTTGCTGTATTTGGGCAGGATGCGCAGAACGATCTGTTTATAGCCGATGGCCAACTGACCCTGCAGCGCCTGACACAGGTTGCTGACTTTGCGCGAGCGCTCGTCGAGCATGATCGCCTGATGGAGAAAGTGCCGTTCCAGATGCTGGCAGACGAAATACACCTCGGGCCGCAGCAGTTCCAGGAGTTGCAGGCGATTGTCGCTGGGAGTGAGCAACAGGTTCAGTTCGCCGAGGCCTTGATAGAGCAGGCGGGCGGTTTCGCCGATGTTGGCCTTGGGCAGGCCGGCGATCCAGCGCTTGAGGTCACGCGGGCTGGCGTCGCAGAACGACAGGCGCGTTTGCGTGGCAGTCGGAGCGCGCAGCTTGGGAGAAAAGTTGGTCTGGCTCATGAGCAAAACCATAGCAGCAAATGCCGCAGTTTGCGGAAGCAGCCTCGGCTGCTTCCGCGAACAGGGTCACGCTTTTGGCAGCGCCAGACCTTGGCCCATCTGCACTGGCGAGCCGGCCACCAGCTCTTCAGCCCACTTCACCTGATCCGGGCCAAACAGCACGATCGCCGTTGAACCGAGCTTGAAGCGCCCCAGTTCCGCGCCTTTTTCCAGATGAATCGGTGCGCGTGCGGCTTCGTCGTAGCGGAAGGTTTTCAGCTCGCGCTTCGGTGGCGTGACCAGACCGGCCCACACGGTTTCAATCGAAGCGACGATCATCGCCCCGACCAGCACCACGGCCATCGGCCCGCGTTCGGTGTCGAAAATGCACGCCACGCGCTCGTTGCGGGCGAACAGCTCCGGGACGTTTTCGGCAGTAGTCTGGTTCACCGAGAAAATGCGGCCCGGGATGTAGACCATTTCGCGCAGGGTGCCGGCCAGAGGCATGTGCACGCGGTGGTAGTCCTTCGGCGACAGGTAGATCGTGGCGAAATCGCCGCCCATGAATGGCGCTGCGTTGGCCGCATCACCGCCGAGCAATTCGAGCACGCTGAAACTGTGGCCCTTGGCCTGGAACACGCGACCGTGCTCGATCGGGCCGAGCTGACTCACCGCACCGTCGGCCGGGCTGAGGATCGCGCCCGGGGTCTCGTCCAGTGGACGCGCGCCGTCTTTCAGGGCGCGCGTGAAGAAGGCGTTGAAGTGCTCGTAAGCGGTCAGGTCTTCGACCAGTGCTTGCGACATGTCCACTTGATAACGCTTGGCAAACCATTGGGTGAAGGCATTCTTGAACCAGCGCACACGGCATTCGGCGATGCAGCCGGCCAGGCGCGACAGCAGGTGATGCGGCAGCAGGTACTGGCTGAGGATAAACAGACGCTCTTTCATTAGTTGTCCTTAAAACCTTGAATCTCGACTGGCGTATCAGGGTGGTTGCCCCATTCGCCCCAGGAACCGGCGTAGCCCTTGACCCGCGGATAACCGAGGGCTTTGGCCACCAGATAAGTGAAGCCCGACCGGTGATGGGTCTGGCAGTGGGTAATGATTTCCTTGTCCTTGGTGATCCCGAGGTTTTCGAGGATCTGCGGCATGTCGCTGCGGATACGCAGCTGACGCGTCTGGTCCATGCCGGCGGTCCATTCGAAATTGACCGCGCCGGGGATGTGTCCACCCTTGGCAGCGAGGACTTTCTCGCCGGAATACTCCAGCGGCCCACGCGCATCCCAGATCGCCAGATCGGCGGCGCCGAGACGGCTTTGCAGGTATTCGCGGGTGGCGGTCGGTTCGTCGTGCAGGGTCAGCGAGACCGGGCCACCGACGGCGGCCGGCACCTGAATCGACATCGGCATACCGTCCGCCAGCCAGGCCGGCAGGCCACCGTCTATATAGTGGTACTTGTCGTGGCCAATGACATCGAGCAGCCAGATGAAGCGTCCGGCCCAGCCACCGCCCTCATCGTCATACACGACATAGACCGCATCTTTGCGATGACCGAGTTCACCAAACAACGCTTCCAGATCGGCCTTCGCCGGCATCAGCCCGGGCGCCGGTGGCTGGCCGAGCTGGGTGCGTTTCGGGTCGACAAAACGTGCGCCGGGCAAGTGACCTTCGGCATACCGGGCAGGGCTGGTCAGGTCCACCAGAATCAGTTCCGGGGACTCCAGACGCGGCAGCAGGTCGCTCGGCTCGATGACAAGCGGCAAGCCAGAGAAGTCAGACATGTGAGGTCTCCAGAGCACAAAGGGGAGGATTGTAGCGCAGGCTCATTGGCCGCGGCTGCTAAAGCTGTGCAGGGCTTTTTCGATGCACTGCGCAGTTTTGCCGAAGGCCTGCACAGTGATGTCGGCGAACGGCCCGCCGCCCTGATCGGCAACGACGATCATGATCACCCGGCCGTTGTTGACCAGCGAACGCAGGAACAGATGCTCACCGCGAAACAACGTGCGCAGGCTCGCTGGCAATAAGGCAGAGAATTGCCCGTTGTTCTCCGGCGTGATCCGCACCTGCGCCTGCTGAGCGAGCAGGCGTTGCAGGACTTTGCTCTGGCTGACGACAAAACTCAGCGCCGCCGCATCCTTCGGCAACCCGGCGGTCTGGTGCACGCGCAGGGTCGAGTGCGTGCGGTCGGCCATCAGAATCATGACCCGGCGCATGCCGCTGGCTACCAGTGCCTCGCGGGCGGCGACGGTCAGGCTCATGGCATTGGTGAAGCGGCTGGGCTCGGCGAGCAGTTCGGCGCATTGCCGACGCCACTGGCCCAGATCATCCGCGTTCGGCGCTGCTGCCGGGAGCATGCCGGCCGGCAAGCGACGAGTGCCCCACGGCCAGATCAGCGAAACCGCCGGGTGCCACAGATCGGGCATTGCATGCTGACGCGCGCTGTTCGCCGCTTGCTGGTGCAACTGTTGCTGCACTTCGTCCATGGAAATCTGCAGATACAGGCTGGTCAGGTACTGCCAGCGCTTGCTGTGCGGACTGTCCCAGGCCTGTTGCGCCGACAGCGCCAGGCCGTTGGCGAGCAGCACGGTATTGGCGGGTTGATTGAGCCAGCGGCGTAGCGTCGGGTCCTCGTCGAGGCGATTCTGCTGGCGCAGTGGGTGCTCGCTGTCACGAGCGATGCGCAGCACTTTGACCAGTTCGCGTTGTTCGCTGAGCAGCAACTTGTAGCCTTGCTCGACCCAGATCGGCAGATGCCAGGCCTGGACCAGTGCCTCGGCAATTTTCAACAGGCGCACGCCGAACAATTGCTTTTCGACCACACGCGCCGACTCGCCCTTGTGGATCACCCGCAGTTCCCACTCTTCGAGCAACTGCGGATAGGTCAGTGCCAACGGCCACAGCGGCGACAAAAACAGCAGACTGCCCCAGTGGATGTCCTGCCACAGCCGCGCCAGGCGACTGGCAAAAAAACCGTTGGCCTGCTGTGTCGCGTGTTGGCTGATCAGTTGCAACTGACGCAAGGCCTTGGGGATCTGCCGGTGCGGTTCGGCGGGCAGGCGCGCGAGCAATTCTTCGGTGCGCGTAAGGCCCAGGCGATTGATTGCCACCTCGAGATTTTCCGCTGGCGCGGCCATGGTGCCGTGGGTGTGACGATTCGCCTCACGGATGATGCTCAAGGCCAGCGCCGGGCTGTCCTGCATCAACTCGGCGATGTCGCGCAGCGAGCTGCGATTGTCGCGGATCGCCCGGCAGACTTTGTCGTGAGCCTCTTGTGGTACGGGCAGGCGAACGCTGTCGAGCAGCTTGACCCAAGCCTGGAGGGTGGTCGGTTGTGCGTGTGGAATGTTCGTTTCATTAGCCATGTCTGGACGAGATCTTCACTGACTGTAGACGCGCCCGGCATGGGCTAAATTGGCTTTTCGCCTGAACTGGCTATAGTCTGGCGCAGTTTTGCCGATAAGTAGAAGAAGAGATTTTTTAACTTCCGAATATGACCTTGAACCCGACTTAAACAAGTACCTTCTACCTATGGCTAAAATTATCGGCATCATCGTCGTATTCGCGAGCGTGCTCGGCGGATACGTGCTCTCCCACGGCAAGATTGCCGCCCTGATCCAGCCTTTCGAGGTGATGATCATCGGCGGTGCGGCCCTCGGCGCGTTCCTCCAGGCCAACCCCGGTTACATGACGATGCACGTGCTCAAGAAATCCCTGAGCATGTTCGGTTCGCGTTTCACCCACACCTTCTATCTGGAAGTGCTCGGGCTGATCTACGAGATCCTCAACAAGAGCCGCCGCGAAGGCATGATGGCCATCGAAGGCGACATCGAAGATGCCGCCGCGAGTCCGATCTTCGCCAAGTACCCGGCGGTGCTCAAGGATGAACGCATGACCGCGTTCGTCTGCGATTATCTGCGCATCATGTCTTCCGGCAACATGGCTCCGCACGAACTGGAAGGCCTGTTCGACATGGAGCTGTACAGCCTCAAGGAAGACCTCGAGCACCCATCGCACGCAGTCAACGGCATCGCCGACGGCATGCCCGGTTTCGGTATCGTTGCGGCGGTACTCGGTATCGTGGTGACCATGGCTTCGTTGGGCGAGGGCGACCAGGCGTCGATCGGTCTGCACGTGGGTGCGGCACTGGTCGGTACCTTCTTCGGTATTCTCGCGGCGTACGGTTTCTTCGGTCCGCTGGCGCATTCCCTGGCCCACGATGCCAAGGAAGAGCTCAACGTCTACGAAGCCATCAAGGCCTCGCTGGTGGCTTCGGCGTCCGGCATGCCGCCGTCGCTGGCGGTCGAGTTCGGGCGCAAGGTTCTGTACCCGGCGCACCGTCCAAGCTTCGCCGAGTTGGAACAAGCGGTTCGCGGTCGTTAAGAAATGGAAAATAATCAGCCGATCATCGTCAAGCGCGTCAAGCGCATTGCTGCCGGGCACCACGGCGGGGCGTGGAAAATCGCCTTCGCCGACTTCGCCACGGCGATGATGGCGTTCTTCTTGGTGCTGTGGCTGCTGTCCACCGCTACGCCGGAACAGAAGATCGCCATCGCCGGTTATTTCAAGGACCCGGTCGGCTTCTCCGAAAGCGGCACGCCGTACATCATCGACCTCGGCGGTACACCGACCCTGGCGCCGGAAAACACCCTCAACCCGGAAGTGAAGTCGCAGCCGCAACCGGACAAGGTCACGGTCGACACCGATCAGGTTGAAGGCATGGCTGAGCAGGTCGAGAAGGAGCGTCTCGAACTGCTCCTGCAAGAACTGCAGAACAAGGTCGACGAGAACCCGCAACTGCAGAAATTCAAGGATCAGATCCTCTTCGAAATCACCCCGAACGGCTTGCGCATCCAGATCATGGACGCCGAGAACCGGCCGATGTTCGACTCCGGATCCGCACGCCTGAAGCCGTACTTCGAAGACATCCTGCTGGCCATGGCCGACACCATCAAAGCGGTGCCGAACAAGATCAGCATCAGCGGCCACACCGACGCCAAGCCGTACATCGGCACTGGCGACTACGGCAACTGGGAACTCTCGGCCAACCGTGCCAACGCCGCGCGTCGCGCATTGGTCGCGGGCAGCTATCCGGATGCACAGGTGGCGCGGGTGGTCGGTTATGCCTCGTCGGCGTTGTTTGATCGGGAAAATCCGTTCAACCCGGTCAACCGCCGCATCGATATTGTCGTGCTGACGAAGAAAGCCCAGGCCGCCATCGAAGGTGCGCAGGGGCCTGAGGCGGCGAAACCGGCGGATGAAGGTCAGAACGGTGCTGCTCCGGCAGCCCCGGTTGATCCGAATGCGCTGCCGGCGGACAAACAGCCAGTGCCGGCTCACGAGTTGCGCGAGCGGTTGAATCTGTTTGACGATGCGGCGCCGAAACCGGCCGAGCCGGGGGGTGCAGCGCCTGCGCCTGCGCCGAAGCAGTAAGTGAAAAAAAGCCGACAGTGATGTCGGCTTTTTTGTGGCTATCGCTTCATGCCTCTGACCATTTCGTAGCGTTGCTAAAATCATCGGGGACAGGCCGGCACAGTCTCAGAATCCCCGACGAATCCGATTCTTCAACTGTTCATGAAACATCTCCGCATCTCGCTTGTACGCCCCTTTCACCGAGTCGCTGAACGAGTCCAGGGTTATCGAGCGCTGGTTCGACACCTCATCACGATACGCATCGATAAAGAAATCCAGATCGCTGGCCGTGCTCAGCTTCGGCCATTTGTCCAGATAGATCGGCAGTTGCGCAGGTCCGGTCTTGAACGTACAGATCCGCCGGTTGCTGATCGTCGCCTCGCCAATCTCGAACGGCACCCACCACGACAGTGCAGTCTTCTCCGATACCACCGCCAGCAGATGCGTGCACTCGGTGATGTTGCGGGTAATGACCCCGGTGATGTCGTCGGTGGTCTGCGATTCCGGATCCAGCACGTCGAGGTAAGTCCTGATCTTCGCCTGGGTCAGGCGGGTGTTGATGGCGATCGCATGGGCGCGATCCATGTGGCGATAGCTGATAAAGACTGGCATCAGAAATGTCCTTTGAGGGCGAGTTCGCGGTAATAGGCGCCGAGTGCCGTCAGGCGGCAGCCGGTCGAGTGAATGGCGGCGTAGTACATGTGCTCGGCGTCGACCGGTTCGATCAGGCTGTGCCGGTTGCACTTCTGCAACTGGGCGAAGATCTCGCCGTGCTCAGGCACGAACGCCTTCTCGGTGGGTTCGTAGCTGGGGTCGAGCGGCAAGACCGATTCGGCTTCGGCAAACCAGTCGGGCAATTTGCGCAGGATCTCCTTGGGAATCAGCGGCGAGACTTCGCGCAGGGAAATGAACTGCGACACATTGGTCTTGAACACCGGACGCTGCTCCCAGGCACCGAGGGCGTTGTCGACGAAGGAATACAGACTGCCGGGGGTGATTTTGCCGAGGATATTCGCCGCGCCGCCATGCAGCGCTTGCAGGAGCAGGCCGGTGAATACGCCGTGCTGCGCGCCCTCCAGCGCCGGCTCGGCTTTTTTGCAGGCGGTGAGGATCGTCATACCCTCGCTGACCATACTGCTCTCGCTGCGCAGGGCGCGCACTTCTCCGGCTGAACCGCTTTCGCAGCAGTCGAGGATGATCATTTTGTTTTTGATCCGCGTGGCTTTGTCCGCCCAGTTGATAATGTCGCTGATGCGGATGCCGTTCTGGGCG
Organism: Pseudomonas glycinis; assembly: GCF_054871425.1. Lineage (NCBI taxonomy): Bacteria > Pseudomonadati > Pseudomonadota > Gammaproteobacteria > Pseudomonadales > Pseudomonadaceae > Pseudomonas > Pseudomonas glycinis. The sequence continues at coordinate 219,484 of NZ_JBTYHF010000003.1, read as the reverse complement.
TTGCGGTAGTCCTGCGCGATCAACATGCCTTCGTTTGTGTCGGCATCGAAACCGCCATGGCCGGCGAAATACAGCAGGGCGACGTTGCAGTCACCGGAAAACAACTCGCGGATCTGGTCTTCGAGTTTTTCCCGGCTCAGGTAATCCTCGGCAGACGTCAGTCCGACATTTTTGAAGTTGGGGTCGCCGTTGGCGTTGCTTTTCAATACCGAAGCCATGGCCATGGCGTCGTTGCAACAGCCGCTGAGCCCGCCGATATGCGTGTAATCGTTGATACCGATGAACAATCCTTTGCGCATGGTCACACCGCCTTGTGCAGGCGGATCGCGCCGGGGATTCTGTGGGTATTGCACGGGCGGGCGTCGCGAGACGAATGGATGATGAACAAAACACAGGTTGGCATGGCTTTCCTCGATGGTCGCTGTGAGCGAAGGAGGAAAGAAATGTAGGCCGCTGGCTCAGGCCTACAAGGTCTGCGCGGCAAAACAGAAAGGTCCTGCAAGCAGTCGTGCAAGTGCCTACAGAAGAAGCTGACGTTTAAGAGGAGGAGAGGTGAGTCAGACGCAGTCCGACAACCGGCAGCCCATCGCGTAGGGCTGCCGGCGTGGCTGTTTAATAGCCGTTTTCAGGCAGGCTGGCGATGATCGAGCGATAGCTGTTCATCCGTTGCTGCTGGATGCGGCCATCTTCCAGGGCCTTGAGCAGTGCACAACCCGGTTCGCGATCGTGCTTGCAGTCGCGGAAGCGGCAAGTGCCAAGCAGGTCATCGAACTCGATGAAACCGGCTTCGACGTCGGCGCGGCTGACGTGGCCCAGACCGAATTCGCGGATGCCCGGGGAGTCGATCAGTTCACCGCCACCGGGGAAGTGGAACAGGCGCGCGGTGGTGGTGGTGTGCGTGCCCTGACCGGACAATTCCGACAACGGCCCGACGCGGGTTTCGACTTCCGGCAGCAGGCTGTTGACCAGCGACGACTTGCCGACGCCGGACTGGCCGACGAACACGCTGATGCGTCCGTCGAGCTGCTTTTGCAGCTGCTCCATGCCATCGCCGTGGTGCGCCGAGACTTCCAGCACCGGATAACCCAGCGTGCGATACACCGCCAGCAACGCGTTCAGCGCCGGGGCGTTCTGCTCGTCAATCAGGTCGAATTTGTTCAGCAGCAGAAGCGGGCGGATGCCGGCATGTTCGGCGGCGACCAGATAGCGGTCGATCAGGTTGGCGTGAGGCTCGGGCAGCGGCGCGAACACGATGACGATCATGTCGACGTTGGCAGCAACCGGTTTGAGCTGGCCACGGCTGTCGGGGCGGCACAGTTCGGTGCTGCGCGGCAGTTGCGCGACGATCACGCCAATGCCTTGGTTGCCGGCGCGCCAGACCACTTTGTCGCCGGTGACCAGCGCTGGCAGGTTGGCGCGCAAGTGGCAGCGGAACACTTGGCCGGCGAGTTCGCCGTCAACAGCTTCGACTTCGACCTGCACACCGAAGTGGGCGATCACCAGGCCGTGCTGCTCAGGGCCAAGGTCGCCGCCCTCGAGGGCCTCGACCGCCGAGGACTCGCGTTTGGCGGCGCGTGCGGCGCGCTCGCCCTGAATCTTTTCGATGCGCCAGTTTTGACGACGATTGAGTTGGCGTTTGGCCATGGGTGTTCCGTCTGAAGAATGCAGCGATTAGGTAAAACGGCCGCGAGTTTAGCACGCCCGGCCACCGGCCTAGGCTAAACTGCGCAGCATTGCCTAGGAGCCCGAATATGCAAAACCCGCAGAACCTGATCTGGATCGACCTGGAAATGACCGGTCTGGACCCGGACAACGATGTCATCATCGAAATGGCCACCATCGTCACCGACAGTGAGCTGAATACATTGGCCGAAGGCCCGGTGATCGCCATCCATCACAGCGACGAAGTGCTCGCGCGCATGGACGAATGGAACACCCGCACTCACGGTAATTCCGGCCTGACCCAGCGTGTACGTGAAAGCCGCATCAGCATGGCTGAGGCAGAAGCTGAGACCATTGCCTTCCTGGAAAAGTGGGTGCCGAAGGGCAAATCGCCGATCTGCGGCAACAGCATCTGCCAGGACCGTCGCTTTCTTTATACCCACATGAAGGCGCTGGAAAGCTACTTCCACTACCGCAACCTCGACGTCTCGACGCTCAAGGAACTGGCCGCACGCTGGGCTCCGGACGTGCGCGACAGCTTCAAGAAGGGCAGCACGCACCTGGCCCTGGACGACATTCGCGAATCGATCGCCGAGTTGCAGCATTACCGCAAGCACTTCATCAAATTCTGATGCGGCGGTGTCCGCTCTGACGCTTCGCGAGCTGGCTCGTTCCCGCACGGAATGCACCTCATGTGGGGAGCGAGCCGGCTCGCGAAAGGCGCGCCCTCTTCTGGTGCGGCGCTGAAATGGCTAGACTGCGCGCCTTCCTGCCTGGACTGCCATCATGTTGCTGATGCTCTATCTGATCGCCATTACCGCCGAAGCCATGACTGGCGCGCTGTCCGCCGGACGACGTGGCATGGACTGGTTCGGCGTGGTGCTGATCGCCTGCATCACCGCGCTCGGTGGCGGTTCGGTGCGCGACGTGTTGCTCGGGCACTACCCGCTGACCTGGGTCAAACATCCGGAATATCTGGTGCTGACCTCGGTGGCGGCGATGTTCACCGTATTCGCTGCGCGCTGGATGCGCCACCTGCGCTCGCTGTTTCTGGTGCTCGATGCAGTTGGACTGGTGGCATTTACTTTGATCGGTTGCATGACGGCGCTGGAAATGGGTCACGGCATGTTGGTGGCTTCCGTCAGCGGAGTCATCACCGGCGTCTTTGGCGGTATTCTTCGCGATATCTTCTGCAACGATATTCCCTTGATCTTTCGCCGCGAACTTTACGCCAGCGTCTCATTTGCTGCGGCGTGGTGCTACATGTTGTGTCTTTATCTCAATGTGCCAGGTGAACAAGCCATTCTGATCACTTTGTTTGGCGGATTCCTGTTGCGTCTGCTGGCCATTCGTTTTCATTGGGAAATGCCGAAGTTCGTTTATAACGACGAACACTGATAGATCGTGCGTTCTTGTCATTGAAGTTGATTAATGGCAAATATGTTGTTTGTGACTGGTGCGCGCATATTTCTTACACTTTTCAGTTTGATCTTTGCTTGATGGGTATGTAGTTTTTTTGCTGACATATTTTCGATGTCAGTATCAAATTATATTCTTACAAAGGAGCTGCATTGTGAGTGAAAGCATGGATCTTCAAGATAATCAAAATGACAATCCGCCCACTCTGGCGGGGCTGTCCAGTTTAAAAGTCAAGTTTGATGCTGGTAATAATACTCAAAGCAGGGCACTTGTCGCTAATGGCCGAATGCAGGTCAAAGTTCAAGTACTCGTTGCCGGAGTGGACGCCGACGGCAACGCAATGCATGTACCCGCAGATGTAATGGAAAGCATCCAGCTTATTCATTACGCGACCGGCAAGACCTTGCGCGATGGCTGGGTCGCGAGCTCAGTCCAAGGGCGGTTTACGCGTGAGGCACGTCCTGCACCTGACGCCGAAGACAGGCACGACGATGATCTTGAGAATGACAGCGTTCATCCACAGGTTCGTACGTTCTGGGTTTCCTCATCGAGCGCCGGAACGACTGAGATCGGTGCGCGCCTGTCCGTGAATGGCGAGACGATCCTCAGTAACGGAACCACGCCTGCCAGTGTTCATTACAGCAGCGTGACTGTGGAAGCGGAAACGCCTTCGACATATGGTGTAGACGGAGTATTTCGGTTGTACCAGACCAGAATTGGCAATGAGTCGCCCGGTAACCGTATCTGGAAGTACCATTTGGGACTGTACCCGGGTGGGAAGCAGATCCGGCTGGTCGACTGGATTGCAGAGGGGGCAGAAGAGGGCAAGGATTACGATTTTGCGGGTGGTAACCGGCTTAACGAAATAAAAACAAATTACATGGAATGCATTTTCGTGCGTCCCGAAACATCCAGTGTCGTCGTCTCTTTGCCTGACAGGGGTGATCCGTTTGCATACACTTTTACCAGTGATGCGCAAACATGGAACTCGAAGCATTATCACGTAAATACTCAAAGCGACGGGGAGTTGACCATCGTCCAGGCTCTATCTGAATACTCGAAAAACACCGGGCCACAAAAATATGGCGGCGTCCTCCACTTCATCGCGATCGATGAATATGGTACTGAGCATAAATTGGCAATCCGCGTGAATTTTCACGAGCGTAATTTATATCTTCAACGAGGCTGAGTTCGTTCACTGATGCAATGTCGGTGAATGTAGTAGATGTATATGCGTTTGGCATTTCGACTGCAGATAAGCTGCCATGTCGATGATCAGGCATATGCACGAAAGTGCTTTTCTGATGACTCGCGTTGGCCCTGCACTCTGTGTGGCCAGCGCACCCCCTCTCAAGGATGAGCGATCATGACTGGCAAACCGCCGAAGATCAAACCTGTATCTGTCCCAACCAAACCCTCCGATTCCAGCATCGATGTCTCCCACCGACCGTTGTCCTCGTCTTCGACAGTGGCGCATTTGACTGTTGCACATCATCAGGAACCGCTGCATTCGCAATTTTCATCGGATCCGCTGGCGATAACGCCTGGCGTCAATGTGAGCACGACCACGACGTATTCCACATTCGACGAATTCCCAAGGTTTTCCGCACAAGATCCCCTGGAAAGCTACTGGATACCCTCACAAGAGGGTCTCGATGAGTCCGTTGCACTGGGTATCAAAACCTTGAAGCATCGCCAGTATGTTGCCGTCGCTGATAATCACATCGTACAAGTGGTCCGAGACGCCGAGAGTGGCCTGTTTCGCGCCACACATGCCAGAGAATTGCATCCTTCCGGTCCGCTGTTGAGGCCTGACAGCGAGGGCCGGTTGTGGGTTGCAGTGGAGAGTGACGGTTTTACTATCTCCGATTTAATTGCAGCGCAGGCCGCAGAACTTTTTCGCCGATCGGGACGCTCCGTTGCGCAGCTTTCCGACACCGCGGTTGTACGCATGCTGGCAGTGAGCGGGGTCAACGAAGCAGTGCTGCGCGATGTGATTGCGCATGATCGCCCTGTGCCTTTTTTGTTGGAGGACACCCTCAGGCGATTCGAACTTGATCAGCAAATACAGGCGGAGGGCCGGGTAGCCCCTGAGAGTTTCACGCGCTTCAAAGACGTTGAGGATGCGTTCGAGTCCGATTGTAATGAAGATACTTTGCGGATGCGCCGGGTATTTCCTGATCTACCGAAAACCGCTGCACGAGCGATATGGCGTAATACCAGTGCTGCCGAGCGTTTGCATATGCATAACCAACCGGGCATCCCACAGAGAGTGGCGCTAGAGGCTCTATTGGCTCTGCGAGAAGTTCGCTTGGCAAGGGCCGTGGAAGGCATTTATTTGGAGGCGGTAGTCAATCCCGACAGTGATCGGTTAGTGCTGCATATGATCGGAGATCTCGTGGATTGGCCCCACCAGATTCGTATCGAGATTCGCCAAGGCGCGATTGACGGAGACGTCTTTGCGGCGATCGGCGATGCCCGGTCATCGGATCGTCACCTGCTGATTCGTCATGATGATGGTTACATCGTTGCAAGCGGCGGCCCGCCGTCCGTTCTGGGTGCGCAAAATCTGTATACGACACTCTGGACCCTGTTGTTGCCAGTACATCGCCAATCGCTCGGCATCTCGGACGACGCTGCCCAGGCGCTGCAAAAATTAATCCGTAGTCAGCCTTCACCATCGCGGCGAGTGGTGAGTGAAGTGCTGCGCCTGGCACCGCTACCAGCCACCGTCAACGCTGCCAGAACGCAAGGCCGGCAAGAAGGGCTATTGCGCGGCGGAGCCGACGTCAGGCCTGAATCGCCAAAGTCTTTCGAACGTCGCGTGCGTGATCTTCATCCAGAAATTTCGGATGAAGACGTGGCTGCTTTTATCGACAAGCGTTTACAGCACGACCCCTCTGGAGTTTTAAGTCGTCTGGAAAATGAGTTCGCCACGCTGCGTCATGAATTGGAAGTGTGGCGCGCTGAGGTGCCTCCACATCCATCAAAGGGAGTGGAATGGAGCGCCGAGGCGTTTGCTGAACAATCGCGGTTGCGTCAGAGGTTTAGCGAAAAACTGCAATCCACTTGGCAGCAAAAGCTGCTTTCAGTTGACGGCGTAGCAGATGAAAGCTTCGATTCATTTATCGATTTCACCGACGAGTTGCCGCAAATGAGCGCCAGATTCGAGCATGTGGCCGGGCTGGGGCTGGAGGCGCGCAATCCAGGTGTGAAATTGGGTAGGTTTCTCGACAGCTTCCCCAACCTGGCTTATCTGGTCCTTGAAAACGTGCGCATGGATCGATTCGCTCCGGGCATTTTTCAGATGCGTGGCTTGCAACACCTGATCTTGAAAGGTTGCTCACTGAGACTGTCCGAAAATGATGCGGAGGGGCTTTCGAGAATCGAAACGCTGACACTGTTAAGGCTTGATGGAAACCCGTTGGGTGTCGCTCCTCATCTGGGATTCATGCGTCAGATGAAAGAGTTGTATCTGGCTAACTCGGGGCTGACCGGTATTCCTGGCGGTGTAGAGCAATTGAGTAGACTGAAAATTCTTGATTTACGGGATAACAATATTGTTGATGTCGGGGATGATTTTTTTGAGATCCCGGATACCCAAGACACGTATGTCGATCTGAGGGGTAATCCGTTAAGCCAGGTAGCACTATTGCGTATCAATGACTATCTCCAGAACACCAGTATGGATAGCGAAATCGATATCAGGACTCAGGAACAGGTGTTTGATGAGATTTTCGAGCTTTCCGAATTTTCGGACAGCGGTGTAGGGTCTGATAGTGACGAGGGTTGAAGTTTTTCTGACGTGATAATCACCTTCCAGTAACAATTGACAATATTAACAAAGTCCACTTCCAGTCGCGTTTTGCAAACGGTTTCGTGTGAGTGGGCTTTTTTGTGTGTGAAAGTTTTCGGTATTGCATTGTGTTGCCTGTTTGGTTGGTTTCGGTGTTGAGATTATTTTCTGGCTCTGACTAAGTTTTTTCGGTTTGTGTTATTCGGGGCGTTTTTAATCATTACAAGTGGAAATAAAGCGCTTGTTTTATTTGTGTTTAGTGCGTGTATTAATACCGGCTCAAGCAGCGCTGTCGTGCTGCGTAAATAAATTGGTTAACGGGTTTTATATGTTTGAGCAAGATTTGAGTATTCAGCGGTTTCAAGTAACGCTCGACACTTCAACAATTCGGCATAAGGCGCTTTACGCCAACGGTCGTATGCAAGTCAGGGTATTGGTGCTGGTTTCGGGAGAAAATTCGAATGCTGAGGAGGTGTCGCTCTATGGGCATCCGGCCCTTGAGACTCTCAAGCTGATCGGCTATGACACCTCCGCACCATTGGGGGGTAGCTGGAGTGTCGGGACTCAGGAGAACCGTTACGCGCACGATATGTCAGGTGGCGCATCCCGCGTTTTTCCGCTAGTGCCAGCGCCTGATAACCGGATATCGGGTCCATCGGAACGTGTGCAGATTTTTGAATTTTGGGTCACCAGCAATCGACCGGGTTCGATTCAGATTGCCGCTGAAATCACATTGCAAGGCGTAACATATCGAAGCGATGGCCGGAACGGCTATGACAGTAGCGTTACCCTGGAGGCGATCGCCCCCAAGCAGTATCCAATCGCGAATTTCATGATAAAAAAAACCAGAGTTCTTGATCTGCCCAGCCTTTTTGAACGAACCGAATTACACAGTCTCTCTTTACATGCGGAAGGACGGCAGATCAATTTGCTGGATTGGACGAGTTTCGACACCAGATACGACGAAGAGTTTGCAACCGAATTTTTCTCATCGGGTAATGCCCTCAATGTATCTCATGGGATGAGAAGTTATGTTGGTTTTATTGGGCCGATCTATGGTGTGCAAGTCACCGCCCGCACTTCAAAAGGATTTCGCTCTTTGGCTCAGGATCCTGGGGTCATATCGATACTTAGCCATTTGACACAAGACTATCCGAACAAACCTGGTCGTACGGCTCAATTGAGTCTGCAGGTTTTTGATGAATACGGTACCGAGCACAGAGTCCGTGTCAATCCTGATATTGCTACTCGCTCTTACACATTGAGTTGACAAGTTTTGCGATTCCCCCGTGTTCGTTGTTCTGTGCAAAGTAAGCGGGGCGCTAGCTGGTGTGCTTTTTTCGAAAATGACAGGGAGTTATCCATGAACAGTCAAGCTACTGATTCAGTGCGTTCCAATGCATTCAATTTCGGCGGATTTGTCGCTGGTGGCGTAGATCCCCGCACGGGGATATATACCTTGGCTCTGACACTAGGTGCCATTCGCTCTACCGACCTTAACGGACCATCATTCAATCTTTCGCTGGGCTTCAACCCTATTGACACGCGTAACGCAGGTTATGGCTCAGGGTGGTCGCTGGCGACCAGTCGTTATGACTTGCGCAGTAAGGTCATGACGCTGGCCAACGGTGAGACCTATAAAGCCTCTGAAACTTCTAAGGCTTTATTTTTCAAGGAAATGAAACTGGAGAGCGCCAAGGTTCTGAAAACGGGTGTCGGGCATTATGCCGTCCACTACAAGGATGGTCGGCGAGAAGAGCTTGAGGTTTTTGGTGCCACCCAGATCGCGGTGCCCAAGAAAATTATCGCTGCGAACGGCGCAAGCATCGCTTTGAAGTATGTCTTGTTCAATGAGCAACCAAGACTCGTTGAGATAAGGGATGCAAAAAGAGTACTGCTCAAGGTCAGCGGTACTGCTGGCAAGCTTACTTTGACGCAGAATCCCGGCATGCTGGAAAGCGCAGAGTTCTCGCTGACATTCAGTAATGATCGTGTCACCACCATTGCCTTACCGGTCGGCGGGCGCTGGGATCTCCAGTACGAAATCATTGACGGTATCAATTATGTCAGTCGTGTGGAGTCGCCTCTCGGGACCGTTGAAATCATTCGCTACAAGCGCGATGGCCACTTGCTTCCTGGTGGAATGCAACGCGTGCCGTACGTGATAGCGCATGATATTTTTGCCAAGCAAGGACAGCGAAAAATAATCAAGACCTATACCTACTCGGAACCAAACTACCTAGGCTATGGTGTAGAAGCGGATAGCAAGGATGACATTGACCTGCTTTACCGTGCACAGGCTAAATATCAGTACAGCTCCACTGAACAGTTGATTGTGGGGAGTAAGCTCCATACTCACACCAAACGCACTTACAACAAATTTCATCTGTTGGTCTCTGAAGTGACGCAGTGTGGTAATGCGGTGACGGCGGCTGCTACCGAATATCACTGTAACGTCACCAAGCCGTTTACTGAGCAGGACCCGCAATTCAGGATGCCCAAGTCCCTTACACTCAGTTATGAAAACCGCACGACCAAAAAAAAGCGCACCGAGGTATCCACCACTGAATTCGACTCTGTCGGCAACCTTGTCAAGCAAGTGAGTGCCAACGGGCTGACCACGCAGTTTGAATACTACCCAAACTCCGAATCAAAAGACTGCCCGAAAGATCCCCTAGGGTTTGTCCGCTTTCTGAAGCAGAAGACCGTAGTGCCTGCGGTTGGCGGCGGTGCCTCTACCGTTACCCGCTATCGATACGCTTTGCATCCCGCACTCGAAGGTGCGACGCACGCTAATGTGGTGCCCATCCAGGAGGAGTTTTTCGAACTGGTGGATGGAAGTGAGATTCTTCGCTCCCAAGTCGACCTGACTTATCTCAATACACCCAAGGACCCTGCCAGGCACGGATTATTGCTACAGCAAAGCGTGGTCCGCAATGCCACGACAACTCGCATCGAGTACTCGTATGTATTAGACGGTAGCAGGCTGGTGCTGAAAAAAACCGTGCACGGTTTTGACAACACCACCAGTTCGAGTGAGCAAACGCTCTCGACCCTGAATGGACTGATAGTGTCGGAGCGAGATGCTGACGACCGCGTTATCGAGTACGAATACGACAAGCTTGGCCGCCGTCTGCGCAAGACACTCGCAGCCGGTACGGCGTATGCCTCCTCTACTCATTGGAACTATGAGGCTGCCAAAGATAACAGGCCTGCGAGGCTGACCACGACAGACTCGTCAGGTGGTATGCAAATCGCCAAATACGATGGTCTGGGCCGCATCATGGCGATTCAGGAAAAGGATTGCGACAACCCCGACACGCATGGCAACTGCCCGATGCGCACGGTCTACAGCGCGTTTCATGACCAGTCGGGACGGCCCGTGGAGGTCATTCACAGCGATTGGTGGGAAGGCCTTCCGCGTGAGGTCAAGACGGAGTTTTCTTACGACAATTGGGGGCAGGTCACGGAGACCCGCCATGGCGATGGGCGCATCGAGCATAGTGTGTTCGACCCGATCAGCCGCCAGCAGCAAAACTGGCAGCAGGGCATGGGCAAGACAGTTGTCGCCGTCAATGCTTTCGGTAAGCCGGACAGCGTCGAGATGTTCGATCTCAAGGATCAAAGCCTGGGTAAAACCGTTTATAAATATGACGGTTTGGGCCGAACCTTGAGTCAGACCGATCCCGCCGGCAACATCACTCGCTACGAATATGATGCGTTCGACCGGATGGTTCGCAGTGTTCTGCCGGACGGCCATGCCGTGGAAACCACATTTGCCGCCCATAGCACTGGTGAGCTGCCGGTTGAAATCAAAGTGGCGGGTTTGCCACTGGGACAACAGAGGTTCGATGGTTTGAACCGTGTGACCGAGATTACTGTGGGGGGGCGTAAGTCGGTCGCCAGTTACGAGGCCGGGCGCAGCCTACCCAAGTCCTCCACAGATGCAGCGGGTCAGAAGATCGAGTTAGTCCATGCCCCTGAGCTGGGCGGGGTGTTGACTGAGCGCAAAGCAGTGACCGAGGGGGAAGATAACGGGTTGACCACCCGATTCACCTACGATGTCCAGAACGGAAAAACCAAGAGCTGCATCGAACAAGGTCGCGAGCGTCATTTCGAGTATTTCCCCTCTGGACGCCTGAAGTCGGAAACCAGCCAATTCGGCGAACAGCGCAAGACGGTTTCCCATACCTATTCTTTCGCCGGTTTGCCCCTTACCTACATGGATGTGCTCGGTACAAAGCATCAGACGCAGTACGACAACTGGGGGCGAAAAACCTCATTCAAGCAAGGTGCGGTGCAGGCTGATTATTTCTATGACAAACGCGGCCTGCTGGAGAGGATCGAAACACGCGATACTTCGACCAAGCGCCTGTTGACGACGCGTCTGACCTACGACGATATAGGGCGTGAAATAACCCGAAGTTTTGAAGTCAGCGGTTTGCCCACTCAGACGCTGAGCTCCAGCTACACCGTGGCAGGTAAACTGGCGCAGAAGGTTTTGAGGCGCGGCGCTTTCGTGCTGCGTGACGAGCGTTTCACTTACGACGTTCGCGGGCGCCTCAAACAGTACGACTGTGATGGCAGCCAGCGGCCACGGGATCCGTACGGAAAGGAGATCGCTCAGCAAATATTTACCTTCGACGCGCAGGACAACATCCTGACGCTGCAAACCACCTTTCCCCAAGGCGTCAACGTAACGACCTTCAGTTTCAGCGAAATCGATCCGGCGCAGCTTATTGGGGTAATGCACTCCCATGCTGATTATCCCGCGCCGGTCTCCCTGGAGTACGACGCCAACGGTCGAATAATCAAGGACGATCAGACGCGCACTCTGGCTTATGACGCCTTCGGTCGGCTGACCCAAGTGAGTAATGCACGCGGGGATGTGGTGCGTGGTTTCCATTACGACGGCTTTGACCGAGTCGTTGAACTGTCGCAACCGCGCATGCCGGATATGCAGCGCTACTATCACCACTCGGCAGTCAGTAGCGAAATTCGTGGCGAGGATTCGCGCAGTGTCGTGCGCGATCGTGGCCTGATACTGGGGCAACAGCAATTCGGGGCTAACGTCGGCAGCCGGATCTTCGGGGCGGATCAACAGCAAACGGTGCTGACCCAGTTACACGGGGAGCAATGGGAAGACAATGCCTACAGCCCTTATGGACATCGTCCTGCCGAAGGCGCGTTGTTCAGCCTTGCGGGTTTCAATGGCGAGCAACTGGATGCAGTCACAGGTCTGTACCTGCTCGGCAACGGTTACCGGGCCTACAGCCCAACCCTGATGCGGTTCACCAGTCCCGACAGCATGAGTCCGTTTGGTGCGGGCGGTTTGAATGCCTATGCATACTGCCTGGGTGATCCGGTCAACCGCATTGACCCTACTGGACATATTTCCTGGCAGTCGATTGCGGGGCTTGCGCTGGGGGTTATCGGGATTGTCGCGAGTATCGTGACCCTCGGTGCTGCTACGCCATTAGCCCTGTTGGCAATGGGGTTGGGCGTCGCTTCAGGGGTGACTGCCGTTGGCAGCGAGATTGCCTATGCGTATGACCCGCAGTCGCGGGTAGGCGAAATACTCGGCTGGGTAAGTATGGGGCTGGGTATTGCGTCGGCTGCTGCGGGTGCACTGGCGGTTCGACACGCAGTCGCGCAAACACTGAAGCCGCGCCCGTATCTTGTGAAACTGGCTGACGAGCCGCCAGTCAGGATCGTTGAAAAGGAATACGCGACGTTCGGCATGCCTTACAAAAAAGAGTTTTCCAAATCAAGCAAAGCCGGAGCGGCTGCTGCTGAGGCGGAGCCGCCAGCAAACTGGACGGTTATTGAAGATTTTGCCGGTCACAATTATCTCGATGAGGGAAAACGTGGAAAAGCACAGCTTGCCAAGTACTACGAGTACAAGGCAGAGATCATTAACCACAATACGCATCCTCGAGAAGCAGCCAAGGTTTTTCCCACGGGCCTGTACGAGAACTATCCCAACTACAACAACTTCAAGCCCAATGGTGAGCATAAGGGATTCATGCATGCACACATGCGTGTGACGTGTGAACACCGTGCTTTTTTTCTGGTGAATGACAACACCAAACAAATCATCATCAAGCAAGTCGGCGCTCACGACCCGCAATGGTGATTAGCGTGTGGTCCCGTTTTCGTAGCACAGTCTACGGGTCACCCGTTCCGTCCGTTGGCAATGTAGTGGCCTGGGTATGGATTAGAGCCGAATGCTGGCTTAACGCCCATTCCACGTGTTCTCTAACCAACTCTGACGGATAATCCCGTCGCGCCTTCAACGCTTCCAGCACCGGAATCGTTGAAGGCGCATTTCCCAGCCCCACCGCCAGATTGCGCAACCAGCGCTCATACCCGGCGCGCCGCAATGGCGAACCTTCGGTGCTGCTTAGAAACTTATCTTCATCCCACAAAAACAACTCGGCCAACTGTACGTTATCCAGATTGTGCCGTGGCTTGAAATCGTTTTCCCCGGTCGGCCGGGCGAAACGGTTCCACGGGCAGACGATCTGGCAATCGTCGCAGCCAAACACGCGATTGCCAATCAACGGCCGCAACTCTTCGGGAATCGCGGTTTTCAGCTCGATGGTCAGATAGGAAATGCAGCGCCGCGCGTCCAGCACATAGGGGCCGACGAAGGCGTTGGTCGGGCAGATATCCAGACACGCAGTGCAACGGCCGCAATGTTCGCTGCTATGCGGTTCATCCACCGGCAACGGCAGGTCGACGAACAACTCGCTGAGGAAGAAATAACTGCCGGCCTTGCGATTCAGTACAAGGGTGTTTTTGCCGATCCAGCCCAGCCCGGCCTGTTCGGCGATGGCTTTTTCCAGCACTGGCGCACTGTCGACAAAGGCACGAAAACCGAACGGGCCGATCTCTGCCTGGATCCTGTCGGCCAATTGTTGAACGCGTTTACGGATCAATTTGTGGTAATCGCGGCCCAAGGCATAACGCGACACGTAAGCCTTTTCCGGTTCAGCCAGGCGTTTGGCCATTTCGGTATCGCCCGGCAAGTAGTCCATGCGCAGGGAAACCACGCGCAACGTGCCCGGCACCAGTTCTTCCGGGTGCGAGCGTTTGCTGCCATGGGCGCCCATGTAGTCCATTTCGCCGTGATAGCCGGCGTCGAGCCAGCGTTGCAGATGCTGCTCGTGCTCGGCCAGGTCCAGACCGCTGATGCCGACTTGCTGGAAGCCCAGCTCGCGGCCCCAATCCTTGATCGATCGGGCGAGGGCGGGCAGGTCTGTGGTGATGGCGGACATGAGGCGAGAGAAACCGGAGCTGAGGTGCGTATAATTCTGCCAGACATCGGAGCCCGAAGACGCATGCCGCAGACGAAAGATGAATTACCCGACGCGCTGTACCGTGCCGCGCAGGTGCGCGAACTCGACGCGCGGCTGATCGCCGCCGGCACGCCGGGCTTCGAATTGATGCAGCGCGCCGCCCGCGCGACGTGGCGCGCACTGGTGCGCAAGTGGCCGGCAGCGAACGAACTGACGGTGCTCGCCGGGCACGGCAACAACGCTGGCGACGGTTATCTGGTGGCCGGGCTGGCGCTGCGGGCCGGTTGGACGGTGCGCGTTCTCGCCGTCGGCGATCCGCAGCGTTTGCAGGGCGATGCCGCACTGGCCCATGCCGAATCGGTGGCTGCTGGTGTTGTGGTGCAAGGCTGGCAGGGGCAAAGCGAGCTGCACGGTGTCGTCCTTGATGCCTTGCTCGGCACTGGCCTGAGCGGCGAAGTGCGTGAGCCCTATGCATCGGCGATCAAGGCGATCAACGCCTGCGGTTTGCCGGTAGCGGCGGTCGATATTCCGTCAGGGCTATGTGCCGATACCGGACGTGAACTGGGCGTCGCGGTCCACGCCGATCTAACGGTGACATTCATTGCTATGAAGATCGGGCTGTTAACCGGCGACGCGGCGGATCATATCGGCGAACTGGTGTTCAACGACTTGCAAGCCACCGACGAAATTTTCAGTGACATTCCCGTCTGCGCTCAACGCCTGAGTGCCGCTAATCTCCCAGCACTTGCGCCGCGTGCGCCGACCTCGCACAAGGGGCGCTTTGGTCATGTGTTGCTGATCGGCGGCGATCACGGGTTCGGCGGAGCGATTCTGCTCAGCACGGAAATGGCCTTGCGCGGCGGCGCGGGCATGGTTTCGCTGGCGACTCGCCCAGAGCATGTGCCGGCGGCGCTGACTCGGGTGCCGGAGGCGATGGCGCTCGGCACCTCGTCAGCCAATCAACTGATGGGGCTGCTGGAAAAGGTTTCGGTATTGGTGGTCGGGCCGGGCCTCGGTCAGGCCAGTTGGGGCCGTGCCCTGCTGTCGGCTGCCGCCAATGCACCATTGCCGCAGGTGTGGGACGCTGACGCGTTGAACCTGCTGGCCAGCGATTTTGTCCAGTTGCCCAAGGATTGCGTGATCACCCCGCATCCGGGTGAAGCGGCGCGCTTGCTTGGCGTCAGCACCACTGAGGTGCAGGCCGATCGCCCGGCCGCTGCTCTGGCGTTGAGCAAAAAGTATTCAGCGGTAGTGGTTCTGAAAGGTGCCGGCAGTCTGATCGCCCATCCAGACGGGCGTCTGGCCCTCTGTCATCAGGGCCATCCGGCGATGGCCACAGGCGGGTTGGGTGATGTACTGGCCGGTCTCACCGGCGCATTGCTGGCCCAAGGCATGGGCGCGTTCGATGCGGCATGCCTGGCCGTCTGGCTGCACGCCAACGCGGGTATGCAACAAGGCAAATTCGGCCGTGGGCTGGCGGCCAGTGATCTGATTCCAGCCATTCGTCAGTTGTTGGAGGAGCAAGCACCGTGTCTGAAGTAACCCTGTACCTGGCCGATGAACAGGCGATGAGCGACTTTGGCGCACGGATCGCCCGCGTCACCCAGGGCCATGGCCTGATTTTTCTCGAAGGCAATCTGGGTATGGGCAAAACCACCCTGTCGCGGGGCATCATTCGCGGTTTGGGGCATGTTGGCGCGGTAAAAAGTCCGACATTCACATTGGTCGAGCCTTACGAGATCGGTGACATTCGTGCCTTCCACTTCGACCTGTATCGCCTGGTCGATCCCGAGGAGCTGGAGTTTCTCGGCATCCGTGACTACTTCGAAGACGATGCCCTGTGCCTGATCGAGTGGCCCGATAAAGGTGCAGGCTTTTTGCCAAAGCCCGACCTGACCATTACCATTAGCCCGCAAGACAGCGGGCGTTCGCTGAAAATTTTAGCCCAGGGCTCGCGTGGCGAGGCCTGGTGTGCCGCTTTGGCATTGGAATCCAATTAAATGATGGGGTTTGGTATGCGCTTTCGCGCGTTGGTGGCTGCCGCTGGACTGATGTTGATGGCAGTAACCGTCAACGCTGTGGCCGATTCAAAGGTCAACAGCGTGCGCCTGTGGCGGGCGCCGGACAACACGCGACTGGTCTTTGACCTCAGCGGCCCGGTGCAGCACAGCGTTTTCACCCTGACAGCCCCGGACCGGCTGGTAATCGACATAAACGGCGCCACCCTCGGCGCGCCGTTGAACGTGCAGACCGCGAACACGCCGATCACTGCGATGCGCTCGGCCCAGCGCACCCCGACCGACCTGCGCGTGGTCATTGACCTGAAAAAAGCCGTCACTCCGAAAAGCTTCTCGCTGGCGCCGAACGCGCAGTATGGCAACCGTCTGGTGGTCGATCTGTTCGACAACCCGGCCGATGCCGCGCCGCCGCCGGCCCCGACGCCATCGGTGGCAACCGTGCCGGCAGTGCCGGTGACCCCGACCGAACCGGCGATCAAGCTGCCGCCAGCCCCGGCCGGCAAACGCGACATTATCGTGGTGATCGACGCCGGCCACGGTGGCGAAGACCCGGGCGCGTCCGGCTCGCGCGGCCAGCGTGAGAAAGACGTGGTACTGCAGATCGCTCGCGAGTTGCAGCGTCAGGTCAACGGCATGAAAGGCTTCCGCGCCGAGCTGACCCGTACCGGCGACTACTTCATTCCATTGCGCGGGCGTACCGAAATCGCCCGCAAGAAGGGCGCCGACCTGTTCGTCTCGATCCACGCCGACGCCGCGCCGTCCGCAGCCGCGTTCGGGGCGTCGGTGTTCGCCCTCTCTGATCGTGGCGCTACGTCCGAAACAGCCCGTTGGCTGGCCGACAGTGAAAACCGGTCCGACCTGATTGGCGGTGCCGGCAACGTCAGCCTCGACGATAAGGATCGTATGCTGGCGGGCGTGTTGCTCGATCTGTCGATGACCGCGTCGCTGACCTCCAGCCTCAACGTCGGGCAAAAAGTGCTGACCAACATCGGTCGCGTCACGCCGCTGCACAAACAACGTGTGGAACAAGCCGGGTTCATGGTGCTGAAGTCGCCGGACATTCCGTCGATCCTGGTCGAAACCGGCTTCATCTCCAACGCCAACGAAGCGAACAAACTGTCCGCATCGAGCCACCAGCAAGCGCTGGCCCGTTCGATCAGCAGCGGCGTGCGCCAGTTCTTCCAGCAGAATCCGCCACCGGGCACTTACATTGCCTGGCTGCGTGATTCCGGCAAGATCGCCCAAGGCCCGCGCGACCACCGTGTCGGCCCGGGGGAAACCCTGGCGATGATCGGCGTGCGCTATCAGGTCTCGCCGGCCACCTTGCGTGCTGCAAACAACCTGAAAAGTGACGAGTTGAAAGTCGGTCAGCACCTGACCATTCCAGGCACCGAACTGGCGTCCAAAGAATGAACCAGGTAATGAACACGGCGCGCATCGAGCTGCTCAGCCCGCGGCTGGCGAACCAGATTGCCGCCGGTGAGGTGGTTGAGCGCCCGGCTTCGGTGATCAAGGAGTTGCTGGAAAACAGCCTCGACTCCGGCGCCAAGCGTATCGATGTCGATGTCGAGCAGGGCGGCGTCAAGCTGCTGCGCGTGCGCGATGACGGCAGCGGTATTTCTGCCGATGACCTGCCGCTGGCCTTGGCCCGTCACGCCACCAGCAAGATTCGCAACCTCGAAGACCTCGAGCAGGTGATGAGCCTGGGTTTCCGTGGCGAGGCGCTGGCGTCGATCAGCTCCGTGGCGCGTCTGACCCTGACCTCGCGCACCCGCGATGCCGATCAGGCCTGGCAGGTCGAGACCGAAGGCCGGGACATGGCGCCGCGCGTGCAGCCGGCGGCGCATCCGGTCGGCACTTCGGTGGAAGTCCGCGACCTGTTCTTCAACACCCCGGCCCGGCGCAAATTTCTCAAGACCGAAAAAACCGAATTCGATCACTTGCAAGAAGTGATCAAGCGTCTGGCGCTGGCGCGCTTCGACGTGGCTTTTCATCTGCGCCACAACGGCAAGACCATCCTCAGCCTGCACGAGGCCCACGATGATGCAGCCCGCGCCCGGCGTGTGGCGGCGATCTGCGGTTCAGGTTTCCTTGAGCAGGCGCTGCCTATCGAGATCGAACGCAACGGCCTGCACCTGTGGGGCTGGGTCGGTTTGCCGACCTTCAACCGCAGTCAGGCGGACTTGCAGTATTTCTTCGTAAACGGCCGAGCAGTGCGCGACAAACTGGTAGCCCATGCGGTTCGTCAGGCTTATCGCGACGTGCTGTTCAATGGCCGGCACCCGACCTTCGCGCTGTTTTTCGAGGTCGATCCCGCAGCGGTAGACGTCAACGTCCACCCGACCAAACACGAAGTGCGTTTCCGTGACGGGCGCATGGTCCACGATTTCCTGTATGGCACGCTGCACCGTGCGCTGGGCGATGTGCGTCCGGAAGATCAACTGGCCGGTTCGGTGACCACGGCGATCGTTCGGCCGAGCGGGATCGAGGCGGGCGAATTCGGCCCACAGGGCGAGATGCGTCTGGCCGCCAATGCGCTGCTGGAGCAGCCGCAGGCGCAACCGGCGTTCAACACGTCATCCGGGGCCAGCGCTGGCGGCGCTTATCAGTATCAATACACGCCGCGTCCGCAATCGGCGTTGCCTGCTGCCGAGGCGCAAGCCGCTTACAAAGAGTTTTTCGCGCCGCTGCCTGAAGCCAATGCCAGCGCGCTGCCAACCGGTCAGGAAGATATCCCGCCGCTCGGCTATGCACTGGCGCAGCTCAAGGGCATCTATATTTTGTCCGAGAACGCCCATGGCCTGGTGCTGGTGGACATGCATGCCGCCCACGAGCGAATCATGTACGAGCGCCTGAAGATCGCCATGGCCAGCGAAGGTCTCAGTGGCCAGCCGTTGCTGGTGCCGGAGTCGCTGGCCGTGAGTCAGCGCGAGGCCGATTGTGCTGAAGAACACGCCGCTTGGTTTCAGCGCCTTGGTTTTGAATTGCAGCGCCTGGGGCCGGAAACCCTGGCGATCCGGCAGATTCCCGCATTGCTCAAGCAGGCCGAAGCCAATCGACTGGTCGGCGACGTGCTTTCTGATTTGATGGAGTACGGCACCAGCGACCGTATCCAGGCGCACCTCAACGAACTGCTCGGCACCATGGCCTGCCACGGCGCGATCCGCGCCAACCGGCGTCTGGCTCTGCCGGAAATGAACGGCCTGCTGCGCGACATGGAAAACACCGAGCGCAGCGGTCAATGCAACCATGGCCGACCGACCTGGACCCAGCTGGGTCTGGACGATCTGGACAAACTGTTCCTGCGCGGTCGTTGATGAGCCAGCTTCCTCCAGCGATTTTCCTGATGGGCCCGACCGCTGCGGGCAAGACCGATCTGGCCATCGAGCTGACCAAGGTGCTGCCGTGCGAATTGATCAGTGTCGATTCGGCGCTGGTCTACCGCGGCATGGACATCGGCACGGCCAAACCTTCGAAAGAACTGCTCGCCGAATATCCGCACCGGCTGATCGACATTCTCGATCCTGCTGAAGCGTATTCCGCTGCCGATTTTCGTCGCGACGCGTTGCAGGCCATGGCCGAGATCACTGGGCGAGGAAAGATCCCGCTGCTGGTCGGCGGCACCATGCTCTATTACAAGGCTCTGGTCGAAGGTCTGGCGGACATGCCGGCGGCCGATCCCGAGGTCCGTGCGCAGATCGAGGAAGAAGCTGCACGCCTCGGCTGGCAAGCCCTGCACGATCAACTGGCGCAAATCGATCCGGTGTCGGCGGCGCGCATTCATCCCAATGATCCGCAGCGCTTGAGTCGGGCACTTGAAGTGTATCGAGTCAGCGGGCAGAGCATGACCGCCCTGCGCGAGCAACAATCTGCGCAAAGTACTGAAGCAGCCGCTTCGGGACGCCAACAATTGCCCTATACTGTCGCGAACCTGGCCATTGCTCCGGCGAATCGTCAGGTTTTGCACCAGCGAATTGAACAAAGATTCACAAATATGTTGGAACAGGGATTCATCGACGAGGTCGTAGCCCTGCGTAAAAGAAGTGACCTGCATTCGGGGTTGCCGTCTATACGTGCGGTAGGCTACCGCCAAGTCTGGGATTACCTGGACGGCAAGCTGACATTGGCCCAGATGCAGGAGCGGGGCATCATCGCCACGCGCCAATTGGCCAAACGCCAGTTTACCTGGCTGCGCAGCTGGGACGATTTGCACTGGCTGGACAGTCTTGATTGCGACAATCTGCCACGCGCCTTGAAATACCTTGGGACCATCTCCATATTGAGCTGAGTCCTTGCAATTGCCGTCTATCCTTGGGGGTGTGACGGCCGAAGCCATCTGAATTTACCTGTTTTTATTATTGAATCCTTAAAGGAGTGCGGCACATGTCAAAAGGGCATTCGCTACAAGACCCTTACCTGAACACTTTACGTAAAGAGAAAGTCGGGGTTTCCATCTACCTGGTCAACGGTATCAAGCTGCAAGGGACGATCGAGTCGTTCGACCAGTTCGTGATCCTGCTGAAAAACACCGTAAGCCAGATGGTCTACAAACACGCTATCTCGACCGTCGTGCCGGTTCGTCCAATTCGTCTGCCTAGCGCAACCGAAAACGAACAGGGCGATGCCGATGCAGCGCCGGGTAACGCCTGATAGGAGTCTCCTTTGTTCTTTGAGCGCCACGGTGGTGGTGAACGAGTCATCCTCGTTCACTTGGATGGACAGGACCCTGAGGCGCGCGAAGATCCGCAGGAGTTTCAGGAGTTGGCAAATTCGGCTGGCGCCGAGACCGTCGCGTTTTTTAACGTGCCGCGTCATCGGCCAACCGCCAAATATCTGATCGGCAGCGGCAAGGTCGAGGAACTGCGCGACCTGGTCAAGGCTGAAGAAGCCGATCTGGTGATTTTCAATCACATCCTCACGCCCAGTCAGGAACGCAACCTCGAACGTGTTTTCGAGTGTCGCGTGATCGACCGCACCGGGCTGATTCTCGATATTTTCGCCCAACGCGCACGCACCCATGAGGGCAAGCTGCAGGTCGAACTGGCCCAGCTTGACCACATGAGCACGCGGCTGGTTCGCGGCTGGACTCACCTTGAACGTCAGGGTGGCGGTATCGGTATGCGCGGCCCGGGTGAAACCCAGCTGGAAACCGACCGCCGTCTGCTGCGGGTTCGCCTGCGTCAGATCAAGGGGCGGCTGGAGAAGGTGCGCAGTCAGCGCGAGCAGTCGCGCCGTGGCCGATCCCGTGCGGACATTCCTACCGTTTCGCTGGTGGGCTACACCAACGCGGGCAAATCGACACTCTTCAACAACGTGACGAAGTCCGAGGTGTACGCGGCCGATCAACTGTTCGCCACGCTCGACCCGACCCTGCGCCGGCTGGAGCTTGACGACCTCGGTCCGATCGTCCTCGCCGATACCGTGGGCTTCATTCGTCACCTGCCACACAAGCTGGTCGAGGCATTTCGGTCTACGCTCGAAGAGTCGAGCAATTCCGACCTGCTGCTGCACGTGATCGATGCGGCCGAACCGGATCGCATGTTGCAGATCGAGCAGGTGATGGTGGTGCTGGGCGAGATTGGTGCCCAGGACTTGCCGATCCTCGAGGTCTATAACAAACTCGATTTGCTCGAAGGCGTCGAGCCGCAGATCCAGCGCGATGCCGATGGCAAGCCGCAACGGGTCTGGCTCTCGGCGCGTGATGGCAGCGGTCTGGAATTGCTTGAACAGGCCATCGCCGAGTTGCTCGGGAGTGATCTGTTCGTCGGTACCTTGCGCTTGCCGCAACGCTTCGCTCGACTGCGTGCGCAGTTCTTCGAACTCGGTGCGGTGCAGAAAGAAGAATACGATGAAGAAGGTGTCAGCCTGCTGGCCGTTCGTTTGCCCCGGATCGAGTTGAATCGATTGGTAAGCCGCGAAGGATTGCAGCCGATGGAATTCATCGAGCAACACACTTTGCAATAAAAGCCTGACAAAGCGGTTGTGCCGCAACGGCAGGCATTCTGTAGCATTGGTCGGCGCGCCGTGGGTGCGTCTTTGCTTTATCAGATGGAGAGCGCTATGGCTTGGAATGAGCCGGGTGGCAACTCGAATAATCAGGATCCCTGGGGTGGCAAGCGCCGCAATAACGGCGACCGCAAGGGGCCACCGGATCTCGACGAGGCCTTCCGAAAGCTGCAGGAAAGCCTGAACGGGTTGTTCGGTGGTGGTAAGAAACGCGGTGATGACGGCGGCGGGTCGGGGCGCAGCAGTGGCGGCTTCGGCGGTCTGCTCGGCATCGGCCTGGTCGTGCTCGCGGCTGTCTGGCTGTACAGCGCGGTCTACGTGGTGGACGAGCAGGAGCAAGCCGTGGTGCTGCGCTTCGGCAAGTACTACGAGACTGTCGGCCCGGGCCTGAACATCTACTTCCCGCCGATCGACAAGAAGTACATGGAGAACGTGACGCGTGAGCGTGCGTATACCAAGCAGGGCCAGATGCTGACTGAAGACGAGAATATCGTCGAAGTGCCGCTGACCGTGCAGTACAAGATCAGCAACCTGCAGGACTTCGTGCTGAACGTCGATCAGCCGGAAATCAGCCTGCAGCACGCGACTGAAAGTGCACTGCGTCACGTGGTCGGTTCCACCGCCATGGATCAGGTGCTGACCGAAGGTCGTGAATTGATGGCCAGCGAAATCAAGGAGCGTCTGCAACGTTTCCTCGATACCTATCGCACCGGTATCACCGTCACCCAGGTCAACGTACAGAGTGCAGCGGCACCGCGTGAAGTACAGGAAGCCTTCGATGACGTGATCCGCGCCCGTGAAGACGAGCAGCGTTCGCGCAACCAGGCTGAAACCTACGCCAACGGCGTTGTGCCGGAAGCCCGTGGTCAGGCCCAGCGCATCATCGAAGATGCCAACGGTTATCGCGACGAGACCATCTCGCGCGCCAAGGGTGAGGCCGATCGCTTCACCAAACTGGTCGCCGAGTATCGCAAGGCACCTGAAGTCACCCGCGAGCGTCTGTACCTGGACACCATGCAGGAAGTCTTCAGCAATACCAGCAAGGTCCTCGTGACCGGCAACAAGAACGGCCAGAGCAATCTGCTCTACCTGCCGTTGGACAAGATGATCCAGAACAGTTCGGGTAATGCACCGGTGACCGGTTCGGCCGCCAGCAACAACACGGACGTCACGCCGCATGTCACCGACGTGCCGCAGACGCGTACAAGGGAGACCCGCTGATGAGCAATAAATCGCTGATCGCCCTGATCGTTGGCGTCGTTGTGGTACTGGTGGGCTGGAATTGCTTCTACATCGTCGCTCAGACCGAGCGCGCGGTGCTGCTGCAATTCGGTCGTGTGGTTCAGGCCGATGTCCAGCCGGGTCTGCATGTGAAGGTGCCTTACGTCAACCAGGTGCGCAAATTCGACGCGCGTCTGCTGACGCTGGATGCACCGACGCAGCGCTTCCTGACTCTGGAAAAGAAAGCCGTGATGGTCGATGCCTACGCCAAGTGGCGGGTGAAAGATGCCGAGCGCTTCTACACCGCGACTTCGGGTCTGAAGCAGATCGCCGACGAGCGTTTGTCCCGTCGTCTCGAATCGGGCCTGCGTGACCAGTTCGGCAAGCGCACCCTGCACGAAGTGGTGTCGGGTGAGCGTGATGCGCTGATGGCTGACATCACTGCGTCGCTGAACAAGATGGCGGAAAAAGAGCTGGGTATCGAAGTGGTCGATGTCCGGGTCAAGGCCATCGATCTGCCGAAGGAAGTGAACCGCAGTGTGTTCGAACGTATGAGCACCGAGCGTGAGCGTGAAGCTCGCGAGCACCGCGCCAAGGGTAACGAGCTGGCCGAAGGCATCCGTGCCGACGCCGATCGTCAACGCCGCGTGC
The DNA here is from genome assembly GCF_054871425.1 of Pseudomonas glycinis. NCBI lineage: Bacteria > Pseudomonadati > Pseudomonadota > Gammaproteobacteria > Pseudomonadales > Pseudomonadaceae > Pseudomonas > Pseudomonas glycinis. The sequence goes on along the minus strand of NZ_JBTYHF010000003.1, from coordinate 195,410 downwards.
TGCTGGCCGAAGCCTATCGTGAATCCGAAGAGGTTCGCGGTGACGGTGACGCCCAGGCTGCTGCGATCTACTCCAAGGCCTACGGCCAGGACCAGGAGTTCTACGGTTTCTACCGTAGCCTGCGTGCCTACCGTGAAAGCTTCGCGAACAAATCCGACGTCCTGGTCCTCGACCCAAGCAGCGACTTCTTCCGTTATCTGGAAAAAGCCAAACCTTGATACGACGTTGACCTGAATCAGTCCGCCCGGCGGCTAAAACCTCGGGCGGGGTGATCCTTTCGGAAAACGTGTGTATGATGCGGCAGCCGGGAAATTCCCGGCTTTTTTGCGTCTGCACGTTTGATTGCTGTTTTTGTTGCAGACATCGGGTTTGAATAGCCCGGGCGTTTTTCGAGGAAAGTGATGGGCGAAGCCGCCAGCCGGCCTTTCGCTGCGTCGTTCATGCGCGTGCGTTTTGAACGCCCCGGTCATTTTCTGCTTCACTCAAGGCTCGCCTAGTGCTGGCCGCCCGGATCAAAGGGGAATGGCGTAATGGCAACGGTAGACCGCTGGCTGCTGCCAGATGGCATCGAAGAAGTACTGCCACCGGAGGCGGCGCGCATTGAAGTCGCGCGTCGTCAGGTGTTGGATCTGTTCCAGAGCTGGGGTTACGAGTTCGTCGTGACTCCCCATATCGAGTACCTGGAATCCCTGCTGACCGGCGCGGGCCAGGACCTGGATCTGCGTACCTTCAAGGTCATCGACCCGCAATCGGGCCGGCAGATGGGTTTCCGCGCCGACATCACGCCGCAAGTGGCGCGCATCGATGCGCACACCCTGCGTCGCGAAGGCCCGAGCCGTCTGTGCTACGCCGGCAGCGTCCTGCATGCTCAGCCGCGTGCATTGTCGTCCTCGCGCAGCCCGATCCAGCTGGGCGCCGAGCTGTACGGCGACGCCAGCCCGAGCAGCGATGTCGAAGTCATCAGCCTGATGCTGGCCATGCTGCAACTGGCCGATGTGCCGGACGTGCACATGGACCTCGGCCATGTCGGCATCTACCGTGGTCTGGCGCGCGCCGCCGGTCTGTCTGGTGAAGTTGAACAGCAGTTGTTCGATGCCCTGCAGCGCAAGGCCATCGATGAAGTGATTACCCTGACCGAAGGCCTGCCGGCCGATGTGTCGGGCATGCTGCGCGCACTGGTTGATCTGTGTGGCGGCCGTGAAGTGTTGAGCGCTGCCCGCGAGCGTCTGGCCAATGCCCCGGCGCCGGTGCTGGCGGCGCTGGAAGATCTGCTGGCGATCGCCGAGCGTCTTTCCGTGCGCTTCCCGCAGCTGCCGCTGTATTTCGACCTCGGCGAGTTGCGCGGCTACCACTACCACACCGGTGTGGTGTTCGCGGTGTTCGTGCCGGGCGTTGGCCAGTCCATCGCTCAGGGCGGTCGTTACGATGACATCGGTGCCGACTTCGGTCGCGCCCGTCCGGCGACTGGTTTCTCTACCGATTTGAAAACCCTGGTGACCCTGGGGCGTGCTGAGATCGAGCTACCGTCTGGCGGTATCTGGATGCCTGACAGTACGGATGCGGCACTCTGGCAGCAGGTTTGCCAGTTGCGCAGTGAGGGTCAGCGTGTCGTTCAGGCCTTGCCTGGACAACCTTTGGCCGCCGCCCGTGATGCGGACTGCGACCGGCAATTGATTCAGCAGAACGGGCTTTGGCAAGTATCGCCACTGGCTTCTTGAGTTTTCCTGCCGGCCATCGCCGGCACCAAGTTTGCGCGAATGAGGACAAGTGTTATGGGTAAGAATGTCGTAGTCCTGGGCACCCAGTGGGGTGATGAGGGCAAAGGCAAGATCGTTGATCTGCTGACCGAACATGCTGCCGCCGTAGTGCGCTACCAGGGTGGCCACAACGCGGGTCACACGCTGGTGATCGACGGCGAGAAAACCGTCTTGCACCTGATTCCGTCGGGCGTGCTGCGCGAAGGCGTGCAATGCCTGATCGGCAACGGCGTGGTGGTTGCACCTGACGCCCTGCTGCGCGAGATCACCAAGCTGGAAGAGAAAGGCGTACCGGTGCGCGAGCGCCTGCGTATCAGCCCGTCCTGCCCGCTGATCCTGTCCTTCCACGTCGCGCTGGACCAGGCCCGTGAAAAGGCCCGTGGCGAGCTGAAGATCGGTACTACCGGTCGCGGCATCGGCCCGGCTTACGAAGACAAGGTTGCCCGTCGTGGCCTGCGTGTCGGCGACCTGCTGAACATGCCGCGCTTCGAAGACAAGCTGCGTGAACTGGTGGACTACCACAACTTCATGCTGGTCGGTTACTACAAAGAGCCAGCCATCGAGTTCGAAAAGACCCTGGCCGAGTGCAAGGAATACGCTGAGCTGCTCAAGCCGCTGATGCTCGACGTGACCGCTGAGCTGCACGACCTGCGTCGTGCCGGCAAGGACATCATGTTTGAAGGCGCGCAAGGTTCTTTGCTCGACATCGACCACGGCACCTACCCGTACGTGACCAGCTCCAACACCACCGCTGGCGGCGTGGCGACTGGTTCGGGCGTGGGTCCGATGTTCCTCGACTACATCCTGGGCATCACCAAGGCCTACACCACTCGCGTCGGTTCCGGCCCGTTCCCGACCGAGCTGTTCGACGAAGTTGGTGCGCACCTGGCCAAGCAAGGTCACGAGTTCGGCGCCACCACTGGCCGCGCCCGTCGTTGCGGCTGGTTCGACGCCGTCATCCTGCGTCGCGCTATCGATGTGAACAGCATCTCGGGCATCTGCCTGACCAAGCTGGACGTACTCGACGGCCTGGAAACCATCAACATCTGCGTCGGCTACAAAGACGCGCAGGGCAATGCCGTTGCGCCGACCGATGCTGACAGCTACGTCGGCCTGCAGCCGGTGTACGAAGAAGTGCCGGGCTGGAGCGAATCGACCGTGGGTGCCAAGACCCTGGAAGAGCTGCCGGCCAATGCTCGTGCCTACATCAAACGCGTTGAAGAGTTGATCGGCGCGCCGATCGACATTATTTCGACGGGCCCGGACCGCAACGAAACCATCGTTCTGCGTCATCCGTTCGCTTGATAAGTCGTTGATGTAAAAAACAAAGGCCCCTTAATCGGGGCCTTTGTCGTTTATGCCTGTTGGACGGCATGACCTTTGCTGTGAATCTGTCTACAAGAGTGCCATCAAATTAATGGCGTCAGAAGTAGAGGGATTTAAAGTGTCAGCCGTTCTCTCACTGTTACAAAGCCGTTTGTTGCGGCCGGTGTTCGTTACCCTTGGTATCGCCCTTTTGGTGCAGGTGTTGGTGGCGGTTGCCCTGACGCGGAGCACGGTCACGGCGCTCGAAGCCGATCTGGCCGTGCGCCTGGGCGCCGACAGCCAGAAGCTCTCCGGTGAGCTGGAACAGGCCGGGCGTGAAGTCACTTCGAGTCTTGATGCGCTGTCAGCCAGTACTCGTCAGCGCCTCACGGCTGGCCTGTCCGCGCGCTTAAAGGAAGAGCAGGCGCAACTGCGGGCGACGCTGGAAAAGGATCTGAAGGATTCGGCCAACGACATGGCGCAGTTGCTTGCATCCGTAGCGCCGCGTGCGATGTGGGACAGCGACGTGCCGACGCTGTCGGAGTTCGCTCGTCGCGCCCAGCGCAATCCCAACGTGCTGTTCGTGGTGTATGACGACGCCACCGGCCAGCATCTGACCCGTTATCTCAACCGTGAAAATCCGATCAACAAGGCCTTGCTGGAAAAAGGTCAGGGCGAGCGTGCGCTGGATAAAGTACTCGATGCGGCGAAAAACGATCCTTCGGTTTACTACCTCGAAGCCTCGATCAATCCCAATGGCGTGGAAATCGGCAAAGTGCTGATGGGCGTGTCCACGGCCTCGGTGGAAAGCGATCTGGCCGAGCTCGACAAGCGCTTCCTCGCGCTAATTGCCAGCAGCGATCAATTGGTCGGCGACAGCCTCAAAGGCGCAGCGGCGGACAGCGCCAAGGCAATGCAGGCGCGCCTGCAATCGGCGCAGGGCACCGCTGGCGAAATGAAAGCCAACACCGCACAAACCGTTCAAGACGCTGCCGCGACACTGCGCTGGCGTATCGGCCTTGGCCTGGCACTGGTCGGTTGCGGCGTCCTGCTGTTGCTGGCCGTGGTGCTCGGTCATCGTGTGGTCAATCGTCTGAAAATGCTCAATGCGGCGATGGACGATCTGGCAGCGGGCGAGGGCGATCTGACCAAGCGTGTGCAGATCAACAGCAAGGATGAAATCGGCGACATGGCCTCGGCGGTCAATCGCTTTGTGGATAAATTGCAGCCGATCGTACGCGAGGCGGGCGATGTCGCTCAGCGCACTGGCGTGGAAATCGGCGCGATGACTTTGCGCAACGCTGGCGCCGATGCGGCTGCCGGAATGCAGCGCGATGAAGTTGCAGAAAGCCTTCGCGCGCTGTCGCAAATGGCAGACGAGGCGCAGTCGGAAAGTCAGGCGATGCAGGCGGCGCTGAAGCAGGTTGTCGATATTCGTCAGGCCACCGATGAGAACACTCGTACTTCCGCCAAGGTCGGCAGCCTGATCGAAGCGCTGGCCGGGCAGGTCGATACCGGGGCGAAGGTTATCGAGCGACTGGCGCAGCAGAGCGAGCAGATCGAGGTGGTGCTGACGGTGATTCACGGCATCGCCGAACAGACCAACCTGCTGGCATTGAACGCTGCGATCGAGGCGGCGCGCGCCGGTGAAACCGGGCGTGGGTTTGCCGTGGTGGCGGATGAAGTGCGTGCCCTGGCGAGCAAAACGCAGAGCTCGACGGGCGATATCCAAGCGCACATAGTCGCTCTGCAGCAAGGCGCACGTGAGGCAGTCGAGGCGATTGGTCAGGCCGGACGGCAGGCCAGCGAAGGTTTGCTGGTCTTGCGCGACAGTGCGCGGTTGCAGCAGTCGGTGCAGGCTTCGGTTGAGCAGGTGCACGCGGCGATCGGTCTGGCGACGCAAGCAGCAGCGCATCAGGCGCAGGGTGCACAGGCAGTGCGTGGGCGCGTCGAGACGATTCACGCCCAAGCCGAGAAAGCGGCGCAGGCAGTGGTGGAGACCACGGCCAGTGGCAAGGTGCTGGATGGTCTGGCGGCGCAGTTGAAGGCTAGCCTGGGACAGTTCCGCGCTTAAGATCAAAAGATCGTAGCCTGCGGCAGCTCCTACAGGGAAACGCAAATTCCGATGTAGGAGCTGCCGAAGGCTGCGATCTTTTAGCGGCTGAGATACATCCGCGTCGTCAGCAGATAAACCGGCAACCCCGAGACCACAATCAACAACGCCGCATAAGGCGCCGCCGCCGCAAACTCGACATTCGCCGTATGCGCCCAGACTTCGGTCGCCAATGTATTGAGTCCGGTTGGGCTGAGCAGCAACGTTGCCGTCAATTCCTTCATCGCATCAAGAAATACCAGCGCAAACGCTGCGCCCAGTGCCGGGAAAATGATCGGCAAGGTCACCCGGCAAAACGCGGTGAACGACGATGCGCCTAATGTCCGCGCCGCTTCTTCCAGCTGCGGTGCAGCCTTGTTCAGCGCAGTACGGATCGGCGCCTGCGCCAATGGCAGGAACAGCAGCGCATAGGCGATCAGCAGCAAGCCCGACGTCTGATACAGCACCGGCACGTAATGCAGGGCGAAATACACCAGCGTCAACGCAATCACCAGGCCCGGCAGCGCGTGCAACAGATAAGGCAGGCGTTCGGCCCAGATTGCCAATCGGCCTTTATAGCGCACCACCAGCAACCCGACCGGCACCGCCAGCACCAGGCACAGCGCCGCGCCGCCCAATGACAATGCCAGCGATGACAACAGCGCCTCGGTGATCGCCGCTACCGGGAACGCCGCCGATGAGCCGACCGCCAGCCAATACGCCAACATCCCCAACGGAATGCCGCTGCCGATAATCGCCAGCAACAGGCAATACAACTGACCAAGCGCCGCCCACGGTCCAAGCTTTACCTGTTCAGCTTGCCGCGCCGCGCCCTGGCCGGTGCGCACATGCCGGCCCTTGCCACGCACGCGCAGCTCCAGCCACAACAGCAGCAGACACAGCGCCAGCAACACCGCCGAAAGCATCGCGGCGTTGGCATTGCTGAATTCCAGTTCGAATTGCTGGTAGATCGCCGTGGTGAAGGTTTGCAAGCCGATGATCGACAGCGCGCCGAATTCCACCAGCATGTGCAGGGCAATCAGCAGCGAACCGGCCAGCAGCGATGGCCACAGCAGCGGCAGGGTGACGCGGAAAAATACGCCCCAGCGATTCTGTCCCAACGTGCGGGCGGATTCTTCGAGGGAGGGATCGAGATTGCGCAGGGTCGCCGCAACTGGGAGGAAGATCAGCGGATACTTCGACAGGCTCATCACCAGAATCGCCCCGCCGAGGCCTTCGAACTGCGCACTCAGTGACACCCAGGTGAAGCTGCTGACAAACGCCGGCACCGCAAACGGCAGGCACAGGATCACGCCCCACAGGCGCCGCCCCGGCAGATTGCTGCGCTCCAGCAGCCACGCCAGCGACAGACCTATCACGGCGCAGGTAACCGTCACGCCGACCATCAGTGCCAAGGTGTTGCGCAACAGGCCGAACACATACGGGCGCCACAGCAAATGCAGCGCCTCGGCCCAGCCGGCCTGCCAGGCTTTCAGTCCAACATAGGCCAGTGGCAGCAGGCTCATGACCACCAGTAGCAATACCGGCAGCACCAGCCAGATTGACGGTCTTTTGCGTCTTGGCACGTAACCCCCGCGCGCGGCGGGGGCCGATAACGATGCTGCCATCAGTTCAGGCCAACTTCGCGTTCCAGCTCCAGCGCTTCTTCAGCATTGCCCAGATCCGCCGGAGTGACGTTCGGCGCTTCCAGTTCGCTGAACGGCTTGAGGCCGCGATCCGATTCCATGCCTTTATGCAGCGGGTATTCGGCGGTGGTCTGAGTGATCACGCGCTGACCTTCTTCGCTGGCCATGAAGGCGAGGAATTGCTGGGCTTCTTTTGGATGTTTGCTGGATTTCAGCACGGCAGCGCTGGACACGGTGATCAAGCCGCCAGCGTCGCCGCCGGTGAAATAATGCAGCTTGGAGTCGAGCTTGCCTTTCTCGCGTTGCAGGGCGAACCAGTAGTAGTTGTTCACCAGTACTGTAGCGACTTCGCCGTTTTCCACAGCTTTGAGTGCGACCATGTTGTTGCTGTAGGTCTTGCCGAACGCGCGCAGGCCGGTCAGCCATTCTTCGGCGGCGTCACGACCGTGCAGCTTGATGATTGCTACTGCCTGTTCCTGGAAGGCGCCACTGGTCGGCACGAAGCCGACCTTGCCTTGCCACTGCGGCTCGGAGAATTCCATCACCGATTTCGGCAGGTCTTTTTCATCGATCAGTTTCGGATTGAACGCGACCACGCGCACGCGCGCGGTAACGCCGATCCAGGTACCGTTGGCGGCGACGTATTTTTCCGGCAAAACCGCTAGGGTGGCGTCATCGGCCTTGGCCAGCAGACCCTGTTCGCCGAGGTTGTTCAGCGGCGGCGACTCTTCGGTGTAGATCACATCGGCGGGCGAGCGGTCGCCTTCTTCGATGATCTGGCTCGCGAGCTGGTTGCTGCTGCCTTTGCGCACGTTGACGTGGATGCCGGTCTTGGCTTCGAAAGCCTTGGCAATCGCGTCGCCGACTTCCTTGTGCTGGCCGTTGTAGAGAGTCAGGGAAACCGCATCGGCAGCCTGGGTGAGGGGAGTGGCGAGCGCCAGGCCGAGGAGGGTGAAGGTCAGGCCTCGGCGCAGGGTATTTCGAAACGTCATTCGCAGGGTTCCTCACTGTCGCATTGCAAAAACTTGCAACAATGATAAACGATATTGTTTCTCAAGTGCGCCTTGTGGGGCGACTGCCGATCCTGTAGGGATGGCGAAATTCAGGAAGGCAGAAACGCAAAAACCCGCTTTCGCGGGTTTTTGTGAAATCCAAGGCCTGAACCTTGAATTTGAATTGGTGCCCAGAAGAAGACTCGAACTTCCACGACCGTAAGGTCACCAGCACCTGAAGCTGGCGTGTCTACCAATTTCACCATCTGGGCAATCATCGCAAGCGTTGCCGCTGTTGATGTGGCGCACTATACGGAGGCCTTTTTGATCTGTAAACCCCTGATTTGGTTTTAATAAATCAGTGTGAGCAAAAGCTTTACCGCAAATGCAAAAAACCCGCTTTCGCGGGTTTTGTGTCAGTGTTGAAACTGATCTAGTCTCAAACTCGAAATTGGTGCCCAGGAGAAGACTCGAACTTCCACGACCGTAAGGTCACCAGCACCTGAAGCTGGCGTGTCTACCAATTTCACCACCTGGGCATCATCGAAAGCGCTTGTGCGTCGTCGATGGCGCGCACTATACGGAGCGTCTTTTTAACTGTAAACCCCTGCCGCAGAAAAAACTGAATTTTTTTACCAGCGGCGTTCAAAACGGTGTCCGAGCGTCGATACAAGGCCTTGCACAGCCTTATAGAAGCGGAAATTTCCCGTTTCCCGGCGCCTATGCCAAACTAACCCGCATATAGACAAGGTGAAAACTCTCTAATGGCCGATTGGCAGTCCCTCGATCCCGAGGCCGCTCGTGAAGCGGAAAAATACGAAAACCCTATTCCCAGCCGCGAACTGATCCTGGCGCACCTCGCCGATCGGGGTTCGCCTGCTGCCCGCGAGCAACTGGTCGAAGAGTTTGGTCTGACCACAGAAGACCAGATCGAGGCCCTGCGCCGCCGCTTGCGCGCCATGGAGCGCGACGCTCAACTGATCTACACCCGCCGTGGCACTTACGCGCCGGTAGACAAGCTCGACCTGATCCTCGGCCGCATCAGTGGTCACCGTGACGGTTTCGGTTTCCTCGTGCCGGACGACGGCAGCGACGATCTGTTCATGAGCCCGGCCCAAATGCGTCTGGTGTTCGATGGTGACCGTGCGCTGGCCCGGGTTTCCGGGCTCGACCGTCGTGGTCGCCGTGAAGGCGTGATCGTCGAAGTGGTGTCCCGCGCTCACGAAACCATCGTTGGTCGCTACTTCGAAGAAGGCGGCATCGGTTTCGTGGTTGCCGACAATCCGAAGATTCAGCAGGAAGTGCTGGTGACGCCGGGCCGCAACGCCAACGCGCAGATCGGTCAGTTCGTCGAAGTGAAAATCACCCACTGGCCAACGCCGCGCTTCCAGCCGCAAGGCGATGTGGTCGAAGTGGTCGGCAACTACATGGCCCCGGGCATGGAAATCGATGTTGCCCTGCGCACTTACGACATTCCGCACGTCTGGCCTGAAGCGGTTGTGAAAGAAGCCGCCAAGCTCAAGCCGGAAGTTGAAGAAAAAGACAAAGAGAAGCGCATCGACTTGCGCCATCTGCCGTTCGTCACCATCGACGGCGAAGACGCCCGCGACTTCGACGATGCGGTCTACTGCGAAGCCAAACCGGGCAAGCTGCGTCTGTTCTCCGGTGGCTGGAAGTTGTACGTGGCGATTGCCGACGTTTCCAGTTACGTGAAGATCGGCTCGGCGCTGGATAACGAAGCTCAGGTTCGCGGCAACTCGGTGTACTTCCCCGAGCGCGTGATTCCGATGCTGCCCGAGCAACTGTCCAACGGCCTGTGCTCGCTGAACCCGCAAGTCGATCGTCTGGCCATGGTTTGCGAGATGACCATCTCCAAGTCCGGCGAAATGACCGACTACTGCTTCTATGAGGCGGTGATCCATTCCCACGCCCGTCTGACCTACAACAAGGTCAGTGCGATGCTGGAAACGCCGAAGGCGACCGAAGCGCGCAAATTGCGCGGTGAGTACACCGACGTCGTGCCGCACCTCAAACAGCTCTACGCCTTGTACAAAGTATTGCTGGCTGCCCGTCACGTACGTGGCGCGATCGATTTCGAAACCCAGGAAACCCGGATCATCTTCGGTTCCGAGCGCAAGATCGCCGAAATCCGTCCGACCGTGCGTAACGATGCGCACAAACTGATCGAGGAGTGCATGCTGGCCGCCAACGTGGCCACTGCCGAATTCCTCAAGAAGCACGAAATTCCTGCGCTGTATCGTGTTCACGCCGGTCCGCCGCCAGAGCGTCTGGAAAAACTGCGCGCGTTCCTCGGTGAGCTCGGCCTGTCCCTGCACAAAGGCAAGGACGGTCCGTCGCCGAAGGATTATCAGGCTTTGCTCGCGAGCATCAAGGATCGTCCGGATTTCCACCTGATCCAGACCGTCATGCTGCGTTCGTTGAGTCAAGCGGTGTACAGCGCTGAAAACGATGGCCACTTCGGCCTGAATTACGAAGCCTATACCCACTTCACCTCGCCGATCCGTCGTTATCCGGACCTGCTCACGCACCGCGCGATCCGCAGCGTGATCCATTCGAAACAGGACACCCCGCACGTTCGTCGTGCCGGTGCTATGACCATTCCGAAAGCGCGCATCTATCCGTACGACGAAGCGGCGCTGGAGCAGCTTGGCGAGCAGTGCTCGATGAGCGAGCGCCGTGCCGACGAAGCGACCCGCGACGTGGTGAACTGGCTCAAGTGCGAGTTCATGAAGGATCGCGTCGGCGAGTCGTTCCCGGGCGTGATCACCGCAGTGACCGGTTTTGGTCTGTTCGTCGAACTGACCGATATCTACGTCGAAGGCCTGGTGCATGTCACCGCGCTGCCGGGCGATTACTACCACTTCGATCCTGTGCATCACCGCTTGGCGGGCGAGCGCACCGGTCGCAGTTTCCGTCTTGGCGACACCGTTGAAGTACGCGTCATGCGCGTCGACCTAGACGAGCGCAAGATCGACTTCGAGATGGCCGAGAAAACCATCAGCGCGCCGATTGGTCGCAAAAAACGTGGCGCCGAAACCGCTGCGCCTGCTGCCAAGGCTGCGGAAGAAAAGGCTCCAGCGAAAACCGCCAGCCGTCGTCCGGCCAAGGAAAAGGTCGCCGAAGCCTATCGCCCGAGCGATGCCGTGGCGAAAAACGCCGAGCTGCGCAAAAGCCGTGAATTGAAGAAGGCCTTGCTGGCCGATGCGAAAAACGGTGGTAAAGCGGCGTCCGGGGGAAAGACCGGACGGTCGGCGCCTGACAGGGCGACCGACGGCAAGCCAGCCAAGCCGAGCAAACACCGTAAGGGCCCGCCAAAAGCGGGTTCCGCTCCAGCCAAAAGTGGCGGGGCGCGTAAACCGAAGGCGAAGTCATGAGTCAGTTGGAAAAAATCTACGGCGTTCACGCGGTAGAAGCGTTGCTGCGTCACCACCCCAAGCGCGTCAAGCAGATCTGGCTGGCGGAAAGCCGCAACGATCCGCGCGTGCAGACGCTGGTCGAGCTGGCCAATGAAAACCGTGTTCAAGTCGGCCAGGCCGAGCGTCGCGAAATGGACGCCTGGGTTGAAGGCGTGCACCAGGGCGTGGTCGCGGAAGTCAGCCCGAGTCAGGTCTGGGGCGAGGCCATGCTCGACGAGTTGCTTGATCGCACCGAAGGCGCGCCGCTGTTGCTGGTGCTCGACGGTGTGACCGATCCGCACAACCTCGGCGCCTGCCTGCGCTCGGCCGATGCGGCCGGTGCGCTGGCGGTGATCGTGCCGAAGGACAAGTCGGCCACGCTGACCCCGGTGGTGCGTAAAGTTGCCTGCGGCGCCGCGGAAGTGATTCCGCTGGTGGCCGTGACCAACCTGGCGCGCACATTGGAAAAACTCCAGCAACGCGGTTTGTGGGTAGTCGGCACCGCAGGTGAAGCCGAGGTCAGCATTTATGACCAGGACCTCACCGGCCCGACCATCCTGATCATGGGCGCCGAAGGCAAAGGCATGCGCCGCCTGACCCGCGAGCATTGCGACTATCTGGTGAATCTGCCGATGGCCGGCAGCGTCAGCAGCCTCAACGTGTCGGTCGCCACCGGCGTGTGCCTGTTCGAAGCCCAGCGCCAGCGCGGTGCGAAGGCCAAGGCTGCCGCAAAGAAATAAGCTTCACGCAATCAACTGTGGGAGCGAGCCTGCTCGCGAAGAGGTGTGTCAGTCGACGTCATTGTTGCCTGACAGGCCGCATTCGCGAGCAGGCTCGCTCCCACATTCGGTTACGGTGTCTGGAAGGTCGGTGGTTGTTCAAATAATCACCAATTGCCTTGCGCCCCCGCAGTCCCTTCTCTACAATTGCGCCCCTTGCTGTGACGGCAGGCACGCATGTGCCCCGCGCCAGCAAGTCCATAAGTGTTATTCACTCCTTGTCTGACCGTTTTTGAGCGGCAGGCTACAACCCGTAAGGAGCATTCATGCGTCATTACGAAATCATCTTTCTGGTCCACCCGGATCAGAGCGAGCAAGTCGGCGGCATGGTTGAGCGTTACACCAAGCTGATCGAAGAAGACGGCGGCAAAATCCACCGTCTGGAAGACTGGGGCCGTCGTCAACTGGCCTACGCAATCAACAATGTTCACAAGGCTCACTACGTGATGCTGAACGTTGAGTGCACTGGCAAGGCCCTGGCCGAGCTGGAAGACAACTTCCGCTACAACGATGCAGTGATCCGTAACCTGGTCATCCGTCGCGACGAAGCCGTTACCGGCCAGTCCGAGATGCTCAAGGCTGAAGAAAACCGCAGTGAGCGCCGTGAGCGTCGCGACCGTCCTGAGCACGAAGGCGCCGAAGGCACCGACAGTGATGACAGCGACAACAGCGATAACGCTGACGAGTAATCCACGGACCTTATTAAGGAGCCTATCAAATGGCACGTTTCTTCCGTCGTCGTAAATTCTGCCGCTTCACCGCTGAAGACGTGAAAGAGATCGATTACAAAGATCTCAACACTCTGAAAGCCTACGTATCCGAGACCGGCAAAATCGTTCCAAGCCGCATCACCGGTACCAAAGCTCGTTATCAGCGTCAGCTGGCCACCGCTATCAAGCGCGCCCGCTTCCTGGCCCTGCTGGCCTACACCGACAGCCACGGCCGCTGAGACCGGGCAGTCGACAAGTAGCAAAGGATTGAATGCATGCGCGCCTTAGCTGAGTTCATCATGCGAGGCCGAATGCAGGCCACTCTCGTGGTGGCCGGATGTGCAACATTGCCGTTGTTGTATTGGTTGGGTGCTGCCGCCGGGAGCCTTGTGCTGCTGCGGCGCGGATTGACGGACGCCCTTGGCGTTCTGTCACTGGGACTGCTGCCGGCATTGATCTGGTGGCTGTATGCCGACGACCCACGGGCACTTCTGGTGCTGCTGGGGTCTTCGGGGCTTGCGTTGGTTTTGCGCGCAAGCGAATCCTGGGTCCGCACGCTGCTGGTCAGCGTAGTGATCGGAGTGGTGTTTTCAGTGGTGCTCGGGGTCGCGTTTGCGGCCCAGATCGAGATGCTTGCACAGGCCCTTATAAAGGTCATGCCGGCACTTCTTGGTGAGACCTACAAGCAATTGTCGGTCGATGAGCAAGCGCGTTTCGCGTCCCTGATTGCACCAGTCCTGACCGGACTGATTGCGGCCTTGTTGCAGATCGTCAGCGTGCTGAGCCTGATTGTCGGGCGGCATTGGCAGGCGTTGTTGTACAACCCGGGTGGTTTCGGTCGCGAGTTTCGCGCCATCCGCATCCCGCTGGGGCCGGCGATGTTACTGCTGGCGTTGATGCTTCTGGGCCCGAATCTCGGTGCACAGATGGCCATGTTGACGCCGTTGTGCAGTGTACCGCTGGTGTTCGCCGGGCTGGCCCTGATTCACGGGCTGGTCGGGCAGAAGCGACTGGCCGGTTTCTGGCTGGTGGGGTTGTACGTCACGCTGCTGTTGTTCATGCAGCTGATCTATCCGTTGCTCGTGGTTCTGGCCATTGTCGACAGCCTGATTGATTTTCGCGGTCGTCACGTGTCGAAAGACACCGACAGCGCGAACGGTGAAGGTTAAAAGTTAGAGGATTTTCACATGCAACTGATCCTTCTGGAAAAAATCGCCAACCTGGGCAACCTGGGCGACAAAGTAAACGTTAAGGCCGGTTACGGCCGTAACTACCTGCTGCCTTTCGGCAAGGCTACCGCTGCGACCGCTGCCAACCTGGCTGCGTTCGAAGAGCGTCGCGCCGAGCTGGAAAAAGCCGCCGCAGACCGTAAGGCATCGGCTGAAAGCCGTGCTGCCCAACTGGCCGAGCTGGAAGTGACCATCACTGCCACCGCTGGCGACGAAGGCAAGCTGTTCGGTTCGATCGGTACTCACGACATCGCTGACGCACTGACCGCCTCCGGCGTTGAAGTGCAGAAGAGCGAAGTTCGTCTGCCGAACGGCACCATCCGCAACGTGGGTGAATTCGACGTGGCCGTGCACCTGCACGCCGAAGTTGAAGCCACCGTACGCGTTGTCGTGGTAGCAGCTTAAGCAACACGGATCGGCTGGCGGCTTGTCCGTCAGGCGGTTAACATCGGGCACGATCCTGTTTACAGGTCGTGCCCTTTGTCTTTCTGAATTCCCTGCTTTTCACTAATACTCAAGTGGCCATGAACGATATCTCCGCTCCCGAGCAATACGATCTGCAAACCGCTGCCCTGAAGGTGCCGCCGCATTCCATCGAGGCTGAACAGGCCGTACTCGGTGGTCTGATGCTGGACAACAACGCCTGGGAACGCGTGCTCGATCAAGTCTCCGACGGCGATTTCTATCGACATGACCACCGCCTGATCTTCCGCGCGATCGCCAAACTGGCCGATCAGAACTCGCCGATCGACGTCGTGACCCTTGCCGAACAGCTGGACAAGGAAGGCCAGACGTCGCAAGTCGGCGGCCTCGGCTATCTTGGCGAACTGGCGAAAAACACGCCTTCCGTCGCCAACATCAAGGCCTATGCGCAGATCGTCCGCCAGCGTGCGACGTTGCGCCAATTGATCGGCATCAGCACCGAGATTGCCGACAGCGCCTTCAACCCGGAAGGTCGCACCGCTGAAGAAATCCTCGACGAAGCCGAACGGCAGATCTTCCAGATCGCCGAAGCGCGGCCCAAGACCGGCGGCCCGGTCGGCGTCAATGAGCTGCTGACCAAGGCCATCGACCGCATCGACACGTTGTTCAACACCGCCGACGCGATCACCGGTCTGTCTACGGGTTACACCGACCTCGATGAGAAGACCAGCGGCTTGCAGCCGTCCGACCTGATCATTGTCGCCGGCCGACCGTCGATGGGTAAGACCACCTTCGCGATGAACCTGGTGGAAAACGCCGTGTTGCGCAGCGAAAAAGCGGTGCTGGTTTACTCGCTCGAGATGCCAGGCGAATCGCTGATCATGCGTATGCTGTCTTCGCTCGGCCGAATCGACCAGACCAAGGTGCGTTCCGGCCAACTCGAAGACGACGACTGGCCGCGCCTGACGTCGGCGGTCAATCTGCTCAACGACCGCAAACTGTTCATCGATGACACCGCCGGCATCAGTCCTTCGGAAATGCGCGCGCGCACTCGTCGTCTGGTGCGTGAGCACGGCGATGTCGGCCTGATCATGATCGACTACCTGCAACTGATGCAGATTCCCGGGTCCAGCGGTGACAACCGCACCAACGAGATTTCCGAGATCTCGCGATCCCTGAAAGCCCTGGCCAAGGAATTCAACTGTCCGGTAGTGGCGCTGTCGCAGCTCAACCGTTCCCTTGAACAGCGCCCGAACAAACGCCCGGTGAACTCCGACTTGCGGGAATCCGGAGCGATCGAGCAGGACGCCGACGTGATCATGTTCGTTTACCGCGACGAGGTGTATCACCCGGAAACCGAGCACAAGGGCATCGCCGAAATCATCATCGGCAAGCAGCGTAACGGCCCGATCGGTTTCATTCGGCTGGCGTTCATCGGTAAATACACGCGCTTCGAAAACCTCGCACCAGGCAGTTACAACTTCGACGACGACGAATGACAGCAGGCCGGATCATCCGGCTGCTGTCTTGGCCTGCTTCAATCGGCCGAAACTGCCGTCTCGCTGCTGGCAGGCTTTTCAACTGCCTCACCGGGGCGAATTTCCTCGCGCGTCAGTGACTGGATCAGCGTCGCTTCGATAATGGCCAACTGTGCAGTGACGTCATTGGTTTGCGCGTCGTATTCGGCCCGGGTCAGTACTTTTTTCGCGAATTGCTCGTCCAGTGCCGCCTGTCTCTGTTGATAAGGCTGACGTGCGGCGTCGAACCGGGACGGATATTTGTGCGTGATGAAGTCCTGCCAGAATTCCATCGACACCAGAGCCTGAAACTCTTCGGGAGAGCCGTTCAAGGCGATGACTTTACGGTAGGCGACTTCCAGCATGGGCGGTGTGACGCCGGCCATGCCGATAAAGGACAGCGTCTGCGGCTGAAACGGCAACTGCAGCCGATCCTTGAGGCCAAAGCGGTAGGCCATGGTCATTTCATGCGGGTCGCTCAGGCGCAGGCGCTGGGTATTGCGCTCACGCGCTGGAGCCTGTGGATCGTTGGCGATTGTCCTGCTCGCAGCGATATCTGCTGCGGCCAGTTCATCGACCTGCCTTAGCCTGAACAGACTTCTGGACAGATCCACCAGGCGAGTGCCATCCCCGTCTTGCCTTGCCTGCACTCTGGCCGTATGCGTCATGGTCAGCACTTGCAGGTCAGTAAACGTGGCGGCGGCAAGGTCAGTGCAGCCGGCTTCGCAGGCGCGATCGAAAACATCTCTGCGCAGAGCGCGTGATTGCACGTTGTTCTCGCTGATGGCATCGACCACGTCCCAGACCTGCCGACGGAAATCGGCGTGGTGGCCGAGTCGGGAAATGATGTTGAAAAAGCCATCCGAGCCGTCCTGTGCTTTCAGTCTGTCCAGCTGCGCGGTGCGTTTCGTCGCCTCGGTTGCCGCCATACCGATGGTCAACTGCGGATAGGCCGACGCAGCGTTCATTAGCGCCGGCTGTGGGCGGGCTGCCGGGGCAGAAGTGGTCAGCAGGTTCAGAGGATTGTAAAGCGATGTTGCGGAGTGGCGCAGCCGCTCACTGTAGCCGGCCAGGCGTTCTCGAGTGTATTCGTTCAGGGGGTTATCGCTTATCTGAGTGCCGCTGTTGACCTGAATCGAATGCCTCAGGCGATCCGCTGCCGGTGCGACGACAAAGCTGGGCAGGTTCGTGATCCGGTTGTTGTTCAGAAGTATCCTTCCCAACAGGGGCTGATCGAACAGTCCGGCTGGCCAGCTTCCGATGCTGGTGTTTGACATGTCGACTTCGCGGATATCAGTGATCGCGCTGAAATCCGGGCTCACGTTCAAGTGCGGGTTGTCGTGTATCCACAAGGCCCTCAAGGTCGTTCTTCCGGCCAGTATCTGCGCTGTCTCGGCGGTGAGTTCGAGTTGATTCCCCTGCAGGAACAGACGGGTCATCCCGTGCATTTCGCCGATGGCCGGCGGGAGATCCCTGAGACGATTGTTGGCCATGTTCAGCCAGCGCAAATGGCGGAAGCGGGTCAGAAAACCTTCCGGGGATTCGGTGAGATTCATGTTGTTGAGTTTGAGCGAGCCGACATGGCTGAAGTCGGTGTTCAGATCCGGCAGGGTCGGCAACGTGAGGCCGCTCAAATCCAGTTCCAGACCTATCGGCGTGCCGTCGAAGGCGTGTTTCTGCGGCGTTTCACGTCGCCAGCAACTGATGATCCGATCCCGTGCCTCGATGCGCTCATTGCGGGTTTGGGTGTTGATCTGCAACTGATTGACGCGGATATAGCGCAGAGGATTGCTGCCTCCCGAAAAAACCCAGTTATCCAGCTGGTTTTTCAACACGGCGAAATCCTGCTCGAGCTCCAACAGCCTGGTCGCGACAGTGGCCTTGTCATGGTTCCAGATAAACTCCCGGCATTCCTTGATGCTTTTGCTCGGAAACAGTTTTCGGTAGCGCTGCGCGCGCGAGTTCTCACTGTCGAATACAGCGGGGTGGGCCGGAGTCATCAACTGCGGATGCAGTTCGTTGAGTTTTCGCCAGTAGCGATCGAACTTCCTCCAGTAAGGCGAAGGGAAGTCATTGCCTTCAAGCAGCGTGTGGTTGTTGATCCGCGCGACCACAGCCAATTGATCGGCTGGCGGGTTGATGTGTGCGTCGGGGACTTCGCGCAGTTTATTGTTGCTGAGGTCGAGGCCGGTCAAGGTGATCTTGTCAGCCAGGCCGATGGGCCACTCACTGATGCCGGTGTTATTCAGGCCCAGTGTCTGCAGCCCGGACATCGCACTGAAATCGGGCAGCATCTGGAGTGGGTTGTTCGACAGGTCGATGCTGACCAACTGATGCAATGCACTCAATGCACCAGCGCTGTTCTCATCGAGTTTTATCTGGTTTGAGGTCAGATTCAGGTGGGTGAGCCGGCTCATCGCGCTGATCTCTGCGGGCAATTTTTCCAGACCGCAATGGCTGATCGTCAAGTTCTCCAGATTCGGCAACCGCGACAGGAACGTGTCGGCAGTGTCGGACCAGACGACGCTATCAAGAGTGAGCAACGTCAACCGACTGAAGTCGGCAGTCAGTGGCGGTAGCGGTCCTTTCAGTGGTGGCAGCGCAAGGTGCGGCGATTGCTGGAGCCAGCAGTCCTTGATGATCCGGGCAATGTGTTCTGCCCGAGCCTTTTCCCGGCCGGCCACGCTGGATGTTCCCGGCTGGCTGTCGGCGACGTAGGCCAGCAGTTGCGCATCGAGCGCCTTGAACTCTGCGAAACGCTGGCTGATCGTGGCTTCTGCACTGTCCCCCAGGCCAATCAGGTATTCCCGGGCGGTTTGTGGCGTTTTGTCCGGATACATCTGCAGCAGCATGGCGACTTCAGGGATGTCGCCATCAATCCGGAATGCACCTGTGCGGGCGCTGTTGATCAGTGCCGGATATTCGGCCGTAACCCGCTGCCAGTAGACTTCCAGCCGCCGCCAATAGCCGCTGGCAAAGGGGTTGCCTTCGATCAGGGTGATGCGGTTGATGTTGGCTATGGCGAGCAATTGATCACTCGCCGGGCTGATGACTGTCTGCGGAATTTCACGCAATCGGTTATTGCGCAGATCGAGCGACTCCATCGCCAACTGATGCTGCAATCCGGTTGGCCAGTCATCCAGTTGTGCATTGCGCAGACCCACTGACTTGAGCTCAAGCATGCCGCTGAAATCCGGGGCCTTGCCCAGCGGGTTGTCCGACAGGTCGAGTTTTTCCAGTTGGCTGAGCGAAGCCAGCTCGCTGGCGGTCTGGTCGCTCAGTTCAATGTGGTTCGCTCGCAGGTCCAACTCCTTGAGGGCTGGCATTTGCGCAAGGTCCGCCGGCGGCCTGGCGAGCGTCGAGGCGTTGATTTTCAGACGCTCCAGGGCAGTGAACCCCTTGAGGAAGTTTTCGCCCCCCTCCGACCAGGCGACCGCCTGCAAGTGCAGCGTGCGTACATGGCTGAAATCTGCGGACAGCGGAACAATGCCTGCGTCGCCAAGATCCAGTTGCAACGTTGTTCCTGTCTGACGTTTCCAGCAGCGCTTGATCTCTTGCGCGGCGCGCTCCACCGAGGGATGGGTCGCCCCGCCGGCCAGCTCACTGGTTTTCAACCAGGTCGCCAGCTCCAGCTTCAGGGTCTTGTATTCATTCTCGAGGCGCGTCAAAAAGCTTGGTACATCGTCACCCTGGGTGCGCAACAGCGTGCGGATTTGCTCGCTGTCCAGAGATGGATAGAGTTTTCGCAGTCGCGACTGGGGCGTTCGCAGTCGATTGACCGCGGCATTGAGCCGCTCGCGCAGCCCCGGCGAAGCAGGTTGGTCGGCACTGCCGCGCTGCATCCCGCCGGCCCCGCCGACCACGATGCCCTGCCAGCCCTGATCGGCATCGAATACGACAGGCTCTGATCTGCCCGGGCGCGTAGCGCTGTAGATGTTGTCGACGTCAGCGGCGACAGGATCTTCAGGGCGGACGATGCGCATCACCTCGGTCAGAGGCGTCGAAGCATCGTGATCGTGCAGGACCTGATAGCTGTGATTGTCGATCACTGCGTAGAGTTTGCCGTCATGGCGGTACAGCCCATCGCTGTCGCGTGAGCTATGACTGAAGTCGAACGGCGTGCGAAACGCTTGCAGGCGTGTCACCGATAAAGCGAAGGTGCTCGGCGGCGAGAACTCCAGCGCATGCCACCTGCCACTCTCCGGATCGTGCAGCATCAGCGGTCCGGAGGGCTTCGATTCGCTCGCCAACCCGGCGCGCCAGAGGCCGCTCGGCGAATCCTTGCTCACCTGCACGAAACCGCCGTCGGCCATTTCCACGTAGTGACGACCCTTGAATGTCCTCAGGCCTTCGGCGTCGGCGTCAGGCAAGCCGGTTGCGACAGCGAGGCGGTAATGCTCGACGGGGTGGCCTGTGTTGACCATGGTTTGCAGCGCTGATGCAGCCGCATGCACTGTGACATTCGGCGCCGGGATGATCGCATCAGGATCGTTGCTGTCCGTGCGCCGGTTCGCGCGGATTGGCGGGCCGCTCAACGCGGTTGGGTCAAGACTGGGGCGCGGCGTGAGGAGGGGACGCTGCGGGATGGCATCGGCGGATGTATCCGGTCGAAGATGAAAATTACCGGGGGGACTAACTGGGTGCGGCGTTTTGCTGCGCATGTCTTACGTTCCTTGTAGTGATTGAGCGGTCGCGTCCGCAACGGACGCTGCCGGCCGGTTCGGCGTCATGCCTGATGATGTGTCTCGGGATGGAAAGAGGTGGCGGCGAGGTCGAAAATTTTCTGTGCTGCGTGGCCATCGAGGGCGGCGCGCCAGATAGGTTTGTGTGGCCGCTGCGCCCGTTCTTCCCGGCGCTGCGAACGCACACCCATGCGGCTTTGCTCAAGGGTTTTCAGGTGCGCGCCGGAAACATTGAAGTTGAGATCGGGCGTATCCGGTTTCGCGTAATGAAAGTGCGCGTGCCAGAGGGGGTCGTAGGTATGCGCATCCGTCAGTAGATAGACGTCGATAAAGTCTCGATTCTGCCCCTTGCCGCGTTTCAACCGGGTCTCGATTTTCTGCGCACGTACTTCGCCCTTGTCGATCAGATACAACATTCGGTCGGGGCTCAGAAAATGTATGTCCTTGTAGATCCGGACACGAATGTTTTCGCCCTCGCTGCGCAGGCGTTCACTGGTGTCCTGCAGGCGTTGGATCAGCGCATCTGTTTCGCCATCGGTGGGCTCCTGTCGCCGAAGCTGGAGTGCGATCTCATCCATTGCCCCGGCCTTGCGCTCAAGCATCTCGACAATGTTGTCCGGATGGTTTTTGCGCGACTCTTCGCGCCGGGCTTCGCGCACATGTGCGTCGGTTTGCTCAAGGTGCTGATTGGCTCTGAGAGTCAGGTCGGGCAGGGTTGTGTCCTGCGTTGCGCGGACGGGGTGCCACTCACCAGCTCTTTGTTCATAGGTCTGCACTGGCTGTTGCGGGTCGTGCAGACTGCGTACATCGATGACTTCTTCGTTGTGCGCGGTACGTCGGGACTCGCCGACATGGATCTTGTAAATACCGTGTTTCTTTGCCTTGAAAATGCGCTTGGGTGGCGGTTGGAAACCGGATCTGTCCTGCTCCGGAACATACTCGAAATCAATGGCCTGATCGTTGATCGGCAGCGCCGGGAGATCAGGCTGGCGTTGATATTGGAACAGGCGATGAGTCAGCGTCTCTTCGAATATTTTCAGCTCGGCGGTGATAGCCGTGCGTGACGTTGCGTGCTGCTCATCGGGTGTCAGATCAAGGCGCTCGTACCAGTAGCGAAGGGCTGTGCATTCCTGGAGCAGATCACGCAATATCGCAGGGTGCGAAGTCTCCGGAATTTTACCCAGCGCTCCATACACGAAAGTTACCTGACCAAATCTGGTCGCCAGTTCGGAGGCCTGAGGGTAGTTTCCGTCTGATTGATGGTCGTCCAGCATCAGGCTTTTGGCCAATACCCACGAAGCCACGACGTCGTGAGTGTCCATTGGTGTCAGAGCGTATGCACTGAATTCGTCCGGCGCGACCCGCCATGTGTTCACCAGATTGTCGGCAATGTGCTGGCGCTCTCGCATATGGCCGAGAATTTTCCCCAGGACGTTGACTGTTCGTGGGAGCCTGTCGATGTCGATCAATGGACCTCCCAGCGCATGGCGGGTCAAGCCGCATTCGACCAATTGATCGTAGAAGCTCATTTGGATCTTGTGCATCGCAATCATTTTTTTGTCGTAGCCTTCCTTCTTTATGAAGTGCCGGACCGCGGGTTTTTGCTGCGTATGGAATTTTATTGCTTTTGCAAGGGACCTCAGCGCCTGGTGGCTGTGTAATTCACGATCAAGCAGCGCCATCGTTTCGCGCTTGACCGCTTCTGGGCGCTCGCCCCCCGCTTCCCTGATGCTGCGCCACACCTCCTTCAGGTGTTCACTTTTAGCGGTGTCCTGCTCGATTCGCTTGTTGAAGTGGCCAAGTCTGATTCCGACCTCCACCCGCTGCCATAGCTCTGAGGGCGCCACTCCTGTCCCTCTCTGCATCCCGGCTGCCCCCGTTACACTGGTCCCTCGCCAGCCGTAGCGAGCGTCGAAAATGATCGGTTCCGACCTGCCTGGACGGGATGCGACGTAAACATTCGTGGCATCGCTGGCGATGGGATCGTCGGGGCGAACGATGCGCATGACCGCCCTCTGCGGCGCTGATGCATCAAGATCATGCAAGACCTGATAGGCCTGATTCTCGATCTGCACATAGAGTTTGCCGTTGAAGCGCAACAGGCCATCGCCGCCCGGCTCGGCCGTGCTGAAATCCAGATCGGTGCGAAACGCCTCGAGCCGGCTCGGGGATAGCGGATAGGTCGATGGCGCCCAGGTATCGACGGGTTGCCAGAGACGGCTCTCGGCATCGAACTGCAACAGCGGACCGGACGGGTGCAATTCGCTGGGCAATTTCGCCCGGTAAAGACCGCTGGCGGGGTCCAGACCGACCTGCACGGTGCCACCCTCAGGCACTTGGACATACTGACGTCCCTTAAGCGTCGAAATGCCTTCGGCATTGGCTGACGGCAACACGACCAGCGAAGTGATCCAGTAATCTCCCAAGGGCCGCTCATGCACAACTGCAGCCGATTCGGCGGCCGTTGTCGTGCTGACCGTTGCCCGCGCAGGCACGGAGGTAATGCGGTTGAGTCCGTGATCGATCGATGTCGATACCGTTGTGGGAGTCGGGCGTGTGGGAATTCTGTGCCCCGGTCCGCCATCGAAAAGCGCCGTGAAACCAGGCCGGGTGATCGAATAATCGGGTCGCGGGTTATGAACCGAGACGGTCGTGATGCCTCTGGTTGGCGGTTTGGGTGCCATTGCCTGTCTTCCTTTTCGTTTAATGCCCCGCTGCTCTTGGGAGTGCGACGGGCGGGCGGCTTCCTTGCCGTTTCGTGCGTCGTGCGTTCAACAAAAACGCGTAATGTGTGGCGGGTTGGCGGCGCGAGAGCAGCGCACAGAGAAACCGACCACCGTCGTCGGAATTGGTCAAAATTTGTGCTATATTCCGCGCCCGCGATTTTTCACTTCAACACCGGTCGTCGACATGCAAGCAGCCAAGCCGTTATTTGACTATCCAAAATATTGGGCCGAATGTTTCGGGCCAGCGCCATTCCTGCCGATGAGCAGGGAGGAGATGGATCAGCTCGGCTGGGATTCGTGCGACATCATCATTGTTACCGGTGATGCCTACGTCGATCATCCGTCGTTCGGCATGGCGATCATCGGCCGGCTGCTGGAGTCGCAAGGCTTCCGCGTCGGGATCATCGCGCAGCCGAACTGGCAGTCCAAAGACGACTTCATGAAGCTCGGCGAGCCGAACCTGTTCTTCGGCGTCGCGGCGGGCAACATGGACTCGATGATCAACCGCTACACCGCGGACAAGAAAATCCGTTCCGATGACGCGTACACCCCCGGCGGCATGGCCGGCAAGCGTCCGGATCGCGCCAGCCTGGTTTACAGCCAGCGCTGCAAGGAAGCCTACAAGCACGTGCCGATCGTGCTCGGCGGCATCGAAGCCTCGCTGCGCCGCATCGCCCACTACGACTATTGGCAGGATCGCGTGCGCAACTCGATCCTGATCGACGCCAGCGCCGACATTCTGCTGTACGGCAACGCCGAGCGCGCGATTGTCGAAGTTGCCCAGCGCCTGTCGTGGGGCCACAAGATCGAAGACATCACCGATGTGCGCGGCACCGCGTTCATCCGTCGCGATACGCCACAGGGCTGGTACGAAGTCGACTCCACGCGCATCGACCGTCCGGGCAAGGTCGACAAGATCATCAACCCGTACGTGAATACCCAGGACACCCAGGCCTGCGCCATCGAGCAGGAAAAAGGCCCGGTCGAAGATCCGCAGGAAGCCAAGGTCGTGCAGATTCTGGCCAGCCCGCGCATGACCCGCGACAAGACCGTGATCCGCCTGCCGTCGATGGAGAAGGTGCGAAACGACCCGGTTTTGTACGCCCACGCCAACCGCGTGTTGCACCTGGAAACCAACCCGGGCAACGCCCGTGCGCTGGTGCAGAAGCATGGCGAGCTCGATGTCTGGTTCAACCCGCCGCCGATTCCGATGACCACTGAAGAAATGGACTACGTGTTCGGCATGCCTTACGCCCGTGTGCCGCACCCGGCGTACGGCAAGGAGAAGATCCCGGCGTACGACATGATCCGTTTCTCGGTGAACATCATGCGTGGCTGCTTTGGTGGCTGCACCTTCTGCTCGATCACCGAGCACGAAGGCCGCATCATCCAGAACCGTTCCGAAGAGTCGATCATTCGCGAAATCGAAGAGATCCGCGACAAGGTGCCGGGTTTCACCGGGGTCATTTCCGACCTCGGCGGCCCGACTGCGAACATGTACCGCATCGCCTGCAAGAGCCCGGAAATCGAATCCGCCTGCCGCAAGCCGTCGTGCGTGTTCCCCGGTATCTGCCCGAACCTCAACACCGACCACTCTTCGCTGATTCAGCTGTATCGCAGCGCCCGTGCCCTGCCGGGTGTGAAGAAGATTCTGATCGCCTCCGGTTTGCGTTACGACCTCGCCGTCGAGTCGCCGGAGTACGTCAAGGAGCTGGTGACCCACCACGTCGGCGGTTACCTGAAGATCGCCCCGGAACACACCGAGGAAGGTCCGCTCAACCAGATGATGAAACCGGGCATCGGCAGCTATGACAAGTTCAAGCGCATGTTCGAGAAGTACACCAAGGAAGCGGGCAAGGAGCAGTACCTGATTCCGTACTTCATCGCCGCCCACCCGGGCACCACCGACGAAGACATGATGAACCTCGCCCTGTGGCTCAAGGGCAATGGCTTCCGCGCCGACCAGGTGCAGGCGTTCTATCCGTCGCCGATGGCCACCGCTACGGCGATGTACCACTCGGGCAAGAACCCGCTGCGCAAGGTGACGTACAAGAGCGACGGCGTGACCATCGTCAAGAGCGAAGATCAGCGTCGTCTGCACAAAGCATTCTTGCGTTATCACGACCCGAAAGGCTGGCCGATGCTGCGTGAAGCGCTGATCCGCATGGGCCGCGCCGATCTGATCGGCCCGGGCAAGGATCAACTGATACCGGCGCATCAGCCAGCCACCGACAGCTACCAGAGCGCCCGTCGCAAGAACTCGACGCCGGCCGGCAGCCACAAGGTCGCCAAAGAGAAGACCACCAAGATTCTCACCCAGCACACCGGTCTGCCGCCGCGTGCCAGTGATGGCGGTAATCCGTGGGACAAGCGTGAACAGGCCAAGGCTGCGGCATTCGCCCGCAACCAGCAGGCGGCCAAGGAACGCAAGGATGCGGCGAAAGGCAAAGGGCCGAAGCCGACACGCAAGCCGGTCGTGCCGCGCTAAACACTGCTTGAGCTGAACAGAACGCCAACCTTCGGGTTGGCGTTTTGCATTTCAGGCCTCGGGAAATGAGTTGTTGCCGCTGGCCTCTTCGCGAGCAGGCTCGCTCCCACAGGGGAACGCATTGCACATGTGGGAGCGAGCCTGCTCGCGAAAGCGTCCGATCAAACACCGCAAGAATCAGCGTTCGCAACATTTGCGTGCAACTGAGTCCAAGCATTTCCTCGCATCGCCCGGTTTTGGTGCTGTACTGCCTTGAGCATTTCGCGAAAGCGCGCAAGCCTGTGCATGGCATAAGTCTTGCGCGCTTTCCCATACGCCCAAGGCTCGCAGGAGGCACGCCGTGTCGATTCATGTCGCATTGCATCACGTCACGCATTATCGCTACGACCGCGCTGTCGAACTCGGCCCGCAGATCGTCCGCCTGCGCCCGGCGCCCCACAGCCGCACGCGAATTCTTTCCTATGCGCTGAAAGTCTCGCCCGAGCAGCATTTCATCAACTGGCAGCAGGACCCCCAGGGCAATTACCTGGCACGTCTGGTGTTCCCCGAAAAAACCGCAGAGCTGCGCATCGAAGTCGATCTGGTAGCGGAAATGGCGGTGTTCAATCCGTTCGATTTCTTCCTCGAACCGTACGCCGAGCGAATCCCGTTCAGCTACGCCGCCGATGAGCGCAAGGAGCTGGCGCCGTACCTCGAAACCCTGCCGCTGACGCCAACGTTCAAGGCTTACCTGGACAGCATCGACCGCACGCCGCTGCCTGCGGTGGATTTTCTGGTGGCGCTCAACCAGCGCCTCAGCGGAGACATCGGCTACCTGATCCGCATGGAGCCCGGCGTGCAGACTCCGGAGCACACACTGCAACACGCCTCCGGTTCCTGCCGTGATTCGGCATGGCTGCTGGTGCAACTGTTGCGCAATCTCGGTCTGGCGGCGCGGTTTGTTTCCGGCTACCTGATTCAGCTGACTGCCGACGTGAAAAGCCTCGACGGCCCGTCGGGCACCGAAGTCGACTTCACCGACCTGCACGCCTGGTGCGAGGTGTATCTGCCGGGGGCCGGCTGGATTGGCCTCGATGCCACGTCCGGGTTATTCGCCGGGGAAGGGCATATTCCGTTGGCGTGCAGTCCCGATCCGTCCTCGGCGGCACCGATCAGTGGTCTGGTCGAACCTTGCGAGACGCAGTTCAGCCACGAAATGTCGGTCGAGCGAATCTGGGAAGCGCCACGCGTCACCAAGCCCTACACCGATGAACAATGGCGGGCGATCCAGGCACTGGGGCGGCAGATCGATGCCGACCTGCTTGAAGGCGATGTGCGCCTGACCATGGGCGGCGAACCGACCTTCGTCTCCATCGACGACCCGGACGGCGCCGAATGGAACACCGCCGCGCTGGGGCCGGACAAGCGTCGGCTGTCCGCCGAACTGTTCCAACGCATGCGCAAGCAATACGCGCCGCAGGGGCTGGTGCATTTCGGTCAGGGCAAGTGGTATCCCGGCGAGCAGTTGCCGCGCTGGTCGCTCAATTGTTACTGGCGCCGCGACGGTCAGCCGATCTGGCACAACGACGCGTTGATCGCCGACGAGCAGCAGGACTATGGCGCCGACGGCGAACTGGCCGGACGCTTTCTCGCCAGCGTCGCCGAGCGCCTGAAGTTGCCTGCACGCTTTGTCTTCCCGGCTTACGAGGATCATCTCTATTACCTCTGGCGTGAGGGCGCGTTGCCCGGCAACGTCAGCGCCGAAGATTCGCGCCTAGAAGAACCGCTGGAGCGCGCGCGGTTGCGCAAGGTCTTCAGTCAGGGCCTGAACAAGGTGATCGGTCAGGTGCTGCCGCTGGCGCGCACGGCCAAGGGCGATCAATGGCAGAGCGGGCGCTGGTATCTGCGCGATGAGCACTGTCGCTTGGTGCCCGGGGATTCGCCGCTGGGTTATCGCTTGCCGCTGGCGTCGCAGCCGTGGGTGAAAGCGGCGGAATATCCGTTCATCCATCCCAACGATCCGAATCAGGACTTCGCTGAACTACCGGATGCCGCGCAGCTCGGTGTGCACGGCGAACCTGCTGCGCTGGATGAGCGGGTGCCGAAAATCGACGAGTCCGCTGACTGGCTGACCCGTACCGCATTCTGCGCCGAGGCCCGCGAAGGCCGGCTGTATCTGTTCATGCCGCCGCTGGAGCGGGTCGAGGATTATCTGGAACTGGTCTCGGCCATTGAGGCCACCGCCGAAGAACTGCATTGCCCGGTACTGCTGGAAGGCTATGAGCCACCGAGTGATCCGCGCCTGAGCAATTTCCGTGTCACTCCGGACCCGGGCGTGATCGAGGTCAACGTGCAGCCATCGGCGACCTGGGACGAGTTGGTCGAGCGCACCGAGTTTCTCTACGAACAGGCACGGCAAACCCGCCTGACCACCGAAAAGTTCATGATCGACGGACGCCACACCGGCACCGGCGGCGGCAATCATTTCGTCCTCGGCGGCGCGACACCGGCGGACTCACCGTTTCTGCGGCGGCCGGATCTGCTGCGCAGTCTGATCAGTTACTGGCACAACCATCCTTCGCTGTCGTACCTGTTTTCCGGCCTCTTCATCGGCCCGACATCCCAGGCACCACGGGTCGACGAGGCGCGTAACGACGCCTTGTACGAACTGGAAATCGCCTTTGCGCAGATGCCGGAGCCGGGAGAGGAGTGTGCACCGTGGCTGGTCGATCGACTGCTGCGCAATCTGCTGATCGACGTCACCGGCAATACCCATCGCGCCGAATTCTGCATCGACAAACTGTATTCACCGGACGGCGCCACCGGGCGTCTTGGCTTGCTGGAACTGCGCGCTTTTGAAATGCCGCCCCATGCGCGCATGAGTCTGGCTCAGCAGTTGCTGCTGCGGGCGCTGGTCGCGCGCTTTTGGCGCGAGCCTTATGCGCCGGCGAAACTGGCACGCTGGGGCACCGAGCTGCACGATCGCTTTTTGCTGCCGCACTTTATCGAGCAGGATTTCGCCGACGTCATCGTCGAGCTCAACAACGCCGGCTATCCGTTGCGTGCGGAGTGGTTCGCGGCGCATCTGGAATTTCGTTTTCCCAAGGTCGGCGACTACGCCGTCAATGGCATCGAGCTGGAGCTGCGTCAGGCGCTCGAACCCTGGCACGTGCTGGGCGAGGAGGGCTCGGCGGGCGGCACGGTGCGCTACGTCGATTCATCGCTGGAGCGCTTGCAAGTCAAGCTCAACGGCTTGCCGCCACAGCGCTATCTGCTGACTTGCAATGGCGTCGCGGTGCCGTTGCACCCGACCGGGCGGGTGGGTGAGTTTGTCGCCGGGGTGCGCTTTCGGGCGTGGCAACCAGCCAACTGCCTGCATCCGACCATACCGGTGCACGCGCCGTTGGTGTTCGACCTGCTCGATACCTGGATGGCGCGTTCGCTGGGTGGTTGCCAGTACCACGTCGCCCATCCCGGTGGGCGCAATTACGAGACCTTGCCGGTCAATGCCAATGAAGCGGAGAGCCGGCGCATGGCGCGGTTTTTCCGCCTCGGACACACGCCGGGGAAACTTCCCGTACCCAAGGTAGAAATCAATGACGAGCTACCGCTGACCATCGACCTGCGCAGTTACTAGAGCCTACGCAACACGCGGATTTTTCGTATATCCGCGTGTCATGTGCCTGCGTTAGTCTGACCGTTCCCTGCTGTCTGCCGAGCTTTCCATGCCTGACCTGTTAGACCGCTACCCGCTGACTGCGGGCACCTATCACGAACTGCTCGACGGCAGCGGCGCAGTGCGTGCGCATTGGCAGCGCCTGTTCGATCAGTTGCAGCGCAGCAGCCCGGCGCAACTGGTGCAGCGCCAGGCCTTGCTGGCGCGGCAGATTCAGGAAAACGGCGTCACCTATAACGTCTATGCCGATCCCAAGGGCGCTGATCGGCCGTGGGAACTGGATCTGCTGCCCCATGTGATCGCGGCTGATGAATGGCAGCAATTGTCCGCCGGCATCGCTCAGCGTGCGCGCTTGCTCAATGCAGTGCTGGCGGATCTGTACGGTGCGCAACGGTTGATCAGTGAAGGCCTGCTGCCGGCAGAGCTGGTGTTCGGGCACAACAATTTTCTCTGGCCCTGTCAGGGCATTGCCCCGCCCGAGTCAGCTTTTTTGCATTTGTATGCCGTGGATCTGGCGCGCACGCCGGATGGTCGCTGGTGGGTCACTGCCGATCGCACCCAGGCGCCGTCCGGGGCCGGCTATGCGCTGGAAAACCGCACCATCGTCTCCCGCGCCTTTCCCGACTTGTACCGCGATCTGAAGGTTCAGCATCTGGCCGGTTTCTTCCGCACCTTGCAGGAAACCCTGGCCCGTCAGGCACCGCAGGGCGATGACGCACCGCTGGTGGTGCTGCTGACACCGGGGCGGTTCAATGAAAGTTATTTCGAGCACCTGTATCTGGCGCGCCAGCTCGGTTATCCGCTGGTCGAGGGCGGCGATCTGACGGTGCGCAATGCCACGGTGTACCTGAAAACCCTCAGCGGCCTGCGCCGGGTGCACGCGATCATGCGCCGCCTCGACGATGATTTCTGCGACCCGCTGGAACTGCGGACCGACTCGGCGCTCGGGGTCCCCGGTCTGCTGGAGGCGGTGCGTCAGGGGCGGGTGCTGGTGGCCAATGCGCTCGGTAGCGGCGTGCTGGAATCGCCGGGGCTGCTGGGGTTTCTGCCGAAGATCAATCAATTCCTGTTCGGCGAAGAACTGATCCTGCCGTCGATCGCCACCTGGTGGTGCGGTGAAGCGCCAGTGCTGGCGCAGGCGCTGGAAAAACTTCCGGAGCTGTTGATCAAACCGGCGTTCCCGTCGCAGAGTTTCGCGCCTGTTTTCGGCCGTGACTTGAATGAAAGCCAGCGCCTCGAGCTGGCGCAGCGTATGCAGGCACGGCCTTATGCCTACGTCGCGCAAGAGCTTGCGCAACTGTCGCAGGCGCCGGTCTGGCAAGCCGAGGACGGTCATCTGCAACCCCGCGCGATCGGCATGCGCATGTATGCGGTGGCCAGCCACGACGGCTACCGCGTATTGCCGGGGGGGCTGACCCGAGTGGCGGCCGACGCCGATGCCGAGGTGGTGTCGATGCAGCGCGGCGGGGCGAGCAAGGACACCTGGGTGCTCAGCGACCGTGCGCCGAGTGGCGAGCAGTGGAAGGCGCAGCGCAATGTCGGCGTGCACGATCTGGTGCGGCGCGATCCTAACCTGCCATCGCGGGTAGTGGAGAATCTGTTCTGGTTCGGCCGTTATTGCGAGCGCTGCGACGACAGCGCGCGGCTGCTGCGCATCATGCTCACGCGTTACGTCGATGGCGATGATCCGCAGGCGCTGCAAGCAGCGGTCGATCTTGGCGAGCGGCTGGCGCTGTTGCCGGATGAGGGCGAACTGCCGGAGCGCCTGCTCGCTGCGTTGCTGGGCGAGGACTGGTCGTTCAGCCTGCGCTCCAACTTGCAACGCCTGCAGTGGGCCGCCTCGCAAGTGCGCGGCAAGCTGTCCCGGGAAAACTGGCAGGCGCTGGTGGAATTGCAGCGCGAGGCGCTGGAGCTGGAAGTCGATGAACCGGACTTCGGCGAACTGCTGGATTTTCTCAACCGTCTGGTGATGTCGCTGGCAGCGCTGTCGGGGTTTGCCCTGGATGACATGACCCGCGACGAAGGCTGGCGTTTTCTGATGATTGGCCGGCGCATCGAACGCCTGCAATTTCTCAGCAGCAGTCTGGCGGCGTTTCTGCGCGGCGCGGGTGCGTTCGATCAGGCGGGGCTTGAGTGGTTGCTGGAGTTGGGTAACAGCAGCATCACCTATCGCTCGCGCTATCTGGCGGTGGCGCAATTGATTCCGGTGCTGGATTTGCTGCTGCTGGATGAGCAGAACCCCCACGCGGTGCTGTTTCAGCTGAAACTGGTGACCCGCACGCTGAAACGCCTGAACGACGATTTCGCCGCGCCTCGGGAAACCGCGCTGCCGCAACTGGTCGAGCGCCTGTCGCGGTTTGATCTCGGTTGTCTGGAAAATCCTTTGTTCGGCAAATCCAGCGTACGTGCCGCGCTGGATGGTCTGGCCGATCTGTTGCAGGAAATCGCCGAAGCCAGCGGCCAGGTATCGGATCGTCTGGCCCTGCGCCATTTCGCCCATGTCGATGATGTCAGCCAGCGAACGGTGTCCGTGTGATGAGCGCTCAATATCAGATCTTCCACGACACCTGTTATCACTACGACAGCCCGGTCTCCCTCGCGCAGCAACTGGCGCACCTGTGGCCGCGCGAATGCAGCTGGCAGCGCTGCACCGAGCAGCAGTTGCTGATCAGCCCCGAGCCGACCATGCGCCGTGACGAACTGGACGTGTTTGGCAATCCGTTGACGCGTCTGGCATTTGAACGGCCCCATGACCAATTGCAGGTCAACGCCCGGCTGACGGTCGAGGTGCTGGCGCGGCCGGCGCTGGATTTCAACCAGTCGCCCGCGTGGGAGCAGACCCGCGATGCGCTGACCTACAGCAGTCAGCCGTTGTCCGCCGACTTGCTCGAAGCCTGTCGCTACCGGTTCCAGTCTCCTTATGTGCATTTGAAGCGCAGCTTCGTCGAGTTCTCGCAAAGCTGTTTTCCGCCAGGGCGACCGTTGTTGCTCGGGGTGCAGGCGCTGATGCAGAAGATCTTCAGCGAATTCACCTTCGATGCCGAAGCCACCCAGGTGGCGACGCCGCTGGTGGAAGTGCTGGAGCGTCGACGCGGCGTCTGTCAGGACTTCGCTCATCTGATGCTGGCCTGTGTGCGCTCGCGCGGTCTGGCGGCGCGTTATGTCAGCGGCTACCTGCTCACCCAGCCGCCGCCGGGGCAGCCACGCCTGATCGGCGCCGACGCCTCGCATGCGTGGGTATCGGTGTTCTGTCCGGTATCGGGCTGGGTGGATTTCGATCCGACCAACAATGTGCAGCCGGCGCTGGAACACATCACGCTGGCGTGGGGGAGGGATTTTTCCGATGTGTCGCCGTTGCGTGGGGTGATTCTCGGTGGGGGTAATCACGACCCGGAAGTGCGGGTTACGGTGATGCCTCAGAATTGATGAGTTTTCAGATGTGGGAGCGAGCCTGCTCGCGATAGCGTCAGGTCAGCCAATGGATTTGTAACAGATACACCGCTTTCGCGAGCAGGCTCGCTCCCACAGGGATTTTGGTGTGTCAGGGAAAGCAGGGCTGTGAGGGCCGGCAGCAGAACTGCCAGCCCCGTCACAAATCCGCAGGGTCTGATTCGATCATCAAACCCGGTGGGGCTCAGGCGTCGGGCGTCTGATCTTTCGATGCATCGGATGCATCAACATCATCATCGGTCGCCACTTCACCGTCAGGGTTCAGTGCCGCTTCTTCAGCGGTTTGCTTCTTGCGCTGAAGCTTTTCCTCTTTCTTCTGTTCCTTTGCCAGGTCTCGTTGACGTTTGGCGAAGGAGTAATTGGGTTTGGCCATGGGCGATCCTCTGGGGTCGAAGGTGAGGTTGAGCGGCGCGTATTCTGCCCTGTATCGGTGTCCGGGGGTTAACCGGGTTTTTGGTCGACCCACTTGGGCGTGACGGTCGGCTGCCACTGATCGAGGGCGTCGAGCAGGGAATCTGGCGATTCGCTCACTTGCAGCATGTCACGGTGTGGCGCGCGAACGAAGCCTTCGCCGACGATATGATCGAGAAAAGCCGTGAGTTTGCTGTAGAAACCGTTCACTTCCAGCAGCCCCAAAGGCTTGCCGTGATAGCCGAGCTGGCCCCAGGTCCAGACTTCGAACAGCTCTTCCAGCGTGCCAAGGCCACCGGGCAGGGCGATGAACGCATCGCTCAGCTCAGCCATCCGCGCCTTGCGCGCATGCATGCCGTCGACCACTTCCAGGCGCGTCAGGCTCTTGTGGCCGATCTCCTTGTCCATCAGGCTTTGCGGAATGATGCCGATCACTTCGCCGCCAGCCGCCAGCGCGGCATCAGCGACAATGCCCATCAAACCGACGGCACCACCGCCGTAGACCAGCGTCAGATTACGCTCGGCCAATGCCCGGCCGAGGGCCACGGCAGCTTCAGTGTAGGCCGGCACGGTACCGGCATTGGCACCGCAAAACACACAAACGGATTTCAGCGACATGCGTTACTCCTGAGTCGATCAGTCGCACAGGGTAACGGCTGGCACGCTGCGCTCCAAGGACTAGACTTCGCGTTCGGGTGATTCAAAAGTACCGCTGGCGCCACAAGCGTAGGCGGCGAGCAAGCTGCACAACAGGCCGTTAAAGAACATGACTGGCACTCCGTTTCAGTAGGTGGGCCGATCATAGGCCTGGCCCAACGAAATGGCCGTTAGATTGTGTCGATGAGTGTCATAGCCTGAAAGTTGTATACAATTTTTGACTCAAGTCATATGAACTTGCGATGATTTCAGGCAGTCTTTCCACCACTAGTGTTTTTGTTAACCCTGCCTTGGAGATTCACCATGTTTTCCAAAGTTGTTGCGGTATCCCTGCTGGCGCTGGCCAGCAGCCAATTGATGGCTGCCGAGTGCAAAACCACCGTTGATTCCACCGATCAGATGTCCTTTAACACCAAGGAAATCGTGATCGACAAGAGCTGCAAGACCTTCACCGTCGAACTGACCCACTCCGGCAGCCTGCCGAAGACCGTCATGGGCCATAACCTGGTGATCAGCAAAGAAGCTGACATGCAGCCGATCGCTACCGACGGCCTGGCGGCCGGTATCGACAAGAATTACCTGAAGGACGGCGATGCCCGCATCATCGCCCACACCAAGATCATCGGCGCCAAGGAAACCGATTCGGTGACCTTTGACGTTGCCAAGGTGGCTGACGGTGGCTACGGCTTCTTCTGCTCGTTCCCTGGGCACATCTCGATGATGAAAGGCACCATCGTCGTCAAGTAATCAGGGCCAATGTGGGAGCGAGCCTGCTCGCGAAGAGGCCATCCGCTTCACTGATGGCCAAAGAAAAAGCCCGCTGAGGATCACTCCTCCGCGGGCTTTTTCATGCCTTTGAAAAATCAAGGCGCAAACGGCATGACCCGCTTGTGATGAGTCTTGTTGTACGTATCGACAATGATCTTCGCCGCCTCGTCACGCACCGTTTCCCCGTGCAGAAACGCATCGATCTCGGCATAGGTCACGCCATGCGCTGCTTCGTCCGGTTTGCCCGGCGAAAGATCTTCCAGGTCTGCCGTCGGCACTTTCTCGACCAGCGTCTCCGGCGCGCCAAAGCTGCGGGCAATCGCACGCACTTGATTTTTCACCAGGCCGCTGAGCGGGGCGAGGTCGCAGGCGCCATCGCCGAACTTGGTGAAGAAACCCATCACCGCTTCCGCCGCGTGGTCGGTGCCAATCACCAGACCGCCCGCCACCCCGGCAATCGTGTACTGCGCCACCATGCGCATCCGCGCCTTGGTATTGCCCAGCACGAAGTCGACCGACGCCGCCGGTTTGCCTTCGAACGCCGACACCTGAGCTGCCAGCGCCTTGACCGCCGGGCCGATGTTCACGGTGTGGATTTCGTCAGGGGCGATGCAGTCGAGCGAGGCCTTGGCGTCGTGCTCGTCAAACTGGGTTTCGTAGGGCAGGCGCACGGCGATGAATTTGTAGCGGTCGTCGCCGGTTTTTTCGCGCAGTTCACGCACCGCGCGCTGGGCCAGGAGGCCGGCGGTCAGTGAATCGACGCCGCCGCTGATGCCCAGCACCAGGGTCTTGAGCCCGGAATTGACCAGACAATCCTGAATGAACGTCAGGCGCCGGGCGACTTCGGCCTGCAGGGCCTGGTCGTCGGCGAACGGTGGTTGCACCTTGAGCTGCTCAGCAATCTCACGCTGTACGGCTTGCATGAATTCACTCCTTGCTAGATAGACTGGATTCGGCAGGAACCTGAAACACATGTCGCAAATAGGCGACGAAATTCGGATCTTTGCAGTGGGTCTTGCCAGGCTCGTCGGAGATCTTCGCCACCGGCTGGCCGTTGCAGGCGGTCATTTTAAGCACGATGCTCATCGGTTCGACACCTGGGATATCGCAGGTGAAGTTGGTACCGATGCCGAAGCTCACATTGATGCGACCGTGCAGCGCGCGGAAAATCTCCAACGATTTCGGCAGGGTCAGACTGTCGGAGAACACCAGGGTCTTGCTCATCGGGTCGATGCCGAGCTTGTGGTAGTGCGCGATGCACTTTTCGCCCCACGCCACTGGGTCCCCGGAATCGTGGCGCAGGCCATCGAAGAGCTTGGCGAAGAACAGATCGAAATCGCCGAGAAACGCATCGGTAGTGATGCAGTCGGTGAGGGCAATGCCGAGCAGGCCACGGTACTCGCGCACCCAGCAATCGAGCGCGGCGATCTGGCTGTCGATCAGACGCGGGCCGAGTTGCTGATGGGCCATGATCCACTCATGGGCCATGGTGCCCAGCGGTTTCATGTCCAGTTCGCGGGACAGATGCACGTTGCTGGTACCGACGAAACGACCCGGGAAGTCGTGCTTGAGCACGTTAACCACTTCGGCCTGCACACCAAAGGAAAAGCGCCGGCGCGTGCCGAAATCGGCAACCTGCAGTTGCGACAGCTCATCGGCCGAGGCATTGGCGGTCAGCCAGTCGAACTTGCGATACAGCTGTTCGCGTGCCTGCTCCAGCGAAGTCTCCCGGTAGCGATAGCGATTGCGCACTTCGCTGACGATCGCCAGCAGCGGCACCTCGTAGAGGATCACATGCAGCCATGGCCCGCGCAGACGGATGAACAGTTCTCCGTTCTCGATGCCGGTGTGCAGGTAGCGCAGGTTGAAGCGGAACAGGCCAAGGAAGCGCAGAAAATCCGGTTTCAGAAAGCTGATACGCTCAAGGAAGCTCAACTGATCAGCACTCAGGCTCAGCTCGGCCAGACGCTCGATCTGATGACGAATCTCGGCCAGATACGGACGCAGATCCTCGGCGTTGCGGCAACGGAACTCCCATTCGACTTCGACGTTGGGGTAGTTGTGCAGCACCGCCTGCATCATCGTCAGCTTGTAGAAGTCGGTGTCGAGCAGGTTCTGCACGATGCGATCGGCAAACACACTCTCGCTCATAAACGGGTCTCCAGTTGCGCCGCGCCTGGCGCGGTCTATATCGATGGCGCTAGTGGCGCATATCGGCGGTGGGGATTGCCAGCATTTTTTCAGAGCGCCGCAGATCCACTGTGGGAGCGAGCCTGCTCGCGAATGCGGTGTGTCAGTTAAAGATGATGTGGCTGACCCGACGCTTTCGCGAGCAGGCTCGCTCCCACAGGGATCCCGGTTGACCTCACACCGGGCTATCGATTTGTTCAAGCATCCATTTCACAAAATCCCGCACCTTCGGCACTTCCGCCGCGTGCTCCGGGTAGGCCAGGTAGTAGGCATCGCTGCTGGGCATCGCATGCTGCCAGGGTATGACCAGTTTGCCTTCGGCCAATTCCTCTTCCACCAGAAACCGTGGCAGCAGCGCCACGCCACAACCGACCTGGGCGGCGCGGATGCACATGTAAAAGGTTTCGAAACGCGGCCCGTGGTAGCTGTGTTCGGTGTGGTAGCCCTGACTGTCGAACCAGTCGTGCCAGGCCTGCGGTCGCGAGGCATTCTGCAGCAGCACCAGGTCGGTGAGTTGCGTCGGGTCAGTGAATGGCGTGTCCGGCAGGCTGCCCGGGGCGCAGACCGGTACCAGTTGTTCGCCGAACAGTTTCAGGCATTCGGTGCCCGGCCGCGAAGCCTGGCCGAAATAGAAGGCCAGATCGCTGCGCCCCTGCAACAGATCATCGGCTTCCTGTTCGTTGCACAGATCCAGATGAATCGACGGATGGCGCAGGCGCCAGCCTTTCAGGCGCGGCACCAGCCAACGGGCGCCGAAGGTCGACGGGGTGGAAACGCGCAGGACTTCGGTTTCGCCGCCGTAGGAACGCAGGTAATGCGTCGACATCTCCACTTGGCTGAGGATTTTTCTGACCTCGACCAGATACAAATCCCCGGCCGGCGTCATCTGCAAGCGCCGACGCACGCGGCGGAACAGCAAGTGCTGCAACAGTTCTTCAAGCTGTGCGACCTGTTTGCTCACTGCGCTCTGGGTCAGGTTCAGCTCTTCGGCAGCGCGGGTAAAACTCAGGTGCCGGGTCACGGCCTCGAAGCATTGCAGCGCGGTGATCGAGGGCAAGTGGCGTTTGTTCAGCATGGCCAGTCCTTTTTCTTGTCTTTCGCTAGGCAGCATGAATAAACGGAATGATATCTGGCGTAAAGGTCGTTTGTTGCATCGCCGCAGTGAGGCTACAACTAAAGGCCTGCCCGGCCATGCGAAGGATGGCCGCACACATTCTGTTTTTGCTTGAGGAGAGACCGATGGTAGCCGCATTGCTTGATCGTCTGGGAGTCAACCCGGCCCTGTACCAGAACGGCAAAGTGCCGGTGCATTCGCCCATTGACGGCAGCGAAATTGCCTCGGTGAACTGGGAGGGCGCTGCCGAAGTCGAGCAGCACATCAGTCGCGCAGATCATGCATTCGAGCACTGGCGCAAGGTGCCGGCGCCGCGTCGCGGTGAGCTGGTGCGCCAGTTCGGCGAAGTGTTGCGCGAGTACAAGGCCGATCTTGGCGAGCTGGTATCGTGGGAGGCCGGCAAGATCACTCAGGAAGGTCTGGGTGAAGTGCAGGAGATGATCGACATCTGCGACTTCGCCGTTGGCCTGTCGCGCCAGCTGTACGGTCTGACCATCGCCTCCGAGCGCCCGGGCCACCATATGCGTGAAACCTGGCATCCGCTTGGCGTGGTCGGCGTCATCAGCGCGTTCAACTTCCCGGTCGCAGTGTGGGCGTGGAACACCACTCTGGCGCTGGTCTGCGGCAACCCGGTGGTGTGGAAGCCGTCGGAGAAAACTCCGCTGACCGCGCTGGCCTGTCAGGCGCTGTTCGATCGCGTAGTGAAAAATTTCAGTGATGCCCCACCGAGCCTGTGCCAAGTGGTGATCGGCGGTCGCGATGCTGGCGAAGCGCTGGTCGATGATCCGCGTGTTGCGCTGATCAGCGCCACCGGCAGCACGCGCATGGGCCGCGAAGTGGCGCCGAAAGTCGCCGCGCGTTTCGCCCGCAGCATTCTTGAGCTGGGCGGCAACAACGCGATGATCCTCGGCCCGAGCGCCGATCTGGACATGGCAGTGCGCGCGATTCTGTTCAGCGCCGTCGGCACCGCCGGGCAACGCTGCACGACTTTGCGCCGTCTGATCGCCCATGAATCGGTCAAGGAAGAAATCGTCACTCGCCTCAAGGCTGCCTATTCGAAAGTACGCATCGGCCATCCGCTGGAAGGCAATCTGGTCGGCCCGCTGATCGACAAGCACAGCTTCGAAAACATGCAGGATGCACTGGAACAGGCGCTGAGCGAAGGCGGCCGGGTGTTCGGTGGCAAGCGCCAACTGGAAGAGCAGTTCCCCAATGCTTATTACGTGTCGCCGGCCATCGTGGAAATGCCCGAGCAGAGCGACGTGGTCTGCAGCGAAACCTTCGCGCCGATTCTCTACGTGGTCGGCTACAGCGATTTCGAGGAAGCGCTGCGCCTGAACAACGCCGTGCCGCAAGGCCTGTCATCGTGCATCTTCACCACCGACGTGCGTGAGGCCGAGCGGTTCATGTCGGCGGTCGGCAGCGACTGCGGTATCGCCAACGTCAACATCGGCCCGAGCGGCGCGGAAATCGGCGGCGCGTTTGGTGGCGAGAAAGAAACCGGCGGCGGCCGTGAGTCCGGCTCCGATGCCTGGCGCGCGTACATGCGTCGGCAGACCAACACCGTCAACTACTCGCTGGAATTGCCGTTGGCGCAGGGCATTACATTCGACTGAAAGGTGGAGGTCGTCTGTAGGAGTGAGCACTGTGGCGAGGGGATTTATCCCCGTTCGGCTGCGAAGCAGTCGTCGCTTTTGAAATTTTGGGGCCGCTCCGCGACCCAGCGGGGCGGTGCGACGTTTCGCTAAATCCCCTCGCCACACGGGGCTCACTCAGGTTTGTGTGTTTGTTGGGTTTCTGTTGGAGTCTGGCAATGCCGTTACGCGAAGAATGTCTGTGGGAAACGCTCACGCCACAACGCCCGGATAACGCCGCGCTCAGGGGCGAGGTCAAGGTCGATGTCTGCGTGATCGGCGCCGGGTTCACCGGGTTGTCGGCGGCGCTGCATCTGTTGGAAAAAGGCAAAAGCGTCTGCGTGCTGGAAGCGCATCGCGCAGGGCATGGTGGCTCCGGGCGCAATGTCGGGCTGGTCAACGCCGGCATGTGGATTCCTCCGGACGAGATCGAAGCCGGGTTCGGCGAGGCGGTCGGCAGTCAGCTCAACCGCATGCTCGGTGCGGCGCCGGCGCTGGTGTTCAGCCTTGTAGATAAATACAACATCGATTGCCAATTGCGCCGCGAAGGCACTTTGCACATGGCGCATAACGCCAAGGGCGAGGCGGATCTGCGCAGTCGCGAGCACCAGTGGAAGCGCCGTGGCGCGCCGGTCGAACTGCTCACCGGCAAGGCCTGCGAGCAAGCCACCGGCACGCAGAAAATTGCCGCCGCGTTGCTTGATCGCCGCGCCGGCACGCTCAATCCGATGGCCTATGTCACCGGGCTGGCCAATGCCGTGCGCGGGCTCGGCGGGCAGATGTTCGATCATTCGCCGGTGACTCGCCTCGAGCGCATCGGGCAGAACTGGTCGGTGCAAACCGCCCAGGGTTCGGTACTCGCCGAACAAGTGGTCATCGCCTCCAACGCCTACACCGAAGGCGACTGGACCGAACTCAAGCGCAATTTCTTTCCCGGTTATTACTACCAGGTCGCCTCGGTGCCGCTCAGCGAAGACGCTGCGCAGGAAATTCTCCCGGGCGGGCAGGGCTCGTGGGACACCCGTCAGGTATTGAGCAGCATCCGTCGCGACAAGGACGGGCGCCTGTTGCTTGGCAGCCTCGGCAATGGCAATCAAAAACCGACGTGGTTTCTCAAGGCCTGGGCTGATCGGGTGCAGCAGCATTACTTCCCCAATCTGAAGCCGGTCGAGTGGGAATGCACCTGGACCGGGCGCATTGCGTTTACCCCTGATCACCTGATGCGGCTGTTCGAGCCCGCGCCCGGACTGGTAGCCGTCACCGGTTATAACGGTCGCGGCGTCACCACCGGTACGGTGGTCGGCAAAGCCTTCGCCGATTACCTGTGCAACGGCGATCCGCAGGCACTGCCGATTCCCTTCGCACCGATGCAGCCCCTGGCCGGTGTGGGCTTGCGCAGTTGCCTGTACGAAGCCGGGTTTTCCCTGTATCACGCGGGCCAGTGCCTGCGCATCGTCATTTGAGTGTTGAAATTTGTTGCCGCAAGCGGCGCTTTTGCATCCAGCGACTAGCCTGTAATGGTGCGGGTTGTAGCAGTCCCGCACCAGCAGTGTGCAGTTCGGTGACGCGTGCTGTTACAGGCTGGTTGCACGTCGTTTGCCGCTGCGGTTGCAATGATGGCGCGTGCGGGTTGCGCCTGAAAAAACAAATGGTTTCACCTTCCGCGGTTTAGACGGTTGCACGCCCAATGAAAATGGGACCGAAACAGTCGAAATAACAACAACGCAGCGACTTTTTGAAGAATAAAAAACCGATGGCACGGGCCTTGCTCTGAGCTTTGAGTGAAGTGAAGTCGCAGTGCCAACTAAAAAAAACCTTGGAGCACCACCTCATGTCCCAGACGTTTTACAAGAAAGGCTTTCTGGCCCTCGCAGTCGCTACTGCGCTGGGTGTTTCTGCGTTTGCTCAAGCTGATATCAAGATCGGTGTAGCGGGTCCGATGACCGGTGCCAACGCGGCATTCGGCGAGCAGTACATGAAGGGTGCACAGGCGGCGGCCGATGCGGTCAACGCGGCGGGTGGCGTCAATGGGGAAAAAATCGTCCTGGTCAAAGGCGACGACGCCTGCGAACCGAAGCAGGCAGTGACGGTCGCCAAGGACCTCACCAACCAGAAAGTCGCCGGCGTGGTCGGGCACTTCTGCTCCTCGTCTACCATTCCAGCCTCGGAAATCTACGACGAAGCCGGGATCATCGCGATCACCCCGGGCTCGACCAACCCGCAAGTTACCGAGCGTGGCCTCAGCGCCATGTTCCGTATGTGCGGACGTGACGACCAGCAAGGCATCGTTGCCGGCGACTACATCGTCGACATGCTCAAGGGCAAGAAAGTCGTCGTGCTGCACGACAAGGACACCTACGGCCAAGGCCTGGCGGACGCCACCAAGGCTCAGCTGGAAAAACGCGGCGTCAAGCCTGTGCTGTACGAAGGCCTGACCCGCGGCGAGAAAGACTTCAGCACCATCGTTACCAAGATCCGTGGCGCCGGCGCCGATGTCGTCTACTTCGGCGGCCTGCACCCGGAAGCCGGTCCACTGGTTCGCCAGCTGCGCGAACAAGGTCTGAAAGACGTCAAGTTCATGTCCGATGACGGCATCGTGACCGACGAGCTGGTGACCACCGCTGGCGGCCCGCAATTCACCGACGGCGTGCTGATGACCTTCGGCGCCGACCCGCGCCTTTTGCCTGAAAGCAAGACCGTAGTGGACGCGTTCCGCAA
Source organism: Pseudomonas glycinis (assembly GCF_054871425.1). Taxonomy (NCBI): domain Bacteria; kingdom Pseudomonadati; phylum Pseudomonadota; class Gammaproteobacteria; order Pseudomonadales; family Pseudomonadaceae; genus Pseudomonas; species Pseudomonas glycinis. Next base: position 153,051 of record NZ_JBTYHF010000003.1, on the reverse strand, counting down.
GGCCGGCACCGAGCCTGAAGGCTACACCCTGTACGCCTACGCCTCGGTTCAGACTCTGGCGGCAGCGTTCAATGGCGCCAAGTCCAACAAGGGTGAAGAGGCTGCGGCCTGGCTGAAGAAGAACCCGGTGAAAACCGTGATGGGCGAGAAGACCTGGGACGCCAAAGGCGACCTGAAAGTCTCCGACTACGTGGTTTACCAGTGGGACAAGGACGGCAAATACCACCAGCTGGAAAAGCAGAAGTAAGGGCTGAAGCGATCATCTGATCACCACCGATCCCCTGTGGGAGCGAGCCTGCTCGCGAAGACGCACTGACAAACAACCTCTGCGTTGAATGTTCAACCGCTTTCGCGAGCAGGCTCGCTCCCACAAAGGGGTTCCGTGTGGTCAGGGCTGATCACGCTCCGACATTGCTCCGACGTACATCTGTATTTTTCCTAGAAGAACCGCGCGCCCTTGGCGCGCAGGTTCTCACTGCGTGAGATTGCGTTATGGATGGTATTTTCCTGCAGCAACTGGTCAATGGCCTGACCCTCGGGTCGGTCTATGGCCTGATCGCCATCGGCTACACAATGGTCTACGGCATCATCGGCATGATCAACTTCGCCCACGGCGAGGTTTACATGATTTCCGCTTACCTGGCGGCAATCAGTCTGGCTCTGCTGGCTTACTTCGGTATCGAATCCTTCCCGCTGCTGATGCTCGGCACGCTGATCTTCACCATCGTCGTCACGGCGGTGTATGGCTGGGTCATCGAGCGTGTTGCCTACAAACCCCTGCGTAACTCGACCCGCCTGGCGCCGCTGATCAGCGCTATCGGTATTTCGCTGATTCTGCAGAACTACGCACAGATCGCTCAGGGCGCCAAACAACAGGGCGTGCCTACGCTGCTGACCGGTGCCTGGCGTGTTGAAGTCGGCACCGGCTTCGTACAACTGACCTACACCAAAGTCTTCATCCTGATCGCCGCATTCGTCGGCATGGGGCTGCTGACCTACGTCATCAAATACACCAAGCTCGGCCGCATGTGCCGTGCGACCCAGCAAGACCGCAAGATGGCCTCGATCTTGGGGATCAACACCGACCGGGTGATTTCCTATGTGTTCATCATCGGTGCAGCCATGGCGGCACTGGCCGGTGTGCTGATCACCATGAACTACGGCACGTTCGACTTCTATGCCGGCTTCATCATCGGCATCAAGGCGTTCACCGCAGCGGTGCTTGGCGGCATCGGTTCACTGCCCGGCGCGATGCTCGGCGGGATCATCCTCGGCATCTCCGAGTCGCTGTTCTCCGGTCTGGTCAACTCCGACTACAAAGACGTGTTCAGTTTCTCGCTGCTCGTCCTCGTACTGGTCTTCCGGCCGCAGGGCCTGTTGGGCCGTCCTCTTGTGTCGAAGGTGTAAGCGATGTCTGCAACCACTGAAAAATCCATCGATATCAAAAAAAGTCTGGTCGAGGCGATTCTTGCCGGCCTGATTGCGCTGATCGTGTTCGGGCCGATTGTCGGCGTGGTCCTCGACGGCTACAGCTTCAACCTCGAAGCGACTCGCGTGGCGTGGATCATTGCCATCGTCATGGCCGGTCGCTTTGCCCTCAGCCTGTTCCTGCAAACCCCCAAGGGCCTGAAGATCCTCGACGGATTCGAGAGCACCGGTTCCGGTGTGCACGTGCTGCCGGCGGACTACAAATCGCGGCTGCGCTGGATCATCCCGCTGATCATTGTGCTGGCGATCATCGTGCCGTTTGTTTCCAACTCCTATTTGCTCGGCGTGGTCATCCTCGGTTTGATCTACGTGCTGCTGGGGCTGGGGCTGAACATTGTGGTCGGTCTGGCCGGGCTGCTCGATCTTGGTTACGTGGCGTTCTACGCCATCGGTGCCTACGGTCTGGCTTTGGGTTATCAATATCTGGGTCTGGGTTTCTGGACGGTGCTGCCGCTGGCGGCAATCACCGCAGGCCTGGCGGGCTGCATTCTCGGTTTCCCGGTGTTGCGTCTGCACGGTGACTATCTGGCGATCGTGACCCTGGGCTTCGGAGAAATCATTCGTCTGGTGCTGAACAACTGGCTGTCCCTGACCGGCGGCCCGAACGGCATGCCGGCGCCACTGCCGACTTTCTTCGGCCTGGAGTTCGGCAAGCGGGCGAAGGATGGCGGAGTACCGTTCCATGAGTTCTTCGGTCTGACCTACAACCCCGACGTGAAGTATTACTTCATCTACGCAGTGCTGTTCCTGGTGGTGCTGGCGGTGCTGTACGTCAAGCATCGGCTGGTGAAGATGCCGGTCGGTCGCGCGTGGGAAGCGCTGCGTGAAGATGAAATCGCCTGCCGCTCGATGGGTCTCAACCATGTGCTGGTCAAGCTCTCGGCGTTCACCATCGGTGCGTCGACGGCGGGTCTGGCCGGGGTGTTCTTCGCCACCTATCAAGGCTTCGTCAACCCGACCTCGTTTACCTTCTTCGAATCGGCGCTGATCCTCGCCATCGTCGTGCTCGGCGGCATGGGCTCGACCATTGGCGTAGTCATCGCCGCGTTTGTGCTCACCGTCGCTCCGGAACTGCTGCGCGGCTTCGCTGAATACCGCGTGCTGCTGTTCGGCATCCTGATGGTGTTGATGATGATCTGGCGACCACGCGGGCTGATCCGCATCAGCCGCACCGGGGTCAAACCACGCAAAGGTGCCATTCACTACGAGAGGACTGCGCCATGAGTGAAGTCGTACTCTCTGTTGAAAAACTGATGATGCATTTCGGTGGCATCAAGGCTTTGAGCGATGTCAGCCTAAAGGTCAAACGCAATTCGATCTTCGCCCTGATCGGCCCCAACGGTGCTGGCAAGACCACGGTGTTCAACTGCCTGACCGGTTTCTACAAGGCCACGGGCGGCAAGATCGAACTCAATGTGCGCGGCCAGCAGACCAATGTCATCCAGTTGCTGGGCGAGTCGTTCAAAGCGACCGATTTCGTCTCGCCGAAATCCTTCCTCAGCCGCATGTACTACAAGATGTTCGGCGGTACTCACCTGGTGAACCGTGCAGGTCTTGCCCGTACGTTCCAGAACATTCGCCTGTTCAAGGAAATGTCGGTGCTGGAAAACCTGCTGGTGGCGCAGCACATGTGGGTCAACCGCAACATGCTCGCCGGCATCCTCAACACCAAGGGCTATCGCAAGGCCGAGAGCGATGCGTTGGATGTCGCGTTCTACTGGCTGGAAGTGGTCGATCTGGTCGACTGCGCCAACCGTCTCGCCGGTGAACTCTCGTACGGCCAACAACGCCGTCTGGAGATTGCTCGGGCCATGTGCACCCGCCCGCAGATCATCTGCCTCGACGAACCGGCCGCCGGCCTCAACCCTCAGGAAACCGAAGCGCTCAGCGCGATGATCCGGCTGCTGCGTGACGAGCACGATCTGACCGTGGTGCTGATCGAACACGACATGGGCATGGTCATGAGCATTTCCGATCACATCGTGGTTCTCGACCACGGCATCGTCATCGCCGAAGGCGGGCCGGAAGCGATCCGCAACGATCCGAAAGTGATCGCGGCCTATCTGGGCGCCGACGAAGAGGAGCTGGTATGAGTCAACCGATCCTCGAACTGCGTAATCTGGACGTGTTCTACGGCCCGATCCAGGCGCTCAAAGGCGTTTCCCTGCAAATCAACGAAGGCGAGACCGTCAGCCTGATCGGCTCCAACGGTGCCGGCAAGTCGACCTTGCTGATGTCGATCTTCGGCCAGCCACGGGCGGCGGGCGGGCAGATTCTCTATCAGGGCGTCGACATCACGCAGAAGTCCTCGCACTACATCGCCTCCAACGGCATCGCGCAGTCACCGGAAGGGCGGCGGGTTTTCCCCGACATGACCGTCGAGGAAAACCTGCTGATGGGCACCATCCCGATTGGCGACAAGTACGCCAAAGAGGACATGCAGCGCATGTTCGAGCTGTTTCCACGGCTTGAAGAACGACGCAATCAGCGGGCGATGACCATGTCTGGCGGTGAACAGCAGATGCTCGCCATCGCCCGTGCGCTGATGAGCCGGCCGAAGCTGTTGCTGCTCGATGAACCGAGCCTGGGCTTGGCACCGATCGTGGTGAAGCAGATTTTCGCCACGCTGCGCGAGCTGGCGAAAACCGGGATGACGATTTTCCTCGTCGAGCAGAACGCTAATCATGCGTTGAAGCTGTCGGACCGGGCTTATGTGATGGTCAACGGCGAGATTCGCCTGACCGGCACCGGTAAAGAACTGTTGGTGAACGAGGAGGTGCGTAACGCCTATCTGGGCGGGCACTGATTCTTCTCGCGGTTGTACACAGCCCCGGCGACGAGAGTCCCGGGGCTTTTTTATTTTTTGAATCCACCACAGGTAAATTGGGTAATTCCAGAAATTGTGGAAAACAAATTCCCCAAGCTGCCAAAGCGCGACATATAGACGCTGCAAATGGCTGTTTTTCCACAGTTTTGACTTGTCCCCGGTTACTGTGGAACTGGCTGTGAATAACGTGGGTGTATATGGTTGCAGGCCTTGTAATCCGTGGTCTCCAGGCTTGTGATTGTTTTTTGATCAGTAAGTTTCAAGCAGGCGTGAGGCGCCATTGTCAACCTTTTTATAGCGCATCCAGGTCGGGTACTGTTGTGTGTAAAAGCCTGTGGATAAGTCTGTGACTAAACTCTGGAAAGACCTCGCGGAGCGCCGTAATTGCTGGCCTCGCGCAATCACCCGGTTGCACCGTCCGTCGTGCAAAATGCCCTGTCCCGCACATCCCCCGCCTCACGGTCAAGCAAAAAACTTTCCATTTCGCCCGCAAAGCCTTGTGTGGCGCGGCTTTGCGCGTTTGCACTTGCCCCCGGAAACTGTGGAGCAGACTGTGGATAACATGCGTGCACATGGCTACAGGCCACGCTGGCTGTGGCCTTGGCGGGTCTGGTTGATTTTTGTACAGCTGGCAAGTGTTGCCCGTATCCGCGAGGGCGGGCATGCTGCCTGCTGATTTCTATTCCAAGGGCTGCCGTAGCGGCCGAAGCAAGGAGAACACGATGTCCGACACCCTGTTTATCACCGGCGCGACGTCCGGTTTTGGTGAAGCCTGTGCCCGTCGTTTTGCCGAGGCTGGCTGGAAGCTGGTTCTGACCGGCCGTCGTGAAGAACGCCTCAATGCCCTGTGCGCCGAACTGTCGAAGCAGACCGAAGTGCATGGTCTGGTCCTCGATGTGCGCGATCGCAAGGCGATGGAGGAGGCAATCGCCAACCTGCCGCCGTCGTTCGCCAAACTCCGTGGCCTGATCAACAACGCCGGCCTGGCGCTCGGTGTCGACCCGGCGCCGAAGTGCGATCTGGATGACTGGGACACCATGGTCGACACCAACGCCAAAGGCCTGATGTACGCCACTCGCCTGCTGCTGCCTCGGCTGATCGCCCACGGCCGTGGCGCCGGTATCGTCAACCTCGGTTCCATCGCCGGCAACTATCCGTACCCGGGCAGCCACGTGTACGGCGCGACCAAAGCCTTCGTCAAACAGTTCTCGCTGAACCTGCGTTGCGACTTGCAGGGCACTGGCGTGCGGGTCAGCAATATCGAGCCCGGCCTGTGCGAAAGCGAGTTCTCGCTGGTACGTTTTGCCGGTGACCAGGAACGCTACAACGCCACTTACGCTGGCGCCGAGCCGATCCAGCCGCAGGACATCGCCGAGACGATCTTCTGGGTCATGAACACCCCGGCGCATATCAACATCAACAGCCTGGAGCTGATGCCGGTGAGCCAGACCTGGGCCGGGTTTGCCATCGAGCGTAACAAGGCTTGATACCGCGTTGAGGCCATTCGCGAGCAGGCTCGCTCCCACAGGAGAATGCATTTCAAACTGTGGGAGCGAGCCTGCTCGCGAAAACGCCGGCACAGGCAAAACAGGACGATAAGCTAAACTCCGCACTCAACCAGCCCACTGCATTCGGCGGTGTGCAAGGTTTCATGAGGCGTTCAAGTGAGTAACCGAGGTGAGCAGGCACTGCTCAAAGAGTCGACGCTGCTGATGCTGGCGGTGTCGATTGCCGGGATCGTCACCGGTTTTGTTTCAGGTTCGCAATCCATCCTGTTCGATGGCTTTTTTTCGCTGATCGCGACATTCATCAAAATCCTGATGCTGATCACCGCCCGGCTGATCGCCAAGCAAAGCAATCAGCGTTTCCAGTTCGGCTTCTGGCATCTGGAACCGATGGTGTTGCTGATCGAGGGCAGCTTCCTGCTGTTGATCGCCATCTACGCCTTTCTCAACGGCGTGTTCGGCATCATCAATGGTGGTCGTGATATTGAGTTGGGTCTGGTGATCGTCTATGCGGCGGTGTTTACCGTCGTCGAGTTCGCCTACTTCTTTTACGTGCGCCGGCGTAATCGCACGCTCAAATCCAGCCTGATCCAGTTCGACAACATCAGTTGGCTGGTCGACGCGATGCTGTCTGTGGGCCTGTTGATCAGTTTCCTCGCCGCGCTGCTGCTCAAGTCCCAGGGCTATGGCGAGTGGGCGGTGTATGTAGACCCGCTGATCCTGATCGTGCTGGCCCTGACCATGCTGCCCCCGGCGTTGAAGATCCTCGGCCCGGCGTTGCGTGATGTGCTGGGTATTGCCCCGGACACTCTGGATGAGCAGGTCAGGCAGGTCATGGAGGTGGCGAAGGTCGAGCATGGTTTCGAGGATTACGTGTCCTACGTGCAAAAGCACGGTCGGGCGCGGTTCATCGAAATTCATGTGGTGTTGCCGGCGGATTATCCGCTGCGCGATGTCGCGCAGCTGGATGCGCTACGTGAACAGATATCGGCGCAGTTGGGCGAGCCGGATGCGGCGCGCTGGTTGACGATCAGCTTCACCGGGGACAAGAAGTGGATTGCCTGATCTGATCCGGATGTCTGCTGAGAACACAGTAATCCTCTAGCCCCAAATCCTGCTTTGCACGAGGCAGCGAAGATATTCAGCCAGTCCGCTATAACAAGTCGCCAAATGATAAGGCGTGGTCGAAGGCATGTCCTTGCGGCTGACCTCTCCATTCTCATCGCGACACTCATACCAGCCGCCGGCATGCAGAAACCGCTGCTGCAACGCCTGCAACTGGCGCAGCACCACCGCTTCGCTGTCCGCCCGCAAGGTCAGCGCGCGCAGATATTCGGCCTGAGCCCAGATCCGCTGGGTCGAATCCCTTGGCCGTCCATTGCCATCCAGATCGAGCATCGCCCGCACCGCGCCGCAGGACTCCAGCACGCCGTACTGCTCGGTAAAGGCAAATGCCCGATCCAGCGCCCGGTGCAGTTTCGAATCGCGCAACAGCGCCGACGATTCGAGCAGGAAATACCATTCGAACTGGTGCCCCGGCTCGTACCAGTTATCCACAGCACCCAGTGGCTTCTCCATCAACACGCCGTATTGCGGATCGACGAATTGCTTGTGCATGGCTGTGCATAACTCAAGCAGGGCCTTCTGCGTCTGCGGGTCTTCGCGCACCGCCAGAGTGGCCAGAAAGGCTTCGGCCAAGTGCATCAGGGGATTTTGTAGTGGGCCGGCTTGCAGAGTGTTCCAGTCCCGCTCAAGGCAGGCTTCGTACAAACCGTCGCCGGTGGCGAAACGGCGGCCGATGATTTCCAGCGCGGCGTTGAGTGTCGACTCGGCCAGGGAATCCCGGGACTTGTCCCAGTAATGCGCGCACGCAAACAGGATGAAGGCGTGGGTGTAGAGATCCTTGCGCTGGTCCAGCGGCTTGCCCTGTGCGTCGATGCTGTAGAACCAGCCGCCGTGCTCGGCATCATGGAAATGCCGTTGCAGGGAACGGAACAACGCGGCGGCGCGGACTTCGGCGTTATCCACAACCCCGATCAGGCTGGAGAACAGATACAGCTGGCGTGCGCAGGCCATCGCCCGATAGCGTTGCGCTGGCAGCGGTTGATGCGCGGCATCCAGCGCCTCATAGGGCAACGCCATGTCGGCATTCCAGCCCGGGCCTTGCCACAGTGGCACGATCACGTCGAGGAAGTGCTGCTGCACTTGGCCAAACAGGGCGGTCAATTCGGGCAGGGCGGTGGAGCGGGAAGCGTGGGGCATGGGCGGGCGTCACGGGCTGGGGCGATTGCGCGACATGGTAGCAGAGAGCACCGCTTGAGAGAGGCGGTGTCTGCCAGGCCGTCTTCGCGAGCAGGCTCACTCCCACAGTGGATTTGCAGCGTACACAAAACCTGTGGGAGCGAGCCTGCTCGCGAAGAGGCCAGTGCAGGCGCTAAAAAATCAGCCTGCCAACAACCACACCCCGGTCGCCGCCGAAGCCGCACCCGCCAACCGCACCAGCGGCGCCGCTGCCTGCGGAAGAACCCGCACCACGCCATAACCGAGCGCATGCAAAACCGCTGTTGCCGCGACAAACCCGGCCGCATACGCCCACGGGCTGCTCATTTCCGGCAGCTCCAGCCCATGCGCCACGCCATGGAACAGCGCAAACAGCGCCGTCGCTGCCACCGCCATCACCAGCGGCGGACGCACGGCCAGTGCCACGGCCAGGCCCAGCGCCAATACCGAAGCGGCAATCCCGCTTTCCAGCGCCGGCAACTCGAGCCCCTCAAAACCGAGCAAACCTCCGAGCAACATGGTGCCGACAAAGGTGCACGGCAGCGCCCAGCGCGCCGCGCCTTGTTGCTGCGCCGCCCACAAACCGACGGCGAGCATTGCCAGCAAGTGGTCGAGCCCGCCGATCGGGTGGCTGATGCCTGCGATGAGGCCACTGTCGCCATGGCCCGGGTGAGCGAAGGCCAGCGCCGGTGTCAGCAGCAACGCCAGAGCGCCAAGAATGCGTTTGAGTGTCATGGATAAGCTTCCTTGTGGATAAATGGATCAGGCGGCGGTCAGCAGGCCCTGACGTTCGATGAAGGCGATGATTTCTTCGAGGCCCTGACCGGTTTTCTGGTTGCTGAACACGAACGGCTTGCCGTTGCGCATGCGTTTGGTGTCGCTGTCCATCATTTCCAGCGAGGCGCCCACCAGTGGCGCGAGGTCGATCTTGTTGATCACCAGCAGGTCGGATTTGCAGATCCCCGGGCCGCCCTTGCGCGGCAGCTTGTCGCCGGCGGAGACGTCGATCACGTAGATGGTCAGATCCGACAGCTCCGGGCTGAAGGTCGCCGAGAGGTTATCGCCGCCGGACTCCACCAGAATCAGATCCAGCCCGGGAAAGCGCCGGTTCAGTTGATCGACCGCTTCGAGGTTGATCGAGGCGTCTTCGCGGATCGCCGTGTGCGGGCAGCCGCCGGTTTCCACGCCGATGATCCGCTCCGGCGCGAGGGCTTCGTTGCGCACGAGGAAATCGGCGTCTTCGCGGGTGTAGATGTCATTGGTGACCACGGCGAGGTTGTAGCGCTCGCGCAGGGCCAGGCACAGGGCCAGAGTCAACGCGGTCTTGCCGGAACCGACCGGGCCGCCGATGCCGACGCGCAGAGGTTGTGTATCCATTTCATTCTCCAAAATAAACAGCCCTAAGAGCGGAAGAGACGGCTGTACTGGCGCTCGTGGGCCATGCACGCCAGGGACAGGCCAAAGGCGGCGCTGCCGATATGTTCGGGATTCATGCGGGTCGCGTCGTGCTGCGCCTGTTGCAGCAGCGGCAGCAGTTCGCTGGTCAGGCGCTGGGCGGCTTGCTGGCCCAGCGGCAGGGTTTTCATCAGCACGGCGAGCTGGTTTTCCAGCCAGCTCCACAGCCACGCGGCAAGAGCATCCTGCGGGCTGATGCCCCAGGCGCGTGCTGCCAGTGCCCAGCACAAGGCCAGGTGCGGTTCTGTGGTCTGGTCAAGAAAGTCGCGGGCAGGCGCGTCGAGTTCAGGCAAACCGTTCAACAACTGCTGCAAGGAGTAACCCATCTGCCGGCTCTCCAGATGCAGCTCGCGGGTTTCGCGACTGGCGCGGTGGCTCTCGCAGAGCTGCCGTAGCTCGGCCCAGTTTTCATCTGCTGCGGCTTGGCAATGCGCCAACAGCAGCGGCGCTTCGAAGCGGGCGAGATTGAGCAGCAGTTGATCGCTGATCCAGCGCCGGGCGGCGTCAGGGTTGTGGACCCGGCCGTCATCCACCGCCATTTCCAGACCCTGGGAATAGCTGTAGCCGCCAATCGGCAATTGCGGACTGGCCAGACGCAGCAGCGCCCAGGCCGGATTCACAGGCGCACGCCGAATTGATGGAGTTTCGGCGCGTAGTTGAAGTCTTCATCGCCGTGGCGGGAGTGATGGTGGCCGCCGCCGTAGGCGCCATGTTCCGGCTGGAACGGCGCTTCGATGGCCTCGACCCGGGCGCCGAGCTGTTCGAGCATCGCTTTGAGCACGTAATCGTCGAGCAGACGCAGCCAGCCGTCGCCGACTTGCAGGGCGACATGGCGGTTGCCGAGGTGATAGGCCGCGCGCGTCAGTTCGAACGCATTGGCGCACGTGACGTGGAGCAGTTGTTCGGGACGGGCGCAGACGCGCACGACACGGCCGTCTTCGGCCTGCAGACATTCGCCGTCATACAGCGGTGGCTGGCCGCGCTCCAAAAACAACCCGACGTCTTCGCCTTCGGCACTGAAACAGCGCAAACGGCTTTTGCTGCGCGCTTCGAAGGTCAGGTGCAGCTCGGCGGCCCAGACGGGTTGAGGGTCGATTCTGCGATGAATCACCAGCATCGGAAAGCTTCCAGCAATGAACGTTGATTGGGCTAGAGCAAGCGCCGCGCCAATCGGGCGATCTGTAGGAAATAGCTGTCGGCGCGTGCCTGATGTTTCAACAGGCGCGGCGATTCTGGAAGGTTTTGGTGCATGAAGGATTTGTCATGCACCAAAGCGAGGCCATGACGGATGTTCAATGTGGGAGCGAGCCTGCTCGCGAATGCGCCGTGTCAGACAGATGTATTCAGCTGACTCAGCGCTTTCGCGAGCGGGCTCGCTCCCACGGGGGCTTTGCGCTGTGTCAGATAGAGAAGGGATTACTCGGTACTGCCCAGCCCTTGCCAGTGCTTGAGGCCGATGAAGATGAAGCGCAGTTGCTGGGTGATCTTCGCCTGCGGGGTCAGGTGCTCCGGCAAGGCCTCGGCGGGTGGGTCGATGATGTCGGGGAGGGTGGCGAACACCGATTTGACGATCAGGTCGGCCATCACGCTGAGGCCGGCCAGATCCAGATGTTGCAGCTTGGGCATTAGCGCCAGGTCCGCCGCGAGGTCGGCGCTGATGTTCTCCCGCAGGCGTCCGATTGCCTGACGTACCGGCAGCGAGCCGCCGTATTGTTCGCGGGCGAGAAACAGGAATTGCGAGCGGTTGGCGTTGACCACATCAAGGAAGATGCGCACCGAAGCGTCGATGATGCCGCCCATGACGAATTCATTGTGCCGCACCAGGCGGATGGTCTCGCGGAAGGTCTGGCCGACTTCACTGACCAGCACCAGCCCCAACTCGTCCATATCGGCGAAGTGCCGGTAGAAACCGGTGGGTACGATGCCGGCGGTCTTGCTCACTTCGCGCAGGCTCAGGCTGCCGAATCCTCGGCCGCTTTCCATCAGGTGGCGGGCAGCGTCCATCAGGGCGTTGCGGGTCTGTTGTTTCTGTTCGGCGCGGGGCAGCATCGCAGGGTGTGTTCTTCGGCAGGACAAGCGCCGCACTCTAGCAAATCGGCTTTGTCGGCGTCGAACGGGGAGTCATGCAGCGAGGGATTCACAGAAGCTGAAAAGTCAAAAGCCCAATCCGCTGATTGGGCTTTTTCGCTGGGCCGTCATAGGCTCAGCTCACGGCGCTGTTGCGTTCGATCACACGGTCACCACCACCTTCGGCGAGGGCTTGACCTTGTGGAGTCTTGTCGTAGCCGTCTTCCACCAGACCTTTTTCTTCGAGACGATTGCGGCCGTTTTCGGCTACAGCCTGGCCTTGTGGCGTCTTGTCATAGCCATCTTCGACCAGACCTTTTTCTTGGAGGCGGTTGCGACCGTTTTCAGCCAAAGTCTGACCTTGTGGGGTTTTGTCATAGCCGTCTTCAGCCAGAGTCTGACCTTGTGGGGTTTTGTCGTAGCCGTCTTCAGCGAGAGTCTGGCTGAACACCGAGTGGCTGTCTTTGACTTGCGGAGTGGCCTGATCGGCAGCGGGCAGGGCGAAAGCAGTGCTGGCTAGCATCGACAGGGTAAGGCTGAGCAGTAATTGGCGTTTCATGATAGTGGCTCCTTGGGAGGGCGATAAAGTGGGTACGAGGGCAATGCTACTCTCGATAAGTCGATATAAAAGTTCATAAACGCAATGGTAATAATCAACAGAATTGATTGTTCGGCGCGAAGGCTCTAGATCGCGCCTTTGCGGGCGACGGTTTTGCACTGTCGTGGGTATTTTCGACTCACTCGCGCCTCGCAAAAGTGCGGGTCGCGGTAACACTGCTCGACCGATCGGTCAGTTTTGCTGCGCTTTTTATGGCTTAAACTGCCTTTCAATTAAACCTGCGGGCCTTTCGCCAGTCACAGACTGCATAGGGGCCGCTTCGGTCTGCCGTTTCAGCTGTGCGTCGGGATGTTCGACGTGCGGTCGTGATCAGGAGCTTTGTGCATGACGCGCACTGGAAAAATCTTCAGCTGGACCTTCGCCATCCTCGCGCTGCTGCTGGCAGCCTTGATTCTGATCATCGTGTTTTTCGACTGGAACCGGATCAAACCCACGATCAACGCCAAAGTCTCGGAAGAACTGCACCGAGCGTTTGCCATCAATGGCAACCTCGCGGTGATCTGGCAGCGCGAGCTGGACGAAGACGGCTGGCGCTCTTGGGTGCCGTGGCCGCACGTGGTCGCCGAGGACTTGAGCCTGGGTAATACTGACTGGTCGAAACAGCCGCAGATGGTCACCCTGAAACGCGTCGAGCTGCGCATTTCGCCGCTGGCGCTGCTGGCTCAGCGCGTGGTGATTCCGCGTATCGACCTGACCGAGCCGAATGCCGAACTGCAACGTCTGGCCGATGGCCGCGCCAACTGGACGTTCAAATTCGATCCCAAGGACCCGAACGCCGAGTCGTCGAGCTGGGTGGTCGATATCGGCGCGATCGGTTTCGACAAGGGCCACGTGACCCTCGACGACCAGACCCTGAAGACCAACCTCGATGTGTTGATCGACCCACTCGGCAAGCCGATTCCCTTCAGCGAGATTGTCGGCGACAAAGCGGCGAAAACCGCTCAGGACAAGGGCGGCGCACCGCAGGACTACGCCTTTGCGCTCAAGGTCAAAGGCCAGTACCACGCGCAGAACCTCACCGGGCAGGGCAAGATCGGCGGGTTGCTGGCCTTGCAGGACGCGAGCAAGCCGTTCCCGTTGCAGGCCCAGGCGAAGATCGGCGACACCCGTATCGAACTGGCCGGCACCCTGACTGACCCGCTGAATCTCGGCGCCCTCGACCTGCGTTTGAAGCTCGCTGGCGACAGCCTCGGCAATCTTTACCCGCTGACCGGCGTGACCCTGCCGGACACCCCACCGTATTCCACCGACGGCCACCTGATCGCCAAGCTGCATGACGAGGCCGGGGCGAAATTCACTTATGAGAAATTCAACGGCAAGATCGGCGACAGCGATATTCACGGCGACCTGACCTACGTGGCCAGCCAGCCACGGCCGAAACTCACGGGTGCGTTGCTCTCCAATCAACTGCTGTTCGCCGACCTTGCACCGTTGATCGGTGCCGATTCCAACACCGAGCAAAAGGCCCGTGGCGGCGCGAGCAAGCAGCCGGCAGACAAAGTCCTGCCGGTCGAAGAGTTTAAGACTGATCGCTGGCGCGCCATGGATGCCGATGTCGAGTTCACCGGCAAGCGCATCGTTCACAGCGAGAAGCTGCCGTTCAACGACCTCTATACCCATCTGAAACTCAACGACGGCGAACTCAGCCTGGAACCGCTGCGCTTTGGCGTGGCCGGTGGCACCCTGGATGCGCTGATCCGCCTCAATGGCCGCACCGAGCCGCTGGAAGGCCGGGCGCGTTTGACCGCACGCAAATTCAAACTCAAAGAGCTGTTCCCGACCTTCGAGCCGATGAAAACCAGTTTCGGTGAGCTCAATGGCGATGCCGACATCAGTGGCCGGGGCAACTCCGTGGCCAAGCTGCTCGGCGGCGCCAACGGCAATCTGAAGATGTTGATCAATGACGGCGCGATCAGCCGCGAGCTGATGGAACTGGCCGGGCTCAATGTCGGTAACTATGTGGTCGGCAAGATCTTTGGCGACAAGGAAGTGAAGATCAATTGCGCGGCGGCGGACTTCGACATCAAGACCGGCCTGGCCACGACACGGCTGTTTGTCTTCGATACCGAGAACGCAATCATCTACATCGATGGCACGGCGAACATGGCCACCGAGCAACTCGATCTGACTGTGACCCCAGAGTCGAAAGGCTGGCGTCTGATCTCCCTGCGCTCGCCGCTGTATGTGCGCGGCAAGTTCATCAAACCGGATGCCGGCGTCAAAGCCGTACCGTTGATGCTGCGCGGGGCGGGGATGGTTGCGCTGGGCGTGATCGCCGCACCGGCGGCGGGGTTGCTGGCGCTGGTGGCGCCGAGCGGTGGCGAGCCGAATCAGTGCGCGCCGTTGCTGGAGCAGATGAAGCAGGGCAAGGCGCCGGTGACCGTTAAACCCAGCAAGTAATGCGGCGTCTCTGAGGGCGCCTTCGCGAGCAGGCTCGCTCCCACATTCGAACGCATTCCTTCAATTGAAATACGTTCCAGTGTGGGAGCGAGCCTGCTCGCGAAAGCGGTGTGACGGGATTACAGATCGTTAAGGATATCCGCCATGTCGTCGGCGTGCTCTTCTTCCTGGGCGAGGATATCTTCGAAGATGCGGCGAGTGGTCGGGTCTTTGTCACCGATGTACTGGATGATTTCGCGGTAGCTGTCGATGGCGATCCGCTCGGCCACCAGATCTTCGTAAACCATTTCCTTGAGCGTATTGCCGGCCACGTATTGCGCGTGGGACATCTTGCTCAGCAGGTCAGGGTTGAACTCAGGCTCGCCGCCCAGTTGCACGATGCGTTCGGCGAGGCGATCGGCGTGCTCGGCTTCCTGGTTGGCGTGCTCAAGAAATTCGTCGGCGGCGACGTTGGCTTTCAGGCCGTTCGCCATGAAGTAGTGGCGCTTGTAGCGCAAGGTGCACACCAGCTCGGTGGCCAGCGACTCATTGAGCAAACGCAGTATTTCCTCACGGTTGGCGTTGTAGCCCTCGGTGACCGCGCCGTTTTCCACGTGTTGCCGCGCGCGTTCGCGCAGGGTTTGAACATCAGACAAATGCACGTCACTCATTTCATTCTCCTGGAGGCTAATCCGATGGGCGCCACGTTCTGAAGACGCGGTCGCTACTCAGGGTGTGAGTCTTGAGCGAAGCGAAAAGTTTTATGCGATTTACGCCGGACACGGTGCAGCAACTGCTGAAGACTGCGATGTCGGGAGAGTCAAAGCGGTTTCGGTGGAGCTGGTGCTGGCGGGCTGGAATTGGCTTATCGTTGAGTTGTCATCGTCGAGGTGGATGCTTGGCGGGCGTCTTGCACGTCTGACATCCACCCACCGCGCACAAGGATGTACCCCATGTCGACACGTTATCCACTGGTGCTGGTGCCGGGCATGCTCGGCTTTGTCCGGCTGGTGCTTTATCCGTATTGGTTCGGCATCATCAAGGCCTTGCGCCGTGGTGGTGCGACGGTGGTTGCTGTGCAGGTTTCGCCACTCAATTCCACGGAAGTGCGCGGCGAGCAATTGTTGATGCGGATCGAGGAGATCCTCCGCGAGACAGGGGCGCAGAAGGTCAACCTGTTCGGTCACAGTCAGGGCGCGTTGACCGCGCGCTATGCGGCGGCGCAGCGTCCGGATCTGGTCGCCTCGGTAACATCGGTGGCCGGGCCGAATCACGGCTCCGAACTGGCGGATTATCTGGAAAAGCACTATCCCGCCAACAGCGCCAAGGGGCGCTTGCTCGAAGCGTTGCTGCGCCTGATCGGCTGGGTCATGGCATTGCTCGATACGGGTTGCCACGGGCCGAAACTGCCGGTGGATATCCACGCTTCCCACCAATCGCTGACGACGGCGGGCGTTGCAATATTCAATCAGCGTTATCCACAAGGGCTGCCGGAAACGTGGGGCGGGCAGGGGCCGGAAGAGGTCAACGGTGTGCGCTATTACTCCTGGTCAGGGACGCTGCAACCGGGCAAGACCGATCGTGGCGGCAATCTTTTTGACGGCACCAACCGCAGTTGTCGCTTGTTCGCCAGGACCTTCGTTCGCGAGCCGGGGCAGTGCGACGGCATGGTCGGCCGTTACAGCTCGCATCTGGGCACGGTGATCGGTGATGACTATCCGCTGGATCATTTCGACATCGTCAATCAGTCGCTGGGGCTGGTGGGCAAGGGCGCAGATCCGGTAAGGCTGTTTGTCGAGCATGCGGCGCGGCTGGAGGCAGCAGGGTTATAGCCAAACAGACCGCGTCATCGTTCTTCGCGAGCAGGCTCGCTCCCACAGGTGTCTGCATTTCAACGTGGGAGCGAGCCTGCTCGCGAAGGGGCCTTATCAGGCAACGCCGAGCCGCCGGCCCAGCACCGTGGTCCAGCGCTCCGACAAAACCACCCCAGCCAAGGTCAGCAACCCACCCACCAGGTGATACATCGCCAACTGTTCCTTCAACACCACCGCCGCAATCAGCGCGGTAATCAATGGCAGCAGATTGAAGAACAACGTCGTCCGGCTCGGCCCCAGTCGCTGCACCGCCTGCATCCACGCCAGCGGTGCGACCATCGAGGCCAGCAGGCATGCATACAGCACCAGCGGCACGTTCTGCAGGTTCAGCCCGGTCTTCGGCGACATCGCGAACAGCGGAAACAACACCACAATCGCCACCAGCACCTGCAAGTACAGCAGCACCAGTGGCGGCAGGCGCAGTTGCCACTTTTTCAGCAGCGTGCTGTAAACGGCGTAGGCCAGCGTGGCGATCAGCATCATCGCATCGCCCAGATTGACCCCGTGTTGCAGCAGCGCTCCGAGGCTGCCGGATGACACCACCACCAGCACGCCAGCGAACGACAGCACCGCACCGACCAGCGCACCAGCCGTCAGGCGCTGGCCGAGGCTGATGATCGCCATGGCCAGCGACATCAATGGCATCAACGACAGGATGATGCCCATATTGGTTGCGGTGGTCAGTGTTGCGGCGAAATAGGCGAGGCTCTGATACACCGCCATGCCGAGTACGCCGAGGATGAAAATCCGCCCCAGGTTCGGCCGAATCTGCGGCCAGTGGGCGATGACTTTCGTGAGCATGAATGGCGTGAACAGCACGCCGGCCAGTAGCCAGCGATAGAAACCGATCTCGGCGGGGAAGATCGCGCCGACCGCCAGTTTGTTGATCACGGTGTTGCCGGCCCAGATGAAGATCGCCAGCAGGGGAAACGCGTATTGCATGGGACAAAACCAGAACGTTGATGAAGCGCGATTATCGCCTGTCTGGATGCAGGCCTATACTGCGAACCGGACAACCTGCCTCTGCATCCGGACAGCATGAACAGCAAACACATCGATCTGCTCGATTTCAGCGAACTGCCGTCAGCGGTGTATTTCCGCTACGCCGATTTCAATGCCCACGAATATGCCGCGCCGCATCGCCATCCGTGGGGCACGCTGGAATACGCGGCTCATGGCGTGCTGCACATGGATGTTGACGGCAGCCGCTTCATGTCGCCGCCGCAGTATGCGGTGTGGGTGCCGCCCGAGGTCGAGCACAGTTTCTATAGTCATCAGCCGGTCAACTATCGCGCGGTGTGTCTTGATCCAAGTGTTTGCACACGGTTGCCGGCGCGGGCCTGCACCTTGGCGATCAGTGACATTCTCAAGGCGATTCTCAAGGACTTCGCTGCCCGCGATGTGAAGATTCCGGAGCATGAGGCCGATCAGCGTCTGGCCCAGGTATTGGTCGATCAACTGCAACAGGCACCGGTGCAGGAATGTTACCTGCCGTATGCGAGCAGCCCGGGCTTGCTGACGATTCTCGACGCCTTGCAGGCCGCGCCGGGCGACAACCAACCGTTGGCGCATTGGGCCGCGCAAGTGCATGTCAGCGAGCGCACCCTGGCCCGGCAGTTTGTCCGCGAGCTGGGCATGAGCTTTGGCGAGTGGCGTCAGCGCTTGCGTTATCTGGCGGCGATCGAGGCGCTGGAAACCTCGCGTTCGGTGCAGGAAATCGCTTTCGACCTAGGCTACAGCAGCGGCTCGGCGTTCATCGCCATGTTCGCCCGCCAGGCCGGTTGCACGCCGGAGCAGTATCGGCGCAGCCACCTCGAGGGCAGGAAGGTGTAACAAGCTTTGACTACACTGCGACAGAGGCCGCATCCATCGGTGCGGCAACAAGGAGAAAACTCCATGAAGATGTTGCGTGTGCCGTTGTTGATGATCGGGCTGCTTGTGTGTTCCCAGGGTTTCGCCGCCACGGCGCAACAGAACAAGATGACCACCTGCAATGCCGATGCGACCGCCAAGAGCTTGAAGGGCGACGAGCGCAAGGCGTTCATGAGCACCTGCCTGAAAGCGGCACCCGCAGCCAACGATGGCAAGGAGCTGACCCCGCAGCAGCAGAAGATGACCACCTGCAATGCCGACGCGAAAACCAAAGCGCTGACCGGCGATGCGCGCAAGGCGTTCATGAGTGAGTGTCTGAAGAAAAAGTGAAACGGTAAATAATGTGGTGAGCTTGCCGGCCTCTTCGCGAGCAGGCTCGCTCCCACATTTGAAACGCGCACTCCTGTGGGAGCGAGCCTGCTCGCGAAAGCGTCGGTGAATGCACCGCCATTCCCACGCCCTGCATATCCCTAGTGCTAACCCCGGATCGCTGGCAGACTGCCCATCCTTTCACGCCGTTCGTTTTGAGGCTGTATGCCAACGTTTTCTCAGCGTCATGTTGTGTTCTGGGTCAGTTGCATCATCATTTTTGGCGGTTTGCTGCTGGTGCTGCCGCTGCGCCTGTTGCCGAGCCTGCTGGCCGGGTTGCTGGTGTTCGAGCTGGTCAACATGCTCACCCCGCAACTGCAACGGCTGATCGAAGGGCGGCGTGCGCGCTGGTTGGCGGTGGCGCTGCTCGGCACGCTGGTGGTGAGTGCGCTGGCGCTGATCTTCGCCGGCGCCATCAGTTTCCTCCTGCATGAAGCAGAAAACCCCGGCGCCTCGCTCGATAAATTCATGGGCGTGGTCGATCGCGCGCGCGGACAGTTGCCGCCGTTCATCGACGCTTACCTGCCGGCCAGCGCGGCGGAATTTCGCGTGGCGATCGGCGAGTGGGCGAGCAAGCATCTGGCCGACCTGCAACTGGTCGGCAAGGACGCCGCGCACATGTTCGTCACCCTGCTGATCGGCATGGTGCTCGGCGCGATCATCGCCCTGCAGCGCATCCCCGACGTGACCAAGCGCAAGCCGTTGGCCGCCGCTTTGTTCGACCGTTTGCATCTGCTGGTGCAGGCGTTTCGCAATATCGTCTTCGCGCAGATCAAGATTTCCCTGCTCAACACCGTGTTCACCGGGATCTTCCTCGCGGTGATCCTGCCGATGTTCGGCATCAAGCTGCCGCTGACCAAAACCCTGATCGTGCTGACCTTCCTGCTCGGCCTGCTGCCGGTGATCGGCAACCTGATGTCGAACACGCTGATCACCATCGTCGGCCTGTCGCTGTCGATCTGGGTGGCGATCGCCGCGCTGGGCTACCTGATCGTTATCCACAAGCTCGAATACTTTCTCAACGCGCGCATCGTTGGCGGGCAGATCAGTGCCAAGTCGTGGGAGTTGCTCCTGGCGATGCTGGTGTTCGAAGCCGCGTTCGGTTTGCCGGGGGTGGTGGCGGGGCCGATTTATTACGCGTATCTGAAGAGTGAGTTGAAGCTCGGAGGAATGGTCTAGAAAAGCAGCTTCGAGTTGCAAGCTTCAAGCTGCAAGTTAAAGCAGAAGCGAGAGCCGCAGTAGCTTTTGCTCTAGCTTGCAGCTTGCAGCTTGCAGCTTGCAGCTTGCAGCTTAAAACTTGCAGCTGCCCCTAAACGCCATAGCGTTTGCGGGCTTCAATCGCCAAACCGCTACCAATGCTGCCAAAGATGTTGCCTTCGACATGCCGCGCGTTCGGCAGCATTGCCGAGACGCTGTTGCGCAGGGCCGGGATGCCGCTGGAGCCCCCAGTGAAGAACACCGTGTCGACCTGATCGACCGCCACGCCAGCGTCATTCAACAACTGCGTAACGCTGCCACGCACACGCTCCAGCAAGGCCTCGATCGCCGATTCGAACAACGCGCGGCTCAGCTCGACGCTCAGCCCGGCTTCGATGCGGTCCAGCGGCACGTGGCGGCTGTCGGCGTGGGTCAGCTGGATCTTGGTTTCTTCCACTTCCATCGCCAGCCAGTGCCCGGCGCGCTGTTCGATCAGCTTGAACAGGCGATCGATACCGCCGGTGTCTTCGATGTCGTAGCGCATGCTGCCCAGCGCCAGCGTGGATTTCTGCGAGTACACCGAGTTGATCGTGTGCCAGGTCGCCAGATTCATGTGGTGGCTGGTCGGCATGTAGGCGCCGCTCTTCATGCGGCTGCCGTAGCCGAACAGCGGCATCAGGCCTTGCAGACTCAGCTGTTTGTCGAAGTCGGTACCACCGATGTGCACGCCGCCAGTGGCGAGGATGTCATCGTGACGGTTGTCGAGACCACGACGCTCGGGCGACAGGCGCACCAGCGAGAAGTCAGAGGTACCACCGCCGATGTCGACGATCAGTACCAGCTCTTCTTTCTCGATGGTCGACTCGTAGTCGAACGCTGCCGCGATCGGCTCGTACTGGAACGACACATCTTTGAAACCGATTTTGCGCGCCACTTCGACCAGGGTGTCTTCGGCTTCCTGGTCAGCCAGCGGATCGTCATCGACGAAGAACACCGGACGACCCAGCACCACTTGCTCGAATTCCCGACCGGCGGCGGTTTCGGCGCGGCTCTTGAGCTGGCCGATGAACAGCCCGAGCAGGTCCTTGAACGGCATCGCCGTGCCGAGGACGCTGGTGTCGTGCTTGATCAGCTTGGAGCCGAGCAGGCTTTTCAACGAGCGCATCAGCCGACCTTCGTAGCCTTCCAGATACTCGTGCAGGGCCAGGCGACCGTAGACCGGGCGACGTTCCTCGATGTTGAAGAAGACCACCGACGGCAGGGTGATCTTGTCGTCTTCCAGCGCGATCATGGTGTCCATGCCGGGGCGCAGCCAGCCGACGGTGGAGTTGGACGTGCCGAAGTCGATGCCGCAGGCACGGGCTGGAGAGGCGTCTTTCATGTCTTTCGGTTTCCGGTCAAAAAAACGGCCGCGCAGTGTATGCCAGTGCGCGGCAGATTCGAAGGCCGGTCATCCGCTATTTCGCCGGCAGACAGCTTGAAAAGCGCCGCTTCGCCCCAAACTTGCTGGCATGGGCCGGCAGACACACCGGCGGTCGCAAGAACCGTCGTCCACTGCCGATAAACTTCTGCGGCGCCACCCGGTCACAAACTTGAGATCGGTCAACCCGGCACGTGCCAATCGGCGCATGCTGGTCTCGGCGCGAAATCGATAACGGATGGTGATCCTTCCATGGACTTCAAAGACTATTACAAGATACTCGGCGTGGAGCCGACAGCCGACGACAAGGCCATCAAGGCGGCCTATCGCAAGCTGGCGCGCAAATACCACCCCGATGTCAGCAAGGAAAAAGACGCCGAGGCCAAGTTCAAGGACGCCTCGGAAGCCTATGAAGCGCTGAAAAGTGCCGACAAACGCGCCGAATACGACGAACTGCGCCGTTATGGCCAGCACGGTCAGCCGTTCCAGGGCCCGCCGGGCTGGCAGAGCCGTGGCGGCTTCGGCGGTGGCGGTGGCGACACGGGCGACTTCTCGGACTTCTTCAGTTCGATCTTCGGCAATCGCGGCCCCGGTTTCGGTGGCGCCGAGAGCCGCCAATCACGCGGACGCCGAGGGCAAGACGTGGAAATGGAACTGCCGGTCTTCCTCGAAGAAACCCTGTCGAACGAATCGAAGAAAGTCACCTTTCAGGTGCCGCAATACAACGCGCACGGCCAGCATGTCAGCAACACCAGCAAGAGCCTGAACGTGAAGATTCCGGCCGGCGTCACCGACGGCGAGCGGATTCGCCTGAAGGGCCAGGGCGCACCGGGCATCGGTGGCGGGGCGAATGGCGACCTGTACCTGACCATTCGGTTCGCGCCGCACCCGAAATTCGATGTCGAAGGCGAAAACCTGATCATCACCTTGCCCCTGGCTCCGTGGGAATTGGCATTGGGCACTGAAGTGGCCGTGCCGACCCTGACCGGCAAGATCAACCTCAAGGTCCCGGCCGGCAGCCAGAACGGCCAGCGCATGCGCGCCAAGGGCCATGGCCTGCTGAACAAGGCCGGCGAACGCGGTTATCTGTTCGTGCAGCTCAAGGCCGTGATGCCCAAAGCCTCCGACGAGGAGGTCAAGGCGCTGTGGCAGGAACTGGCGAAGAAAGCCGCCTTCAATCCGCGAGAGAACTTCTGAACCCGACGACGGAGTAGCCCATCATGAGCAGCCCCCTGATCGTTCAACTGGACCTGGCAGAATTCTGTGAGGCGGCCGATTTGTCGGACGTCTACGTGATCGAAATCGTCGAGCACGGCATCCTCGAACCTCAGGGCGCGCAGCCCCGGGAATGGCGTTTCACCGATTACGAATTGGCCTTGGCCAAGCGCGCGGCGAAGCTGCGCCGTGATCTGGAACTGGAGTGGGAAGGCGTCGCGCTGGCGCTGGATCTGCTGGACGAGGTGAAGCAGTTGCGCGCCGAGAACCGCATGTTGCGTCAACGGTTGGGGCGGCTGGTGGTCGAATAAGTTGTTTGAGGCGATGAGGTCTGTTTCGGCCTCATCGCGAGTCGGCCCGCTTGTGCCGGGTTAGTGTTTGCGAGTGTTTCACCCGGTATGAACCGGCTGGATGGTCTGATAGTTTTCCGGGCACATGTTGGCAATGGATGCCGACGGTCGTAGCGCCAGCCAGGCCGGCCAGCGCTGCGCAATCTTTGCAAGGAAGCCTGTCAATGCCAGTCAGACCCAAGCCGCCCAAGCCGGGCGCAGTCGATATCACCACCCCTGGACGCACATCCCGGGATTCCGCCACGCACGGTATCGAGTCGCCGCACCTGACCCCCGGTCCGTTCATTCGCAAGACCCCGCCCGATACCAGCGAACCCGGCAGTAGCACGCAGCAAATGGAAATTGCAGCCATGCCGCACAGCGTGCAAGTCCATCCGACGCCGTCTACCTCGGGTTCCGTCCCAACGGTCGCAGCCTCCGCGCTGGAGCGTTACCTGATCGCCTCGACAGCCCCTCTACCGCAAGCGGACGTTGACGGGTTTCGCCTATTCAAGGGGCGCCAATACGTGGACTTGCAGGGCGGCGGTACGGTGCTGATCGGCGTCGATGCCGAGACCGGTCTGCATCGGGCCCGGCTGTCCAGCGAGCTGCAGCCGTCCGGTCCAGTGCTTGCCTATGATCCGTTGAACAAGCACTGGTACTCGCTGGAGGATTTCAGCGCATCGCCGGACGCCGCCGTTGTACCGGGTAAAAGCCGCAGGGCGGCGCGGCAGAGTGATGAAGACTATGAGTCAGCCCTTGAAGAGCTGCCCGACGATGTCGATGCGGCAGATGAACATTTCTATCTGGCGTCCGAGTCGATGCCCGTCAAACCTTTCACTGCTGACGAGTTGAGTGCAATGCGCAGCGAAACGCGCTTTTCGTTTCTCAGCAATCGGCCCGGGGTCTACGACCGAGCCAATAACGGCAAATATCCATTCCGGGACATCGCCGGCACGCCTATCCGCATTAAGAAGCTCCAGACCCTCGTGCGTTTCGAAGACGGCGGCCGATACACCTCCGAGCAGATCAAACCGTACATCAAGTTTGGCGCCTACGAGCATGTCGCGCGGCTGTATGAAGAAAAGCTGCAATGGCGATTGTTCACCGAGGCCGACATGCGTGCGCCCGGTGAGCGGGCCCTGGTCGGCCAGTCCATGGTGGTTGCCAACCGGCGCATCAGCCGAGGCGAGGTGGTCGGCGTCTATGCTGGCGCCATCATGCCAGGACGTCTTGTGCCGCTCCCCCAGCAGTCATACACCATGAAGGTCGGCGTGCGTTACCAGCCGGGACCTGGATATCTGATCCCCGTCCAGCTGGCGATGGTCGGTGACACGATCATCTCCAGGATCAATACGCATTTCTGGTACAACGCAACGGGCAAGCCGGTTCGCCAGGCTACGGATGGTTATAACGTCGAATTCGTGCCATTCGATGTTGAAGCGCAACAGTTGATAGGCAAGGAACTGGTCACCCGCGACTTCATTCTCAACGCCATCTTCGCTACCGAAGATATTCCGGCAGGAACCGAGTTACGCATCAATTACAACTACAGCGACGCGGACATCGCGAAGTTGTTTCCGTGATCGCCTGAGCGATAGCTGCTGAATACGAACCAGCGAGTCCGTATTCAGCGCGCCCCCTAATCAAAACAGAAAATAGCGCTGCGCCATCGGCAGCGTTTCCGCCGGTTCGCACCACAGCAACACGCCATCGGCCTTGACCTGATAGGTCTGCGGATCGACATCGATGTTCGGCAGATAGTCGTTGTGGATGAGGTCGGTTTTCTGCACGTCGCGGCAGCCCTTCACCACAGCGATCTGCTTTTTCAACCCCAGAGCCTCCGGCAATCCGGCCTCCTGCGCCGCCTGGCTGATAAAGGTCAGGCTGGTGGCGTGCAGCGAGCCACCGTAGCTGGCGAACATCGGGCGGTAATGTACCGGTTGCGGCGTGGGAATCGAGGCGTTGGCGTCGCCCATCAGGCTTGCGGCAATCGCGCCGCCCTTGAGAATCAGCGTCGGTTTCACACCAAAGAACGCTGGACGCCACAGCACCAGATCGGCCCACTTGCCGACTTCGATCGAGCCGACTTCATGGCTGATGCCATGGGTAATCGCCGGGTTGATGGTGTACTTGGCGATGTAACGCTTGGCGCGGAAGTTGTCGTTGCCCTCACCGTCCTGGGGCAGTGGGCCGCGCTGTTTTTTCATCTTGTCGGCGGTCTGCCAGGTGCGTGTGATGACTTCACCGACGCGGCCCATGGCCTGACTGTCGGAGCTGATCATCGAGAACGCGCCGAGGTCGTGGAGGATGTCTTCAGCGGCAATGGTTTCGCGGCGGATACGGCTTTCGGCGAAGGCGACGTCTTCGGCGATGCTCGGGTCGAGGTGGTGGCAGACCATGAGCATGTCGAGGTGTTCGTCGATGGTGTTGCGGGTGAACGGCCGGGTCGGGTTGGTCGAGCTCGGCAGCACGTTGGGGAAACCGCAGGCTTTGATGATGTCCGGCGCGTGGCCGCCACCGGCACCTTCGGTGTGATAGGTGTGGATGGTGCGGCCCTTGAATGCGCCAAGGGTGGTTTCGACGAAACCCGATTCGTTGAGGGTGTCGGTGTGGATCGCCACCTGCACGTCGTACTGGTCGGCGACGTTGAGGCAGTTGTCGATGCTCGCCGGAGTGGTGCCCCAGTCCTCGTGCAGTTTGAGGCCGATGGCGCCGGCCTTGACCTGTTCGATCAACGGCTCCGGCAGGCTGGCGTTGCCTTTGCCGGTGAGGCCGATGTTCATCGGGAAGGCATCGGCGGCCTGGAGCATGCGCGCCAGATGCCACGGGCCGGAGGTGCAGGTGGTGGCGTTGGTGCCGGTAGCGGGACCGGTGCCGCCGCCGATCATGGTGGTGACGCCGCTCATCAACGCTTCTTCGATCTGCTGCGGGCAGATGAAGTGGATATGCGTGTCGATGCCGCCAGCGGTGAGGATCATGCCTTCACCGGCAATCACTTCGGTGCCGGCGCCGATGGCGATGGTCACGTTGGGCTGCACGTCAGGGTTGCCGGCCTTGCCGATCGCGGCGATGCGCCCGTCCTTGAGGCCGACGTCGGCCTTGACGATGCCCCAGTGGTCGATGATCAGCGCGTTGGTGATCAGCGTGTCGACCACTTCGGCGGCGAGCAACTGACTCTGGCCCTGGCCGTCGCGGATGACTTTGCCGCCACCGAACTTCACTTCCTCGCCGTAGGTGGTGAAGTCCTTTTCGACTTCGATCCACAGCTCGGTATCGGCCAGGCGCACCTTGTCGCCGACGGTGGGGCCGAACATGTCGGCGTAGGCTTGTCTGGAGATTTTCATGGGCATGCCTTGAGATTCAATTGGGTCTGAAATCGCTCGCATTACTCGCTTTCGCGAGCAGGCTCGCTCCCACATTTGATCGCGTTCTCATGTGGGAGCGAGCCTGCTCGCGAAGGGGCCAGAGCGGGCACCGTGTTGTTTAGAGATCACCCATGATGCGGCCGGCAAAGCCGAACGCCCGGCGATGCCCGGCGTAATCGACCAGCTCGACTTCACGGCTTTGCCCCGGCTCGAAGCGCACGGCGGTGCCGGCGGGGATGTTCAGGCGCATGCCGCGACTGGCGGCACGGTCGAAGGTCAGCGCGTCGTTGGTTTCGAAAAAGTGAAAGTGCGAACCGACCTGGATCGGCCGGTCACCACTGTTGGCGACTTTCAGGCTCACGGTGCGGCGGCCGACGTTGAGTTCGATGTCGCCGGGCTGAATCTGGTATTGGCCAGGAATCATCGCTGGGCTCCTTGCAGGACTTTGTAATAGAGAGCGGTCGGGCGATAGGTGCCGTTGGGGTCGCAGGCGTAATCGGGTATTTCGCCGGCGCGCACATAGCCCAGCGCCTTGTAGAAATCTTCTGCCGGCGAGCCGGCCTCGGTGTCGAGATAGAGCATGCCGCGCTTGTGCTTGGGCGCTTCGAGTTCCAGCGCCTGCATCAGTTGCTGGCCGAGGCCACGGCGCCGCGCGTGTTCGCGCACCAGCAGTTTCTGCACTTCGGCGCGGTTCAGACCATTGGCCTTCTGGCACAGGCCCAGTTGCACGCTGGCCAGCACCTGCTCGTCCTTCACCACCACCCAGAGCAGCGTGCTGCCCTTGTTGATGTTGTCCTGCACCTCATCGAAATACGCGCGCGCCTGGGCGGCATCGAGGTCGGCCATGAAACCGACGCTGGCGCCGTAACCGACGGCGTCGAGCAGCAGATCGATCAGGCCCTGGCGATAGTGGGCAAAGCTTTCAGCGTTGACGCGGCGCAACTGGGCGGCGTTCATCGACATCACTCCTGGTGGGCATCCGGTGGCTGTGCGCCGGGATTGAGGGTCAACTGCATGAAGGTCAGATCGAGCCAGCGGCCGAACTTGGTGCCCACTTGCGGCATCTGCCCGGTGATGCTGAAACCGGCACGCTCGTGCAAGCGGATGGAGGCAGCGTTGCCGCTTTCGATGGCGGCGACCATGACGTGTTTGCCGCAAGTGCGGGCGCGTTCGATCAGCGCGGTCATCAGTTGTGGGCCGAGGCCGTTGCCGCGTTGATCGCTGCGCACGTACACCGAGTGCTCGACGGTGTGGCGGAAACCGTCGAACGGCCGCCAGTCGCCGAACGAGGCGTAACCCAGCACTGCGTTTTCATGGTCGACGATCACCAGAATCGGATACGCCTGCAACTGCCGCGCGTCGAACCATGCCTGGCGATTGCCGAGGTCGACCGCTTGTTCGTTCCAGATCGCCGTGGTGTTGAGCACGGCGTCGTTGTAGATGTCGCGGATCGCCGGCAGGTCGGCCCGGCTCGCATCGCGAATGCTGTAAGTCATGGCGCGGCCTCAGACGATCGGCTGGTGAACGGTGACCAGTTTGGTGCCGTCGGGGAACGTCGCCTCGACCTGGATTTCCGGGATCATTTCCGCGATGCCTTCCATCACTTGTTCGCGGCTGAGCAGGGTGGTGCCGTAATGCATCAGCTCGGCCACGGTCTGGCCGTCGCGGGCGCCTTCGAGCAGCGCGGCGGAGATGTAGGCCATGGCTTCCGGGTAATTGAGTTTCACGCCACGGGCCAGCCGCCGCTCGGCGACGAGGCCGGCGGTGAAGATCAGCAGCTTGTCTTTTTCGCGTGGGGTCAGGTCCATGGTTCGGGTTCCATCAGGGCAGATTCGGGTGGCTCTCGAGAAGTGTGGGGTGCCAGTTGGAGCAGTCCCTCACCCTAGCCCTCTCCCGAGGGAGAGGGGACTGATCTCGGTTGTTTTCATTGGCCAATTCAGTCAGCAATATTCGTTCAGGCAGATAAATTCATTTCAGACGACTCGGTCAGGCTCCCTCTCCCTCCGGGAGAGGGCGGGGGGTGAGGGTCGGGGTTTCAGGTGCTCCATATTCTTGGCGCAATAGCTTCGCGGCCCAGCAGCGCAGGCCTTAGCAGTCGCCACAAATCAATCAGCCAGGCGCGGGCGAGTAACGCTTCACCGGCCAGACACCGCGCCACCAGCAACCCCGGCAGTTGGGTCAAATCCCCGCGTACCTCATGCCCCAGCGAGCGGCAACGCTCCAGCAATTCAGCATCGATTTCACCGGTGACCAACAACGTCGCAAACACCGGATTACCATCCAGGCCGATCGGCGAGTCGAGTAAACCGTCCGCACCGACAATGCGCTGCCGTTCGTGCCAGAGCAACTGACCATCGCGGCGGATGTCCAGGTGCGCCTGAAAATGCCCGAGGTCAAAACGCTCGCCACTGGCCGGACGACCGAGCGCCACCACGTCCCAGTAGAACAGCCGCGCATCGCCTTCAAGCTCGATCGTTGTGCTCAACTCGGCCTGCGCGGCGCTGTAGACGATGGTTTCCTGCGGCAGCCATTCCAGGGTCGCGCCGGCAGCGACTTGCAAGTCGAGCTGCTGATAAGCCGGCCCGCCCGCGCGATACCACTTGGCGGCGCCGGGGCTGGTGATCTGTGCCCAGGCGTTGTGTTCGACGCGCGCGCTGATATCGAGCCGATCACCACCGGCAATTCCGCCCGGTGGGTGGACGATGATGTGCTGGCAGACCTCGGGGCCTTCGGCGTACAGATGCTTCTGCACCCGCAGCGGGCCGAGGTGACGGCGCATGACCGGGCGCGTGCAATCGCCGAAGCGCGCGTAAGCCAGTTCCAGCTCGGCGTGCCAGCTCGGGGTAAACAGGGCAGGTGAGGCAAGTGAATTCATGATTTGTGATTATCGTTAGGAAGCTACAGATTAGACCGGCGCGTTAGATCGTGACCAGCCCGCGTACACCTTCGGCCTCCATATTTTCACCGCGACCCTGCTGGACGATCTCGCCCCGCGACATCACCAGGTATTGATCGGCCAGTTCTGCAGCAAAGTCGTAGAACTGCTCGACCAGCAGAATCGCCATGTCACCGCGCGCCGCGAGCTGCTTGATCACCGCGCCGATTTCCTTGATCACCGACGGTTGAATGCCTTCGGTGGGCTCATCAAGGATCAGCAGGCGCGGGCGGCTGGCCAATGCCCGGCCGATGGCCAGTTGCTGTTGCTGACCGCCGGACAGATCACCGCCACGGCGCTGCTTCATTTGTAGCAGCACCGGGAACAATTCGTAGATGAAACCCGGGACTTCTTTGGCTTCGCTGCCGGGAAAACGCGACAGCCCCATCAACAGATTCTCTTCCACCGTCAGGCGCCCGAAGATCTCACGGCCCTGCGGCACGTAGGCGATACCGGCATGCACACGCTGATGCGGTTTGAACGTGGTGATCGGTTTGCCTTCCCAGTTCACCGCACCTTCCTTGGCTGGCAGCAGGCCCATCAGGCATTTGAGCAGGGTGGTCTTGCCCACGCCGTTACGGCCGAGCAGGCAGGTCACTTCGCCGACCTTCACGTCAAAGCTCAGGCCACGCAGGATGTGGCTACCGCCGTAGTACTGATGCAGCTTGTCGACTTGCAGCATGTCCAAATTCTCCCCCGGTGATCGTTCCCACGCTCTGCGTGGGAACGCATCCCGTGACGCTCCGCGTCACATAACGGCGGACGCAGAGCGTCCATGGCGGCATTCCCACGCAGAGCGTGGGAACGATCTAGGTCTTCAGCGGCCGAGGTAGACCTCGATCACCCGCTCGTTTTCCTGCACTTGCTCAAGCGAGCCCTCCGCCAGCACGCTGCCCTGATGCAGCACCGTGACGTGGTCGGCAATCGAGCCGACAAAGCCCATGTCGTGCTCGACCACCATCAGCGAATGCTTGCCCGCCAGCGATTTGAACAGCTCGGCGGTGAACTCGGTTTCGGCGTCGGTCATGCCCGCCACCGGTTCGTCGAGCAGGAGCAATTGCGGGTCCTGCATCAGCAACATGCCGATCTCGAGAAACTGCTTCTGGCCGTGGGACAACAACCCGGCCTGGCGATTGACCGAAGTGGTCAGGCGAATCGTCTCGAGCACTTCGCTGATGCGATCCTTCTGCTCGCCACTCAAGCGCGCACGCAAACTGGCCCACACCGACTTGTCGGTCTTCTGCGCCAGCTCCAGGTTTTCAAACACGCTCAAGGCTTCGAATACCGTTGGTTTCTGAAACTTGCGGCCGATGCCGGACTGGGCAATCTGCACTTCGCTCATCTGCGTCAGATCCAGGGTTTCGCCGAACCAGGCCTTGCCGTGGCTGGGCCGGGTCTTGCCGGTGATCACGTCCATCAGCGTGGTCTTGCCCGCGCCGTTGGGGCCGATGATGCAGCGCAGTTCGCCGACGCCGATGTACAGGTTGAGATTGTTCAAGGCACGGAAGCCATCGAAGCTGACGCTGATGTCTTCCAGGGTCAGGATGGTGCCGTGGCGCGTATCGAGGCCCGGGCCGACGCGCTGGCCGAGGCCGATAGAGTCGCGGCTGGTGCCTTCGTCCTTGTTCGGTTCGACGGGGAAAAACGCCGGCTCCAGCATGAATTCAGCACTCGCTGTGACTCTCATTGTTCACCTCGTTTCTTCAGCAGACCGATCACGCCTTTGGGCAGGTACAACGTCACGACGATGAACAGCGCACCGAGGAAGAACAGCCAGTATTCCGGGAAGGCCACGGTGAACCAGCTCTTCATGCCGTTGACCACGCCAGCGCCGAGCAGCGGCCCGATCAGCGTGCCGCGCCCGCCAAGGGCGACCCACACCGCCGCTTCGATCGAGTTGGTCGGCGACATTTCGCTGGGGTTGATGATGCCCACTTGTGGCACGTACAGCGCTCCGGCGAGACCGCACAGCACCGCACTCAGCACCCAGACGAACAGCTTGAAACCCCGCGGATCATAACCGCAGAACATCAAACGGTTTTCCGCATCGCGCAACGCCGTCAGCACTCGGCCGAACTTGCTTTGTGCCAGGCGCCAGCCGATGAACAGGCTCGCCACCAGCAACAACACCGTGGCCAGAAACAGCACCGCGCGGGTGCCCGGTTCGGTGATGCCGAAACCGAGAATGGTGCGGAAATTGGTGAAACCGTTGTTGCCGCCAAACCCGGTCTCGTTGCGGAAAAACAGGAGCATGCCGGCGAAGGTCAGGGCCTGGGTCATGATCGAGAAATACACGCCCTTGATCCGCGAACGGAAGGCGAAAAAGCCGAACACCAGCGCCAGCAGACCCGGCGCCAGCACCACCAGACACATGGCCCAGATAAAGCTGCTGGTGCCGGTCCAGTACCACGGCAATTCGCTCCACGACAGGAAAGTCATGAACGCTGGCAAGCCATCGCCGGCCGCCTGCCGCATCAGGTACATGCCCATCGCGTACCCGCCGAGGGCGAAGAACAGACCGTGGCCCAGCGACAGCAGGCCGGCATAGCCCCAGACCAGATCCAGCGCCAGGGCGACGATGGCGTAGCAGAGGATTTTGCCGACCAGGGTCAGCGTGTAGGCCGAGACGTGCAGGGCATTGTCTGGCGCGAGCAGTGACAGCAACGGCAGAACGATCAGCAGCGCGAGAATCACCCCGCCGACCGCGAGCGTGACTTTTGGCCCGGCCTTTTGTGTGGCCGTGACTAACAGAGGCTGGTTCATCAGTCGATCACCCGTCCTTTCAGTGCGAAGAGGCCTTGCGGACGTTTCTGAATGAACAGAATGATCAGCGCGAGGATCAGGATCTTGCCGAGCACCGCACCGATCTGCGGTTCGAGAATCTTGTTGGCGATGCCCAGGCCAAATGCGGCGAGCACGCTGCCGGCCAGTTGGCCGACGCCGCCGAGCACCACCACCAGGAACGAGTCGATGATGTAGCTCTGGCCAAGGTCGGGACCGACGTTGCCGATCTGGCTCAGCGCCACGCCGCCCAATCCGGCGATGCCCGAGCCGAGGCCGAAGGCGAGCATGTCCACGCGCCCGGTTGGCACGCCGCAGCAGGCGGCCATGTTGCGGTTCTGGGTGACGGCGCGCACGTTGAGGCCGAGGCGGGTCTTGTTCAGCAGCAGCCAGGTCAGCACCACCACGAACAATGCGAAAGCGATGATGACGATGCGGTTGTACGGCAGCACCAGATTGGGCAGTACTTGGATGCCGCCGGACAGCCACGCCGGGTTGGCCACTTCAACGTTCTGCGCACCGAACAACAAACGCACAAGCTGGATCAGCATCAGGCTGATGCCCCAGGTCGCGA
Organism: Pseudomonas glycinis; assembly: GCF_054871425.1. Lineage (NCBI taxonomy): Bacteria > Pseudomonadati > Pseudomonadota > Gammaproteobacteria > Pseudomonadales > Pseudomonadaceae > Pseudomonas > Pseudomonas glycinis. The sequence continues at coordinate 120,497 of NZ_JBTYHF010000003.1, read as the reverse complement.
GCAGGGTTTCCAGTGGTCGACCGTAAAGGTGGCGGATGACCGTGCGCTCCAGCGCCATGCCAATGGCGGCGGTGACGAAAAACGCCACCGGCAGCGCGATCAGCGGATAGAACTCGATGGCCTGCGGCGCGTAACGCTGGAACATCAACTGCACGACATAGGTCGAGTAGGCGCCGAGCATGAGCATCTCGCCGTGAGCCATGTTGATCACCCCGAGCAGGCCGAAGGTGATCGCCAGACCGAGGGCGGCGAGCAGCAGAATCGAGCCCAGCGACATGCCGCTGAAGGCCTGGCCGAGCACTTCGCCGATCAGCAATTTGCGCTTGACCTGAGCGAGGCTGGTTTCAGCGGCGGTGCGCACGCCGGCATCGCTTTCCACGCCCGGTTCGAGCAGACCTTCAAGGCGCGTGCGTGCCAGCGGGTCGCCGGTTTCACCGAGCAACCGCACCGCTGCAAGGCGCACCGCCGGGTCGCTGTCGACCAGTTGCAGATTGGCCAGCGCCAGGCTCAGGGCCGCGTGGACGCTTGGGTCTTTTTCCCCGGCGAGCTGCCGGTCGAGAAATTTCAGCTGCGCGGGTTTCGCGCTTTTCTGCAATTGCTGCGCGGCGCCCAGACGGATCTTGCTGTCAGCGGCGAGCAATTGATGGCTGGCCATCGCGGTGTCGATCAGACCCCGCAGGCGATTGTTCAGGCGCAGGGTTTTCGCTTGGCCGTCGATCGTCAGCTCGCCTTGCTGCAGGGCGTTGAGCAATTCGATACGGGCCGGATCGGGCTGCGCGGCCCAGGCTTCCAGCAGTTTGGCCTGTTGCATCGGATTGGCCGCGACGAAGTCTTCGGCATCGCCAGCGTGGGCCAGGAGTGGCAGCAACAGTGCGATGGCGAGAAGTACGCGGTGTATGGCAGTGGGCATTAGTGGTGTCCTGTTCAACCGCCCCCTCACCCTAACCCTCTCCCGGAGGGAGAGGGGACTGACCGAGGTGTCTGGACGATGTGCTGCGACTTGCGAACTTGAGTCGAACTCAGGGTTTGAAGAGCATGAAGATCGGCTCCCTTTCCCCCTCTCCCTGAGGGAGAGGGCTGGGGTGAGGGGGAAGTCTCATGCTCGCCTCAAAAACTGAATTCGCCTCAGTTGCTCTTCACCGCATAATCCGGCTTCTTGTCGTTGCCCTGAATGTACGGGCTCCATGGTTGCGCGCGGATCGGGCCTTCGGTCTGCCACACGACGTTGAACTGCCCGTCGCTCTGGATCTCGCCGATCATCACGGGCTTGTGCAGGTGGTGATTGGTCTTGTCCATGGTCAACGTGTAACCGGACGGCGCAGCGAAGGTCTGCCCGGCCAGTGCTTCGCGCACTTTGTCGACGTCAGTGGATTTGGCTTTCTCGACCGCCTGCGCCCACATGTGGATGCCGACGTAGGTGGCTTCCATCGGGTCGTTGGTCACGGCTTTATCGGCGCCCGGCAGATTGTGTTTTTTCGCATAGGCTTTCCAGTCCGCGACGAATTTCTTGTTCGCAGGATTCTCCACCGACTCGAAGTAGTTCCACGCCGCGAGGTTGCCCACCAGCGGTTTGGTGTCGATGCCGCGCAGTTCTTCTTCACCGACCGAGAAAGCCACCACTGGTACATCGGTGGCTTTCAGGCCCTGGTTGGCCAGCTCTTTGTAGAACGGCACGTTGGAGTCGCCATTGACGGTCGAGATGACGGCAGTCTTGCCACCGGCGGAGAATTTTTTGATGTTGGCAACGATGGTCTGGTAATCGCTGTGACCGAACGGCGTGTAGACCTCTTCGATGTCCTTGTCGGCCACGCCTTTGGAATGCAGGAACGCGCGCAGGATCTTGTTGGTGGTGCGCGGGTAGACGTAGTCGGTGCCGAGCAGGAAGTAGCGCTTGGCGCTGCCGCCTTCTTCGCTCATCAGGTATTCAACGGCGGGGATCGCTTGCTGGTTCGGCGCGGCGCCGGTGTAGAAGACGTTCGGCGACATCTCTTCGCCTTCGTACTGCACCGGGTAGAACAGCAGGCCATTGAGTTCTTCGAACACCGGCAATACCGATTTACGCGAAACCGAGGTCCAGCAGCCGAACACCACCGCGACCTTGTCCTGGGTCAGCAGCTGTCGGCCCTTTTCGGCGAACAGCGGCCAGTTGGAAGCGGGATCGACCACCACCGGCTCGAGCATCTTGCCGTTCACGCCGCCCTTGGCGTTGATCTCGTCGATGGTCATCAGCGCCATGTCCTTGAGCGACGTTTCGGAGATCGCCATGGTCCCGGACAACGAATGCAGAATCCCGACCTTGATGGTCTCGGCGGCCTGGACAGTCCAGGTCATGCCCATCGCGGCAATGGATGCCGTGAGTGTGAAAGCCTTGATCAAACTGCGACGCTTCATTGTGCGATCTCCATGAACATTCGATTTTTTCTGGTTGGCAGATGCGAACGACTGAAAGTGTGTTTTGCAAAGGCTGTGCCCGGTCGCGTTCAGGCAAGAAAATGTCGTGCCAGAGCGCTTGCGCGCTGAGGGCGTGCACCAGGAGGGGACGGCAGGTGGGCGATGGTGCGTGGAGTTGCGCCAGATTGGGGCGCGAACTGTCGCGCAGATGCGGATACAGAAACGATAAACATGTACCACAGCAGGTGAAAACCGACGGCCCACACTCACGCGCTCATCCCGATTCTCAGCGCAGGTTTTTATGAGTCATGTCTCAGGCCGATCCGGTCGTTCCGCAAGTTCTTCAGCAACGTTCAAGCTGCCGCCACTGAGCCCGGCCTTTCTGACTGAAGAGGACGCCGCCTATTGGGTGCACACGCGGATTCCACTGAACCCGGACAAAGAGTACGGCAGCGTGATCCTGCTGCGTCCGGACGGGAAATTGCTCGCCACTTCACCCATCGCCGGGCAGGCCACGGGTTTTGACTTCGGCACAATTGTGCAGACCGATGTCCTTGGCGGCATGCTTCATCCGCTGGGCTACCGGTGCGTCGCCAGCGTTCACAGCCATCCGCCGATCCATGCCGAGTTCCGCAATGGCAATCGGCGTCAGGATGAAACACTGCTCCGGCTGTTCATGAGTTTCTATTCAGGCGGCGATTTCATTGGCGATGTGTCGGCGCGGGATTTTTTCCGCAGCGCTTACCTTTCAGGCCCGGATGGCAGCTTGCTTAAATACGTCTCGAGCGGCTCGCCCGAGGAGCGCGACTACTTTCTCTGGCAGCAGTCCGGCGGGCCGTCGGGCCATCCGGCGGGGGCCTATGACGTGATGGCGGTGATCAACAAACTGGCGACCGTGGGTGAACTCAAAGTCATTGTTTCGAATGCCGACTGGGGCTACTCGGTGGGGCGCGTACCTGCGGACTGGAAGGCCGGCGCGTCGTTTTCAAAGGGTGTGGTCACCGAACTGCCGCTGATGACCCGTGTCTGCGTCAATACCGAACGCGCCGTGCTGGCCGCGTTGAAATCCAGAGGCGCGCAGACGACAGGCCTGATCTTGAAAAAACTGACCGGCGAGGAGTATGTCGCCACCCATGCGCGCCCGGCCGGACTGGCGGCATGGGATCCTGAGCGAATATTTCCGGTTGATGCCCAAGGGCAATTGCAGCTGCCCAAGGGGTATTTGCTGGAGGGCTTTTACTTCGCCTCGCGACCCGACCCGGCACAGTTTCCACCTGGCCAGCCGTGGCTCTACGAGAACTTCTTCACGCCCCGGGAGATCGCCTGGGCTATCGAAGCGAATGCCCGCAGCCAACATCTGGCGCAAGCAGGGCGTGCGTTGTCGCTGTACATGCGGGCGCAGGATCATGCGATGTTGAAGTACCGCTTCAGCGGCGATTCGATCGAAGCGGCACTGAGCGTTACGCAGTCGGACGGCACGGTCAGTGACAACGGTGTGCAGGCAAGGCTGTTGGCCGGCACACTGGATACCCGCGCATTTGTTTCGATGCTGGTACTGGCCGGGACCCTGGAGGTCGTGCGCGGCAGTGCGTTGTGGGCGCATCTGGGGCCGGTGGGTCTGCAATGGCAGCCCTTCGCCAACTTTCCCTGGCCGCGATTGAGCCGGGCTTTTCTGGCGGCCGATGATGCGGTTCGCCATGCCCATGAGCTCGTGGGCATTCGCCGTGATCAGCAGCACGCGGGGTATGTTTTTCAGCGTAGCGACAAGCGTTTCGTGGTGACCGAACCCTTGCCCGGGGATATCGATACGCTCAGCCAGGGGCGGCTTTATCCTCTGGACAATCACGGTCGGCCGGTGTTTCCAGACGACCACACCATGCATGCGCGTTATGTCGCTCACGTTGCGCTTTCGCAACTTGACCCGGTGCATATCCGGTATCTGCGCTGGACCCGTGCCGAGGCTCTGCTGGATGTGCAGATGCTCAACGTTGACGAGCTGCGGCAGACCCTGCTCGACGGGATCGCTCTGTATTGCTCTGGTGCCGGTGACAGCCTGATCAGGTTCCAGCCCTACACCACCGTCTTCGCCAGGGAGCTGGCCAGACGCCTCGGCACTGGCAAGCACCCGGGCGAGCTTGTCAGTGCGCTGCGCAACGGCACTGAACGGCCACAGGCCTTTGTGCGTGAACAGGCGCAGGCCGGCGTCTTGTTCAACCTGATCGATCACGCACTGTGGGGCTATCGCGGGCAAATCGGCGCTGACTGGAGCCTGCCAATAGCGTCAGTGGCTGAACCAGGCGAGTCTGAGCCGCCGCTGCCGACGTTACCGAAACCGTCATTGCCAGATCTCTCTTTGCAGCCATATCCGCCAACGCAAGTGCCTGCGCCTGGCGCCACAACAATGCCGTGGAAGCGTCCTGCGAGGATTTTCTTTGGTGCGGTGTTTTCCTCGGCGGACGAGGCCGCACTGAGTCAATCCAGTACTGACGTGCATTTGCACGACGAAAAGAAAACCTGGTTCGGCTTCATCCTCAAGCACGTGGGGCGGGAGGAATACATCGCCAGCGAGCTGATACCCGTCAGCGATAGCGGCACTAATCTGTTTCGTCAGGAGTCGGTGTTCAGTTCCAGCAGGACAGCTCCCTGGTATCAGTACCCGGATGGCTTCGACCTGCATGCCGTGTATTACATGCACCAGCGAATCGGGGAAACCTTGCGCCATCCCCAGGACTGGCTCGCGCATTACTTCGTCACGCCAGAGACGCTGACGGTTGCCATGTATCTCTCTGAGCGGCGTCCGGTCATCGCCACTGGCCGGCACAGAACTTTGTATATCGCCACTGGTGATGGTGCTCTGCTCAGGTATGTGCTCAACAGCTCCAGCAAGTTGTTCTACGACGACAGCTCGCAGACGACGCTGCAAACGCTCAAGGACGATCTCGCTGCGCAAAGGCTGTTGCCATCCGACTTCGTGCACACCGTGGTCGACAGTGGTCAACTTGACGTGCTGCGTACGAGTCTGTGCTGGGACCGGCCGGGTTTGGTAAAGAAAACCTGGCAGCCTTACGCAAATCTGCAGCGACGCGCCCTGGGGCCGGTTTTTCACAGTGCCGACGATGCGGCGGTGCATGCCCGATCGCTGTTGCCGCAGAGCACCGACAAACTCTATGGCGGTGTCATTCTGAAACGCTCCGACGGCCTCTACGTCGCTACCTCGCCGATTGAAGTGACACGCGAAAATTTCGACAGTAGCGAGATCATCGCCGACGAGACTCGCGCTGCCGGACTGTTTCCAGAAAATTGCCGGATCGTTGCGCGTTACCGCTCCAGAGTCCCGAGGGAGCTGTCGGTAGCGTTTTCGGCCATCGACAAACAGATCTACTTGAACATGCTGTCGGTCGATACCTTGTACTCGGCATTCACGCGCAAGCCTGTGGTCTGGGATGAATACCTGTTCGCGCCGGACGGTGCGACGATTCGCTATCAGCCTGGGTTGTGGGAGCGTCTGCGCGCCGATCTGTCGATTGCCCTGACGGCAAGCAATAGCCTGCCCGCATCACTGGATGGCGAGACCATCAAGCAGCGCCTTTACAGCGGTGAATTGAAACCGATCGACTGGATCGACTCGCTCGCCAGAACGGGTTATTTGCAGGTCGTCACCGGCAGTGACCTGTGGGGCCTGCCCCGGCAAGTATCGCGCTGGGTGCCGTTCTCCGCCGATCTGCAGATCGTGACGGATTACAGCAAAGCCGCTACTGCGGCGGTGTGCAGCCCGTTATTTCTTCAGGCAGATGCGGCCGCTCGATATGTCCATGAGCTGGCGGTGAGCCGCGATATGCAGACTTTCGGTGTCATCCTGCGCTCGGCCGGCGGTGTGTTTCTTGCCAGTCTGCCGCTGACTGCACAACGGTCGGCGCTGGCGCTGGACCGGATTTTCGAGCACGGGCGACTGCCATCAGGCTTTCTGCTGGATTCGATTTATCTGCGCGCCGTCCTGCCGCCGCTTGGCGCACGATCCACGGATATCCGGCACGTGCTGACCATGCCCAGCGAAGTCCAGCAGGCGTGTCGACGGGCCAGTACGCCACAGGGTTACAAACCGATCTACTTCTCCTGCGCCGACGGAGCGCTGCTGAGGCTGCAACTGCACGCGTTCGAGCCCGGCACATTCTTCGACCGGTTCGGGCAAGTGGAATTGCGCCCCAACGCTTTTGTGTCAATGGAGCAGGCGGCGATTGATGAACGCAACAACAGCAAGGGCACTTTCAGCCTTGTCGAATACGTAAACCGGATGGCGCGAGCCGGTGACCTGCATGTCCTTGAAACAAGCGCCTGCTGGTCTCGCCGTGGTCGGGTCGGGGAGGGCTGGCAACCGGGCCTTGCCGAGATATCTCGTGAGCGCCACTGGCAAAATCATCCGGTTCCGGCGCTGGGGCCGATCTTCCAGCATCCCGACGATGCTGCCCGCTATGCCCAGCAACGGACCGACAATGAAATACTCGCTCGGACCGGTTATGAGGGCGCGGTTCTCGGGGAAAACTCCGGCCAGCGCTTTGTCCCGCTGGAGCCTGTTGCGTGGTTCGCCAACGAGGAAAATCTTCGTCTGCGTCTTTTCCGTACTGCCGAGGACCCTGCGACCGACTGGCGCCGACCGGCACCGCGCTTCCCTGACGGTTATGCAGTCGTGGCCAGTCATCAATTCAGCCTGTCGGGCAATACCTTGCTGGTCGCTGACAACGAACAGATCCGCAGTAATTTCGCCGAACCCGCGCTGGTGTATGCACACACCCACGAGTTGAAAAACCAAGGTTTCGATATTCGTGGGTATTACTACTCCACGCCCGGCCATGAGTTGCTCAAATACACGCCAGTGTACTCAGACGCCGAACGGGATCTGCTGCTGACCCGTTCTGTCGTTTATGAAAACGGGCAATGGGTCAGCCGCCTCACGCCTGGGCAATTTGTCTCCCGACTCCTGCAATTGGGCGAATTTCAGGTGTTGGTGGCAGGCGCGTATTGGCGCCATACCGGGCACCTGGGCAGTGGTTGGCGAATCCGTCGGCAACAGCCGGCGGCCGAAGGTGCCGTGCGGATCAGAGATGAGTTGTAATTCGAATGCCGAGTCGAGCGCGGGCCACTGAGCCCGCGCCACACTATCAGCGCGGTAGATCGACGGTGCGCCGGGCGACTCGTGGCAAGACGAACCGGTCAAGCAACCACACGAACAGCAGCGAAGCCCCCACCAGCGGAAACACCACCGCCAGCACCAGCATGATCGCCACGCCGGTTTTCCATGTCGGCAGGTCATGGCGCAACGGCGGCACACCGAACTTGCCTTCAGGCCGACGCTTCCACCAGATCACCACGCCGCTGACGGCGCTGAGCAGAATCATCAGGCAGATCAGCAGCACGACGATCTGGTTGAAGGTGCCGAACATCTTGCCTTCGTGCAGCATCACGCCGATTTCGGTAGCGCGAGCAACGGTGCCGTAGTGCTCGAAACGCACATCGGCGAGAACCTTGCCGGTGTACTGATCGATATGCAGGGTGGCGTCGTTGCGCGGGTCATCGGCGAATACGGCAATGGTGAACACGCCGGTGGCGGTGGTCGGCAGGGTGATGCTGTAGCCGGGCTCGACCTTGCGCTCACTGGCGATGTGCTGCACATCCTGCAGGCTGACTTCGGGTGCTGCGGGACCGGCATGGGCATTGCCGTGATTCATGTGTTCGGCGTGGTCGCCGGACATCGGCATCGGTGTGTTTTCCATCGCCCACGGCACGGTCTGGCGGGTCGCGCTGTTGAGGCTGCGTGCCTCGATGTCGGAGGTCGGCACGTTGTCCCACATGGCGGCGGGAAACACGTTCCACACCTGCGCGTATTGCTTGCCCCAGAAACCGGTCCAGGTCATGCCGCTGAGCAACATCACCAGCAGCAATGTCGCGCCCCAGAACCCGGTGACCGCATGCAGATCGCGCCACAACACTCGACCGCGGCTGTTCAAACGCGGCCATAGAATGCCCGCCGCCTGACCGCGCGGCCACCACAGAAACAGACCCGAGACCACCAGCACCACGCCCCAGCCAGCGGCCATTTCGATCAGGCGATCGCCGACCGTGCCGATCATCAATTCGCCGTGGATCGCACGGGCGATGGCTTGCAGATTCTGCTTGGCATCCTGCTCGCCGAGGATGTCACCGTGGTACGGATCGACGAACACGTTGAGTTCGTGACCTGCATTTTTCACCACGAATTGCGCGCTGCGTTCGGCATTCACCGGCGGCAGGTACTGAGTGACTTGGCCTTGCGGATAGGCAGCTTTCACCCGTTGCAGCAAGTCATCGGCCGGCACCGTGTGGTGCCCGACCGGTACGTCGAGCAGGCTGCTGTACATCAGCGAATCGAGCTGCGGTTTGAACAGATAAATGATCCCGGTCAGGGCCAGCATCACCATGAACGGCGCGACGAACAGCCCGGCATAGAAATGCCAGCGCCAGGCCAGGTTGTAGAAATTGGGTTGAGGCTTTTGCATCACGTGTGCTCCGCTTGGCTTGGTTCTTTTCGTTGTCTGTTACCAGTGGGAGCGAGCCTGCTCGCGAAGCGGTTGTTCAGTCGATATCAATGCCGACCGTGGCGTCGTCTTCGCGAGCAGGCTCGCTCCCACATGGGTAGGTGTTGGTGTCAGAAACTCATATCCACTTTGGTCCAGAGCGTGCGCCCCGGTTCATTAATTGCCTGTGGGTCATTGGCCGGGTAACCGAACCCGGCGTTGCCAGCCAGGTTCAGGTGCTCGGCGTAGGCTTTGCCGAACAGGTTGTCGACGCCGCTGCTGACCTTCCAGTGCTGGTTGATGCGGTACGCGCCGTTGAGCGAGAACACGCCGAAGCCGGAGCTCTGGGCGTAATCCTTGCCGACCACGTTGCCCTTGTTCGCGTCGATGCGGTGCTGCGCGGCGACCACTCGCCAGAGTGCGCCGGCGCTCCAGTTGTCTTGGCTGTAGGTCAGGCCGAAACGCGCATCCAGCGGCGGCATCTGCGGTAATGCCGAGCCGTCACTGCTGTTCTTGCCCCAGGCGTAGGCCAGGGTCGCATCGGCTTTCCAGTTGTCGGTCAGGTTGTAGGCAGCTCCGAGTTCGCCACCCATGATCCGCGCGTCAATGTTCTCCGCGCGCGAGGTGCTCATGCCCATCATTCCCGGCGTGTAGTCGAACAGGATGTAATCGCGTACCACACCGATGTAACCCGAGGCCCAGGCTTCGAGGTCGGCGCTCCTGTAGTTCACGCCGAAGTCGAACTGCGTGGTCTTTTCCGGTTTGATCGAGTCGAACGCATTGACCGATCCTGCCGGGCCGGACTTGGGTGAAAACAACTCCCAGTAATCCGGGAAGCGTTGCGCGTGGCCGAGGCCTGCATAGAGCGTGGTCGGGCTGTCGGCGAGGTCATGCTCGTAACGGATGAAGCCGCTGGGCAGGGTGTCGGCGCGGGTGTCGCCGGCGGTCGGGTTGGGGCGGGACATCATCCCCGAGCCGGTGGTCTGCCGATAATCCTTGGCCGAAGCACGGTCGACACGGGCGCCAGTGATCAGGCGATCACGCTCGGCGGCGTACCAGGTCATTTCGCTGAACACGCCGTAGTTATGGAAATCGGCGTCCTTGCTGTACGGCAGGTCCTTGTAGGTATCGATGCCCATTGCACTGCGCTGGCGGTGCTCGTTGGTCTGTGCGTCGAGGCCGGTGATCAGCTGAACATCAGCCCAGCGCCAGGTTGCTTTGATCCGTGCGCCGAGGGTACGACGGTCGACGTTGGACGCCATGGGCCCTGCCATGATCCCGGTGGCGGACGGGGTGCGCAGGGTGTAATTGTCCATCACATGGTCGGCGTAGTTGTAGTAGACCTGCGCCTCGAGTTTTTCCAGCACCTCGCTGATGTTGGATTTTTCCAGGCGCAGGCCAAGGCTTTCGCGCAGGAATTGCGAACCGTCCATGCCGCGCCCGGCATACCGCGCCTCGCCGTCGCCCTTGCCGGCCGTGAGTTCGATCAAGGTGTCGGCATCCGGCGTCCAGCCCAGTGCGACATCGCCGTTCCACTTGTCGTAACGCGAGGCGACGATGTCTTTGTTGCCATCGCGGTAATCGTCGGAATGCGCGGTGTTGCCGATGACGCGCACGTAGCCCAACGGACCGCCGGCAGCCGCGTCGACAACCTTGTCGAAACGCCCATGCGAGCCAGCCAGGATGCTGGCGTTGACGCGAGTGCCGAGTTCGCCGAAGTTCTCCGGCTCACGGTCGAACAGCACCGTACCGGCCGATGCGCCCGGCCCCCAGAGGACAGTCTGCGGACCTTTGATCACCGTGAGTTTGTCGTAGGTTTCCGGTGAAATATACGAAGTCGGCGCGTCCATCCGGCCAGGGCAAGCGCCGAGCATCATGCTGCCGTTGGTGAGGATATTCAGGCGCGAACCAAACATCCCGCGCAGCACCGGATCGCCGTTGGTGCCGCCATTGCGCACCAGAGCGAAGCCGGGAATGGTTTTCAGGTAATCGCCACCGTCACTGGCCGGCACCGGTTGGCGCGGATCCTTGGGGTTGGTGACGATCGTCAGTGGTGAGCTCGGGGCGATGGCAGTGATCACCGTCGGACTCAGTTCACTTTCGTGGCCGGTGTGATCATCAGCCAGCGCCAGCGGTGTCAGCAGTACGCCGCAAAGGACGGCAATCGCGTGCCTGCAACGAATCCGCGATTCATTCAGGGCAAAGTGCGCGCGGGCAGATTCCGCGCAGGGGACAGCAGTAAACCTGGACATGACAATTTCCATCGAACAGTCGTAAACACCACGGCCGGCAGCCTGGAGCTGTCTTCTCAACCGTGTGCAATCAGAGGTGCGTGTTTACGTGGCGATGGGCGGGGCGCGGGTGCGGGCGCCGGGGAAGAAGGGTTGGCGGGCATGGCCCAGACGCGGGGAGGATGGGGTGAAGGTGTTCGGTGGCGGGATGTTGAAGGCGACGAAATCGCCGCCGCCGGTCAGTGCCGGGCAATTGAACAGCAGGCTGCAATAGCCGCATTTTTCCCACAGCACGTGATGCGAAGATTGCGGCGGGCAATGCTCGGCCGCAGGCTGGGCTGCATGGCCGCTGTGATCCATGCCGGGCATGTCCATCGACATGTCCATGCTCATTGGCATCGACGTCGAGGCGTGTTGATCCATCGGCATCGACTGAGAAATCAGTGGACCGATGAAAATCATCAGCATGGCGAACAGGGCGATCCAGCTGCCACGCGTCAGCGCTTGAGTCTGACAGTGATGCGGGACGGGCCTGGTGCGCAACGGACGCATGGGCGAAGTCAGCCGAAACGGTTACTGAGCGTGCACGTGGCCCTGAGCGGATTCCGGCGCTTTCTTCTGCACGGCAACTTCAACGCTGACGTCACCGGCCTTTTCGAAATGCAGGGTCACCGGGAAACGCTTGCCGTCGCTGAGCAGACTGCGATCGCTCGGGTTGAGCAGCATCACGTGATAAGCCATCGGCGCGAAGGTCACGGTGCCGCCGGCGGGGATTTGCACGCTCGGTACTTGCTGCATCTTCATCAGATCGCCCTGCATCACGTGCTCGTGCAACTGCGCTTGTGCAGCGATGGGCGAGTCGACGCTGAGCAGGCGATCGGCGCTTTTGCCGGTGTTGTGAATGATGAAGTAGGCGGCGACAGTCGGCGCATTCGGCGGCAGTTCCTGCGACCACGGATGGGCGATTTCCAGCGCATCCGCTTTGTATTCATGGGCATGGGCGAAGCACGCCGGCAACAACAGCGCGGCGAGGACGAAGAGTTTCTTCAACATGGCAGTTCTCCAGAACGATTTGAAACGCGGATTTGTGGCGCGAACAAATCAGACCAGAGGGGAAGCACGGGGATTGAGACTCGGCCATTGCTGGCGCGGCGTCGGGGCTTGCAGGGAGACGGGCGCAACGCTGCGGTTGCTTTCAAATTGCGCGAAATACAGCTGCGGCGAATGCCCCGGCAGCGCCAGCAATGGCGCCCCACCTGAGCAACACCAGCAGTGCTGCATGTTCGAATGGCTGTCGTTCTGCGGGGCCTTCTGATCCGTGGCACCGATGTCGATCGCCACCATCTTCATGCCGCTGCCGGTGCAGAAACTGCTCCAGAGTATCTGCTCGGCCGGTGAACTGGCCGCCTGCGCCATCGCCCCGCTCAGCGGCATGGCGAGCATGTTGAACAGCACTGCAAGGCAGGCGATCCAGGCAAATGCTAACCGGCGTCGGTTCATGGGACAGGTCCGTTGGGTGGGCGATCAGGCGCGGCCCATTTAGCCTGATCAGGGCCGATAAGTAAAAAAGCGTCGTGCGGTTTGGTGTCGCAGTGCTTGCTGCAAAAGTTGTAACAGTCTGCGCCCCGTTTCGATTTCGCCGCCGTGAATGAGTGTAGCGGCTTCGACTCGCAATGCCTGGGCGAAATCCGCATCGGTCTCTATTCGTGCTCGTATGGTCTGCATAACGTCTCGACCTGCTGCTCGGTTAAGTTGCCCATCTCCCGAGTCTTCCAGTTCACAGCCCTTGATGTATTGGCCCAGATCCGCTGGGGGGTTTCAGGTAGTCCCGAACGTCTTCGCGAGCAGGCTCGCTCCCACAAAGGGCCGTGCCGATTCAGTGGGAAAGGGCAGCGAGGACTTCAGCGACTGATCCAAACTCCCGATCAACCCCCGGCAACCCCGGGCGCTTCAACACCAGCACCGGCACTCCCCGCTTACGCGCCACCTCCAGCTTCGGCTCAGTCGCGCTGCTGCCGCTGTTCTTGCTGATCAGCACATCGATCTGCCTGCGCTCGAACAGCGCTCGCTCGTCTTCCAGCAGAAACGGCCCACGGGCGCCGATCACTTCGCAGCGTGGGTTGCCGGGATAGATGTCGAGGGCGCGCAGGGTCCAGAACTGGTGGGCGGGGATTTCGTCGAGGTGTTGCAGCGGTTCACGGCCGAGGGTGAACAGCGGGCGGTGGAACGGTTGCAGCGCTGTGATCAGTTCGGCCCAGTCACTGACCTCGCGCCAGTCATCGCCTGCTTGCGGCTGCCAGGCGGGGCGGCGCAAGGCCCAGCAGGGAATGCCGGCAAGCTGTGCCGCGCGGGCGGCGTTGGCGCTGATTTGTGCGGCGTACGGGTGCGTGGCGTCGAGCAGCAGATCGACACCTTCATCGGCGATGAACTGCGCCAGACCCTCCGCGCCGCCATAGCCGCCGACCCGAACCTGGCAGCGCAAATCGCTCGGCACCCGGCCAACGCCGGCGAGGCTGTAGATATGTTGTGGGCCGAGCGTGCGGGCAATCGCCAGCGCTTCAGTCACACCGCCGAGCAGCAGGATCCGTTTCATGCAAAACCCCCGGCGTGGCCGACAATCCCGCCCTGACGATCAATGGCAAACACCTCGACCTGGACCTGCGCCGGCACTACGCTGCGAGCGAAATTCAGCGCATGGCGACAAACCTCATCCCCCAAAGCAATGCCCGCCGTGCTGGCCATGGCCAAGGCTTGTTGGCTGGTATTGGCTTCGCGAATGCCTTGCTGCAACGCCGGGTCCGCGCCAATCGCCGCCGCCCATTCGGCCAGCTGCGGCAAATCGATGCTCGAATGCCGCGAATGCAGATCCATATGCCCGGCGGCGAGTTTGCTGATCTTGCCGAAGCCGCCGCACAGGCTGAGTTTATCCACAGGTACTTTGCGCAGATGCTTGAGCACCGCACCGACGAAATCACCCATCTCGATCAGGGCGATTTCCGGCAGGTCATAGACCCGGCGCATGGTGTCTTCGCTGGCGTTGCCGGTGCACGCAGCGATGTGCAGATAGCCGTTGGTTTTCGCCACGTCGATGCCCTGATGGATCGAGGCGATGTAAGCGGCGCAGGAAAACGGTCGGACGATGCCGCTGGTGCCGAGAATCGACAGGCCGCCAAGAATGCCCAGCCGTGGATTCATGGTTTTCAGCGCCAGTTCTGCGCCGCCCTCGACATTGACCGTGACTTCGAAGCCGCCGCCGTAGCCGGTTTCGGCGGCGAGCAAGGTCAGATGATCGCTGATCATTTTGCGTGGCACCGGATTGATCGCCGGCTCGCCGACGGCCAATACCAGACCTGGTCGGGTCACCGTGCCGACGCCGACACCGGCGTTGAAGCGAATTCCCGGTTCGGCTGACAGGCGCACCTGTGAGTAAAGCAGGGCGCCGTGGGTGACATCAGGGTCATCGCCGGCATCCTTGATCGTACCGGCTTCGGCGCCGTCTTCGCTCAGTCGGCAGAACTCCAGGCGCATCTGCACCTGTTTGCCCTTGGGCAAAGTGATGTGCACCGCGTCGGCAGCGATGCCGGTGAGCAACAGGCGCGCAGCGGCGAGGCTGGTGGCGGTGGCGCAGCTGCCGGTGGTGAGACCGCTGCGCAGGGGCGCGGGTTGTTCGGCGGTTTCGTCACGCATCGAGGGGTTTGACCAGTTCCAGCAGGGTGATCGGCAATGCCTGACGCCAGGTGTCGAACTCGCCGAGCGGCTGCGCCTGGGCGACATGGATGCGCGTCAGCTCACCGCCGTATTGTTCGCGCCAATGCATCAGGGTGACTTCGCTTTGCAGGGTCACGGCGTTCGCCACCAGACGGCCGCCGGGCTTGAGCCGGTCCCAGCAGATTTCGAATACACCCTCACGGGTGACGCCGCCGCCGATAAAAACAGCGTCCGGCCGTTCGAGGTTATCCAGTGCTTGCGGCGCCTTGCCACGAATCAGTTGCAGGCCGGGTACGCCCAGCGCATCGCGGTTGTGTTCGATCAATTGCTGACGGCCCTCGTCGGCCTCGACCGCCATGGCACGACAGCTCGGGTGCGCACGCATCCACTCGATGCCGATCGAGCCGCTGCCGGCGCCGACATCCCAGAGCAGTTCGCCGGGTTTCGGCGCCAGGCGGGCGAGGGTGATGGCGCGCACGTCGCGCTTGGTCAACTGGCCATCGTGACGGAACGCCGAATCGGGCAAACCGGCGAGGCGCGACAGGCCGGCAACACCGGAGTCGGCCAGGCACTCGACAGCGACGACATTGAGGTCGGCGACCGCCAGGTCGTCCCATTCGCTGGCGCGGCGTTCGATACGTCGTTCGGCGGCACCGCCCAGGTGCTCTAGCACAGTCATGCGACTTGGGCCGAAACCACGCTCGCGGAGCAATTGCGCAACGGCGGCCGGGCTGCTGCCGTCATTGCTCAGCAGCAACAGACGCACGCCGCTGAACAGATGCGCATTGAGCGCCGCCAGCGGACGCGCCACCAGCGACACAACCGTCACCTCTTGCAACGGCCAGCCCAGGCGCGCCGCCGCCAATGCGCAGGACGAAGGGGCGGGGATGATCGCCATCTCGGCGCTCGGCACATGACGCGCCAGACTGGCACCGACGCCGTAAAACATCGGATCACCGCTGGCCAGCACGCAGACCGGCTCGCCACGCGACTCGAGCACTGGCGCGAGGGAAAACGGACTCGGCCACAATTGCCGCTCGCCGCCGATGCACGGCGGCAGCAGGTCCAGCTGACGCTGGCCGCCGACGATCCGCGAAGCGCCCAGCAGAGCACGCCGGGCATTCTTGCCCAGGCCCTTGAAGCCGTCTTCACCAATACCCACAACGGTCAGCCAATCGCCCATTTCATACTCCAGATCCTGCGTCCAGCGAAGCGGGCGACATGATAACGCGACAATCGATAACTGGCTGCTGTCCTTTTTTCAGGAGCGCCGACATTGAATGTTTACATTGTTTTTTGTGATTTTTCGAGTTCTTCGCAAGTATTGAATCGGCGTTCCGCTGAAAGTACTTGTGAATATCTGGAAGGTACTTTTTTAGTAAGTTGAATAATCGAATGGATAATTGAAATGAGCGATGTTTTGAACAGTATCTCGGCACTGCCCAACCAAGGCAGTGCGACAGTGATGGGGAATAATCTGTTGTCCTTCTTTTCCGGGTTGACGCCGGAAGACAAACGATTCGTCAAAGACAGTATGCGCTGGGCAGAATACAGAGCCGATTTGCGTCATAACAGAAACAGTGAGCCAGCTGCTTGGTTCGAATATTATTCTGGGGTGCTTTGGTCTGTCGGCTGGAGCCTGGAGCAGGCTCCGGTAATCCATGTTGACAAGAACTTCACCGGCAATGCGCTGGACGTCTGGGCGCGATCCTTGTCGCAACAACTAAGTCGGGAGAAAGTCGGGCTAATGAAGGAAGCGTTCCATATGCTTGAGACACATTCAGATGCAATAGATGTATTTAGAGGTGGCGCTCGGGAGTGGAGCGATTTTCGTTTTTCTCCTGCTCAATACAATTTCAATAGGGAGTTGGAGATTGTCGTCAGTAATGTTCGCTTGCTTGATGCGAAGTGGTCCTCTACCTATTTGTTCTGGACTATTCAACATACGGGTTCGGAGCTTGATATCCGCTCCAGGCGCTTCTTGATCAGGTCTGCCGCGATAAATGAAAATCGGCTTCAGTTGGCTGCAGCAGTACTTGATATGCGCACGCGTGAAATTGAGTTGGCTCAGGGCGCTTGATGTTAGTTGGAGAGCTTTGTTTGCTGGTTTGTATGATGGTCTGAAATTAAATGCATGGATTTTCGATTTGATTAACTCCGGCGCTGTGATTAATTTGTTTTCCACACCAGGTCGGTGTTTCAACTATGAAAGGAATCCATTTATGACTGAGCTGAATAAAGATGTAATCTCCGCTGTTGAGCGGTTTAATTTGATTGCACAAACCAATGAGTTTATCGCTGCGCAGCCAGTGCTGCGCTCGCGTTCGGCAAGTGTTGGCAGTAGCTTGCCGATTGATAAAGATGAACTGAATGCTGCAATCATGGGCTCGGGTATTGCAGGTTTTGATGCAAGCATGTCCAAGCGCAGCAAGCGAATCGTTAAAAACACCTACATGTATGCCGATCTGGTTGCCTTGCTCAAGTATCCGGCCTCCAGCCAAAAGGAACAGCGCTATAACGAGTTTATGCGATTGATGAAACTGGCTGGCTGGTTTGCTTTCAGCCAGCCTTATAATCGATATACCGCTACTTCGCAAAAACTGACCATGGATAATGTTGTCCTGTCTGTTCTGCATACCGCTGTTAGTGCAGCAGTAGGACAGGGCCAGGCAGCCCTTAAATTATTGTCCACTGTGGCAGATGCGACCATGGATGCGCTGAAAAATGAACCACAGGCCCTGACGCTGTTCGAGAACAACTCGAAGAAAGCCGAAGGTGGCAACTTTTGCATGAGTGCGGCTTCGCAGGATGATGAAGGTGGTATCACCCTGGCAATCGCTGCTGTGCAATATCTGGCTTCGGCTCAACCTACCAAAGTACTGTTTGTAGAGTGGGCTACATCTGCTGTGGAGATTTATAACGCCGGCGCCACGATGTATATGGATGAGGAAGACTATGCAATGGTAGAACCGTTGATTGTCAAGGCTCTGACTGAGCAGCGTGAGAAAGCGCTCAGCTACGAATTTGGCCAATCGGTCTGAAAGTGATTAATGCCAGAGGCGCAAGCCTCTGGTTTTTTTTGTGGGAGATGCAAATGTTCGCGATTTCGAAGGTTTTCGTATGCGCAGGGGCATTAGTGCTGGTGAGTAAAGAGCTGTCGGCATCTGACATTGACGATAGTCTCGATGCGCTGCTTTATTCACAAACGGTCGCCTCGCATAAAGTTCCCGATGCTGTTGAATGCGATGCATGGAATGACGCCAATAAAACGGCTTTGAAGGTCACCGGTGCTTTGTTTTTCGACGATCCGGTTATCAGCGCGCCGGTCACTACGCCCGATACTTTTACTCTGCTGGAGTTGACTCAAGAACTCTTGCAAGGTTGGGCGCCGGCAGTTTTGAACCAACAGGTAATTGCCAATCTGACCTCGCAACTGGAGAGCAACGGTGCTGCCCTTGAGTTGCTTCAGCGAAATATTCTGCAAGAGGGCAAGTCGATTCGCTTCATGCTTGGCAGCGTATCTGCGGAATCAACGATTACGATGGTCGTCATTTCGTTTGCCGTCAAAGAGCCTGTTCCGGGCAATGTGCTTGAGCGACGCTTCAATGCTGAGCAGATCGTGGGCAACCTTGCTGTTGATTGCTACAAGGCTCTTATAGATGCCGATGATTACTGTTTCTCGAGAGCCAGGATTATTGCGTTATTGGGTGAGCGGCGCGAAAAGCAGATTATCGCCCTGACCTGAGAGCGCGGCAGAGGCAACAACTGAAGCCTGCCTGCCCCACCGGTCGAGACAGAGGGCAGACTTTTCATACCGGTGGGCAAAGCAGGCATAATACTGCGCCTTCGCCCGCGAAGCGCTTCTGCCACACAACCGGTCAGCCCCTTGAACGAACGCCCGATGTCCACCGCCTTACGCCCCTCGGCTTGCCCGGGGTTGCTGCGTATCGTCCAGGCACTGGACGGCGGTATCTGTCGGATCAAGCTCGATGGCGGTTCGATCAGCGCGGATCAGGCCGATGCGGTGGCCGCTGTCGCCGAAGCGTTTGCGAGCGGTGCGATCGAAGCGACCAACCGCGGCAACCTGCAGATTCGCGGCATCGGTGCGCAATCGGCAGCGCTGATCGAGCGCTTGCTGGCCGCTGGCCTCGGGCCAAAGAACGCTGCCGGCGACGATGTGCGCAATCTGATGCTCAGCCCGGCCGCCGGCATCGATCGGCAGATGCTGATCGACACGCGCTCGCTCGCAGGGCAAATCCTCGACACCTTGCAAAGCCATCCGCGCTTCCATGAGTTGAGCGCCAAGTTCGCCGTGCAGCTCGATGGCGGCGAAGCGCTGGCGATGCTCGAACATCCGCACGATCTGTGGCTGTCGGCATTCGAGCGTGACGGCGAAGTCCTCTGGGCATTCGGTCTGGCCGGTTGCCCGACCGATCGCCCTCTCGGCGCTGTGACTCAGGACAACGCTCACGCGCTGGTGGTCGCCGCGCTGGAACTGTTCCTCGACCTGGCCCGGCCAGAGCAAACACGGATGCGCCATCTGCTCGATGAGTTGCCCAGGCTCGCGTTTCTGGAATCGTTGCGCGAGCGCGTATCGCTCAAGGCAATCAGCAATTGGCAGCGCCCGGCGTCGGCAGACGCGCTGCACATCGGCGCTCATCAGCAGAACACGCAAGGCCGCTGCTACGTCGTCGCGGTGCCGCCACTGGGCCGTCTCGATCCGGCGATGCTGCGTGGCGCGGCGCAACTGGCCCGACAGTCTGGCGATGGCAGTCTGCGCTTCACGCCGTGGCAGAGCCTGCTGCTGCCGAACGTGAAAGCCACGGATACCGACAACGTGCTTGAGCAGTTGCGGGCGTTGGGTCTGTTGACGACCGAGGCCGAACCACTGGCTCGCCTGATCGCCTGCACCGGCGCCGATGGCTGCGGCAAAGGCCTTGCCGACACCAAACAGGATGCCCGGCAACTGGCACCTTTGCTGCCCGCAGGGCTCAGCGTGCACCTGTCGGGCTGCTCGCGCTCCTGCGCCGCCGCCCATTGCGCGCCAGCCACGCTGCTGGCGGCCGCCCCCGGTCATTACGACCTCTATTTTCGCGATGCAGCACAGCCCGGATTCGGCACGCTGCACGCCTGCAACCTTACTATTGAAGCGGCCGCGACCCTGCTCGACGCCCGCTCCCGGAGCCCCCTTGATGCTTGATTACATCCGCGACGGTCAGGAGATCTATCGCAACTCCTTCGCGATCATTCGCCGCGAGGCCAATCTGGCGCGCATTCCCGCCGATCTGGAAAAACTGGCGGTGCGGGTGATCCACGCCTGCGGCATGGTCGAGGCCGTCGACGGTCTGCAATTCTCCGAGGGCGCGGGCAAGGCCGGGCGCGATGCTCTGGCGGCCGGTGCGCCGATTCTCTGCGACGCACGGATGGTCTCCGAAGGCGTGACCCGCGCGCGTCTGCCGGCCAATAACCAAGTGATCTGCACTTTGCGCGACGACAGCGTGCCTGAGCTTGCCCGTGAGCTGGGCAACACCCGCTCGGCCGCCGCGCTGGAACTGTGGCGCCCGCACCTTGAAGGCAGTGTGGTGGTGATCGGCAACGCACCGACCGCGCTGTTCTACTTGTTGGAAATGCTCGACGCCGGCGCGCCAAAACCGGCACTGATCCTTGGCTTCCCGGTCGGCTTCGTCGGTGCTGCCGAGTCGAAAGCGGCACTGGCCGCCGACAGTCGCGGCGTGCCGTTCGTGATCATGCAGGGTCGCCTGGGCGGCAGTGCCATGGCCGCCGCCGCCGTCAATGCCCTCGCCACGGAGATCGAATGATGGAGGCCAAAGGACGTCTGATCGGCCTCGGTGTCGGCCCCGGTGATCCGGAACTGATCACCGTCAAAGCCTTGCGCCTGCTGCGCGAATCGCCAGTGGTCGCGTATTTCGTGGCCAAGGGCAAGAAGGGCAATGCGTTCGGCATCATCGAGGCGCATCTGGTCGAGGCGCAGAATCTGCTGCCGCTGGTCTATCCGGTGACCACCGAGGCGTTGCCGGCGCCGCTGTCCTATGAACAGGTCATCAGCGATTTCTACGACGAAGCCGCTGTGGCGGTCGCCGAACATCTGGATGCCGGCCGCGATGTGGCGGTGATCTGCGAAGGCGACCCGTTCTTCTACGGCTCCTACATGTACCTGCATGACCGCCTCGCCAGCCGTTATGAGGCCGAAGTCGTGCCCGGCGTGTGCTCGATGCTCGGCGGCGCTTCGGTGCTCGGCGCGCCGCTGGTGTATCGCAATCAGAGCCTGTCGGTGCTTTCCGGCGTGCTGCCCCAGGAAGAATTGAAGCGGCGTCTGGCCGATGCCGATGCGGCGGTGATCATGAAACTGGGACGCAACTTTCCCAAGGTGCGTCAGGTGCTGGAAGAACTCGGTCTCGCCGAGCGCGCGCTGTATGTCGAGCGCGCGACCATGGCCAATCAGAAGATCGTGCCGATGGATCAGGTCGAGCCGATGTCCTCGCCGTACTTCTCGCTGATCATCGTCCCGGGCGAACGGTGGCAAGGTTGATGAGCCAAGCGACTCCCGCCATCGTCATTCTCGGCCAGGGCAGCCTCGCCACGGCGCGGCGCATTCAACAGGTCTATCCGGCGGCGCAGATCCACGGCCTCGCCGGACGGGTTGAAGGCGCCGACAGCAGCTATCAGGAATTCGGCGCGACCCTGCGCGCGTTGTATCAGCAGGACACACCGATCATTGCCCTGTGCGCGGCCGGCATTGTCATTCGCACGCTGGCGCCGCTGTTGCTGGAGAAAGGCG
The DNA here is from genome assembly GCF_054871425.1 of Pseudomonas glycinis. Lineage (NCBI taxonomy): Bacteria > Pseudomonadati > Pseudomonadota > Gammaproteobacteria > Pseudomonadales > Pseudomonadaceae > Pseudomonas > Pseudomonas glycinis. The sequence goes on along the minus strand of NZ_JBTYHF010000003.1, from coordinate 98,820 downwards.
CCGAACCCGCCGTGCTGGCGGTGGCCGAAGACGGCAGCGCGGTGGTGCCGTTGCTCGGTGGCCTCGGCGGGGTCAACGTCATGGCCCGGGAGATTGCGGCGGCGCTGCAAGTCGCGCCGGCGATCACCACCAGCGGCGAATTGCGCTTTGGCACCTGCCTGCTCAATCCGCCGAGCGGCTATGCACTGGCGGATCTGGAGTCGGGCAAACGCTTCGTTTCCGACCTGCTCGCCGGGCACAGCGTGCGCATCGAAGGCGCGGCGCCATGGCTGGATCAGGCGCAGTTGCCGCAGGATCCGCAGGCGCAGCGGTCGATTCATGTGAGCAGTGCGCAGCGGGTGGCCAGTGCCGATGAATTGCTGATCTACCCGCGCAGTGTGGCGGTGGCGGTGAGTGCTGAGGTGGCGGATCTGCCGAACGCCATTCGCACTGCGTTGCAACAGGCCAGCGTCGCCGTGCCGGCACTGGCGTGTCTGGTGGCAGCAGACGCTGAAATGGCCGCATCGAATTTGCGCGAAGCTGCGCTCGAGTTGGGCGTGCCGCTGCGCTTCGTCGCGGCGCAAAACGATCTTCAGACGTTGGCCCGGGTTGCAGTGCCTGCGGCGAAGGTGATCAGCGCAGAACATCTGGCGATCGCGATTGCCGAGCAACCGCTGGACGTCGCGCAGATCGGCCGCCCGCGTGGTCGCCTCGCGGTCATTGGCCTTGGCCCCGGCGCCGCCGAACTGATGGTGCCAGCGGTGAAAGCCGAACTGGCCCGCGCCACCGATGTGCTGGGTTACGAAACCTACGTACGGATGGCCGGCCCGTTCCGCGATGATCAGGTGCAGCACTGCACCGACAATCGCGAAGAAATGCAGCGTGCCCGCCATGCCTTCAGGCTCGCCGCCGAAGGCCGCTCGGTGATCGTGGTTTCCTCGGGCGACCCGGGGGTATTCGCCATGGCCGCTGCGGTGCTCGAAGCCCTGCACGAATCGGATGACCCGGCGTGGCACAGCGTTGATCTGGAAATCCTCCCCGGCGTCTCCGCCTCGCTGGCCACTGCGGCTCAGGCCGGTGCGCCGCTGGGCCACGACTTCTGTGTGATGTCGCTGTCGGACAACCTCAAGCCGTGGTCGATCATCGAGAAACGTCTGGATCTGGCCGCCGAAGCGGATCTGGCCCTGGCGTTCTACAACCCGATTTCCCGGGCGCGCCCGTGGCAGTTGGGCCGGGCGCTGGAGATTGTTGCGCAGCACCGCTTGCCTGAAACACCGGTGGTGCTCGGTCGGGACATCGGCCGGCCGGGGCAGACGCTGCGCACCACGACCCTGGGCGCATTGACACCGGAACAGGTGGACATGCGCACCATGGTGTTGATCGGCTCTTCGACCACCTCCACCTTCGCCCGTGCCGGGGGCGGTGAATGGGTGTACACGCCGCGTTGGTATGGTGAAAAACCGCTGTCCTGAAAAACCCTCCGCTCATGCAATTCTCAGCGACGGGAAAGTTTGAGCGGTTGTAAGTCCGATTGAAGTTTCAATTGTTTTCCACCAGCAATAAACAATGGTCATGTCCCACAGGGCAGGGCCATTTTTTATGCCCGACGGTCGCGCCGGTCCGCTAATTATTTCGCTGCCGTTACAGCGTACTGCTGCGGTGTTATCAGATATTGCCGGGGACAAGCTTTGTATTCCTTGTTGTTTGTGTGGCGCGTATTCGCCCACTAGGGTGCTGTGTTCACAGCACTTGTCGAGTGTCGTTCAAATCAATCTACCGCTCTGCAGCGGCGCGAAAGTTGTGCGCGGTCAATGAGCCATTTAATAAACAAGGAGTGTGCAATGGCTTTGAAAAACGATTATTCGTTCGGGCGAGCGTTCGTATCTGCGCAAGAGTATTCGGTGATCTCCAGGGCGTTACGGGAGTTCTCTGCCTCGGCGCAGTACCAAGCGCTGAACGACTGTTACCAGCAAGCCAGTCAAACGACCGATCCGGTGTCGTTGTTGACCCTGGCGAGCCTGTTTCAAGAGCAACTTGCAGCGCTGCTCAAACGCAAGAAAACCCCTGTTCCGGTGGTTGTCGATGACATTGCGCGCGGGCTGCAACGTTATCTGTCACGGCTTTCGACGACCGTGGAAATGTTGTCGGGGCTGACCCGGCCGGTGCCGAAAGTCATCCATTTCGTCTGGGTTGGCGGCAGCGAAGTCGGTGTCAATCAGCGCGATTACATGAATATCTGGCGCCAGGTGATGGCGGCGGAGGGTTACCGCTTCAACCTTTGGTACGACAGCGATGCGTTGCTGGCTTTCGAGATGAACCGGGTCATTCTCGACAGTGCCAGGGCTGATGCGATGGCGTCCGGTGGCGCTGCACTCAAGCATGCCGGGCAACTGGCGACGATGATTGAAGACCGCGCACGGGTGTTGAAACAGCAGATGTTCGACTACCTCAGCCAGCCGAAGTGGAATGGGCGAGCCGATCAAGCGCGCATCGATCTGATGGTGCGTGCTTATGGCAAGGACCGCGCGACGCTGCAGGCTTTTCGTCAGCGCTGCCTCGACAGCCATCTGGCGATGGTTGGCGCGGATCTGCAATTACGCGATGTATCTCACACCTTTGCCGATGACTTGCTGGCGGACGTTTACCGCCGCGAAGTGTCGATGCGCGGCAACTTCGCCGCAGCGAGCGATGTGGTGCGCTTGCAGGCAGAACTTCGTGAAGGCGGGCGTTATACCGACATGGATTATCTGCCGCCACTGCTCGATAAGTTGGGCGGTGTCGATGTCAGCGATTACAGCCAGACGCAAAAGATCGGTGTTCTGCAACTTCTGTTGAACAATAACCCGCAGTTGATGCCTGGACGCGATCCACAGCATTACCCCGACAGAACCGACAGTCTTCCACAACAACATAAACAACTTCTCGAGGATTTTGCTCGCAGCAAACCGGACCCGCTTGAACTGTTCGTGCCGCCGCAAACCGTGGAGGCCGGCGAGAACGGCTTTCGCATGGGGCTGCAAATCGACGAGGAAATGAATGCACATTTCATCGCCCAGCCGGGCAGCGGCATGACGTTGTCGATCATGCAAGTCATTCGGCTTAATTACGACGTGCTCGCGGAAGTGGAAAGACGCATGGCCAACTCGGGATCCGGGTGGGCCGACAGTGAAATCCTGACCACGGTCGCTGCGGCAGTCATCGAAGAGATGTTGGTCAGGTCGAACTTCACCAACTGGAATGAAGCTTATGCCTACCAATTGCTTAAAGCGGTTGTCACCTATTACCAGGACGGCATTCGTAATGACGCGGGAGGCACGGTAACGCTCACCGGCCCGGGCGCGGCACTCGCCGGATTGCATGAATACATCGAAGCCAATTGCGATCCGTATTTCACTCGTCAGGTGTTGGCGCAACAGCGTTTGCGCGAGGGCTATAACGTCAATACCGAAGAGGAAACCATTTCCGGCTGGATCGTCAGGGGCACGGAAAAAGACTGGCTGGAGATGGAACACGCCCGGTGGGCCGAGGGCAAGCTCAAATCCCGTTATGCCGGACGCTTGTCCGACCTGCTCAGTGATCGAAGCCTGACCTTCGAGCGCGGCTGGCCCGTTGTCGAAGGCAAACCGGTGCTGTTGACCGCGGTGCTGCAACGTTTGATGGATGATCTGGGCGAGCCTTTCATTCGAGCGATGCGAGACAAGTTGAGCGGGGAGGTTACCTTCGATCAAACCGTGGTCATCGACTTCGACACCCGCCAACAGGTGCTGGCGCAAGGACCTGTCGTGGTGCCGACCTCCCATGGCGCGGATTCCGTCAGCCATCTCAACGAACTGTTCAGCCGCATCGCCCACGGAACGCTGCCGCTGGAGCAACTGAGCCCCGCAATGCGGGTCGTGCTCGGCGGCATTTTCGGTGCCACGAGCGTGGACGATGGCGGGTTCGCCGATACCTGGCAACAGGTGCGCGACCTGGCCATCGCCACCGACCGCGACGGCACTTTCGCGCGCTACGATGCGATTGAAAAAGCCGTGCGCCAGCGCCGCTCGGCGGCGTTCGAGAACGGGCTGGAACGCGACCTGCCGACGGCCACATCGACGACCCGCGAACTCAAGGTGCAAGCCATGTCCGAGCCGCTGACGCTGCGCCAGTGGGGCGAGCGTATCGGCCAGATCAAGCGCAGCGCCCGGCATGAGTTCCGCACGCAGATCTTGCAGCGCAGCGGCCAGGTGCGTGATGTCTTTTTCAAGGCTGGCGCGGTGTCGGTCAAGCAGTTGCCGCAGGATCTGTTGCAGCACAACGCAGGCGACCCGGGGCGCCGCTGTTATCCGCTGGTGCTGCTGATGGGCGCCGCCGTTGCAGCTGGCGAGCCGGCGGAGCGGGCGTTGGTCGGGCATGTCGCCAACGCCAGCGCGAGTCCCGACGAACTTGGCTCGCGGGCGTTGCGCAGTGCGCTGGACGAACTGCGCGCCTTGCCCACCGGCGAGGTCGGCAGCGCTCGCGGCGTGCAGCGCATGGACAGCATCATGGCTGCGCTGGACGCCAGTGCGGCACCTGCGGTGCTGCTGCTCGACACCGGCGACCACGCCCTGCTGCTGGCCAAAGTGCGAACCGGTGAGCACGCGGCCTATCGCTTCTACGACCCCAACTTTGCTCTCTATGGGTTTGCCGATGGTGCGCAGTTGCAGCGTGGCGTAGAGCATTATCTGAGCGCAGACGATAACGCGCTGGCGAAGCTTTATGGTCTGGGCGATGCGGCCAATGCGCCATTCAACGTGATCGAACTGGACACCTCGACGATCGCCGAACGCAGGCTGTCATCGGATCTGCGCGTAGACAGTTTTCTGCACAACGTTGCACTGGCCGATCCGCAGGGAGCGTCGATCTGGCACAAGCAAGCGTTGGCCCGCACCCGATCTCTGGGCGAAAACGCTCGACTGGGCGCCAGTCTCGCGCAACTGGATGCACGCTACTGGGCCAGCGAGTTCGAGCAGGCGACCGAGCGCTTGCGCCGTGAGCACAAGGTGGCGGGTGATTACGTGCCGTTGTTCGATACCCTCGGCAACAAAGCCGACGGCGGCCACAGCATTACCCTGATCGATCCGCGCAATGCGCAAAACCCCCTGACGGTGATCACCCGCGATTCGCGCTTTCAGAAAATCAGGCAATACGTCGAACGACTCGTGCAGGGCGGTGCGGCCAGGCCCGGGCAGACGGCTGACCACGACGGTGGGAGCCGGCTGAGTTTTGCCTTTGCGATCCAGACGCTGATCAGTGAAATGCGCCAGCGCGATTACCGCGCTGGCGATACCGTGCCGGCGTTGACCGTTGCTCTGCAGATCCAGGTGTACGTCAGTTATGCACAGCTGGGCTTTGGTGTCGCCAGCGATGCTGTGCAGATCGTCCAACTGGTGCGTCAGGTAGCAGCGGCCGAGCGGGCGTTGCAGCAGGGCTCATTCGCCGCACGCCTGGCAGGACAGGCCACGACGGGCGTTGGTGTGGCATTTTCCGTGGCCAATATCGGCTTCGACATCTACAACCTGACGCAGGCAGAGAATCATGAGCAGCGAGCGCGGTTCTCCACGTCCCTGGCGTTCAACACGGCGGCGCTGGGTCTGGATCTTGTCGCCCTGGCAGCGGGCGGAACGGTGGGCGCGTTCGCCGCAGCGCTGGCTGTGCCGCTACTGGGCGTGGGTATCGGGGTGACCGCCATTGCCAGCAATCTCGGGCAGATCATGGACAAGGCTGCGGCCATTGGCGAGCACCTCTCGCAGATTCACGACGCTTATCAGCAATCTTACGAACGCGCTGGTGCGGTCTTGCAGTTCCCCGCGCTGGCCGTGATCACCGAGGTGGATCTGCACAGCAGAAGGGTGGCGTTCGAGGGGCAGAAGTTTTACCCCTGGAAAGGCAGTGCGCTGGAGCTGCCGCAGTACGACGATGATCCAGCCAGGCGACATGCCGCGATCAACATCCCCAGAGCCTTTCAACGGCCTGCTGTCGGCAGCGTCTGGGGGACCTTGCCCGAGACGCTGGTGCTGCCCTGTTCACCCGTCTGTTACTACGGCTACGAATATCAGCTCGGCAGCGCTGGGGCCGTGCCTTTTTCCACGACCCGCTATCCGCGGTTGCATGACCGTCTGGCACATCAGCTGGAATATGACGCGCTCGGTAACCGGGTGTTTTACCTGTTCAGCACGCCGTTTGCGCCACACATCCTTTACAAGCTGCATCCGGTCTTCATGGCCACGACGATCAAGGTGCAGTTGAGCGCTGAGGTCAGCCAACTGGTGGTTCCGGACCTGCCACCAGAGTGGCGCGAGAAGATTGCCTACCGGATCACCGCGCCGCAGGGGCAATACCGGATTCGATTAGTGCCAGGCCTGCTGGCGGTGAATTTCGAACAAGCGCAGGGCTGGGAACGGGTGACATGGACGGTGCAAGCGTCCTGGGCCCGGGTGGAACAGGTCAGCTTTCGGGAAAAGCCACGGGACAGCATCGACAGCGCACCTGACATGCTGGTCGATGGCGTGATGTTGAATCGTTTCGACGGTGTCATCGAGCTGGCCCAGGGCCTGTTCCGGATCGACTGGGCAGGCCTCAGCCTGCATCTGATCGGTGTTGTTCTCGACTACGAAAACGAAGCTGCGGATCAGCAGCGCAGCGCCGACATGACAGCCAGCGGCATCCCGGCGCCGGTTCTGCGCTATCTGCGCGCTCAGGTCACCAGCGGGCAATTGACCGCAGCGTATTTGCCGTTGCGTAACTTCAGAGTGCCGTTCAATTCGCCGGGCCAACCAGTGGTGACCACCGGTTATTACGACACCGCGCGGGATCGGGTGCTGTTCGCACGTAACCTGCCGCAGGAGGTCAACGAGGGCGTGGTTCTGGCAGGCGTCAGCGCGGGCCATGCGTGGTTTTATCATCCCGATCATCCATCGCTGTGGCGGGTCGATGTGCTGACCGGCATCGTCCAGCATCGCTACCGTCTGAAAAATCCGCGTATGGGATCGACGATCATTGGCTGCCAACAACAAGCCGATGGTGCGCTGCGGATTGTGCAGAAGCTGACGGCAGAAGCGTTGCATGGCACCACCACCATCGAGTATCGGATCACCGGTCGGGATGTGGAGCTGACGGCTTGCAAGATCACTTTCGCGGCAGAGGATTATCGGTTCGAACCGCGCGAAGCGCTTCGACAAATCGATGGCCCGTTCAGGCGCGAATCGCCAGACACGGCCGCCAGCAGCAGCGGCTGGTCTTATGCTCCGTTCATTGTCGTGGAAGGCTATGCCGGGTTGCGTCGGCGCGACCGGGCCTGGCTGAACAAGGCGACGGGCAAGTGCATTCAGGCCGGGCAGGACCGGTCCTGGCCCGAGGACTTGTTGATGCTGGTGCCGTCCAGCGCGGAAAACAACGCGGTGCTGTTCTATAGCCCGCAGGAGCGGACGATCAGCCGCGGCATCGAACCCCGGGTCGGGCATTGGCAGAGTGTGGTGATCGAACACGATGTGGTGGAGGTCACTCAGACCAATCAGCGTTTCATCGCCACCAAGGACGACGGCCGACTGTTCGAAATCGATATCGTCGACGTGCCGGCAGCGGCAGCGATCGACGACGCAATTGTGTTTCAGTACGGGGTACCTTCCCTTGCCCACAGAAGCGATGAGGCGTGGCTCGATCAGGCCGATAAGCCGTCGATTCTGCGGTTCGCCGGTGTCGGGCCGCGTTGGCTGCGGAGACATCCCGATTGGTTGAGCGCATTGCCCGCGCTGGCCACGAAAGCGCCGTTGCTGCCGTTGCCGATCTTCGGTTTACGTGATGTGGCAGGTCAGGCGTTCCTGGCGGCATGGTGTGTCGATGGCAGAATCGCTGTGGCCGATATCGGTCAGGGCAAGGAGCTGGCGCTGCTCGGTCTGACCCCGGATAACAGCGCGGTCTGGTTGCTTGAAATCAGCACCGGACAACTTTATCGCCAGCCGCTGATGGCGATCGAAGCACTGCGGGGAGTGTTTGCCGAGGACCATCGCGTGCTGAAATCGGAGGCGCTCGGCAGGCCTGAAAAGGTCTGGACGTCATGGACTTTTGCTGAGGTGCGACGCCAGGGTGAAGGGCTGGTCGCGCAGACCCTCGACGGGGTGCATCTGCAATTGCTGGATAACCAGCCGGCAATGATCGTTGGCGTGGAAAATCGCTGGTCTCATGTGCCGGGTCAGAGCGATGAACAGTTACGTGCGCGCCTGCGAGCGTTGTTGCACGGACATGCCCACGCGTCTGTCATACAAGTGGCAAGTGCAACCGGACGCTACCTGTATTACCTGCCGCAACTTGACCGGCTGTTCGATCTGGCCGGGCGCAGCGACGGGCAGTGGTCGGCATTTCTCGGTACGCGCGGGTCGAAGCAGCCGATGCTGTTCGACCCGGTCGACCAGTTGATTTTCAGCGCCGGCCCGAACGACGGCGTCTGGCTGCCCGGCAGTTATGCCCAGCGCGACGCCGAAGTCCTGGCGCTCGAGGTGGGTGATGACATGACAGAGATCGAGCCATTGCTGCCCGAAGGCGTCGCCAGGCTGCTGCTGGCTTACGGTTCGCAGACCTCGGGTTATCGGCTGTCGCAAGCGTCCTTCCAGCGCCTGGACTGCATCGTGGTCGATGGACGACAGGCTACAGATGCTGAAACGGCAGAACCTTGCCTGCTGGATCTGGATCTGGACGAGTGCGGGCATTGGTGGATGTCACGGGTCGATGACGATGTGGTGCTGACCGATCCGGACTCCGGACACAGTCTGATCGTGCGTAATTTCGACGGACAACGCCCACTGCTACTGATGCTGCCCATCGCCGGGCGGCCACATACCTTGACGCTGGCTCAAGGGCTGCAAGCCTTCGCCACTGCGCGCGGTGTCGAGGCAACGGTCAGCCTGACAGCGGTGATCGCAGCGCTGCGCTGAGGCCGCCATGCACAACAAAACGCCGCGAACGGTGACCGTACGCGGCGTTTGTTGTGGCGGTTGCACTGCGACAATGCTCAAGGCACCAGATAACCCTTCACACCGGTAAAGATGATTTGCGCTGCCAGCGCGCAAACGAACAATCCCATCAAGCGGCTGACAATCTGCAAGCCCTGATCGCCGAGAATCCGCTCGATGCGATTGGACAGGTACAGCACCACACCGACAGTGAAACTGGCGAGCGCAATACTCATGATTGCGGTGAGCTTGTCGTCCCAGTGCGGCTGGCTGACGCCCATCACCAGCAAGGCGCCGATCGTGCCGGGGCCGACCGTCAGCGGAATGGTCAGCGGCACGATGGTCACGTCCTGCTGCACATTGTCGGCCTGCACCGCCGGTTTGCCCTGAGCCATGCCCAGCGCGGAAATGAACAACACGCTGCCGGCACCGATGCGAAAGGCGTCCACGGTGATGCCGAAGACATCGAAAATCACCCGCCCGAACAAATACAGCAGCACACTGGAAATCAGTGTGGCGAGGGCGACCTTCCACGCCAGACGCCGCTGTTCCTTGCGCGAATAGCCACGGGTCAGGCTGATAAAGCAGGACAACACGAAGAACGGGCTGTAGAGCACCAGCATCTTCAGATAAACGCTGAACAACACATGGAGCATGATGCAAGCTCACTGGCGATGGAGTCGGGGGGAGTCTATCAGGCACCGGACAATCTGTCGGTTTACGACGGCTGGGTCGTGGCCCGGTTCTGCTGATCGCGTTCGGCGACCCAATGCTCGATCAGTTCACGCAGTTGCGACAGCTCGACCGGTTTGGACATGTGCCCGTCCATGCCGGCCTGGCGGGCGCGTTCTTTATGTTCGGCGAGAATGTGCGCGGTGAGGGCGACGATCGGTGTGCGGATGCGCTGATTGCTGACTTCCCAGGCGCGCAGTTGCTGCGTCGCGGAGAAACCATCGAGGATCGGCATTTCGCAGTCCATCAGCACCAGGTCGTAACGCTGGGCCTTCATCGCTTGCAGCGCTTCTTCGCCATTGCTCGCGGTGTCCGGTTGCAGATTGAGCTTGCCGAGCATGCCGCGAATCACTTTGGTCGAAATGGTGTTGTCTTCGGCGACGAGGATGCGGAAGTCGCTCGGCACCTTGGCCGCTGTGGCCGCCGTAACGACCTGCGGCTGGAACACCACCTGGCCCTTGTTGCGTTGATTGAGTTCGTCCGCCAGCGTGGTCTTGAGCGTATAACCGGCCACCGGTTTGGCCAGAATCCGTTTGATCCCGGAATTGCGCGCAATGATCTTGCTCGGCGCGTTGCTGATGCCGGTGAGCATGATCAGCAGAATGTCGTGGTTCAAGCTCGGGTCTTCCTTGATCTTCGCGGCCAGTTGCATGCCGGTCATGCCGGGCATGTTCTGGTCGAGCAGAACCACGTCGAAGTAATCGCGCAGGTGCGCCTTGGTGCGCAGCAGCGCCAGCGCTTCCTTGCCCGACGGCACGGCGCTGACATTCAGGCCCCAGGCGCTGCATTGCTGTACCAGCACTTTGCGACAGGTGTCGTTATCGTCGACTACCAGCACCCGTGCGCCTTGCAGCGGACTGTCCAGATCGGAGGTCGGATGTTCGAGGCGATCCGGGTCCAGTGGCAAGGTCAGCCACAAAGTGCTGCCCTGGGTGGCGCCGCTCTTGATGCCGAACTCGCCTTGCATCAGACGAATCAGTTGGCGCGCAATCACCAGGCCAAGATTGCCACCGAGGCGATTGGCCGAGAGGAAGTGCTTGCTGTGCAATTCGGCGTGCAGAAGCGCCTCGCGCTCTTCCGGCTCCATCGGCACGCCGCTGTCCTGCACGGCAATGCGCAGGCGCGGTTTGCTGCTGCGCTCGTCCAGTGCAACGACGATCAGCACTTCGCCTTCTTCGGTTTTCTTCAGGGCGTTTTCCAGCAGGCTCAGCAAGGTCTGGCGCAGGCGCGTCGGATCGCCGCTGATCACCCGTGGCACTTGCGGCTGGATGAAACTGATCAGCTCGACGTTCTGTTGCTCGGCCTTGGCCCGGTAGATGCTCAGGCAATCGTCGATCAGCGCGTTGAGGTCGAACTGCACGTCATCGAGTTCGATCTGCCCGGATTCGAGCTTGGAGATGTCGAGGATCTCGTTGATCAGCGTCAGCAGTTCGTTGCCGGCGCTGTGGATGGTCTGCACATAATCGCGTTGCTTGACCGACAGCGGCGTGCCCAGCAGCAGCTCGGTCATGCCCAGTACACCGTTCATCGGTGTGCGGATTTCGTGGCTGATCTTGGCGAGGAATTCGGCTTTGGCGTTGATTTCGGCGTTGCTTGCCGCGAGGTCGCGGCTGATGCTGAAACGGCTTTCGGTGATGCTGCGCTGTCGCTCGCCCAAGGCAATGCTCATCAGCAGGCCACTGATGCAGATGAACACCATCAGCGTCATGATCAGGCCTTGCGGCGTAACCAGTGTCAGCCCCAGCAGCGCCGGCAGGATAACCAGGGTGCCAATGTTGAACACGACCATGGCGGCGACGAACAGACGCGCCGGGCGATAGCCTTTTTGCCAGTGATAGAAGCCCACCAGCAACATGCTCAGGCCGGCCAGTGCGACCAGTGCGTAGGTGATGATGTTCAGCGGCAAGGTGTTGACGAACAGCAGCAACAGGCTGCACGTGACGATCAACAGAATGTCGCCCCACAGCAGTTTGTTCAGCGCGTGCTGGCCCAGTGGCGCAAAGAAGCGCAGGGCGAACATCAACCCGGCTGGAGCCGTCAGCAGCAATGCCAGATAAGCGCCCGGCGTCTGAATGGCTTGCCAGTTCGGCAGCCACGGACCGGCGAGGTTGAGCAACAGGAACAGACTCAGCCCCAGCAGGCCCTCACAGATCGCCAGCCACAGACTGCTGCGCGAGCGCGAGTAGGCGTAGCGCACCAGGTTGTGCAGCAGGAGCATGGCGAGGCAGCCGAACAGCAGGCCGAAAATCAGCGTCTGCTTCTGATCGGCGGCGCCTTCGATTGCCGCTTGCAGGGTGATGTGCGGGCGCAGCTGATGGCCGGAAACCATGCGTACGTAGACGTCCAGCGGCTTGTCAGCCTGGGGCAGCGGCAGCATGAAATCGCTGCTCGGCAATGGATGTTCGGCCTGGGGCCGTTCGTTGCCGGTATTGCGTTGCTCGATCAGCCGGTCGCCGTCGAGCACGTAGAGATTGAGTTGGGACAGGTCGGGGGCAAAGATGCGCAGCACTTGTTCGTGCTTGCCCGGCGCCAGTTTGAAGCGCAGCCACAGGGCGCCGTCGGGTTCGGCCGCGGTCAGGCGGTCAAGCTCGATGGGGCTGAATTGATTGGTGTAGCGAGCGGAGCGGATGTCGCTCAGTTGCAGGATGCCCTGATCGTCAAGCAATACCGACCAGCCACTGCCTTGCGCGGCCTGGGCCGGGAGCGTGCAGAGCAAGGTCATCAGCGTGACGGTGAAGCTTATGGCAATCCTGAGCCAGCGCACGGCGAAATCCCTTCGTAGGTTGATGCCAGAATATAACGATGCGCGACGACCGAACAGCCCGGCGAGGAATGGCATCCCGCGCCGGGCCTGATGGATCGCTTACTCCTGGGTTTCGCCGCGTTCACGGGCAATGGCGCGGTAGCCGATGTCCTTGCGGTAGAAGCAGCCTTCCCAGTCGATGGCAGCGGCAAGTTTGTAGGCCTGCTGCTGAGCTTCACCGACGGTGGCGCCCATGGCAGTGGCACACAGTACACGACCACCGGCAGTAACGACCTGACCGTCTTTCAGTGCGGTGCCGGCGTGGAAGACTTTGCCTTCCAGAGCTGCCGCCGCGTCCAGACCGTTGATCGCTGCGCCTTTGGCGTAGTCGCCCGGGTAGCCGCCAGCGGCCAGCACGATGCCAACGCTCGGACGCGGATCCCATTGCGCTTCAATCTTGTCCAGCGCTTGCGCCAATGCGGCTTCGACCAGCAGCACCAGGCTCGATTGCAGACGCAGCATCACCGGTTGGGTTTCCGGATCGCCGAAGCGGCAGTTGAACTCGATGACTTTCGGGTTACCGGCCTTGTCGATCATCAGACCGGCATAGAGGAAACCAGTGTAGACGTTGCCTTCGTCGGCCATGCCGCGCACGGTCGGCCAGATCACCTGATCCATCACGCGCTGATGCACGTCGGCGGTGACCACCGGGGCAGGGGAGTAGGCGCCCATGCCGCCGGTGTTCGGGCCGCTGTCGCCGTCGCCGACGCGTTTGTGGTCCTGGCTGGTGGCCATCGGCAGCACGTTCTTGCCGTCGACCATGACGATGAACGAGGCTTCTTCGCCGTCGAGGAATTCTTCGATCACCACACGTGAACCGGCGTCGCCAAACGAGTTGCCGGCGAGCATGTCACGCACGGCGTCTTCGGCTTCGGTCAGGGTCATGGCGACGATCACGCCTTTGCCGGCAGCCAGGCCATCGGCCTTGATCACGATCGGCGCGCCTTTCTCACGCAGATAAGCCAGGGCCGGCTCGATCTCGGTGAAGTTCTGGTAATCGGCGGTCGGGATCTTGTGGCGGGCGAGGAAATCCTTGGTGAAGGCTTTCGAGCCTTCCAGTTGCGCAGCACCGGCGGTCGGACCGAAGCAGTCCAGGCCACGGGAGCGGAACAGATCGACCACGCCAGCCACCAGCGGCACTTCCGGGCCGACGATGGTCAGGGAAACGTTTTTCTCGGCGAAGTCAGCCAGTTGCTCCAGCGCCAGCACGTCGATGGCGACGTTCTCGCACTTGGCTTCAGTGGCAGTGCCAGCGTTGCCCGGTGCAACGAAAACCTTCTGCACACGCGGATCCTGAGCCACTTTCCAGGCCAGAGCGTGTTCACGGCCACCGCTGCCAATGATCAAAACATTCATTTCAAAAACCTCGGATGACGCTAATTCTGTGGGGGCTGATCGTTCCCACGCTCCGCGTGGGAATGCCTCTACGGACGCTCCGCGTCCGAGGGACGCGGAGCGTCCCGGGCTGCGTGCCCACGCAGAGCGTGGGTACGATCAAGCAAAATAATCAGTGACGGAAGTGGCGCATGCCGGTGAATACCATCGCGATGCCGGCTTCATCAGCAGCAGCAATCACTTCGTTGTCACGCATCGAACCGCCCGGCTGGATCACCGCAGTGATACCGACCTTGGCCGCGTTGTCGAGGCCGTCGCGGAACGGGAAGAATGCGTCGGACGCCATGACCGAACCGGCTACTTGCAGACCGGCGTGCTCAGCCTTGATCGCGGCGATGCGGGCCGAGTTGACGCGGCTCATCTGGCCGGCGCCGACACCGATGGTCTGGCGATTCTTGGCGTAGACGATGGCGTTGGATTTGACGTACTTGGCGACTTTCCAGGCGAAGATCAGGTCGTGGATTTCCTGTTCGGTCGGTGCGCGTTTGGTCACCACTTTCAGGTCGTCGGCGCTGATCATGCCGATATCGCGGCTCTGCACCAGCAGGCCACCGTTGACGCGTTTGTAGTCCCAGGCAGCGGCGCGCTCAGCCGACCAGTCGCCGCAGGCCAGCAGGCGTACGTTGGCTTTCGCGGCAACGATGGCGCGGGCTTCTTCGCTGACGCTTGGGGCGATGATCACTTCAACGAACTGGCGCTCGACGATCGCTTTGGCGGTCTCGGCATCCAGTTCACGGTTGAAGGCGATGATGCCGCCGAACGCCGACTCGGTGTCGGTGGCGTACGCCAGTTCGTAAGCCTGACGGATGCCGCCTTCAGCGTCCGGGCTGACCGCCACGCCGCACGGGTTGGCGTGCTTGACGATCACGCAGGCTGGCTTGACGAAACTCTTCACGCATTCCAGCGCCGCGTCGGTGTCGGCGACGTTGTTGTACGACAGTTCCTTGCCTTGCAGCTGGGTCGCGGTGGCGATGCCGACTTCGGCAGGCTTGGCTTCCACGTAGAACGCCGCGCTCTGGTGCGGGTTCTCGCCGTAGCGCATTTCCTGAGCCTTGATGAACTGGCTGTTGAAGGTGCGCGGGAATTCGCTGCGACCTTCAGTGCTCAAGGTTTCAGCGGCCTGGTTCACGGTGCCCATGTAGTTGGCGATCATGCCGTCGTAGGCGGCGGTGTGTTCGAAGGCCTTGAGCATCAGGTCGAAACGCTGAGCGTAGGTCAGGCCGCCGGCCTTGAGGTTTTCCAGGACGTTGGCGTAATCGCTGGCATTCACCACGATGGCCACGTCTTTATGGTTTTTCGCTGCCGAACGGACCATGGTCGGCCCGCCGATGTCGATGTTCTCGATGGCGGTCGGCAGGTCGCAGCCTGGCTTGTTGATGGTCGCTTCGAACGGGTACAGGTTGACCGCTACCAGATCGATCGGCTTGATGCCGTGCTCGTTCATGATCGCGTCGTCAGTACCGCGACGACCGAGGATGCCGCCGTGGATTTTCGGGTGCAGGGTTTTCACCCGACCGTCCATCATCTCGGCGAAACCGGTGTAATCCGCGACTTCCACTGCGGCAACGCCGTTGTCACGCAGCAGCTTGAACGTTCCGCCGGTGGAGAGGATCTCGACGCCCAGAGCTTCGAGCTCCTTGGCGAATTCGAGGATCCCGGTCTTGTCGGAAACGCTGATCAAGGCGCGGCGGATCGGCAGGCGGGTAGTCTGGTCGGTCATCTCAATTTCCATCAAAAGCAAAGGAAGTCAGCAAAAAAGGCGACCGTTTTTTACGCGGGCGCCTTTCTGGTTTGATTGAATGCTTACAGCAGATCGTACTGCTTGAGTTTCTTGCGCAGCGTGCCGCGGTTCAGTCCCAGCAGCTCACTGGCCTTGGTCTGGTTGCCCTTGACGTAGTTCATCACGCTTTCGAGCAGGGGCGCCTCGACTTCGGACAGCACCAGGTTGTACACATCCGTGACGGACGCGCCCTCAAGGTGGGCGAAATAATTGTGCAGCGCCTTCTCGACACTCCCGCGAAGGGTCTGGCCTTCTTCGCTCGGCGTGTTGAGGTGCTGTTTCAAATTCACGTTGTCGCTCACGGGTGTTGTTCCACTCACTAAAGTCTCGGTCATCATCGTCATGCGGCCACCCCTTCTTCGTCCCCTGTCAGGCTCTTGTAACGCTCGGCGAAGAACTCCCGAACGTCGGCGCATTGTGTTTCCGTACCATCCAAACGATTGAAACGGGCGCGAAACTCCCTGGCGCCCGGCAAGGTTGCGAGATACCAGCCCACATGCTTGCGGGCAATGCGCACGCCCATCACGTCGCCATAGAAGGCGTGAAGGGCAGCCAGGTGCTCCAGCAGGATGCGTTCCACTTCGCTCAGTTCCGGCGCGGGCAATTTCTCGCCGGTGCGCAGGAAGTGATCGATCTCGCGAAAAATCCATGGCCGCCCTTGAGCGGCCCGGCCTATCAGCAGGCCATCGGCACCGGTCGCATCAAGCACGTATCGGGCCTTTTCCGGCGAATCGATATCGCCATTGGCAAACACCGGGATCGACACCGCCTGCTTGATCGCGGCAATCGTGTCGTACTCGGCTTCCCCTGTGTACAGATCGGCGCGCGTACGGCCATGTACGGCCAGCGCTGTGATCCCGGCCTGTTCGGCGATCTTCGCCACGTTCAGGCCATTCTTGTTTTCGCGATCCCAGCCGGTGCGGATCTTCAGGGTAACCGGCACATCAACCGCGGCCACTACGGCCTGCAGGATCTCGGTCACCAGTGCTTCGTCTTTCAGCAACGCGGAGCCGGCGGCCTTGTTGCAGACCTTCTTTGCCGGGCAACCCATGTTGATATCGATAATCTGTGCGCCCAACTCGACGTTGGCCCGTGCCGCATCGGCCAGCATCTGCGCGTCGCCACCGGCGATCTGCACCGAGCGCGGCTCGGGATCGCCTTCGTGGATCATGCGCATGCGTGACTTGCGCGTATTCCACAGGCTCATGTCGCTGGTGACCATTTCCGAGACTACAAGCCCTGCGCCCAGACGCTTGCACAGCTGACGAAAGGGCTGGTCGGTGACTCCCGCCATCGGGGCGAGAATCAAACCGTTCTGCAATGTATATGGGCCGATGCGTACCGCCGACATAGGACTTCCCTGAAGTGGGGCCGGATCATGAGAGTTCGAAAAAGGGTGGGCATGATACCCGCTCTCGATGACTGGTTAAAGGCTGAATTGAACAAAATCTGAACAGTTATTCTGTTATCGCCAACGGTTTGGTCGGCCGCGATCAGTCAGAAAAATGCCGTCAATCGGGAAACGCTGAAGCGGTTCATTCCGGTGAGTGGAAGTTCAGGCTGTAATTCACCGCTTTCGGCCCCGGATCGAGAATATCCAGGGCGATGTGGATCGGCGTCTGCGGCGGCATTTCCGCGAGGCCTTCGAGATCGCCGCTCAGGTACTCGCCGGGTTTGAAGCGACGACTGGCGATCAGATGACCGTTGAGGTCGGCAAAACGCAGTTCGAGCAACGGGAACGGCTGGGAAAACGTCGCCCGGTTGTAAATGATCGCATCGACCACCAGCGCCCCGCTGAATTCGGGATGGCTGCGCACCACCAGGTTGCTGCTCTTGATTTTGCCGATATCGACTTTCGACGGCACGGTGCAGCCAATCTGCGGGCAGATCTGCTGGAACCACGGTCGGTATTGATCCTGCCGCGCCAGTTCCTCGAAGTGATAGGCAACGTACTGAGCGGCAAGACCGCCGGCGGCCAGCAGCACCAGCACCAGCCAGAGCAGGCGCCGGCCCCAGGGCGAACGGCGTTGCTGCCAGTCCAGTTGCAGCGGGTCGTCGGTCAGATCCTGCAGGACCTCGGCGCGCACGCCGGGCTCGGCCCGTTCGCGTTTTTTGCGCGGCGAGGTGATCAATGGCAGAGCGTCGTCATCGCTGTCGTCGCTGGCCGAGAAGCGTTCGCGGCGGGCGGCCGGGTCAATCGGATCGTGCAGGCGCAGTTGCGGGATCGGCGGCTCGTCATCCAGATCCACCGGTTCCAGTGATAACGAGGGTTCGGTGCGCTCGGGTTCGAGGGTTTCGACGCCGTCGATATACGGTTCGACATCCGGCGCTGCGCTGCGCTCATCGGCAGGCTCACTGAACAGGCTGTCGGGCCATGTGCCTTCGTCCGGTTCCGGGCTGTCGCGCCGGGCGCTCAAGGATTCTTCGCGGGTACGGCCGAATTCGGCGGCCGGCTGGATTTCGCGCTGTTCGAGGCGGGCGAGTTCTTCGTCCAGATCGAGGCTGTCCAGATCCAGTTCCGACGCGCTCCATTGCTTCTGGCTAATGGCGCGCGGTGCGGGGATCTGTTCGACGACCGCAGAATCGCTGACAGGCGCGGGCGTTTCAGGCAGCGCTGGTGCGAGCGGCGTCACCGTGTCCTTGCCAGAATGTTGCTCGAGCAGCTGCTTGGCGGCATTGAACACTTGCAGGCAGGAGCCGCAACGAACCACGCCGCGCGCCACGCTCAACTGAGCATGGTTGACGCGGAAACTGGTCTGGCAATGCGGGCATTGGGTGACGAAACTGTCGGTCATGCGGCGATCCGGTTCAGGCAAGCGGTCATTTTAGCGCCGACGCCCGGTGATGCGCACCCAGCCGTCGCGATTGGCGATCGGGTCGAGCTCGAAGTCCTGCGCATAAGCTGCCGCTACTTCTTCGCCCTGCTCGGCGAGAATGCCCGACAACGCCAGGCGCCCACCGCTCTTGACCAGGCTGGACAGTTGCGGTGCCAGCGACACCAGCGGGCCGGCGAGAATATTGGCCACCAGTACGTCGGCCGAAATCTGCGGCAGATCCTCGGGCAGGTACAGCGGGAACAGCTCATCGGCAATGTTGTTGCGCCCGGCGTTGTCGCGCGAGGCTTCCAGTGCCTGTACGTCGATGTCGGTGCCCACGGCTTCCTTGGCGCCGAGCAGCAGGGCGGCAATCGCCAGAATCCCCGAGCCACAGCCGAAGTCGAGCACGTGGCAGTCTTTCAGATCCTGGCCGTCGAGCCATTCCAGGCACAGTGCGGTGGTCGGGTGGGTGCCGGTGCCAAACGCCAGGCCCGGGTCCAGCAGCAGATTGACCGCGTCAGGCTCGGGTGCGGCGTGCCAGCTCGGCACGATCCACAGGCGCTGGCCGAAACGCATCGGCTCGAAACCGTCCATCCAGCTGCGTTCCCAGTCCTGATCTTCGATGACTTCGCTGTGGTGCTCGGGCAACGGGCTGCCGGTCAGCAATTCCAGATGGGCCAGCACCGGTTCCGGTTCGGTACCGCCTTCGAACAGCGCCAGCAAGTGGGTGTGCGACCACAGCGGCGTGGTGTTGAGTTCCGGTTCGAAGATCGGCTGGTCTTCGGCGTCCATGAAAGTCACCGACACGGCGCCGACTTCGAGGAATGCGTCCTCGTAGGTTTCGGCTTGTTCCGGGGTGATGGCGAGACGGACTTGCAGCCAAGGCATGGCGGGCACCTTTGAAAATCTGTGGGGCAGCCCGAAGCTGCAAAAGCGCGCAGTTTACGCCAGGTCGCCGGCAAAGTGGACACACCGCTTGGCTGTTACACATTCGCGGCCGCGATATACATATGTATGGCCTGAGCACTTTTGTCGGCAAATAGAGTGAGCGCTCATCTCTACGCAACAAAAGGCTGGACGACATGGCGGATCAACAAGGGACTGTAGAAGAAAAACCACCGATAGCCGCTGCGTCTACGGGGTCGGTGCAGGAGATCCTGCTGCGCATCACGCGCTGGCAGGTGATGATCGACAAGCGCTTGAACAGCCAGATGACGTTGCTCGAGGCGCTGGAGCATTTCGCATTGACTGAACTGCGCAGGCATTACCCGGACGGTCATTTCGCCCCGGGCTTTGTGGTTGCCCTGCTTGACGCCATTCTGCAAAAGCTTATCGACGGCCGGCCAGTCATGTTCCTGGCGCTCCAGGACGCGCCATTTCGCTGGCCTGGGGGCGCCGATCCCGGTTTGCCGTCCAGCCGTCATGAGCATGTGATCCGGACGGTGGATAGCGTTTCGTTGCACTTTCTCGACCAGTACAAAAAATACCTGCGAGAACATTGGGCGACAAAAGGGCGGGAGGCGTTGTTCGATCGCCTGATCAAACGCAAGCTGCGGCGCTATATCAAAGACATCGAGTTGCTGTTGCGCCGTGACCAACTGGCGGGCCTGACACTGGATCAATTGCGCAGCAAAATCGACCGGGTTCAGGCCCGCAGCACGCGTCGGTATCGATTGACTGCCCTGGCAACCGGTGCAGAGAAAAAGATTCTCGAGGCGCATTCCTTTGCGCAACTGCCGTCATGGATGAAGGCGCTGAAGGAGCCGGATCGCGCCTTGTTGCGCGATTATCAGGAGCAGACCTCACTGGCCCAGGCAGCGCTCGATGACCTGCTGCTGGGCTACGGCTCGTTGCGCGACTTTGCCCGCCAGCAGGCCATCGAATACATTCAACTCAAGCTCGACATGACGGTTGAACCGGACCGGATCGACGTGCGGCTCAGATGGCGCTCGGCGGTCGGTGAGCCGACCCACAATCGCAGCCTCAGTGATCTGTTGGCATGCGGGCCGATCGGGCAGGACTTCGCAGCGGTCCTGGAGGTCAGCAGTCCTGCGCCCTTGCGCAACCAGTCACTGAAGCCAACATTCATTGCCGATATGCTGGCGGAACAGGATTATCCGGCGGACTACCTGCGCGTTCTCGCCGAACAGTACCAGCGTATAGAGGTGCAAAAGGCACTTGTCGACTGGTTTGCCGCACGGCTTCGGCAGAGCGCATTCGTCGCGCGCTGCGCAGCTCATCTGTCGGACTCCGACCATGAGCGTCTGGAGCAGTTGTGGACTGGGCACGCTATAAACAAACCGTTGCAAGTGGCCGCACTGACGCTGCCCAACGGCATGCAATGCGCCGATCTTCTGGTGTTCTACCAGGCAGAGACTGAGCAAGCGGTGAATAACCTGGTGCTGTACGCGCCCAACAAGCCGGACGGTCAGGAGTGGGTCCGGTTGCCTTCGATCGCGGCGTTGACCGGCGAAGTATGGAGCTGGACGCAGAGCGAATCCGGTCGTGAGTATCTGTTGCAGCAGCTTTCGCCGGCTGCACATCACCCTGCACGGGATTATCTGTTGGCCGCTGCGGCCAGCCCCGCTCTCTGGGGCATGCAGAGTGACCTTCGCCGAGCGCCCCTGCCGTTCACCGAATGCGTCGAAGCCGCTGCAAAAATGGGCCTGGCAAACAACCTGCAGCGGGTCGAGCAGGACAACTCGCTGCGCTGGTACACGACGCTCGGGCTCGAAGCTCGCCGGCGCATCAGCAGCCTCAATCAGGAACTGATCGTTCATCAGCAGGTGTTCAACGAGCTGCTGGGCGGTTTCGAGGTTTTCGTCGATTTCGCCAGGCGCACGGTTGCCGCAGCGATCACGCCCTATATGCGCAGCAAGAACGTGCTGGAACCGGTCGATCCGGCCACCGTGTTGATCGATTACAACCCTGGCGTCGCCGACCGCAGGAAGCAGCAGGTTGCCACGCTGCTCGACCTGGCCATTCACGGCTACGATGACAACTCCGGCATCGAACATCCGAAAAGAGGCGTGCGATCGTCGGTTGGCCAGGATCTGAGCCAGGTGCGCAGCGCCGATCTGGCGCTGTATCTGCGCCGGGCGTGGCTGGGTGAAAAATACGCCAGCGAGATCCGTGGCAAATATCTCGACCCGCGTGATGCTGCTTACGAACCGCGTCGCTTTGCCTACCGCAACGTGTTGCTGTCAAAGATGGACCGTGATTTGCGCGTGGCCAGAAGTCAGGCGCGATTGAGCGACGCGGTGTATTCAGCGCTGGTCCGTCAGGTCTCTCTGTTGAGCCAGGTGCCAGCGCCGGATACGCATTTTCCGGGCGCCAGCATGGTTGAAAGTGACGGCGTGTTCAGGTTCACCGTGCGCCATCACGTCGTGCTCGGGGTTTATGTCCTGACCTCGTACGATCCCGAGCCGTCCTGGTGGCTGTACACGCCTGATGCGCCCGACGGCATTGTGGTGCGTGCGTATCAGTCACTGTTCGGCGACATCGCCGGCGCTTTGCATGACTACTTGATGGCGCGTACGCCGGTTGCCGCGCGCAGCATCGTGTCGCGCACCCTGTATGCGATTGCGGCAAAAAAACAACGCGTCGATACGCTGTACGAAGCGCAGCGCCTGATTGACGCGCGCAGCGAGTTCAACGCGTACATCGAGCGCGCGGTCACGGATGTGCAGGACATCACCACCAGCCGCGCGCAAATTATCGAACGCCAAGTGGTCAAGGGGCTGATGTTTGCAGCTGCACCGTTTTGCATGGTGTTCCCTCCGTTTGCCTTGCTGCTCGATGTCGTGTTCATCGCCGTCAGCGCCGGTCAGGCGGTCGCTGCGCATCTGGAGGGTGACGTCGATGGCGCGCTCGGCCACTGGCTGGAGGCGTCGTGGGGCGCGTTGTTCGCTATGGTCGGCGCCGGCAGTGCGATCAAGTACCTGGGCGGTGCGGCCAGAAGTCTGAAGCACACCATGCGGCCGGTCTCGTTATTGTCAGAGCGTCTGAACGCCGTGGCTCCGCTGCGCAGGGAAGCACTGCCAGCGATCCGGGAAGTACGCTTCCATGCCAGGCAGGCCGTCAGCAAGGCGCCCGAGCGTTTGCAAAAGGTGACCGAAGAAGGCGTCTTTTTCGGCACATGGCGCAGTCCGCCCAGCGCTGCGCAGCCGCAACCGGCCTATTACATTCGCAACAAGGGCAAGTATTTCCTGGTCAGGGAAAATCCGCATTTTGGTGGGCTGAGCCTGGTCGATGCCCGTCGCCCGACCGCCATCTATCAGCAACCGATTCGGCTTGCTCCGGGGGGCAAGTGGACACACGCCAGGGTCGGGCTCACGGGTGGCAACGTGCGCAACCTTGGGCGCGTGAGCGATTTGAATGATGCTTTTCCTGGAGGTGTCAAGCCCGTGCTGAACCGCGGCGCGCTGCAGGGCGAAGCGGTGGTGGCGCATTTTCGTCCCGGATCGCCAGATAACTATCTGTTTTCGTTGAATGCGCAGAGTTGCGTCATCGCCTCGCTGTATAACCCGACGACAAGGGTGGGGGCGGTCATTCATTTTGATCACAATATTCGCCCGTTGATCGAGCGAAGTGTCACGCAGGTGCTGGAGCGTCTGGGGGGAACACCGCAGAACATTCGCGCTACGCTGGTGGGCGGCGACTGGCTGTCGGCGGGTGCTGACATCGGCGGTCCGGTCAGGCGCGTGTTGCGCGAACAGGGCCTGCAGCCGACCTGGGATTACTGGTCGTACTCGTCGTGCCTGGGCAACAGCTATGGCGTGGTGCTGAATCTGAACAATGGAGTCTCGAGAGTGTTCAAGCATTCCTCTGGTCAGATTGGCAGGCTGTACGACCCGCTTATCGCCAGATCGAGCTATGCCAAGGATAAGCTCTCGGTACGTGCCCGACACTTTACGAGACGGTTCACCCGCAGGCCGTTACATGAAAACGCCGCAGGAGCGGTGGTCGATGATGCTGGCCTGCGGGCATCTGCCACAATGATCGAGCAGCAGGCGTTCTCCACGGTAATGCTCTGATGGGTTTGTTGCAGGCATAAAAAAACCCGATCCGCAGGGATCGGGTTTTTCATGCCGCTTCAGCCTTACGACTGTTTGGCCAGCTTGTGCTCGAGGTAGTGAATGTTCACACCGCCCTTGCAGAAGCCTTCGTCACGAACCAGGTCACGGTGCAGCGGGATGTTGGTCTTGATCCCGTCGACCACGATTTCGTCCAGGGCATTGCGCATGCGTGCCATGGCTTCGTCGCGGGTTGCGCCGTAAGTGATCAGCTTGCCGATCAGCGAGTCGTAGTTCGGTGGCACGGCATAACCGCTGTACAGGTGCGAATCGACGCGAACGCCGTTGCCGCCTGGGGCGTGGAAATGCTTGACCGTGCCCGGGCTCGGCATGAAGGTCTTCGGATCTTCAGCGTTGATCCGGCACTCCAGCGAGTGACCGCGGATGACCACGTCATCCTGAGTGAACGACAGCTTGTTGCCAGCGGCGATGCTGAGCATCTCCTTGACGATGTCGATACCGGTGACCATCTCCGAAACCGGGTGCTCCACCTGAACACGGGTGTTCATTTCGATGAAGTAGAAACGGCCGTTCTCGTAGAGGAACTCGAAAGTACCGGCGCCACGGTAGCCGATGTCGATGCATGCCTTGACGCAGCGAGCCAATACTTCCTGGCGCGCCTTCTCGTCGATGCCCGGTGCTGGCGCTTCTTCGAGAACCTTCTGGTGCCGACGCTGCAGCGAGCAGTCGCGGTCGCCCAGGTGAATGGCGTGGCCCTGGCCGTCGGACAGTACCTGCACTTCGACGTGGCGCGGGTTGGTGAGGAATTTTTCCAGATAGACCATCGGGTTGCCGAACGCCGCGCCTGCTTCGGAGCGGGTCAGTTTCGCCGAGGCGATCAGGTCTTCTTCCTTGTGCACCACGCGCATGCCGCGACCACCACCGCCACCGGCGGCCTTGATGATCACCGGGTAGCCGACTTCACGACCGATGCGCAGCGCCGTTTCTTCGTCTTCCGGCAGCGGGCCGTCAGAACCTGGAACGGTCGGTACGCCTGCTTCGATCATCGCGTGCTTGGCCGATACCTTGTCGCCCATCAGGCGAATGGTGTCGGCTTTCGGGCCGATGAAGGCGAAGCCGGAGTTCTCGACCTGCTCGGCAAAATCGGCGTTTTCCGCGAGGAAACCGTAGCCTGGGTGAATGGCGGTAGCGCCGGTCACTTCAGCGGCAGCGATGATGGCCGGAATGTGCAGGTAAGACTGAGCGGCGGACGCCGGGCCGATGCAGACGGATTCGTCTGCCAGACCCAGGTGCATCAGCTCTTTGTCGGCCTTGGAGTAAACGGCGACGGTCTTGATGCCCATCTCTTTGCAGGCACGCAGAATCCGCAGGGCGATCTCACCGCGGTTAGCGATCAGAACTTTTTCCAACTTCGCAGTCATCAAAGGCTCTCCGCGGTTCAAACGATGGTGAACAGCGGTTGGTCGTACTCAACCGGCTGGCCGTCTTCGACGAGGATGGATTCGATCACACCGCTGGTTTCAGCTTCGATGTGGTTCATCATCTTCATGGCTTCGACGATGCACAGGGTGTCGCCTTTCTTCACGGTCTGGCCGACTTCAACGAAGGCTGGCGAGGTTGGCGAAGATTTGCGGTAGAAGGTGCCGACCATCGGCGAACG
The DNA here is from genome assembly GCF_054871425.1 of Pseudomonas glycinis. Lineage (NCBI taxonomy): Bacteria > Pseudomonadati > Pseudomonadota > Gammaproteobacteria > Pseudomonadales > Pseudomonadaceae > Pseudomonas > Pseudomonas glycinis. Next base: position 73,653 of record NZ_JBTYHF010000003.1, on the reverse strand, counting down.
GGCAACGGTGCCGTTCAGCGCGGGTGCAGCAGCGGCAGCCGGAGCAGCGGCAGCGACTGGCGCGGCAGCAGGGGCAGCGGCCGGAGCCTGCATCGGGGCTGGCGCGTAGTACTGCTGTGCCGGGGTCTTGCTGTGACGGCTGATGCGTACGGACTCTTCGCCTTCCTTGATCTCGAGCTCGTCGATGCCGGACTCTTCCAGCAATTCGATCAGTTTCTTAACTTTACGGATATCCATGAATCATCAACTCCCAAGGGTCGGTCAGGGGCGTATAGCTTGGTGTTCAAGCTGCTCTAGTGCGGCCTCCAGGGCCAGTCGGTAACCGCTGGCGCCAAGGCCGCAGATCACTCCTACCGCTACATCGGAGAAGTAGGAGTGATGGCGGAAAGGTTCGCGCTTGTGCACGTTGGACAAATGCACTTCGATGAATGGGATGCTCACTCCCAGCAGCGCGTCACGTAATGCGACACTTGTGTGCGTAAAAGCCGCCGGATTGATCAGAATGAAGTCCACGCCTTCACCGCGCGCAGCGTGGATGCGATCGATCAATTCGTACTCGGCGTTGCTTTGCAGATGCAGCAGATGATGGCCGGCTTCACGGGCGCGCCGCTCCAGATCCTGATTGATCTGCGCCAGGGTCGTCGACCCGTAGGTCCCCGGTTCCCGGGTGCCGAGCAGGTTCAGGTTGGGGCCGTGCAGCACCAATAGCGTTGCCATCTGCGTTGTCCTTGTTATCAATGAGCAGTCGTCAGAACCCGGCGACTATGCCGCAAAGCCTTTGTGACTGTCCAGTTCCATGCAATAGGCGGCACGATGGGCGATGTTTGCGCGAAATTTGTGACCGAGGATCAGGATCCGGTCACTTGTAATGACAGGGCCGCCGCCTTCGCGAGCAGGCTCGCTCCCACAGGGGTATGCATTCCAATGTGGGAGAGCCTGCTCGCGAAGGTGGTATGTCAGACGCGGAAGGCCTGAACGGCCGTATGCAATTGGCCGCCGAGAATCAACAGGTTCTCGCCCTGTTCGCGCCCTTGGCCGATGCGCAGCAGGTTATCCCCACCCAATTGATGAATGCGCTCGCTGTGATCGCGGATCTCGCTGACCGCGCCACTTTGCTGCGCGGTGACATCGGCGATGCGCACGGCGGTATCGGCGATGGTCTGGATCGCGCCGACGATTTTGTCCAATGCGCCGTCGGCCGCCTGCGCCTGATTGGCCGTGGCTTCGGCGTGTTCGACCTGCGCGCGCATGCCTTCGACCGATTGCCGCGCGGCGGTCTGCAGGCCGGCGATCAGCGTCTGGATTTCTGCCGTGGCCCCAGCGGTACGTTGTGCCAGCGAGCGCACTTCCTCGGCGACTACGGCGAAACCACGGCCCATCTCCCCGGCGCGGGCCGCCTCGATTGCGGCGTTCAGGGCGAGCAGATTGGTCTGATCCGCAATCGAACGAATCACCGTCAGCACGCCGCCAATGGTTGCCGACTCTTCGGCCAGATGTTCGATCATCTGCGCATTGCCTTGAACTTCACCGACCAGCGCATGCAGCCCGGTCAGGCTCTGGCCGATTACAGCCTGCCCATGCTCGACGGCCAGACCGGCATGACGGCTGGCGTCTGCAGCCTGGCGGGCATCGCCGGCCACTTGCTGAATGGTCGCCTCGAGTTCACCCAGCGAGTCGCGAATCAGCGCGGTATCGCCGGCCTGATGCTCGGCGCCGCTGTGCAGGTCATTGCTCAGTTCCGCAAGGGTGCGGCTGCTGCCCGCGACTTGCTCGGCGTTGCCGCGAATGGTGCCGACCAGATCCACCAGATAGGCGCGCAAGCGATTGAGCGACGCTTCGATGTCGTGCAATTCGCGATTGGTCTTGCCCAGTTGGATGTCGCGACTGAAATCGCCCTCGGCCCAAGTCGACAATGCCGGGGCGAGGTTGGTCAGGGTGCGGGCCAGGCGCCGCTGCAAGGTATCGATGAGCAGGGCGATCAGCAGAATCAGGCCGATCATCACACCTTGCATCATCCGCACTTCGCCCTGGATCTGCCCATGTTGCGCGCGTACCACCGGTTCGAGGCCGGCGATGGCGTGCTGCACGCTGGCGATTTTTTCGTGGGTGGCGGCGCTGAGATCGGCGCGTTTCTGGATCTGTTCGCGGGTGCGCGCCAGTTCCGCCGGATAGCGGCCAAGCAAACTGTTCAGTTCACGTTTAAGGGCGACACCGGCATCTTCGGCGGCAGCTTTGTCGGTGTTTTCGATGCCCATCAGTGCGGCAAAATCGTCACTGCTCGATTCGTTGCTGGCGACCACACCGAGCAAGGGCAGGGCATCAATGGCTTCGGCCTGGGCGCGCATGTTGCTCACTTCGCGCTCGACATCGGCAGCCAGTTCACTGCGCCCGCTGCTGACCAGTTTGTCCCGCGCCAGCGACAGTTTGCCCAGATGCTGCGATGCGGCGAGCAGTGGTGCGAGGTAGGCGGCGTTGCCATTGGCGTAGGTGTTGAGCTGGTCGAGGCTGGCGCTGAGTTCGCGTTCGGCCTGCAACAGCAGCGCCTGCGGATCGCCGGCCAGTTTGCCGGCGGCGAGCAGGTCGGTTTTGCTGAATTCATCAAGGCTCGACAGGCTTGGCTGCACGCTGTCGGCCAGCGCCGGGGGCAGCTCACCCAGTTGCTTGTGCACGCTGTCGATGGCCTGGGCGGCGCTGCTCAGGCGCAGCGCGTCACCGCTGGCGAGGTAATCCTCAACGTTGCGCGCCACCTCGTTCTGAAATTGTTGCGACAGCCCGAGGTAACGCTCCATCAAAAGATAGGGGCGTTCGAGGGCTTTTTGCGACCACCACAGCGTGGCGCCAAGGGCCACGCAGACGGCGACCAGCAGCAAGGTATTGAGATTGGTGAGCAACTTCAGGCGCATGACGGCTACCAACGGCAGGAATGGTAAGCGCCTGAATTTATTGCGGTTCTATTACAAGGTTATGACCGAATCAGTGGATTCCGATGAAAAAGTGGCACTTTGCTTTGACTGCCGCGCGGTCTGCACCCGATTGCGTCCGGCACCTTTGGCGCGGTACAGCGCCTCGTCGGCCTGGCTGGCCATCATCAGGCTGTCGGAGTCATCGCACATTTCCACCACGCCGGCGCTGAAGGTGCACCACAGATCCTGCGGCTGCGCCGGGTAATGAATCTCGGCGAAGCGCTGACGAATTTCGTCGAGGACTTTGTGCGCTGCGTCGATATCGGTGTCGGGCATGACGATGGCGAACTCTTCGCCGCCGTAACGGCCGATGAAGTCGGTCTTGCGCAAACGCTGCTTGAGAAACAGCGCCAGGCTCTTGATCACACGGTCGCCCATCGGGTGGCCGTGGCTGTCGTTGACCCGTTTGAAGTGATCGATATCGAGCATGGCAAAGCTCAGCGGCTTGTTCTCGCGGCGCGCACGGAACGAGCAGTCTTCGAGCAATTGCAGGATGTGCGTGTGGTTGTACAGGCCGGTGAGGCTGTCGCGAACCATCCGCGCCTTGAGATTGCGCGCCCGCGCGGCGCGGTTGCGCACGGTGGTGATCAGGTGTCGCGGTTTGATCGGCTTGGTCAGGAAGTCATCGCCGCCCTCGCTCATGGCGTCGAGCTGCTTGTCCAGATCGTCCTCGGCCGACAGGTAAATGATTGGCACGCTGACGTAGCGGTCGTTGTGACGGATGACTTTGGCCAGCTCGGTGCCGGTGCAGGCCGGCATGTACATGTCGAGGATGATCAGGTCCGGCTGGAAATCCGCCAGTTCGGCCATTGCCTGAATCGGTTCGATCAGGGTGCGGGTGACAATCCCGGCGCTGTTGAGCAGGCGCTCGGTGTGCAACGCCTGGGCGCGCGAGTCGTCGATGATCAGCACTTTATAGGGCTCGTACTGAGCGACGCAGGTCAGCACTTCGATTTTTTCCAGCAGGCTCGAGGCTTCGAGCGTGCCGGTGAGGAATTCCTGGCCACCGGCGCGCACGGCGGCGAGGCGGGTCGGGGTGTCGGTTTCGTGCAGGCTGAAGAACAGCAGCGGCAGCGGTTCTTCGAGGCCGACCTGAGCTTCGGCGGCGAGTTTCAGGCCGATGCCGGGGCCACTGAAATCCACGTCCATGACAATCGCCGCGGGTAAGCGCTCGACCATCGACGAGCGAAACGCAGCGACACTGTCCAGTGCCTGCGCGCTGAGGCCAAAGAATTCGAGCTGCTTGGCCAGGCGTTCGGCGCGGTCGTGATCCTGCAACATCACGTAGATCGGCTTGCGCAGCGGCGGCAGGAACGTCTGGTCGAGCTGATCACCATGGCGCAGGCCGGTGCGCGAAAGGCGCTGCATCAAGCGATTCAGATCAGTGATCAGGCCGCTGCTGAGGCGCCCACGGTTGGCATCCACCGCTTGCAGCGACTGGCTGATGTGGTGCGCCAACTGAGTGTGTTCCGGCTGTTCGAAACGCTCGGCAAAACGCAGCAGACGCAGATTCGCCTCGCTCAGTTCGGCGAGATCGACGGTGGACCACTCGCTACGTTGCAGGCGCTGCCATATCTCAAGAATCTGACGTGCCTGATGAATTACCCGCTGGGCAAAGTGGTGCTTGAGACGCTCACGGCTGGGGTCTTCTGGCTCGGTCATATCCTGACTACTAGTTAGGGTGCATGCTGAGATCGACTGGTGGCTCTATGCTAGCACCTCTTTTCCCTTAGACGAGTGTCGTACGTCAATAATCTGCTGGACGACACGATTCAGTTTCTGACCGGGTGGTTTTCTCATGCACTTGCAGGTCAGTCAGATGCCCGAAATCCGGACGCTTGCCTTGAAGGGCAGGGCAGAACAGTCGGGAATTTGTACATCGCTGCTCGGGCCGAACCCGGATCAGAGTTCACTGCGTTGCTGGCGTTGCCCTATCAGGGAATCCCTTAGTGTGTCGCGAAGCGTCATCGGGCCGCACCATTTGCGGCTTATCGTTAGCGACGGGTGCCCGGCCTTGGCACGTTGTTGTATGGTTGTGGTCGAACCGTTGAACCCAAGTGATTGAAAGGATATCGCCATGCTGGACTGGAAAAACCGCGCGGGCAGCGCGCCTGAACGTGCCGCCGAGCCCAAGTCGGCCACCCGCAGCTATGTCGGCGGGCTGCTGTTCAGCCGGGCGCTGGCCACAGTGGTTGGTCTGTATTTGCTGGTCACCATCGCGCTGGGCTGGTACTGGAGCCAGGAACCGGATCTGTTTCCGGTGGCGCAGAACGCCCAGGTGGCTGCCGAGAAAGAGGGCAAGCAAATGGTGGTCGGCTACACCACGGTCGAAACCCTGAAGACCGTTGCCGGCACCTTGCTCAACAAGCCGGGCGGTTACATTTCCAATGACCGTTTCCCGCCGGGCCTGTGGATGGACAACACGCCGAGCTGGGAATATGGCGTGCTGGTGCAGGTGCGTGACCTGACCCGCGCCCTGCGCAAGGATTTTGCCCGTTCGCAATCACAGTCCGCCGAAGACGCCGATCTGGCCAAGGCCGAACCGCGCTTCAACTTCGACAACAAGAGCTGGGTGCTGCCGTCCAGCGAGTCGGAATACCAGGAAGGCATCAACTCCCTGAGCCGCTATCAGTCGCGCTTGTCGGATCCGAATCAGAAAAACGCGCTGTTCTACGCCCGCGCGGACAACCTCAACAACTGGCTGGGCGATGTCGGTACCCGTCTCGGCTCGTTGTCGCAACGCCTGTCGGCCAGTGTCGGTCGGGTCAAGCTCAATACTGCGCTGAAGACCGAAGTTCCGGCAGTCGGCGAAGTGCCGCAGGTTGACGAAGAAGTCGTGGAAACCCCGTGGATGCAGATCGACAACGTGTTCTACGAAGCACGCGGTCAGGCCTGGGCACTGTCCCATCTGCTGCGCGCCATCGAAGTCGACTTCGCCGATGTGCTGGCGAAGAAGAACGCCACCGTCAGCGTGCGCCAGATCATCCGTGAGCTGGAGGCTTCGCAAGAGCCGGTGTGGAGCCCGATGATCCTTAATGGCAGCGGTTTCGGCGTATTGGCCAACCACTCGCTGGTCATGGCCAACTACATTTCCCGGGCCAACGCTGCGGTGATCGACTTGCGTCAACTGCTCAATCAGGGCTGATACGTGAGCCAGAGCACAAGAGAGGCGGCCCATCGCGCCGCCTCGGACGCCGAACAGATCGCCTGGGTCGACGAGCAGGACAACTTGCTCGGCGCGCTGGTGCGCTCCGATTTGCGCGAGCGCGGGCTGATTGGCCGTGGCACCTACATCATGCTGTTCAATTCCGCCGGTGAGCTGTGCGTGCACCGGCGCACGTTGAGCAAGGCGATTTATCCCGGTTACTGGGATGTTGCTGCAGGCGGCATGGTCCAGGCCGACGAAAGTTATGCCGAGTCGGCGGCGCGCGAGCTTGCGGAAGAGCTGGGCGTCAGCGGCGTCGAACTCACCGCTCACGATCACTTCTACTTCGAAGACACCGGCAACCGTCTGTGGTGTTCGGCGTTTTCCGCCGTGTGGGACGGGCCGCTGAAATTGCAGCCGGAAGAAGTCCTCGAAGCGCGATTCATCCCCGTCGAACAGGTCATGCGCGAAATCAGCGAAAAGCCTTATTGCCCGGACTCTCTGGCCGCGCTGAAGCGCTATCTCAAGGCGCAGCAAAGCAACGTCGCAAAGAACACATGAATTGGCGCCGATTGGCACTTAGCAATCGCGATTTTTGCCGTTACACTGCGCGACCTTTTCAAACTGCACCGAACGCTTCCCAAAAAGCGCCGATGCAGTAGCGCTGCCCCTGCCTGAGTGGGGCTTCGCGGTCGCTGACCTTGCCCAAGGTTGCGATCAGTCTTTGTCCTCCCGAGAGGATTGCCGGTGGCCAAGAAAGCCGCATCCTTCGCCGCCCTGGGCGGCCTGGTATTTTCCACCGACGCAGGTCGTCATTGCCCGGAATGCAGCAAGCCGGTGGACGCCTGTATCTGCAAACAAACCGTGATCCCGGCCGGTGACGGCATTGCCCGCGTGCGTCGCGAAAGCAAAGGGCGTGGCGGCAAGACGGTGACCACCATCACCGGCGTGCCCCTGGCCGAAGACGCGCTCAAGGAGCTGGCGACGACGTTGAAGAAACGTTGTGGCACCGGCGGGGCGCTGAAGGACGGCATCATCGAAATCCAGGGCGATCACGTCGAGCTACTCTTGGCAGAGCTGATCAAGCACGGTTTCAAAGCGAAGAAATCCGGCGGCTAGCAGCCTCTGTGAAACCCTCCGGCGGCTTGATCCGGCTTCGAGTGTTCTCGGATCCGGCGTCGTCGCCATGGTTTTCACAGAGCCTGTTCATGACCGGTTTCTAAACTCCACGCAGTCAGTGCGGTCTACCGCCGCACTGACGAACCGTCATTTTCATTCTTTAGACTGCGCCGGCCTGAACGTCAGGCGACGCACTCTGACTTCTTTATAGGGGACTTCGATGTCCGTACGACGCACACGTAAAGACGATGGCAGCCAATGGACAGTTGCGGACAGCCGCAGCGTTTACGGGATTCGCCATTGGGGGGCCGGGTATTTCGCGATCAATGAAGCCGGTCGCGTCGAAGTACGTCCGAACGGCCCGAGCAGCTCGCCTATCGATCTGTTCGAACAAGTCGACCAACTGCGCAAGAGCGGTTTGTCCTTGCCGCTGCTGGTGCGGTTCCCCGACATCCTGCAAGACCGTGTCCGTCAGTTGACCGGTGCTTTCGATTCGAACATCGAGCGCCTGGAATACCAGAGCAAATACACCGCGCTGTACCCGATCAAGGTCAACCAGCAGGAAGCGGTGATCGAGAACATCATCGCCACCCAGAACGTCTCCATCGGTCTGGAAGCCGGCTCCAAGCCTGAGCTGCTGGCGGTGCTGGCGCTGGCGCCGAAGGGCGGCACCATCGTCTGCAACGGTTACAAGGACCGCGAGTTCATCCGGCTGGCGCTGATGGGCCAGAAGCTCGGCCATAACGTGTTCATCGTCATCGAGAAAGAATCCGAAGTCGGCCTGGTGATCGAAGAAGCCGCCTCGCTGAAGGTCAAGCCGCAGGTGGGCCTGCGCGTGCGCCTGTCGTCGCTGGCCTCGTCGAAATGGGCGGACACCGGTGGCGAGAAATCCAAATTCGGTCTGTCGGCGGCGCAACTGCTGTCGGTGGTCGAGCGCTTCCGTGGCGCCGGCCTCGATCAGGGCATCCGCCTGCTGCACTTCCACATGGGTTCGCAGATCGCCAACCTCGCTGACTATCAGCACGGTTTCAAGGAAGCGATCCGTTACTACGGCGAATTGCGCAACCTCGGTCTGCCGGTGGATCACATCGACGTCGGCGGCGGCCTCGGTGTCGACTACGACGGTACCCACTCGCGCAACGCCAGTTCGATCAACTACGACATGGACGATTACGCCGGTGTCGTGGTCGGCATGCTCAAGGAATTCTGCGACGCGCAGAGCCTGCCACATCCGCACATCTTCTCCGAAAGCGGCCGCTCGCTGACGGCGCACCACGCAATGCTGGTGGTGCAGGTCACCGACGTCGAGAAACACAACGACGAAATCCCGCTGATCGAGAACAAGGAAAGCCTGCCGGAAACCGTGCAGTGGCTGGTCGATCTGCTTGGCCCGACCGACATCGAAATGGTCACCGAAACCTACTGGCGCGCCACCCACTACATGAGCGACGTCGCCGCGCAGTACGCCGACGGCAAGCTGACCCTGGCGGAAAAAGCCCTGGCCGAGCAATGCTACTTCGCCGTGTGCCGTCGCCTGCACAACTCGCTGAAGGCGCGTCAGCGTTCGCACCGCCAGGTGCTCGACGAACTCAACGACAAGCTGGCCGACAAGTACATCTGCAACTTCTCGGTGTTCCAGAGCCTGCCGGACACCTGGGCGATCGATCAGGTGTTGCCGATCATCCCGCTGCATCGCCTCGACGAAGAGCCGCTGCGCCGCGCGGTGCTGCAGGATCTGACCTGCGACTCCGACGGCAAGATCAACCAGTACGTCGACGAGCAGAGCATCGAAACCAGCCTGCCGGTGCATGCGTTGAATGAAGGCGAAGATTACCTGCTGGGCGTGTTCCTGGTCGGCGCCTACCAGGAAATCCTCGGCGACATGCACAACCTGTTCGGTGACACCGATTCGGTGAACATCTACCAGAACGCCGACGGCAGCGTGTACCACGCCGGTATCGAGACCCACGACACCATCGAAGACATGCTGCGTTACGTGCACTTGTCGCCGGAAGAACTGATGACGCACTACCGCGACAAGTGCGCCAGTGCCCGCATCAGTGCCAGCGAGCGCACGCAGTTCCTCGATGCCTTGCGTCTGGGCCTGACTCGCTCCTCCTATCTGTCTTCCTGAGACCCGATAGCGTTCCGCCCGGGTTGTCCGATTTTTTTCCGCAAGCTGTGGAAAATTCGGACAACCCGGTGGGACATCTCCTGATTTTTTCCCGAAAACCTGTGCTATCACGGTCAGCAAACTCATCTGGTCTGCTTTTCGCGTAGGTCATTTCCTAAGTTGTACTTCGCCTCTCTACTCGGCCATGCCTCTCGGCGAGAATCCCCGGCCGCCCCTCCTGTAGAGATCCGCCCATGTTCGATCCAGTCAACGAGCCGTCGTTTCGTCTCGATGTAGCGGGCCTGTCCGACCCCTTCGAAGTTCTCGCCTTTACCGGAAGGGAAGCGCTCAGCGAACCCTTCGCCTTCGAGATCGATGTGGTGATCGACGATCCGCATCTGGATCTCGCCGGCCTGCTGCACCGTTCCGCGTTCCTGTGTTTCGGCGCGCCCGACCAGGGTGTGCACGGGCAATTGCACAGCCTTGTCCAGCACGAGCACGGCCATGGCTTGCGTTTGTGCCGAGTACGTCTCGGGCCGAGGCTCGACTGCCTCGACCTGCGTTTGAGCCAGCGCATCTTCAGCGGCCGCTGCGTGCCGCAGATCATCGAACAGGTGCTGCGCGAACATGGCATCGTCGGCCTGCAACGACGTTACGAGTTGCACAGCGACTACCCGGCCCGCACCTTCTGCACGCAATACCGCGAATCCGATCTGCAACTGCTCCAGCGCCTGTGCGCAGAGGCGCGCATTCACTATTACTTCGAACATTACCGCGACAGGCACTGCCTGGTGTTCGGCGACGATCCGACGCGGATGCCCCATGCAGACGTCGCGCACTATCAGGGCGAGCATGACCAGCATGGCGTCGCTCCAGCCGTCCGCCAATGGCGACTGCGCGAAGACTCGCAGGCCAGCCAGCGAGGCCCCGATGCCGAAGGCCACAGTCATCTGCCGGCCTTGCGCAGTGGTCAGTGGTTGCCGCTGGACGGCCATCCTTTCCTCGAATGCAACCGCCCATGGCTGCTGACCCGCATCGAGCATCGGGCCGATCAGTCTCTCGAATCGCCCTATTGCAATCGCCTGTTCGCGGCCGCGCGGGTACCCGTCTGTACGCCCGCCGCTGCGCAGTCCAAGCAGCGCATGCACAGCTTGCAGCGTGCCTGGGTGGTCAGCGTCGATGAGCCGCAGCCGGATTGCTCGCGGCCGGTGGCGGTGCAATTCGACTGGCTCTACCAGGGCGAAGGCGCAGCGCCGAGCCATTGCTGGCTGCCCCTCGCGCCTGACCTGAACGAGCTGCCCTCGGCGGCACTCGCCGATGGCGTGGAAGTGGTGGTGACTTTTCTAGAGGGCGATCCCGATCAGCCGGTGGTCAGTGGCGTGCTCCAGCCCTCGGTGTTGTCAGAGGCTGCGGTCGAGGACGATGAACCGGTATCGCTCCCGGAACTGCTGGTGAGCGATGGGTTGCAGCAATTGTTGCAGTCTGGCGAGCCGTTGCTGTTGCTGTGCCTGATGCCGGGCGGTGGCAGCTTCAACCACTGCGCCGAGTCCGTGTGCAGTTGCCGGCTGCTCACCGCGCTCGATCAGAGCAGCGCACGATGAGCGGCGCGGCGCTTGAGCCCATGGCGCAATGGCTGTTGCTCGATACCCCGGACGCGGCACGTGCCCTGCTGACCTTGCGCCAGGGCTTTGCCGATGTGCAGCGTCACCGATTGTTTGACGGCACCGAATTTCAGCCGGTCAGTGAGCACGGCCCGGTCCTCGTCGACTTGCGCGAGAGTCCGGCATTGATCGCCCTATGCCTGCGTGACCCGGACACCTGGCGCGGCCTGTTGCTGAGCTGCGAGATACCGGCGCAGCAGTTGCTCAGCCATTTGCAGCGCATGCTCACCGTCTCGTTCGGTTTGAATCATCGGGCCTTGCTCAGCTATTACAACCGCCAGACCGCCAGTTATTTCTTCGACGCCTGTGACCCCACGCAGCTGAGTCGCTGGCTCGGGCCGATCCGCCAGTTGCGCTGGTTTGGCGGCACCTGGGCGGACCGCGCCATCGGCAGTCAGGGCTGGCAACAGCTGCGCAATCCCGGCCTGCTCGTCGAACCTTTGGGCATCGAAGAAAGCCTGACCCGGCGCCAGCGCGAACGCTTGCAAACCTGTCTGCTGGAGCAGCACATCTGGCGCTGGTGCCAGTCTCTGAGGGTTGATTACCAGACGATTGCTGTGCACGTGCAACAAGGTCTGGCGCTGGGTTTCAGTGACCGTGCCGTGCTGGATGGCTGGCTGTGGCTGCGCCTGCTCAATCCGCGCGCCGTGCTGGTCGTGCCGCCGGCCGGACTGACCCAGCCGGAACGGCTCGACTTTCTGCGTCGGCAGTGGGGCGCGGCGGACTGACTTTTCTGATCAGTGAGCCTTGCCGCTGAACCAGCCATCGCTGCGCTTGAGCCACAAGGCTTGCGCGCCAAGGGTCACGCTGCGCAAGACCATGAACAGTAGAAAAGATATCCACAGGCCGTGATTGCCCAAGGCCTGCAAAAACCAGGCGAACGGCAGCAACAGCAGCACCGTCAGCAGCATGCCGTTGCGCATTTCCCGCGCACGGGTGGCGCCGATGAACAGGCCGTCGAGCAGGTAACTCCACACCGCAATCAGCGGCAGCACGGCGAGGTAGGGCAGATAGATGAACGCCGTGTCGCGCACGCTCTGAATATCGGTCTGCATCTCGATGAACAGGTGCCCGGCCAGCAGAAACAGCACGGCAAACCCGAGGCTGGCAATCAGCGACCAGCCGCCGGCCACCACCAGCGATCGACGCAAGGCCAAGCGATCCCGCGCGCCAATGGCATGGCCGCACAAGGCTTCGACTGCGTGGGCCAGTCCGTCCAGTGCATGGGCTGTCAGCAGCAGGCCGTTGAGCAGCAGCGCGTTGGCCGCTACGGTCGCATCGCCGAGCCGCGCGCCTTGCACGGTGATCAGGAAAAACACCGATTGCAGGGCGAGGCTGCGGATGAAAATGTCACGGTTGACTGCCAGCAGCGGGCGCCAACTCTGCCAGACTTTCAGCGCCGACCAGATGATCTGCCCCGGATAGGCGCGCAACGCCGTGCGCGTCAGCCACAGGCCGAGCAGGGCGCCGCTCCATTCGGCGATTACCGAAGCGCGCGCCGAGCCGACCACGCCCCAGTCAAGGCCGATGACAAACCACAGATTGAGCACAATGTTGATCAGGTTGGTGCTCAGCAGAATCGCCAGCGGCGCCCGCGCGTTCTGCGTGCCGAGGAACCAGCCGACCAGCGCATACGTCGCCAGCGCTGCGGGCAAGCCGAACAGGCGGGTGTGGAAAAACTCCCGGGTCAGCTGATCCAGTTCAGCCGACGGTTGCATGAAGTGCAGGGCAACGCCGCTGAGCGGCACGCCAAGAGTGCCGAGCACGACGGCCAGCCCCATCGCCAGCAGCAGGCCCTGCAAGAGAATCTGCCGCAACGCCGCGCCATCGCTGCGCCCGGCAGCCTGCGCGGCAAAACCGGTGGTGCCCATGCGCAGAAAACCCATCGCCCAGGCGAGAAACGTGTACAGACTGGCGCCGACCGCCACCGCGCCGAGTTGATGGGCATGCGGCAGATGGCCGATGACAGTGCTGTCGACCAGCGCCACCAGCGGCACGGAGATGTTGGAAAGAATCATCGGCGCGGCGAGCGCCCAGACCTTGCGGTGAGTCGGGCGGTCGCGCCAGTCGGTAATCAGAGAGGACATGCAGGCTCCTTGGGGGAGCGGGGATTGTAGCGGCAGAAACACCCTCACCCCAGCCCTCTCCCAGAGGGAGAGGGGGCCGATCTTCGTCGCTCTCAAACGTGAGTTCGACTCGATATTCCAGGTTGGTGGAGAACTTCAAAGCAACGCGGTCAGCTCCCTCTCCCTCTGGGAAAGGGATGGGCGGGCGGCGTTCCGATGAGGGGCTTTTGAAGCGCTAGTGAATAATCCAGCTCAACAACCACAACCCGAGCAGCAACCAGATGATCCCGGCAATGATCGACGCATTCATGAACGCCCGGATCGCCGACCACAGCAGCATCAGGCCAACGATCAGGGCGATGATGCTGATGATCGAGGTGTCCATCCCCAGCGTTTGCGCCAGGCCGTCGACAAAGTTGCTGCCGGCATTGCTGAGCATATTGAACAGGCCGCTGAGGCCATCGACGATAAAGCGGATGACCGAACCGAGTGCCTGGCCGAGCCATTCGAAAAAGCTTTCTACACGCATGTGTGCATCCCTGATGAAAGAGCTGAGCCTTGGGCCACACCGAGGGCGGCCGAGTTCCCTGCATGATAGAAGGTTTGCCCGGATCATGTGTGGGAGCGAGCCTGCTCGCGAAGGGGGCGTGTCAGGCAAATCCGGTCTGGATGATCCACCGCCTTCGCGAGCAGGCTCGCTCCCACAATTGATCATCTGCGCTGCTTGCCTTCAGCCCGCATCCCCCCGAAGCTATGCGTCTTCAGGAGAGCCCGATGAACCTTGTAGAACTGACCGAACGCCTGCACGCCATTCGCGACCGCAATGACTGGCGGCAATTTCACAGCCCGAAAAACCTCGCCATGGCCGCCAGCGTCGAAATGGCCGAGCTGGTGGAAATCTTCCAGTGGCTGACGGAAGACCAGTCACGCCAGTTGCCGGCGGACAAACTCGCGCATGCCGGGCAGGAAATCGGCGACATCGTCCTGTATCTGTTGCTGCTGTGCAGCGAGTTGGGTCTGGACATGAATGAAGTGGTGCGCGCCAAGCTCGCCGACAGCGAACGGCGGTTCAGCTGATGAGCGACCGTCATTTCGATCAGTTGGCCACGCGTTTCGCCGAAAAAATCTACGGCGGCGCCAAAGGCGCGATTCGCCTCGCCGTGTTGCAGGCCGATCTGACCGAGGCCTTGCCGGATCGTCCGCTGCGCGTGCTGGATATCGGCGGGGGCCTGGGGCATATGTCGCTGTGGCTGGCCGAGCGCGGCCATGACGTCACCTTCACCGAGCCGGCCGAACCGATGCTCGAGGGTGCGCGCCAGCGTTTTGCCGAAGCCGGACACACCGCTACGTTCATTCAGGCGCCGTGGCAGGAACTGCCCGGTCAGCTCACCGAGCCCTACGATCTGGTGATCTGCCACGCCGTGCTGGAATGGCTCTCCGAGCCCCACGCCATCCTGCCGGTGCTGCATCAACTGACCAAGCCCGGCGGCTGGCTGTCGCTGGCGTTCTACAACCGTGATGCGCTGATTTATCGCAATCTGCTCAAGGGCCATTTCAAGAAAATGCGCAAGAACGTCATGGCCGGCGAGAAGCAGAGCCTGACCCCGCAGCAGCCTCTCGACCCACGGGAATTGGCAACGCAACTCGCCGGTATGTGGCAGGTCGAAAGTCAGAGCGGCGTACGGGTATTTCACGATTACATGCCGGTGGAATTCCAGGCCCGCGCCGAACTGGCGGACTTGCTGGAAATGGAACTCGCGCACCGTCGTCACCCAGGCTTCGCCGGGCTTGGGCGTTACTTGCACTGGATCTGCCGGCCGATCTGAGCGGAGCGCGACATGAAAGCTCGATGCGGGTTATTGCTGATAAGTCTGGGGTTGGCCGCTTGCCAAGGCAGCAACCCCTACGTGGCGCAGTCGCGGCCCTTGCCGCCGGCACCGCCGCAAGCCGCCGCCACCTTCGACCGCAGCGCCTACCCGGCGCCGCCGCGGGATTACGGGCGCTACCGCAACTGGGCCTGGCGCAACGGGCAGTTGCCGCCGGGCACGGCGTGGGCTGACTCGGCGCAGGTGGCCGAGGCGGTCAGCAATGCTCTCGACCAGCGCGGCTTGCGGCCGATGCGCGACAACCGCCCGGCGGACCTGCTGGTCAGCGCCGATCTGCGTCTGGAAACCCGTTTGCGCCAGGTTCGCGACGACTACGACTACTACGGCGGATACGGCGGCTATGATCGTTATGGTCGCGGTTACGGCATGTACAACAGCGTGCCGATCGTGCGCACCTATCAAGAGCAGGTCGTGGTGGTGCGGGTCGATCTGTTCGATGCCGGCAATGGTCAGCCGGTGTGGAGCGCCAGCGCCGAAACCGGCACCCAGGGCAATCAGATCGAACGCGCCGATGCGATCCGCGAGGCTGTGGAAAAAGCCATGGCGGCGTATCCTCCCAGCTGACGTCGTGTCAGCAGGTTCATGTCTTCACCCGGAGAAAAATCATGTTCCGCCGTCTCGCTCTACTCGCTGTTGCTGCGCTGCTCAGTGCCTGCGCCGCCAATCAGGTCAATCACGATTTCGACGCCAGCCGCGACTTTGCCGCTTATCGCAGCTGGAGCTGGAACGACCCGGCCCTGCAATATCGCCCCGATGATCCGCGCATCAAAAGCGACCTGACCGAGCAGCGCATCCGCCAGGCGGTGGCCGATCAACTCGATCAGCGCGGTTTGCGCCCGGCTGCCGGCGGCGGCAAAGGTGATCTGAGCGTGCAGACCTACCTGATCGTCGAGGACCGGCAGCAGCAGGTGACGACCAATTACGGCGGCGGTTGGGGCGGCCCGTGGAACGGCTACTGGGGCGCACCGATGTACAACGAAACGCGCAACATCACCTACAAGGTCGCGACCATTCAGATCGACCTGCTCGACGGCAAGGACGGCAAACTGGTGTGGCGCGGCAGCGATGAGCAAATGCTCAGCAACCGCCCGAATCCGGCCGATCGCAGCAATGCCATTCGCGAGACCGTCGCGCGGATCCTGGCGAACTATCCACCGCGTTGAACCGCTCTGAACCGTCCCTGTGGGAGCGAGCCTGCTCGCGAAGGCGGTGTGTCATGCAGCATTGAATCCTCTGGCACGACGCTTTCGCGAGCAGGCTCGCTCCCACAATGGCGGTGGTGACAGGAATGGCGCGACGCCAGCACTCTCGACCGACCGCGTCTACACTCTTTTTCATCAACGGAGGTAGCGCTCGGCACTGCGCCGGCAAAGGAGTGCGCCATGTCGCGAGGATCGCAAGGCAACGGCCCGGCCCGGCAACGCGGGGCGATCGGCTTGATGGCGGCTGCCACTCTGAGTCTGGCGCTGGTGATGATGTTGCTGGTGGTCGACAGCGGCCGCCTGTACATGGAACAGCGCAAATTGCAGCGGGTGGTCGATACCGCCGCCCTCGAAGCGGTCAGTCGCGGCGGCAATTGCCTGCCCGGGCTGACCGCCGCCAGTTATGCCGGGCAAAGTGCGCTGCGCAATGGTTACGTGGTCGATGCCGCCAATACGCTCGTCACCACTTGCGGCACGCTGGCCACCGCTGCCAGCGGTTTGCGCAGTTTCACTGTCGATGCCTCGCAATCAAGCGCAGTCAAAGTCGCTGCCAGTCGTACGGTCACCAGCAGTTTTGCTGGCGGTGTGCAGGCGCTGTTCAGTGCCACGCCGGTCAGCCTCAATACCACGCTCATTGCTTCGGCAGTTGCCGCGAAACCGCAGCCGACCGTCGCCCAACTGAATATTCGCAGCACCCTCGCCAGTATCGACACGGCGCAGTCGAACATCCTCAATCCGCTGTTTTCCGGGTTGCTCGGCGGCAACGTCAACCTCACGGCGGTGGGCTGGGACGGTTTGCTGCACACCGATATCAACCTGCTCAAATACCTCGATCAACTGGCCATCGACCTCAACGTCGGTGCTGGCAACTACACGCAATTGCTCAACACCCAAGCGACCGTGACGCAGTTGATTCAGGCCGCAGCGACGGTGGTGCAACTCAACGGCGCGACTGCGCAAGTGGTCACCGCGCTGGGCCAGTTGCAGGCCGCCGCCATCAACGCGGCGCCGGTCAGACTCGGCGAGATCCTGCAACTGCAGACCGGCACGACGGCGGCGGGGCTGGATGCCAATCTGCAATTGCTGCAACTGGTGCAAGGCGTGGTGCAACTGGCCAACAGCAAGAGCGCGGTGGCGGCGACCTTGCCGGTCAACGTGCTGGGGCTGGCCGGTGTCACGGTGCGGGTCAAGGTGATCGAGCCGCCGCAGTTCTCGGCGATTGGCGACCCGGCGCGGGCCAAGGCCGATCCGTTGGGACCGGACCGGATTTATGTGCGCACCGCGCAGGTGCGCACGCTGCTGTCGGTGAATCTGCCGGTGCTCTCGGGGGTGACGGGGCTGACCAATGCGGTGCTGGGCCTGGTCGGTACGCTGACGCCGACGCTCAATGCGCTGTTGAGCCTGAACCTGGTGGACACAATCAATTCAGTGTTCTGCCTGTTGGGTGCCGGCTGCCAACAGCTCGATCCGAAGCTGCTGCCCTCACCGCAAATCGACATCGCGCTGGATGCCGGCGGGGCGAAAAGCTATGTCACCGATTATCGCTGCCCGACCGACGACAGCGGCAGCAAAAGCCTGACCGCCGCCACCACAACCTCTCTCGCTGATCTCAAGCTCGGCAAGATCGATCCTGTCGCAGCGTTCTCTTCAGTCGCCGAACCAACGGTGGCGCCGTTGCCGCTGGTCGATCTCGGCATCATCACCTGCCACAGGATTCTCGGCATCGGCAGTTGCGATGCCGCCTCCCGCGTCCAGTACGGCGCGGGCGGCATCGCCATCAAACTCGACACCAGCGTCGCGCAGACCACGCAGAATCTGCTGTTCTCCAGCACCACACCCTTCGCCACCCCGGCCAATCTGAAACTGCCGCCGAGCCTGCTGCCGGCCGCGCCGACCAGCAACATCGTCGGCAGCCTGGCGAACACCCTGTCGGGCATCAACCTGATCGTCTACAAACCCGTGGGCAGCAATCCGCTGGGCGCCATTGTCACCGGGGTGGCTTCGTTGATCAGCGACGTCAGCAACCGCTTGTTGCCAGTGGTCACCGGTTTGATCAGTCCCTTGCTCGACCCGTTGTTGAACAATTTGCTCAAAGGCCTGGGCATCAATCTGATGAACACCGAGGTGGGCGCCAACATGACCTGCGGGCAGACCGGCAAGGCCTATCTGGTGATCTGATCATCCGTGGCAATCGGCAATTCGATGCAGAACCGTGCGCCCTCTGTGGAGTTGCGCACGCTCAATTGCCCGCCCATGTTGGCGATGATGCCGTAGCTCACCGACAAGCCCAGACCAGTGCCGACGCCAATCGGCTTGGTGGTGAAGAACGGCTCGAAGATCCGCTCCAGCAAACGCGGATCGATACCGCCGCCATTGTCCTCGACCCACAACCGCACGCTTTCCTCGTCACGCTCGGCGTAGATCGAAATCCACGGCTTGAACGCCGAGTCGTTGTCGCGTTTGCTGAGCAAGGCGTCGCGTGCGTTGACCATCAGATTGATCAGCACCTGCTCCAACTGATCGACGTAGCCGCGCACCTGCGCCTCGAAGCCGGTCTCGCTGATGCGCAGATCGACACCTTTGCCGCGCATGCCTTCGGCCAGTAGCGACAGGGTGCCTTCGATGGCTTGGGCCGGGTTGAACAACTGTTGTTCGATTTCCGAGCGCCGGCCGAACACACGCATGTGGTCGACCACCTTCGCCGCGCGCTGCACCTGGGCGTCGATGCGGTTGAGTTTGTCGGTCAGATAGTCGACCTGCACCTCACCGTTGCCGAGGCGCTTGAGCACGTTGACGATGGCCATGCGCATGACGTTGAGCGGCTGGTTGATCTCGTGGGCAAGGCCGGTGGCCATTTCGCCGAGGGTAGCCATTTTCGCGCTTTGCGTGAGTTGTTGTTGCGAGCGCCGCACCTCGGTGTTGTCGCGGCCCACCGCTTGCACTTCGATCAACTGGCCGCGCTCGTCGAACACGCCGCGATCCGACCACACCCACCAGGCGTGTTCGCGTCCGGGCAATTGCAGGCTGATTTCCGCTGTACTCAATGGCTGTTCCGGCGTCAGTTGGCTCAAGCGTTGAACGAACGCTGCGCGCTGTTCTTCGGACATCCAGCCACCCAGATCAACCCCGGGCAGTTGTTCCGGGGTGCATTCCAGATAAGTCGCCAACGGTCGGTTGCCAAAGATCAGCGTCAGGTCAGGGCGATAACGGCAGATCATCGCCGGCGAGTCCTCGACCAGAATCCGATAGCGCTCTTCGCTTTGCCGCACCTGCTCGGCGGCAAGCGTAGCGTCGGTGACGTCCAGCCACAAGCCCACCGCCTCGACCGGCAGGCCGAGATCATTGCGCAGCAGTTTTGCCTCATCGAGCAGCCAGTGATAGTCGCCTCGGTTGTCGCGCAGACGATAACGCGCACGCACCGAACCTTCGCGCAGCAACTGGCGGTTGCGCTGGAAATACAGTTCACGGTCGTCGGGGTGCACGCGCTCGACCAGCGCTGTCGTGTCGCAATCTTCCAGCGTCCAGCCCAGCAAGGGTTGCAGGCTGGCGCTGAAAAACGCCGGGATCAGCGCGCCTTCTGCGTAGCGCTGCACGTAGATCACCGCCGGTGAACTGGCAATCAGATTATCCAGCCGCGCATGGGCGGCAGCGGCGCGCTGTTGTTGATTCTGGATGTCGCTGATGTCGAGCATGAACCCGACCAGACGCCGATGCTCACCGGTGCCGCTGACCTGGCCCTGAATCCGGTACCACGTCGCTGCTGCGCCGGCCTCCGCGCGGTGCAGACGCACGCTCAGGGTCAGCGCTTCTCCTTGCAGTTGCAGGGCGCGCAAACGGCTGCGCAACTCGTCGCGGTCGGCGGGATGAAACAGCGACAGCCAGTCTTCTACCGGCAGCAGGCGATCGCTGAGATTCAGTGCCGAGGCCAGCGTCGGCGCCAGTGCAATCTGCTCTTCGGCACTGATTTCCCACCAGCCGGTGCCGAGCAGGTTTTGCAGCGAGTCCAGGCGCTCCATCGATTGCACATGGCGTCGCTCGCGCAAGCGGCTGAGCAGCGGCCCGGCCAGCGCGCCGGCCAAGGTCAGCCAGTCGCGATCGGTCAGCCATGGCGCCACGTTGTCGACCATATAAAACCCGCAGAGCAGCCACGCGACCACGCCCTGGTCATTGCTGTAGGGCACGGCGAAACCGTTGGCGTTGCCGAACGTGGCCTGCAATCGCGAATGTTCATAGCGGCCCTGCGGGCCGGCGAGGCGTTGCGGCGCGCTGCCGTTGAGGCTGTCCAGCGGCGTGCCCAGCGGCTGACCGTCCTCCCACAATTGCGGGGCATCGTGGCCGCGAAACTGTTGATGAATCTGCCAGCCCTGGGCCTGTTCATCCAGTAACGCCACGGCGAGGCAGGGGATGTGCCAGCGCTGGGCGATGGCCTGCAATTGTTCGCCGAGCACCGTCGGTAAACGTGTGAGGCTGCATGTGCGCAGACGATCGCTGACCTGCGCGGCGAGGGTCTGGCAGGCGTCGCGATCGCGCGCTTGCTGACGTTCGAGCAACAGGTCGGCGATGTCGAGCATCTGCAGTTGCCAGCCATCGTTTAGTGGCTGCACCCAGCCGCGAAGGTGCAGCGGCTGATCATTCAGGCCGCTGAAATC
The DNA here is from genome assembly GCF_054871425.1 of Pseudomonas glycinis. Lineage (NCBI taxonomy): Bacteria > Pseudomonadati > Pseudomonadota > Gammaproteobacteria > Pseudomonadales > Pseudomonadaceae > Pseudomonas > Pseudomonas glycinis. The sequence goes on along the minus strand of NZ_JBTYHF010000003.1, from coordinate 52,849 downwards.
CAGATCGAGCAATTGCCCTTGCCAGTCTCGCGGCTGACCTTCGATGGTCAGCAGACTGTGCGGCAGCAGGTAGGCGCGGAGCGGCAGCGGCTGACCCTGAGGTTTGTGCTGGGCGAGCAAATGCCGCAGCGGGCCGGCGATTTGCAACACATCGCCGTTGCCATCCAGATAAAAATGCAGGCCGATCGGCGGCGCGCCGAGGTGGTCCGGCAAGTCGTGGGCTGCGACGGGGGCGCGCTTGAGCAAGCGCCCGAAAAGCTTATCGCCGGCGGTCAAAATTGCAGGCTCGAGCTGGCGGTCAGGTGCGTGGGCAGATTGGGCACCGTGCCGATCCCGGGCAGCACCAGAAACGGCATGATCTGATTGAGCTTGCTCACCGGATAATTGACGCTGACGGTCAGGGTGCCAGTCCCCGCGTCGTACGCCGCACTGGTGTCGGTGCCGACCACCAGATTCAAGGCCGAGGGCAGCCATTGCAGTTGTTGGGTCAGCGCGGCATTGGCGGTGTTGACCACCACCGTCGAATAGTTCGGCGTGGTCGGGTCGACCGCAACGCTGCGGCGCACCGCCTCGGCAGTGGCCTGGTTGAACGATTGCATCATCACGAAGGGCAGGCCGTAGCTGACCAGCCCGTAAAACACTGCGAAAAAGATGATGAACACCAAGGCGAATTCGATCGCCACCGCACCTTTTTGCGACCTGCGAAAGCCGTTTTTCATGCGTGCGTCTACCCTGACAGTCACTGCGTAGTATCAGCATAGAATCATTCAGCCAAAACGGACGGCTTTCAGCGGATGCAGATTTTCCTTGTTCTGATCTGGCTGGCGATCTGCGCCGCCCAAGATGCCCGGCAGCGACGAATTTCCAACGCATTGACGTTAGGCGTGGGCGCGCTGGCGCTGGTCTGGTTGTTGGCGACTGGCACTACTTGGCTGGGCGCCGACGCGGCGCAAGGCGGCTGGGCCTGCCTGATCGCTTTGCTATTGACGCTGCCGGGGTATCTCCTCGGCCGCATGGGCGCCGGCGATGTGAAATTAATGACAGCCCTGGGTCTTGCGACGAACGGCATATTCGTTCTTGGCGCGTTTATCGGCGCGGGCGTGGCCAGCGTGCTGTGGCTGCTGCTCGCGCCAAAAGTCTGGCCTCATATGGCTCAAGGAGTTAGAGAGCATGTGCGTCATCTGGCCCCGGACAAGTCAAAAAAGCTGCCATTTGCGCCGTTCGTGTGGGTAGGTGTAGTGCTTTCGCTGTACTGGATCACCTGATCGCGGGGTGCCACTAGTCCTATGTACATAGTCGGAAAGTGGGTCTACTTTCAATTCAGGCGAATACGCCACCAAAGTGCAGGAATCGTCAGCGTTGGCCGAGCAAATGGAGTGGTTCGTGAACAAGCCTAATTCGGTAAAAATCCTCGTGGTCGATGATCAGCCGCTGATCGTCGAAGAACTCTGTGAGTTTCTCGAGAGCAGTGGCTATCGTTGCGTGCCGTGCGACTCGAGTCTTGAAGCCATCGAGCTGTTCAGGGCGGACCCGGACATCGGTCTGGTGCTGAGTGATTTGCACATGCCGGACATGGACGGCATCGAGTTGATCCAGGCGTTGCAGCGGCTGGCCGGCAAGCAGCGGGTGTTCGAGGCGATCATGCTCACCGGCCGCGCTGACAAGCAGGATGTGATCAAGGCGTTGCGCGCGGGGATTGCTGATTACTATCAGAAGCCGATTGATCTGGCTGAGTTGCTCGAGGGTGTGCAGCGTCAGGAACTGGCTTTGCAGGAGCGGCAGAAGAATCTGCATCTGGGGCATTTGAATCAGAAGTTGCAGTTTTTGTCCGAGTCGATTGATGACCTTTATCAGGATCTGGACAAGGTACGGCGCTCGCCCGTGCCGGTGGTGAGTGATGGTGAGCCTGAGTCTGTGGAGATACCGGCGGTGTTCAATCAGTTGTCGCCCCGGCAGTTGGATGTGGCGCGGTTGGTGGGCAAGGGGCAGACCAATTATCAGATTGCCTGTGAGTTGGGGATTACCGAGAACACGGTGAAGCTGTATGTATCGCAGGTGTTGCGGTTGACGCATATGCATAATCGGACGCAGTTGGCTTTGGCGCTTTCTCCTGGTAGTTCGGCGGGGCGGCAGCGGGTTACTGCGCATTGACTTGGCGGCCTTTGGGCCGACCATGCTTTGGGTGGTTGGGGTGAATATCCGTTTCTTCGGGTGTTGCGGCTGGCGGTTTCGCCCTTACGGCGAGTCCCTTTTGGCAAACGCCGGAATGCCGGCCCAGCCCAAAGGAACCAAAAGGTCTTCGCCCTGACGTTCGGCCCGCTCGCTGGGGCTCGGGGTTCCTTCGCTCCGGGATCGATCCTGGCGCAGCGGCTACGGTTTGCTTCGCTGCACCTCCTTCCGCTGTGTACGACTGCGTCGTACGGTCGCTGCGCTCCCACGCCCGGATCAATCCCTCCACTCAGCCTGCCGACGGGCTCCCAGATCAAGATCAAAAGCTACTCGAGCTTGCGCTCATTGTTTTGAGTGGTGAAAAGCATGCGGTGTCTGGCTTTCGTTTTGCGCTGGATTCGCCCCTCACCCCAGCCCTCTCCCGAGGGAGAGGGAGCCGATTTGCGGGTTGTTCAAAATTTGCATTCGACTCGGTATCTCAGGTCGGCATACCTGACCCAAACAACTCGGGTCGGTCCCCTCTCCCTCTGGGAGAGGGCTAGGGTGAGGGTGCGTTTGATCTGCTTCAAAATCTGCATTCGACTCGGTATTTCAGGTCGATGTACTTCGCCCAAACAACTCGGTCGGTCCCCTCTCCCTCTGGGAGAGGGCTAGGGTGAGGGTGCTTTTGATTTTGATTGTTTAAATCTGTGTCTGATTTGCCAGAACCTTCCCACAAGGTTTTCAGGTTGTCCGTCGGACGTCGGGTCACTAGTCTCTGGCTGTCGCTGACAACTCAGCGGTCAGGTGTGGAAACCTGAAATTCAAGTAGTTGCTTTGCATTGCTACCGTAATCGTTGTCGGCGTGTTCGTTCGTCTGCAAACTGTGTCGCGGCGGCTGTGCGTGGGCAGACTTTGGTCTGGCCGGTTGCCTACTTATCGGTTTTCCACCCTGCGTACAGCTGCCACCTTTTGTCGTGTGGAAACGACAGAAGAGGGCGTCACAGCCAAGTAGGAGTTCTCATGGACAAACTGATCCCAGACCCACCCCCATCCCCCGCCACCCCGCTCGAAGACGCCATGCGCGCCGACGATCTTGTGAAAAACCGCGAAGCGATAAAACGCGCGCTCGATTTCTATCTCTGCCCCGAACCCGCAAAACCGCACCCGCCCAGCGCGCTGTTCATGGTGGTGCCCAATGTCGATACCGAAAGCTTGTTGGCGCATGCCTGTGAGTCGCTGGCGTCAGCGAGTGCGATGGCGAGTAATTTCGCTGGCGAGTTGAGCGGGTTTCAGCGCAGCACAGCGTTAGCGATCCAGCAGATTGTCATGCTGGCGGAGTTGGCGGTGAATCGGGCGCTGGATCGGGTTGATCCGCAGAGCTGAAACCGCGTTATCGTTCTTCGCGAGCAGGCTCGCTCCCACCGAAAGCACGCGGTCGACTGTGGGAGCGAGCCTGCTCGCGAAGGGGCCTTTAAGCGCACCACCAAACTAATTCTTGCTCTCGATCTTCCCGCCCACATCCGGATCGTAAAAATCCGGAATCTCGTACTGGTATTTTTTCAGCCAGCGCTGCATCGCCAGTTCGCGTTCGGTGGCGGTGGCGCTTTGCGGTTTGGGCGAGGCGGCTTTGTTGCGGCTTTGCAGGACCAGCCAGCCTTCGGTTTCCTGTTGTTGCGCTGAAGCAGGGCCGGTGTCGATGGCGTGGGCGGTGAGGGGCAGGGTGAGCAGGGTCAGGTAGCACAGGCCTTTGCGGATAGTCATGGCTGTCTCCTATTCGAGCGTCGGCGGTAGGGGGTCGATGAAGGCGGCGACGCGGTCGCCGGGTGCGGCTTTTGCGTGGGCCGGGGCTTTGAGTTTTTCCGCGCGTTGCTGCGCTTCGGTGAATTGTTCCGGGGTCAGTTTCGAGCGGCTGACGATTTCCGCAGCTTGCGGCCAGTCGTTCTGGTAGAGCAGCAGGGTGACCATGTTCAGCGTCGCCAGTTGATTGTTCTGGCTCAGCTCGATGGCGGTGAGGAATTCGAATTTCGCTTCGTTGAGGCGCAGTTGGTTGAGGTAGACCACGCCGAGGTCATTGCGGATTTTTTCGTCGGTGGGCGCCAGGCGCGCGGCGCGTTGCAGGTGGGCCTGGGCCTGGCCGTTGTCGCCACGGGCGGCGTAGACCTGGCCCAGGCCATGTTCGGCCTGGGCGGTGAGGCAGCCGCCGAGCAGGCTGCGGTAGAGCGGCTCGGCTTCGCTGCGACCGAGCAGGCGATAGACCTTGGCTTTGCGCAGGCGCACTTCGCTGAGGTTGTCCGGCAGGCTTTGCAGGTTGGCGAGGCTGGCGTGGAGCTTGCCGTCGCTGGCCAGATCATCGGCGAGGTTCAGCGACAGCTCCTGCTCCGAGGTCAGTTTGCTGCAGCTGGACGGCGACAGCAGCGAGGTCCACGGCGCCTGGCCATCCGTGGCGCAGCCGCTGAGCAGCAACAGACTTGCCATGACTATCAGTACTTTCATCAAACGCTCTCCATGAGCCAAGGTCAGTTTGCGAACGCGCGGGCAATGGCGGTGAAGCCCGGGCCGGCCAGTACGATCAGCAGGGCGGGAAACAGAAACAGCATCATCACCACCGACATCTTCGCCGACATTTTCGAGATGTATTCCTGCAGCCGGGTCAGGCGTCGGTCGTCCAGTAATTGCTTGAGCGCCAGCAGTGATTTCATCGCACCGCCGCCCTGGTGGATCAGTTGCTGGAGGATCACGCAGGTGTCGGTGAATTCGTCCACCGCGAGCATCACTGCGGTCTTGTTCAGCTCCTGCCCCAGCTCCAGACCGGAGTCGACGCGGCTGAGGATCAGGCGCAGTTCGCTGGTCAGCTCCGGCAGCAGTTTCTGCGCTTCGACACTGAGCACGCGCAGCGCTTGTTCCACGGCCATGCCGGATTCGAAGAGGATGCGCAGCAGCGGAATGAACGTGGAGATTTCCACGGCGATGGTTTTCTGTCGGCGGGCGGCGGCGTAGGCGAGCAGGCGTTTGGGCAGTAGATAGCCGCCGCCCGCAGCGAACATCGGCGCCATCCAGCGGTGACTGGTCTGCGGGAATAACACTTCCTGCAAAAAGATCGCCAGCCCCAGAGCGAGCAGCGGCGTGCCGATCTGGCAGGCGGCGAAGAGCGCGCGTTCGTTGGCGCGGCGCCAGCCGAGGCGGCCGAGCAGGGTCTGGGTTTCGCTGTCGATGCTCACCGAGCCCCGGCCGAAACGGCTGTTGCCCAGCGCGCGCAGCCAGTGGCCGAAACGGTTCTCCCGCACCAATTGGCCGTGCAAGCGCTGATGCACCTGACGCACGCGGCGGCGCTCGGTGAGCAGGTGATTGCCCAGCAATAACAGCGAACCAAGGAGCAACAACAACGCCGCGAGCCAGACCATCTCAAACGCTCCGCAACATGCGCCACAGCGCCAGACTGCCCAACACCTGCAACACGGCGGCGCTGAGCAGCATGGTCTGGCCGCTTTCGTCGTGCCACATGCCGAGCATGTAGCCGGGGTTGGTCAGCATGAAGTAGCTCACCAGAATCAGCGGCAGCAAACCGAGCACCCAAGCGGTCATGCGCGTTTCCCCCGTCAACGCGCGCAACTGCCGCGCGCCCTGGTCGCGCTCGCGGATCAGTTTGATCAGATTCTCCAGCAACTCGCTGGCGTTGCCGCCGTAGCGGTGATTGACCTTCAGGCCGAGGGCGAACATGCGCAATTCGTCCTGCTCGTAGAGCTCGGCAAAATCGCTGACCGCATCGGGCAGGTTCACCCCCAGTTGCACGTTGCGCTGCACCCGGCCCATGGCCGCTTTCAAGGGATCTTCACTGGCCTCGATGCCGCCCAGCACCGCATCGCTCAGCGTGCGCCCGGACTTGAGGCTGCGCACGGTGTGGTCGAGCAGTTGCGGCAGTTGTTCGATCATGCGGCGGATCCGCCGTCGGTAGCGAATGGCGATGTACAACCGCAACGCCACGGGCGGGACGAGCAACATGATCAGCAAACCAACCCAGCTCCCGAGCAGAAATCCCAGGCCCATGGCCGCCGCCCACAGGCTCAGCCACAGGCCGAAACGCTCGCTCGGCCGACCCAGTCCTGCACGCAGAAACATGCGCTCCAGCCCCACCCACCTGGTCTGCTCGACGGCCAGCTGCGGTTGTCCGGCGGCGAGTCGATTGAGGACTTTCTCCGTCGCGGTCTTGCGCAGCCCTTGCAGGAACAGATAGATCGACAGCCCGAGCAGCATCAGGCAGATGGCGATGAGAATGATCGGTCCCAGCATCTGCGTGCTCCTCGCCGTCAGCCCAGGTGAGCGTCGTGGCGCAGCTTGTCGCCGGCCGGGTTGACCGCTTCGCGCACAAAGCCGAACCCCGTGCGGCGGTCGAGGCGGAACAGGGTGTTGGTGACGTAGACGTCCTCGCGGATGCCGACCACTTCCACCACTTCACTGACGCAGCGCCGGCCATCGGGCATGCGCGTCAGTTGAATGATCACGTCGAGGGCGGCGCAGATCATCTGGCGCAAGGTGCGTTCGGCGATCGAGCGCCCGGTCAGCCCGACCAGCGTCTCCAGACGCAGCAGCGCATCCTGCGCATTGTTGGCGTGCACGGTGCTCATCGAACCGTCGTGGCCGGTGTTCATCGCGGTGAGCACATCGACCACTTCGACGCCACGGATCTCGCCGAGAATGATCCGGTCAGGACGCATGCGCAGGGCGTTGCGAATCAGGTCGCTGGCCTTGACCTCGCCATGCCCCTCAGCGTTGGGGGGACGGGTTTCAAGACGCACCACATGCGGATGGCCGAGTTGCAGCTCGGCGACGTCTTCGATGGTCACCAGCCGTTCGTGCGGGTTGATCAACTGGCTGAGGATGTTCAGCAGCGTGGTCTTGCCGGTGCCGGTGCCGCCACTGATGAGGATGTTGCAGCGCCTGCCCACGGCGTTCTGCAGGAATTCGAAAATCGCCAGATCGATGGTCTGCATCGCCATCAGGTCGGTGCTCTTGAGCATGTCCTTGCGGAACTTGCGGATCGACAGGCACGGGCCGTCGAGGGCGATCGGCGGGATGATCGCGTTGACCCGGCTGCCGTCCGGCAGGCGCGCATCGACCATCGGCGAGGACTCATCGAGGCGGCGCCCGAGCGGCGCAAGGATGCGTTGCATGACCCGCTCGACATGATGCGCATCGATAAAACGCAGATCGCTTTGATGCAGTACGCCGTCGCGCTCGATGAACACCCGGTGCGGGCCGTTGACCAGAATTTCCGTCACCGACGGGTCGCGCAGCAGGACTTCCAGTGGGCCGAAACCGGTGAGCTCGTCGACGATTTCCTCGCCGAGGCGCTCCATTTCGTAGCGCGAGATCGCCAGATGCAAACGCGCGATGTATTCGGCGACCTTGTCGGTGACGAACTGCGCCAGTTGCTGGCGCGAACCTTCCAGCAGGTTTTTCCCCGACTCCTCGATGGCGTCGATGATGTAGCGGTGCAGGACCAGTTTCAGGCCTTCGTGATCGCTGTTGCCGATCGCTCCGTGAGACGTTGCGCCAAAGAGTTTTTCTGCGCTCATGAGTGGCCTCGCAGACGGTCGAACCAGGTGACTTTTGGTTTGCTCAAGCCTTCGGAACGCTTGGCCAAACGTTCGCCGAGGGCGCGCAGGCTCTGGGTGAGTTTCTCTCGCGGCGCCAGTTCGAACAAACTCACGCCCTGGTTTTTCGCGTTCAGGCGCACATCGGGACTGAACGCCAGCACGGCGATGACTTCCAGATTGAAGGTCTTGCCCAGGGTCTCGGCATCCGGCGCAACGTTGCTCAGGTAACGATCGATCAGCAAGCGCCCGTGCTCGAGTTTCATGCCTTTCTCGCGCCACTGGTTGAGCACGGCGAGGTTGCGTCGGCAGTTGAGTACGTTCTGGTCGGTGTACCACAGCAGTTTGTCGCAATGGCTGACGAAGGTGCGCAACGCTTCACTGTCGGCCTGCCCGGTGAGGTTCACGACAATGTGCTGGAAGTGCTGGCGCAGGGCGCTGAGGAGCATGTACAGCTCGGCGGCACTGGTGGATTCCAGCGGCTCGTCGCTGTTGGCGTAAGCAAGAATTCGCAGGCCGTGCTCGGCGCTGGTGAAAGCGCTGTCGATCAGCGTGGCGTCGAGGCGGCGCAAATGACGCAGGGCATCGCCGAAGTGAAACGAACTCTCCAGACCCAACAGCGCCAGACTATCGCCACGCGGCAGACCGAGGTCGAGCAGCAGGGTTTGCTGGCCGCTTTTCTGCACGACCATGGCCATGTGATTGGCGATCAAGGCGCCGTCCGATGCGCCTTGCACACCGTACAGAACGGTGAGGCCGCCGAGCTGCGTGCTGGGGGTAACGGCCGGCAGCCGTTTGCTCAGGCGCCGCACCAGTCCGGCGACTTCGCTGGAACGCGAGCCATAGGCGACAAAATCCCGCGCGCCGGCCCTCATTGCATTGAGCACAAGTTGATTGTCCATGCCGTCGCCGAGAGCAACGATCGCCAGCATCGGCTTGGCTTCCAGCGCACCTTCGATCAGCGCGCTCTGCGCCACGACGTGCTCGCGATCAAGGCCGACGAAGACCAGATTGGCGAACGTTACATCGACCAGTGCGAGCAATTCGTCGAGGCTGCCGGCACCGGCGCTGATGACCTGGCCGAGTGGCGCGAGGGCGCTTTGCAGCCATTCCAGATCGGTGCTGTTGCGGGTGATGGCGAGGAAGGTCTGACTGAGATTCTGGTTCATTGCGACAACCCGCTGCGCTTGTCGAAGTTGCCGTTCTCGAGGAAGAACATGCGATAGAAATTCGGGTCGTAATTGCGCAATTTCTCTCCCGGCAACGACGGCAGTCGCGCGTCCGCCGCCAATGGCTGGACCAGATGCGGGGTGACGATCATCAGCAGTTCGCGCTCTTCGCGCTTGATCTGCGAGCCCTTGAAAAACGCGCCGAGGATGGGAATGTCGCCCAGGCCGGGAAACTTGTTCACCTGCGAGCTGTTGGTGGTGCTGATCAAACCGCTGATGACAAAACTTTCGCCATCGCCCAGCGATACGCTGGTGTCGGTACGGCGGATGGTCAGCGCCGGAACGGTGGTGCCGGCGATGTTCACCGCGTTGGCAAAATCCAGTTCGCTGACCTCCGGGGCAACCTTCAGCGCGATGCGGTCGCGGCCGATGATGGTTGGTGTCAGGGTCAGGCGGATGCCGAATTCCTTGTACTCGATCGACACGCTGTCGCTGCCGGAACTGGGCACTGGAATCGGGATTTCCCCGCCGGCCAGGAAGCTCGCACTCTGCCCGTTCAGTGCCACCAGACTTGGTCGCGCCAGGGTGTAGGCGAAGCCGCTGGTTTCCAGGGCGTTGATGATCGCCATGGTCTTGCCGCCGACCCAGGAGAAATTGAACAGCGAGTTATCTACCGGCAGGCGCGGCTGCGGCACGCCATCGATCGGTGGCAGCGTGCCGGGCGAGCCGAACAGGAAATTGCCGCGCGTGCCGATCAGCGACGCCGTGGCTTCCTTGAGTTTGGTGCGGCTGACTTCGACGAAGCGGATGTCGGTCTGCACTTGCGATGGCAGGGTCGGATCGTCCGACGGCACGCTGCTGGTCAGCGCCGTGGTCGCCGCGCCCTGGACGAAGACCATGGCTTGTTGCGGCTGCGCCGAGCAGGCCGTCCAGACCATCAGGCTGGTTGCGCCGGGGCCGACGCCCGTGAGCAAAAAGGACGAACCGCCATTGGCATGCACGTCGGCAATTTTCGGGTCGCCCACTGCCAGCCGAGTGATTGCCACCGGTGACTGCATGTCCTGCTGGAAGCCTTCACCGATTTCGATCACCGAGGGCAGGCGCGGCAGTGCCGAGCAGTTGCCCACCGCCGCGAAGGCGCTGTCCATCGTCAATCCCAACAACAGCAAGGCCCGGAGCGCCGGTTTCAATGTCGGTCTGAGTCGACTCTGCATGCACGTGAATCCTTGCGCAGTCATGGGGTTTGTTGGCTGATCTGGTTGCCGCGAATGATTTCCACCGCAGGCCTGGGCGCCGCGCTGGCACTGGCGGTGGCAGGTGTTTTTTGCGCGCTGCCCAGGGCGAGTTGAGTGAACTGGAAGAGCTGGCTGTTGGCGCGATCCAGATGCGCGGGCGATTGCGCTTCGCCGGCCCAGTATTTGGCCAGCCGCTGTTCTTCGCTGCTGCGCACCGCGAGACGCAACGTGCCGACTTGAGTGGCGAGCATCAGGCGGCTGAGCAGTTGTTCCGGCACCGCCAGCACCGCAGTCCGCGCGGCGATGCGGCGCTGGTCCTGTTTGAGTTTTTCTTCGGCGCTGAGGTTGGGGGAAGCCGGTTGGCCGTCGTTGGTCAGGCCGTACTGATCGCCGACCCCGAGCACGCGCAGGGCCGGAACGGCGATCTGCGCCGACTGCTGCAGATTGCTCGCGTCCTCGCGCAGATACAGCAGCACGTCAACGTAATCGCCCGGCAGCAACTGCCCGGCGGCACCGATCACTTCATCGACGGCCACGGTCAGTGCGCGCTCGTCGCGGCGAATCATCCGCGCCAACGCACCGCCGGCCTGGAAGCTTTCGTCATTGAGCCAGGTGCCGGCGCTGAGGTGGCGCCAAGGCGTGCGGCCGACTGCTTGTTCAATGCTGGTCAGGCTGCCGGCCGGTGCGCTGCGCAGTTTTTCCACGGTCACATCGGCGGCGCTCAACGGCGTGAACGGCGCTACATCGTGGAGCAGCACCACCACCGGTTGGCGGGTCTGGTCTTCGGCAATCGCGACAGTCTGTTCAATGCTGACCGCTGGGGCGACGGGCGCCTCGGCGACCGGGGCCGGCTGACGACTGAGCACCAGCCCCCAGTAACCGACAAAAACCGCGCCGAGCAACAGCAACGCGGCTAGGCCCATGGTGACGCGACTGTTCATGACGGCTCTCCCTTTCCTGCTGCACAACCGACGGCATCTGCTTGTGAAGGGCTTACTCATTCGGCAGCTATGAACATGCAACTATTTCGCTATTTCCAAGCTAGCTGATCCAAGCAAAAGCGCCATTAATGACAGGCGAAATAACCGTACCAAAGTATGAATCTGGCCAGTTAACAGCCGGAAACGGCGGAAAAACGATGGGATTAATGCTTTGTGATTAATGCGTTCTTACAGTTGTTGGGCGGGGGTTTGTTGACAATGCTCAGGTGGCACGGTGGAACCTTGCCGCGGTGGTGATGTCGGCGCCAGAGGCGCGAAGGAGTGGACCTATGTTTCGTATGACTTTTGATTATGTGATCGCCAAGGCTCGCGCGTTTGCCCGCAGTGAAGAGGGTGCTTCGGCGATCGAGTATGCGATTGTGGTGGCGATGGTGGCGGTGGTGGTTGTGGCGTTCGTCACTCCGCTTGGAGACAGGGTCTTGGCGATCTTCAACAATATTCTGACCTCGCTCGATGGTACGGCTGTGACCCGGCCAACGCCGTGATTTTGTGAACTCTGCACTTGGCTGATATCGCACTACACTGGATTTACCTTTCAGTATTCAGGTATTGCCTATGAACGCGTCTTCGTCGCCCCGCCAACAACTGCTTCTGGTTGATGATGAAGAAGACGCGTTGCTGGAGTTGGCGGAGTTGCTGGAGGGGGAGGGCTTTACCTGTCATACCGCGACGTCGGTGAAGTTGGCGTTGCATCTGTTGACCCGGCATCCGGATATTGCTTTGGTGATTACTGATCTGCGTATGCCCGAGGAGTCGGGCATGTCGCTGATCAGGCTGCTGCGTGAGCATACGTCGCGGGAGCATTTGCCGGTGATTGTGATGTCGGGGCATGCGGATATGGAGGATGTCAGCGATATGTTGCGGTTGCAGGTACTGGATCTGTTTCGCAAGCCGATTTATCACGTGAGGTTGTTGGAGACTCTCGATACTCTGTTTCCCAAGCCTCTGGTTGGGGCTGGGTGAACTCGGCGGCCTTTGGGCCGACCGTGTTCTTTGGGGGGGGTGAATATCCGTTTTTTGCGGTGTGGCGGCTGGCGGTTTCGCCCTTACGGCGACTCACTTTTTTTACAAACGCCTAAAAAAAGTAAGCAAAAAAACGCTTGCTCCTACGTTCGGCCCTCGCAGGCTCGGGTTCCTTCGCTCCGGGACTGATCCGGGCGCAGCGGCTACGGTTTGCTTCGCTGCACCTCCTTCCGCTGTGTTCGACTGCGTCGAACGGTCGCTGCGCTCCCACGCCCGGATCAATCCCTCCACTCAGCCTTCCGATGTCGCCGGTGGATCAAGATCAAGAGCACTCGAGCTTGCGCTCATTGTTGAGTGGTGCGGCTTCGCCGCGGGCAGCTGCGCTGCTTTGCTTTTGCTTTTGTGGGAGCGAGCCTGCTCGCGAAGGCGGCCTGCCAGCCGACCTGTTTCTCGCTGATGTACTCGATTCAAACTGTGGGAGCGAGCCTGCTCGCGAAGGCGGCCAGCCAGCCGACCTGTTTCTCGCTGATGTACTCGATTCAAACTGTGGGAGCGAGCCTGCTCGCGAAGGCGGCCAGCCAGCCGACCTGTTTCTCACTGAACGCACCCGATCAAACTGTGGGAGCGAGCCTGCTCGCGAAAGCGGCCTGCCAGCCGACCCATTTCTTCCTGATGTACATCAATCCTGTGGGAGCTGGCTTGCCAGCGAAGGCGGCCAGTCAGCCAACAACGCTCTGCCTGACTCACCACCTGCGCAATCAACCTCTTGCTCTTGTCACTCCGGCACAAGCCTGTCCAGTACGCGGTTGACTGCCAGTTCGCCCAGCATGATCACTTGCTGTATTCCCAACAGGGAATTGCGCTGCGGTCCATCGATAAATCCGGCGAGGTCGCTGGCCATGATGCTTGCCGAGGCCAGTGATTCGCAGGCATGCACCAGCAGGGTTTCGTTGTCCGCAGCCGGGTCGACGATGAACAGGGTGCTGGGTTTGCGCGGTGCGGCAGGGTCTTTGATGAGGCGGGGGTTGAGGTAGTAATCGATGGCGCGGTCGGCGGCTTCCTTGAGTTTTTGCGCTTCGACGAGCGGGTCGGCGAAAGTCGGATCGGCAAGGGGTGGATCGGGCGTTATCTTTTTCACGGGCTCAGTCTCCTTGTGGAGTAAGGGCCGCAACCTCACGCTGCTAAACGATAAGGGTGGCAGCTGGACGCAGGTTAGCAGACCGATGAGCCACGAAATCGGCGCGCCCGAGGGCGCCCTGCGCACAGCCGCCATCAAGCACAGGAATGTATTCCGGACTGATAGAACTGGTGCAACGTGGATCGGCGAGCTGCTAAACCCGACCACTGATGAGCAGTGGCAGGCAAACGATAGAACCCGCGCCCCAGGCGCACAAGCCGGCGGATTCTGGCGTAGCCGTAGGCAAAGGCGCAAGGATTTGTGGGCTGTTGCGAGGTAACGGGGCGTGTGTTTAAACGGCTGGTTTAAGCGCTGCGATAAATCGGTTGAATAGCCGAACGCTTTCGCGAGCAGGCTCGCTCACACAAGGACGGCGGTTGTACTCAGCAACCATGAACACCGCCGAATCTGTGGGAGCGAGCTTGCTCGCGAAGGCGGTGCGTCAGTCAAAAAAATCCTGACTGACACACCGCTCGGCCATCACAACTGATAACTGAAACTGATGCTGTACCGAGGCTTGCGGTTCAACGTGTCCAGCGCTTCATCGGACATGGCCTTCGCCACTTCCAGCGCGACGTTGTAGTACTTGGCATCGCCGAACCTCAGCCCGAGGGCTGTCGATGACAGGTTGTTGGCCTGCACCGGCAGTTGGTTGAACCAGCTGCGCGAGCGGTCGACGACGACGTAGGGTTGCAGGATGCGCACCCAGTTGCCGTCGCGGTTGAAGCTGTAGTTGACCTCGTAGGCCACGCCCCAACCCTTGTCGCCTGAGGCCTGGTCGTCCGGGTAGCCACGGCCGAAGTTCTGCCCGCCGAATACGGCGCGTTCGCTGTCGGGCAAGGTGTCGTCGCTCCAGTACAGCGCCGCCGAGAGCACGCCTTGCCAGTTGTCGAGGAACTTGTCGCTCTGCACGCCGGACAGTCTGACGCGGAAGAAATCCAGGTCGATGTCGTCATAGTTGGTGTGTGCGCCGAGGCTGTCGAAGCCCTGGTAGACACCGGCACTGAGGATGCGCAGTTGGCGGGCGTCGGCCTTGCGCCAGTCGCCTTCGAAAGCCAGGGCGCGGACGTCGGTGCGCAGTTCGGTGCTGAAGGGAAAGTTGATGCCGTCGTAGCGCGTCTTGTCGTCGACCGCATACAGGCGCGAGCCGGCGGTCAGCAGTTCGTTGGCGGATGCGATCAGGGGCGTGCTGAAGCCGATCGAGTAGCGATCGTTCTCGCGGTGGGTACTCAGGCGTCCACCACCGCCGACCAGCACTTCGGTGTCCGGGTCGGCGCGGTAACGCGAGGCCGAGACGTTGAGTTGCGTGCCCTCGGTATCGAGGAACTGGCTGTAGTCGAGACGGTAGTAATGCTCTTTGTCGTCGCCCGGTGGGAACAGGCCGCTGAGGCTCAACTGTTCGCCCATCGACGTCTGCGAATTGCTGCTGACACCGAGCAACGCCTGCGGGCCGTTACGGTTGTCTTCGGTGGTGCTCAGGGTGCTGGTGAACGGTTTGCGACTGGCCTGGGCAACCAGGGTGGTCGCGCCATCGGTGGTGCCCGGCGGTGGCACTTGCGCTTGAATCGTCACGCCGGGAATGCGGCTCATCAGCGTGGTGTAGCGCTCGAAGGTTTTGCGCGTCAGCGGGCGTTCGGCCTGGATTTTCGCGGCGAGTTTGTCGAGCAGACTTTTGACCCGACCGATGTCGCCCTGCATCTGGATATCGCGCACGTAGCCCTCGACCAGCACCACCCGCGCCACGCCGTCATCGAAGTTTTGTTGCGGCAGGAACGCGTAGGACAACAGGTAGCCGTCCTGCTGATAACGACGGGTGATGTTGCGCGTGGCTTCGATCAGTTCGGCAAGGCTGGCCTGGCGGCCGATCAGGGGCTTGTAGATTTCCGCGAGTTCGTTGAGCGGGTAGATCGTGCCGCCTTCGATCTGCACGGTCTTGAGGTTGACCTTGGTTTCCATCAGCAGTGGCTGTGCGGCGGTCGCACCCGGGTCCGGCACTTGCAGCGGCGCCGCGCTCGGCCGATAGGCGTCGGCGGGCAGGTTGGGTACGGGGAGGTTGCGGATGGTTTCGTTGCTGTTGAGAAAGCTGGGCAAGGTGTCGGCGAGGGCAGCGGAACTGAGGCTAAGGCACAGCAGGGATGCCAGTACGCGCATAGGACACTCCATGGTCAGAACACAGCACAGGGCAGATTTTTCCTTAGAAAAAAGGCGGAAGACTCGTGGGAATCTTCCGCCCTCAACCAAGCGTAGGCGCTGTAGGTAAGGCCGTCGAATCGGCCAGGTGCAATTTAGCGTTTGTTGCCGCCCAGCGCGCCGGTCAGGCCGCCGAGTACCCCGCCCAGACCGCCAGTTGTGCCGCCAGTGGCAGTGCCGCTGTTGACCAGGCCACCGACCGCTGCCACGGTGCCGCCGACGTTGGTAACCAGACCGCCGACAGCAGTGGTGACCGGGTTGTTGGTGGCGGCAATCGCTCCGCCGAGATTGCCGACTGCGGCGCCCACCTGATTTGTAAGACCAGCGACCGGAGTGCCGAGACCGGTAGCGGCGCCGACCTGTTGAGTGACAGTGGTGACCGCGCTGGTGACCGGATTGAGGCCCGCACCGACTGCGGCGCCGACACTGGCCAGCGGCGAAGTGGTTGCAGTGATCGGTGTGCCCGAGCCGCCGAGTACGGTGTTGATCGACGCAATCGTGTTGCCCAGCCCGCCAGCGGTGACGCCGCCGGCACTGACCACGCCGCTGGTGCTGCCGGCATTCAGACCGCTGCCGACGTTGACCACCGCACCACCCACGGTTTGCAGCAGACCGGTGCCGCCCAGCCCGCCACCGATGCCACCGATGCCGCCAGTACCCGAGCCAGTGCCATTGGACACCAGGCCGCCCGCTTTGCCGACCGCCGTGCCGGTGTTGCTCAGGGCGCCGCCGAGGGTATTGGTCAGGGCATTGCCGCTGCCTGCGTCGGTAACTTTGCCGCCGAGGCTGTTCACCGTGCCGCCCACTTTCGAGATCACCCCTTTGAGCGGATCACCCAGGCCGGTGGTAACGCCCAGTTTGTCGGTGGTGCTTTCGACCATGGCGATCACCGGCACCAGGCCGCTGCCGACCTTGTTGGTCAACTGGCTGGTCGGGCCGCTGGTCAGTGAGGTGTTGAGGGTGTCGCCAAGCATGGTGACTTTTTCACCGATGCCATCGACCAGCGGCGCCACCCGGGTGACTACACCGCCAACGACGGGAACGCTACGGGTCGCGGTGTTGAGTTTGACGCTGAGGTCCGACACACCGTCGCCAACATCGGAAACCACGCCGCCAACCGAGGCCACGGTGGTGGTCAGGCCATTGGGGTCAGTGGCCAGTTTGCCGATGCCATCAGTAACGCCATCGCCCAAGGTGCTGACCACGTTGCCGGTGGTGTTGGCCACGCTTTGGACGATGCCGCCAGCGACCGGAACAGTACTCAGTGAATCGCCGATCTGGCCGACGCCATCGCCGACACCGCTGACGGTTTTGCCGACATCCTGAACAAGTGTTGTGGTCACCAGCGAAGGTACAGCGGGATTGGTCGGGTTGGTGGGATCGGTCGGGTCTGTCGGATTGGTTGGATTGGTCGGATCGGTGCCGCCGCCGGTACCGCCAGTGCCACCGGTTCCGCCGCCAGTGCCGCCGGTGCCACCAGTGCCACCAGTGCCGGCAGTATCGCCGCCGGTTCCGCCGCCCGCGCCACCGCTGCCATCGGTGCCCGCCGTGCCGTCCGCCGTCGAGCTGCCCGAACTGCTGCGATGACCGCCACCGCCGCTGCTGCAGCCGACGAGGCCGACCGAAAGAATCAGTGCCAGCGCGATTGCCGATTTGGACCACATCACTTGAGTTTTCATGATTGAGATTCCTGCACCTGTCACAACGTTACGTTGCCTTCGATGGCTCGCCGATCTGTCGTCGGCGATGCCTCGTCCGTGGCTGTAATCTCAGTCGACGGCAGGTTTTTCACCATTCTCAAGTTGGTATTAACCCCTTTATATAGAGGCCCGGCGCAATGCCGAAGGACTAATACCCCGGTAATAAACGGGCAAAAAAAAGCCTTGATATTCAAGGCTCGTTTTTTTGCAGAGCGGCGGGCAGGGCGCGGAAAAACTTAAGTGATATATACACAATTAACGGGTTTTTCCGCCCCGCCAGATCAGGCGATCGGTTGCCACTGACCGACCATATGTTCCAGGTCGCCGGCACCGATCAGACGCAATTCACCGCTGGAGCCCGCGGCACTGGCCAGTAACGTCACCTCGCTGGGCAGACGCACCGGTTTGCGAAAGTGCACGGCGATTTCCAGGTTGGCTTTGGGCAGGTGATCGGAGAGTGCCGCCAGTGTCCGCGCCTTGTTCCACAGTCCATGGGCAATCGCGGTGGGAAACCCGAACAGTTTGGCGCTCGCCGCACTGAGGTGAATCGGGTTGTAGTCGCCGGAGACTTTCGCATACTGGCGACCGATATCAGTCGGCGCAGTCCAGCGCGTCACTTCGAGCAAATCCTGTGACGGCTGCCAGTCCTGAGCGAGCGCCTCGCCCTCGAGTTTCACCCCGCGACAGAGCATCCGGCTTTCGGCTTCCCACAGCGGCCCGAGTTGATCGTCCAGGGTAGTGAGCAGATCGAATGTCGCGCCCTTGGCATGTGGTTGCAGGTTGTGCACGCGCACGCTGACTTGCGCGCGACTGATCGCGCCCATCGGCCGCAGCACGCGGATGCGGTTGCTCAGGTGAATCAGCCCCAGCAGCGGGAACGGAAAGTCCCTGGCCGTGAGCAATTGCATCTGCAAGGCGAAGGCGAGGATGTGTGGATAGGTCGGCGGCAGCAGGCCGTCATCGACGAAACCGCAGACCTTGCGATAGGCTGCCAGCCGTTTGTTGTCGATATCGACCCAGCAACGCAGGCCGCTGTCGGGCAGTTGCGTACCGGTGATTTTGCGTCGCGTCGCTGCTCGCGAGTACAGCGCGGGCAGACTCGGTTCGCGATCCAGCGTGTGCCATTCGATGCTCATGCTCAAGCCCCCAGAACACTTTGCCCACAGACACGCAACGCCTGCCCGGTGAACGCGCCCGTGCCCGGTTGCGCCAGCCACGCCACGGCTTCGGCGACGTCTTGCGGCAAGCCACCCTGGCCCAGCGAACTCATGCGCCGCCCAGCCTCGCGCAGGCCGAACGGAATGTGCGCAGTCATTTGCGTTTCGATGAAACCGGGGGCGACGGCGTTGATGCTGATGCCGCGTTCCAGCAGCGTCGGCGCCCATGCCTGAGCCAGACCGATCAGGCCAGCCTTGCTCGCCGCGTAATTGGTCTGGCCACGATTGCCGGCGATGCCGCTGATCGAGGCAAGCAGGACCACCCGTGCGTTGTCCCGCAGGGTGCCGCTGTCGAGCAGCGCCTTGGTCAGCACTTGCGGCGCATTGAGGTTGACGGCCAGCACCGCGTCCCAGAATTCCGGGGTCATGTTGGCCAGGGTTTTGTCGCGGGTGATGCCGGCGTTGTGCACGAGGATGTCGAGGCCGTCGGGCAGCTGTTCGATCAAGTGCGCGGCGGCGTCATCGGCGCAGATATCAAGAGTGATCGCGCGGCCGCCGAGGCGGGCGGCGAGGGCTTCGAGATCAGTTTTGGCCGGCGGTACGTCGAGGAGGATCACCTCGGCGCCATCCCGGGCCAGGGTTTCGGCAATCGAAGCGCCAATGCCGCGCGCACTACCGGTGACCAACGCCTTGCGCCCGGCCAGCGGGCGGGTCCAGTCAGTGACTGGCGTGGCGCACGCTGTCAGACGAATCACCTGACCGGAAACGAAAGCACTTTTTGGCGAGAGGAAAAATCGCAGCGGGCCTTCCAGTTGATCTTCGGCACCTTCGCCGACGTAGATCAGCTGCAAGGTGCCACCGCCGCGCAGCTCTTTGGCCAGCGAGCGCGAGAAGCCTTCGAGTGCTCGCTGCGCACTGGAGGCGAACGGGTCGCCCAGGCTTTCCGGCGCGCGGCCGAGAATCACCAGATGCGCGCTATGGTCGAGATTCTTCATCAATGGCTGGAAGAATTCGCGCAACTGCTTGAGCTGGTCGGTGTGTTGCAGAGCGCTGGCGTCGAACACCACCGCTTTGATTTTCGGCCCGTGGCCGGGGATCCACGCGGTGGCCAGCGAGGGCTCGGTGCCGTAGCTGTAGATTGCATCGGTCAAGCGGTTGGCAAACACGCCGATCCGTTCGGCCAGCGGCCCGCCACCGATCAACAGGGCGCCCTCGATCGGCCGCAGACGCCCCGCCTGCCAGCGCTCCAGCCGCACCGGCGACGGCAGGCCCAAGGCCCCGACCAGACGATGGCCGAAGGATGAGTTGGCGAAGTCGATATAGCGGTCAGACATGGAACGCTCTCCAGAAGTTGGGGTTCAAAGTGTGGACTGTCCACGGCAATCAATCGTTCGATCGGCGCAATAAGGCCTACGCTTGAACACTCAGGTTTAGCAGGTCTTGCAGATAAATGCGGTTCATGTGGGAGCGAGCCTGCTCGCGAAGGCGCTGTATCAGGCGCTGAAGAGGCTGAATGTGCCGGCCTCTTCGCGAGCAGGCTCGCTCCCACAGGGATTGGGTAAATTTCGACCATTTGGAACAGGAGCTTTTCATGACCCAGCTGCGCCGCGTCGCGATCATCGGCGGTAACCGCATCCCTTTCGCCCGCTCCAACGGGCCGTACGCCACCGCCAGCAATCAGGCGATGCTCACCGCCGCGCTGGAAGGCTTGATCGAACGCTACAACCTGCATGGCCAGCGCATCGGCGAAATGGTGGCGGGCGCGGTGCTTAAATTGTCACGGGATATGAACCTGACCCGCGAATGCGTGCTCGGCTCGCGCTTGTCTCCGACGACGCCGGCCTATGACATCCAGCAAGCCTGCGGCACCGGTCTGGAAGCGGCGCTGCTGGTGGCGAATAAAATCGCCCTCGGCCAGATCGACTGCGGCATCGCTGGCGGCGTCGACACCACTTCCGATGCGCCGATCAGCGTCAGCGAAGGCCTGCGCAGGATTCTTCTACAGGCCAACCGCGCCAAGAGCACCGGCGACAAACTGAAAACCCTTTTGCAGTTGCGCCCCCGGCATCTGATTCCCGAATTCCCGCGCAACGGTGAGCCACGCACTGGCCTGTCCATGGGCGAGCACTGTGAGCTGATGGCGCAGACCTGGAATATTCCCCGCGAAGAACAAGATCAACTGGCCCTCGAAAGCCACCACAAACTCGCCGCTTCCTACAGCGAAGGCTGGCACAACGATCTGATGACGCCGTTCCTCGGCCTGACCCGCGACAACAATCTGCGCCCGGACCTGACCCTGGAAAAACTCGCCACGCTGAAACCGGCGTTCGAGAAAAGCGCCAAGGGCACGCTGACGGCCGGCAACTCCACGCCCCTCACCGATGGCGCTTCGGTGGTGTTGCTGGGAAGTGAGGAATGGGCCAGAGAGCGCGGCTTGCCGATCCTCGCTTATCTGCGCGACGGCGAGGCGGCGGCGGTGGATTTCGTCAACGGTGCCGAGGGCCTGCTGATGGCGCCGGTGTACGCCGTGCCACGCTTGCTGGCGCGCAATGGGCTGACGTTGCAGGATTTTGATTACTACGAAATTCACGAAGCCTTCGCCGCGCAAGTGCTGTGCACGCTCAAGGCCTGGGAAGATCCCGAATATTGCAAAACCCGCCTGGGGCTCGACGCGCCCCTGGGTTCGATTGATCGCAGTCGGCTTAACGTGAAGGGCAGTTCGCTGGCGGCGGGGCATCCGTTCGCCGCAACGGGCGGGCGGATTGTCGCGAATCTGGCCAAGCTGCTGGATGCGGCGGGCAAGGGGCGAGGGCTGATTTCGATCTGTGCGGCGGGCGGGCGGGGTGTCACCGCGATCATTGAACGCTGAAAAAGCCCCTCACCCTAACCCTCTCCCAAAGGGAGAGGGGACTGATTGGGGGATGCTCGAGATCGACGCCGACCTGAGCGCCCTTCACCGAATCCAAAGCTGCGATTCAAACCAGAAGCGCTGCGGTCTCTCAGGTCGATGCATTACGGGAGACACCTCGATCGGCCCCCTCTCCCTCTGGGAGAGGGCTGGGGTGAGGGCAACTGAAGTTCACCGACCATGTCAGATTCTGTCGCAAATGCCCTTGCCGACCGATACCAATCAATGCCACGGTCTCGGCTATGATTCGCCGGGTCGCTGCGATTGATCCGGCACAGTGTGTGCATCCTCAAGGTTCACAGGTCGGCAACCCCTCCCCGTCGGGCGAGGATTGCCGTATAACGAGTGACATTCGCGTGTTTGGTAATAAAGGACCCACAATAAAAGCTGATGAAGACTCCAAAACGCATTGAACCCCTGATCGAGGACGGTCTGGTCGACGAAGTGCTGCGCCCACTGATGAGTGGCAAAGAGGCAGCTGTTTATGTAGTGCGCTGCGGCAATCAGTTACGTTGCGCCAAGGTCTACAAGGAGGCGAATAAACGCAGTTTCCGCCAGGCGGCCGAGTATCAGGAAGGCCGCAAGGTTCGTAACAGCCGTCAGGCGCGGGCCATGGCGAAGGGGTCCAAGTTCGGTCGCAAAGAGACCGAAGACGCCTGGCAGAACGCCGAAGTGGCGGCGCTGTTCCGTCTCGCCGGCGCCGGTGTGCGAGTGCCCAAACCCTATGACTTCCTCGACGGCGTGCTGTTGATGGAGCTGGTGGCCGACGAATTCGGCGACGCCGCGCCACGGCTGAACGACGTGGTACTGGAGCCGGATCAGGCGCGCGAGTATCACGCGTTCCTGATTTCGCAGATCGTGCTGATGTTGTGTACCGGTCTGGTGCACGGTGACCTCTCCGAGTTCAACGTGCTGCTGACCCCGACCGGCCCGGTCATTATTGACCTGCCCCAGGCAGTCGACGCTGCGGGTAACAACCACGCGTTCAGCATGCTCGAGCGTGACGTTGGCAACATGGCTTCGTACTTCGGCCGTTTCGCGCCGGAATTGAAGAAGACCAAATATGCCAAGGAAATGTGGGCGTTGTACGAAGCCGGCACCTTGCACCCGAACAGTGTGCTGACCGGCGAGTTCGACGATCCGGAGGACCTGGCCGATGTCGGCGGGGTGCTGCGCGAAATCGAAGCGGCGCGCCTCGACGAGGAACGCAAGCAGGCCATTCGCGCGGCGGACGACGCGCCGAAAGGCAAACCCGAAGAACCGCCTCCACCGCCGTGGATGCAGTGATCGCGTGATGAAAAAGCCCGGCTTCGGCCGGGTTTTTTGTTTGAGTCAAAAAGCACCCTCACCCCAGCCCTCTCCCGGAGGGAGAGGGGGCCGACCGAGGTGTCTTGAGCCATACATCGACCTGAAAAAACCGAGTCGATTACGGATTCAAAGAAAAACGTTCAGGTCGGTGTATTTCCCAAATATCCCCCAATCGGTCCCTCTCCCGGAGGGAGAGGGGGCCGACCGAGGTGTCTTTAGCCATACATCGACCTGAAAAAACCGAGTCGATTATGGATTCAAAGAAAAACGTTCAGGTCGGTGTATCTCCCAAATATCCCCCAATCGGTCCCCTCTCCCTTTGGGAGAGGGCTAGGGTGAGGGGGCTTTCGGATCCTGGCTTATTCGCGTCTACTGTCCAGCGCTCCAACCACACTCAAGGACTGAATGTGACCACCCCACGCAACACCCACCTGATCGTAACCGCCCGGCTGATCTCCGATTTCGGCGCCTTCCTCAACATGGTCGCGCTGGCCACCTACGTCTACCTGCTGAGCAACAGCGCCATGAGCGTCGGCATTTTCCTTGCCAGCCGTGTCGGTGGCGGAATCTTCGCCAGTCTGATCGGCACACGCTTCTACCGACGCTGGCAGGGCCGCACGCCGCTGATTGCGTTCGATCTGTTGCGTGCTGCACTGCTGGGGCTGCTGTTGATCACACCGGCGAGTCAGCAGGCATGGCTGTTGCCGTTGATTGCCTTCGGCCTCGGCCTGGGCAATTCGATGTTCGCCATCGGTCTCAGCAGCCAGTTGCCGCGTTTGATCGCGCCGGCGCAATTGCTCAAGGCCAATGCCTGGATCACTTCAGCTTCTTCTGCGGCGATGGTCGGCGGCAGTCTGGTGTCGGGGTTGCTGGTGGCTGCTTTTGGTTTCGAAACGGTCTTCGCCCTCAACGCGCTGACCTATGTGCTCGCGGCGCTGCTGATCGTGCCCCTGCGTTTCGAAAAAAACGATGTCAGCGAACAGCCGCAACGCGGTGAATGGTTTGCGCTGCGGCAGGGCCTGCGTTCGGCGCCTGTGGTCGCGGCCATGCTCGCGGTGACCATGGCCGACACCTTGGGCAGTGCCGCGCATAACGTCGGCTTCCCGATCATTTCGAAACTGCTCACGCCCGAGGCGGCGAGTACGACCTTGGGCCTGGCGCTTGCGGTATGGGCCAGCGGCAAACTGCTCGGCGCACGCATCGCCAGTCACCTCAAGGGCTCGGAGAACAGCCACCTTGAAAGACGATTTTTCTGCGGTGTGGCGCTGATGTCCTGCGGGTTCATTCTGATGTTCCAGCAGCACAGCCTCTACGGTCTGCTGCTGTTCGCCTTGCCGGCCGGGCTTGGCGACGGGGTTTCCGAAGTCAGCTTGATGTCACGGCTGCAACGGGAACCTGCGGCGTTGCGCCTGCCGATTTTCAGCGTGCTGACCTTGCTGCAGATGACCGGATTCGGCATCGGCATGCTGGTCGCCGCACCGTTCTATGCGTGGTGGACGCCGGGGGCCGTGGTCATGCTGTTCCACGGCATTCCCCTCGGCACCCTGTGCGTGGTGACGCTGCTGGGGATCAGGCGCGAGCGGGTTGCGCGCAGCAGCCCGACGCCAGTTCCTTGAGGATCGGGCAGTCCGGGCGATGGTCGCCGCTGCAATGCTCGACCAGATCCTGCAGGGTGTCGCGCAACTCGCCGAGCTCGCGGATCTTCTGGTTCAGCTCGTCGATGTGCTGGCGCGCCAGTGCTTTCACATCGGCGCTGGCGCGCTGGCGATCCTGCCAGAGGGTCAGCAGCTTGCCGACCTCTTCCAGGGAAAAGCCCAGATCCCGCGAGCGCTTGATAAACGCCAGCGTGTGCAGGTCATCGCTGCCGTACACGCGGTAGCCGCTGTCGGTGCGATTGGCCGCTTTGAGCAGGCCGATCGACTCGTAATAACGAATCATTTTTGCACTCAGGCCACTCTGTCGGGCTGCTTGGCCGATGTTCATCGGTGTTCCTCCAGGTCCTTGGGTTTCCAGGTTTTCAACAGTAGCGCATTGCTCACCACGCTGACGCTCGACAGCGCCATCGCCGCACCGGCCAGCACCGGATTGAGGAAGCCGAACACCGCGAGCGGAATGCCGATCAGGTTGTAGACAAAGGCCCAGAACAGGTTCTGGCGAATCTTCGCGTAGGTCTTGCGACTGATCTCCAGCGCCGCCGGCACCAGTCGCGGATCGCCGCGCATCAGGGTGATGCCGGCCGCGTGCATGGCGACGTCGGTGCCGCCGCCCATGGCGATGCCGATGTCGGCGGCGGCGAGGGCCGGGGCGTCGTTGATGCCATCGCCGACCATGGCGACTACGCCGGTTTTCTTCAGCTCGGCGACGGTCGCGGCCTTGTCGGCAGGCAGCACTTCGGCGTGGACATTTTGGATGCCCAGAGCCTCGGCCACCACCCGTGCGCTGCCGCGATTGTCGCCGGTCAGCAGGTGGCTCTGGATATCCCGCGCGGCGAGTTGTTGCACAGCTTGCAGAGCGCCGGGTTTCAGCGTGTCACCGAAGGCGAACAGACCCAGCACCTTCGGCTGAGGACTTTGTTCGATCAGCCACGACAATGTGCGGCCTTCGCGTTCCCACGCTTCTGCGGATGTGCTCAATTCACCGGCACTCAAGGCGCTTTCGTCGAGCATCCGCCGATTGCCCAGCGCCAGGCGCCGGCCATCCAGCGTGCCGGCGATGCCGCGTCCGGTCAGCGACTGGCTGTCGCTGACATCGGGCACGTTCAAGCCGCGTTCAGCGGCTGCATCCAGCACCGCTTTGGCCAAAGGATGCTCGCTGCCACGCTGCAACGCACCGGCCAAGGTCAGCAGATTATTTTCGTCACCATCGACGGCGCTGAAGTGCGCGATTCGCGGCGTGCCAGAGGTCAGCGTGCCGGTCTTGTCGAACACCACGCTGCTGACTTCATGGGCGCGCTCCAGCGCTTCGGCGTCCTTGATCAGAATGCCGTGGCGCGCGGCGACGCCGGTGCCGGCCATGATCGCCGTCGGAGTGGCGAGGCCGAGGGCGCACGGGCAGGCGATCACCAGCACGGCGACGGCATTGATCACCGCAGTTTCCAGGGGTGCGCCGTACAGCCACCAGCCAATCAGCGTGGCCAGGGCGATCAGCAACACGGTCGGCACGAAAATCTGGCTGACCTTGTCCACCAGTTTCTGGATCGGCGCTTTCGCTGCTTGCGCGTCTTCGACCAGACGAATGATCCGCGCCAGCACGGTTTCCGCGCCGAGCGCCTGGGTGCGCACCAGCAAACGACCCTCGCCGTTGATCGCGCCGCCGGTGACCTTGTCGCCCGGCTGTTTCGGCACTGGCAGGCTTTCGCCACTGATCAGCGCTTCGTCGGCGTGGCTCTGGCCTTCGACGACTTCGCCATCCACCGGGAAGCGTTCGCCGGGTTTGACCAGCACCAGATCGTCGAGGCGCAGGGCGCTGATCGCAACGTCCTGCTCACGCCCGTCGATGACTTGAATCGCGCGCTCCGGCCGCAACGCTTCAAGAGCGCGAATGGCGCTGGCGGTCTGACGTTTGGCGCGGCTTTCGAGATATTTGCCGAGCAATACCAAAGCGATGACCACCGCCGAGGCTTCGAAATACAGATGCGGCATGCGTCCGGCGGCGCTGGCCCATTCATAGACACTCAGGCCATAACCGGCGCTGGTGCCGAGGGCGACGAGCAGGTCCATGTTGCCGGCGCCGGCGCGCACGGCTTTCCACGCCGCCACATAAAAGCGTGCGCCGAAGATGAATTGCACGGGGGTGGCGAGGGCGAATTGCGCCCAGGCCGGGAGCATCCAGTGAATGCCGAACGGCTGCAGTAACATCGGCAGCACCAGCGGCAGAGCGAGGGCGATCGCACACATCAATGCCCAGCGCTCACGGTTCAGGCGTTTTTGCTGGTCATCGGACTGTGGCCGTTCGGCTTGCCAAACGCTGGCCGAGTAACCGGCCTTGCTCACCGCGTCGAGCAGGGTTTGCGTATCGACCTGGCCGAGCAATTTGAGGTGCGCACGTTCATTGGCCAGATTGACGCTGACGCTGCTCACGCCTGGGACTTTGTTCAGGGCACGTTCGACGCGACCGACGCAGGACGCGCAGGTCATGCCGTCGATGCTCAATTCGACGGTTTGCCGGGGCACGCTGTAACCGGCGCGCTCCACGGCTTGCATCAGCGCCGGGAGGCTGTCGCCGGGCGCCTGTACCCGGGCTTGTTCGGTGGCGAGGTTGACGCTGACGGCACTGGCGCCGCTGACCTTGCGCAGCGCCCGCTCGACACGCCCGGCGCAACTGGCGCAGGTCATGCCGGAAATCGGCAGATCGAAAGTGGTGGATTCGGACATCGGTCGCGCTCCCTGTAGTGGATGACTACAGGATCAACCTTGCCATGCGGGCAAGGTCAAGCACCATTCCGCAAGATGTTGATCGTTCCCACGCTCCGCGTGGGAACGATCGGCGATTCTTGTGGGAGCGAGCAGGCTCGCTCCCACAGGTTAGGAATTTGCTCAATAACCGAGATCGGCGCGCTTCAGATACATGCCGTCCTGCGTCATCGCTATCCGGTACTTCTGGATCTCACCCGCTTGCAGTTTAATTTCCTGCGAGCCCGGTGCGAGCATGCCGGGATTGCAACCCGGTGCCTGGCCCGGCAGCAGTTTCAGGCGCAGCGAAACCTTGCCCGGTGGCAGGTTAAACGACGTGCTCTGCTCCTGGAACAGGCGCGCCGAGAGCTGGTCCTGGATGTACACGCCGATTTCGCACGAGGTCGCCACTTCGAGGCGCTCGCGGGAAATGATCAGTACCGCGTAATCCTCGCCGGCGGCTTGCACCTGCGGGACGGCGGCGAAAAGGCTGAGCAAGCCAAACAGGCCCAAAGCTGACCAGCGCATGGCTGAATCTCCTGAATTCCAGTCATTGATGCATGCAGCTTGGCCGAGCGCGGCGCCGATTGCCAGCCCGGCAGTTTTTCGCAGAACTTGACCTTGCCATCGTGGCAAGCTCGAGACTGCCGGCAACCTCACTCAAAGGAGTCTTCCCATGCAAGTGTTCAACGTTCAAGGCATGTCCTGCGGTCATTGCGTCAGAGCCATTACCACTGCGGTGCAGGCGCTGGATCCGGCAGCCAGCGTGCGCGTCGATCTGGCGGCCAAGGAAGTCGGCGTCGAAAGCGCGCTGAGTGCCGATCAGGTTATCGCAGCGATTCGCGAAGAGGGTTATGAGGTGAAGCTCGTCTGAAATTGATCGTTAGCGAGCTATCGGAATGTTCAAGGCGTCCGGGCGCGGCTAGACTGTCGGGCTGCGACTTGCCCACCTGGATGCCTGATGAACTTCCGCACGATTTTGATACTCGGCGCCTTGAGCGCTTTCGGTCCTTTGGCGATCGACTTCTATTTGCCTGCCTTCCCGGCCATGGCACTGGCGTTCGGCACCGATGAGCAGCATGTCCAGCTGACGCTGGCGGCCTACTTCCTCGGTCTGTCGCTGGGCCAACTGGCGTACGGGCCGATTTCCGATCGTTTCGGCCGGCGGCTTCCGCTGCTCAGCGGTGTCGCCCTGTTTACTCTGGCGTCATTGGCCTGCGCCTACGCGCCGAGCCTGGAATGGCTGATCGGCGCGCGCTTCGTCCAGGCACTCGGTGGTTGTGCGGGCATGGTCATTTCCCGTGCGGTGGTCGCCGACAAGTGCGACGCGGTGGGCTCGGCGAAAGTGTTTTCCCAGTTGATGCTGGTAATGGGCCTGGCGCCGATTCTGGCGCCGATGCTCGGTGGGCTGCTGGTCAATACCACGGGTTGGCAGTCGATCTTTCTGGTCCTGACCGGGTTCAGTGCGGCGGCGGGTCTGGCGGTGGCGTTGGGGCTGCCGGAAAGCATGCCGGCCCACGTGCCGCGCCAGCCATTGTCCGGTGCGTTGCGCCAGTACGCACGACTGGTCAAGGACTCGGTCTATCTGGGCCACGCCCTGACCGGCGGCATCGCCATCGCCGGCATGTTCGCTTACATCGCCGGTTCACCGTTTGTGTTCATCAAGCTCTACGGCGTACCCGCCGAGCATTTTGGCTGGCTGTTCGGCACCAACGCGGCGGGGTTCATTCTGGTGGCGCAAGTCAATGCGCGTCTGCTGGCCAAGCGTGGTCCGGCGTTTTTGCTGGTGCGCGCGGTGTGGGTGTACTTCCTCGCCGGGCTGACGTTGCTGGCGGTCAGCGCGATGCGTCCAGAGGCGTTGTGGCCGTTGCTGATTCCGCTGTTCATCTGCATTGCCAGCCTCGGCTGCATCATTCCCAATGCCTCGGCTTGCGCAATGAACGGTCAGGGCGCCCGCGCCGGCAGTGCTTCGGCAATGCTCGGTTGCCTGCAATTCAGCATCGCCGCCGGTGCTGCCGCGTTGGTGGGGGTGTTGCACGATGGCAGCGCCGTGCCGATGGCCATGGTCATCAGCCTGTGTGGTTTGCTGGTGGTGAGCGTCGCGCTGCTCACCCGGCGCTTGCAGAATGCCCGGGCGCTGGCGCAAGCCCAGGTCTGAACGCTCGACTTTGGAACTCAGCCGGCGGCGCGCTGCTGGGTGGGTTCGGGAATCCGGTGGGGCGCGCAGAGTCGCGCTTCGAGGGTGCGAGTGAAGGCCAGAGCCTCGGCTTCACTGCGAAAGGTCACGACGTGCTGGTCCAGACGCACCTGCCATTGGGACTTTGCCACTTCTTTTATCAGGATCTTCATTGCTGACCTCCCTTGCGTAAAAGATGTATCGCAGAGGCTTCGATTGTAGACCTCGATACCCGCGTAATTGTGACAAGGGTCAAGCAACCGACTGACGGCAAAAAGCCCCGCAACCGCTCTGGCATAACGAGCGGTTGCGAGGCTTTATTTTTTTAGAAACCTTCTAAAACAATTTTCCCCTTGGCCTTGCCGCTTTCCAGCAGCTCATGGGCGCGGCGCAAGTTGGCCGCGTTGATTACGCCGAAGTGCTCGCCCAAAGTCGTCTTCAAAGTGCCGGCGTCAATCAGTTCGGCGACGCGGTTGAGCAGCTTGTGCTGTTCGATCATGTCCGGCGTTTCGAACAACGAGCGGGTGTACATGAACTCCCAGTGCAGCGACAGGCTCTTGCGCTTGAGCAGGCTGATGTCGAGTGACTTCGGATCGTCGATCAGCGCCAGCTTGCCTTGCGGCGCGAGGGCTTCGACCAGTTGCGGCAGATGCTGATCGGTCTGGGTCAGGCTGGCGACGTGGGTCACGCTGTCGATGCCGGCGCGCTTCAATTCTTCGCTCAGCGGCTGGCTGTGATCGATGACCAGATCGGCACCGAGTGCGCTGACCCAGTCACGGGTTTGCGCACGGGAGGCAGTGCCGATGACTTTCAGGCCGGTCAATTGCTTGGCCAATTGAGTGAGGATCGAACCCACGCCGCCCGCCGCACCAACGATCAGCAGGCTCTGGCCTTGATCATTGCTGCCTTCGCTGATTTGCAGGCGCTCGAAGAGCAATTCCCACGCAGTGATCGCGGTCAGCGGCAGCGCGGCGGCTTCGGCAAAACCGAGGGACTTGGGCATGTGACCGACGATGCGCTCATCGACAACGTGCAACTCGCTGTTACCACCGGCCCGGGCAATCGAACCGGCGTAAAAGACCTTGTCACCGGCCTTGAACAGGGTGACGTCGCTGCCTACAGCCTTGACCACACCGGCAACGTCCCAGCCCAGCACTTTCGCCGCGCCGTTTTCCGGCGCCACGTTCTGCCGCACTTTGGTGTCGACCGGGTTGACCGAAATGGCTTTGACCTCCACCAAGAGGTCGCGCGGGCCGGCGACCGGTTCTGGCAGTTCGATGTCCTGCAGGGACTTGTCGTCGCTGATCGGCAGGGAAGCGTAATAGGCAATGGCTTTCATAAGTGGCTCCGTACAGTTGATAGAAGGAGGAATCAGGCAATTTTGCCGAGGCGTTTGAGCTGGAAGTGTTCGATGGTGTGGCCGGCGCTGGCCTGAAATTTCTGAAAATGCGCGCTGGCGTTGTGCGCCTCAAGAATCTCGTCACTGGCCCACTGTTCGATGACATAAAAAACCTGCGGATCGGCAAGGTCGCGGTGCAGGTCGTACTGGCCACAACCCGGCTCGGCGCGGCTCGGTTCGACGAGGGCGCGCAGCGCCTGTTCGAGAACGTCCTGCTGGCCGGATTTAGCGGTCAGGGTGGCGATAGCGGTAAAGGGCTGGGACATGCGCGGACTCCAGAATCGGGACGAATTCGATGGAGGCCATCATTGGCTATTTCTCTGCGCGATAAAAGCGGCTAAAAGAGCAGTCTCTTTCAATATTTTTTTGATAATCGAGGCTGCGCATGCTGCGTTTTGATGACCTGCAGTTGTTTGTCCGCGCGGCGGATCTGGGCAGCCTGTCGGCGGCGGCACGGGTGATGGACATGTCTGCGGCGGTGGCCAGCGCAGCGTTGAAGCGCATCGAGCAGCAACTCGGCGCACGACTGCTGGCGCGGTCGACCCGCAGCCTGCGCCTGACCGCCGAGGGCGAAGGCTTTCTCGAATATGCCCGCGCCGCCCTGAGCAATCTCGACGAAGGGCGTCGCCTGCTCGCCAGCGGTCAGGATCAGGTCAGCGGAATTCTGCAGCTGTCAGCACCCTCGGACTTCGGCCGCAATCTGCTGCTGCCGTGGCTCGACGCGTTCCAGCGTGAACACCCGAAGCTGACGGTGCGCCTGCTGCTTGGCGACCGCATTGCCGACCTGTTCCGGCAGCCGGTGGACATCGCCCTGCGCTACGGCGAGCCGGAAGATTCCAGCCTGATCGCCTTGCCCATCGCGCCACACAATCGCCGCGTGTTGTGCGCATCTCCCGATTACCTGGCCCGGCATGGCGAACCGCGCCAGCTTGAGCAACTGGCCCAGCACAATTGCCTTTTGTACATGCTCGGCAGCCGCGTCCACGACCACTGGAGTTTTCACGATGGCAAGCGTGAAGTCGGCCTGACCGTGAGTGGCGACCGCTTCAGCGATGACGCCGACGTCGTGCGGCTATGGGCGCTGGCCGGTGCCGGTATCGCCTACAAATCCTGGCTCGACGTCGGCGCCGATGTGCTCGCCGGACGCCTCAAAGTGCTGATGCCGGAACTGCTGTGTGAGCGCGCACCGCTGAATCTGTTGTGCGCCCATCGCGCACAATTGAGTAAGCCGGTGAACCTGCTGAGGGAGATGCTCGCCAGCCGATGCGCCGAATTGAGTAGCCAATTTCCCGGTTTCCTCAAAGTTGATCATTAGTCGCAGGCAATTAGAGAAATTTCTGTCAGGAACAATCGCCACCTGCCCAGGCCCAGGCGCAGGACGTCTGGCTTAACCCGCTTATACTAGCGCCCGCCTCATGCCTGCACTGACACCCGGCGCGCAGACCCCGTAACGCGTTGCCGGCTTTTGGTGACGGTTGCTACTTCTGCTGCCAGGTTGTGTGCCGGAGCAGCTGGTGTCGGTGGCATCCCTTGCCACCGATCCCGGGCGATTTTCGCGTGTTGGCCGATGCCCCATAACCGGCCAGGATGTCTCCGAGCGGTAGACGATACGATTCAACAGGGAGTGAACATATGGAACATGCACCGTGCATCAGCCAGATCGCGACATTGCTGGCCGACCCCAAGCGCAGCGCGATGATGTGGGCGTTGATGGATGGCTCGGCCCGGCAAGCCGAAGAGCTGGCGCTGCTGGCCGGGCTCTCGCCGTCGTCGGCCAGTGCGCATCTGGGACGCCTGTCCGCAGGGGGGCTGTTGAACATCGAAATGCGTGGACGCAAACGCTTCTTTCGCCTGGCGGCACCGGAAATCGGCGCGGCGATCGAAGCACTGGCCAGCGCCACCATTGCCAGCGCGCCACGGCAAATCCCTGATGCGCTGAAACGCACGGCTCCCATGGTCAGACCACAGGCGGCGCCGTCTTCGCTGTTGCGCGCGCGGTTCTGCGACGATCATCTGGGCGGTACTTTGGCGGCCGACCTGTATCAGCGCCTGCTCGATGCCGGCTGGATCGAACAGCTTGAGCAGCGGGTGGTGGTGACGCACAAGGGCTCCACCCGACTGGCCCAGCGCGGTGTGTTCATCCAGGCCCTGGCCCACCGCAACGTGCAGGTCGCCTGCGCCTGCCCGGACTGGAGCGAGCGCCGTCCGCACATGGGCGGCTCACTGGGCGCGGCGCTGTTGCAGTTGTTCATGCAGTCCGGCTGGCTGACCTTGCCCAACGATTCCCGCGCCTTGCAGTTGACCGCCACCGGCCAGCGCGAAATCCATCGCTTTGCCAAGGAAACCGAGCTGGAAACAGCGTTCTAGAGCGTTGCTCGGCGATGAGCTGAGGGCTGACGTCGTCCACGGCTGTGAACAGGTCGCATCCAGTACGAACTCTGAATGACCATGACGCACACTCGATCCGGGGATTTTTCGGATGGGGGAGCGCAACATGAATACACAACGATTTAGTGCGGCTGAGCGCCTGGAACGGCTGCCGCTCAGCGGTTATCACCGCGTCATTTTCATCATCATAGCCTTGGCGTTTTTCTTCGACTCCATGGATCTGGCGATGATGACTTTCCTGCTCGGCTCGATCAAAGCCGAGTTCGGCCTGAGCAGTGCACAGGCAGGGCTGCTGGCCAGCTCGAGCTTTTTCGGCATGGTGCTCGGGGCGTCGTTGTCAGGGATGCTCGCCGACCGCTTCGGGCGCAAACCGGTGTTTCAGTGGAGCATCGTGTTGTGGGGCGTGGCCAGTTACCTGTGTTCGACGGCGCAGACGGTGGAGACGCTGACGCTGTTTCGCATCCTGCTCGGAATTGGCATGGGCATGGAGTTTCCCATCGCACAGTCGATGCTGTCGGAATTGATTCCAGCACAACGGCGCGGGCGCTACATCGTCCTGATGGACGGCTTCTGGCCGCTGGGTTTTGTCGCGGCGGGCGTGCTCTCGTACTTCCTGCTGCCGCTGATTGGCTGGCGCGATATCTTCCTGGTACTGGCGGTGCCTGCGGTATTTGTCCTGGCGATCCGCTTTTTCGTCCCTGAGTCACCGCGATGGCTGGAACAGGCCGGGCGCGACGCCGACGCGGACAAAGTGTTGAACGGCATTGAAGCGCGGGTGCGTGCTTCGCTGGGCGGTGCGGCGTTACCGGAACCGGTTCGTTTGCCACGCACGGTGACGCCACCGGGCAATTTCTTCTCGGCGCTCAAGCAGATCTGGTCGCCGCAATATCGCCAGCGCACGACGATGATCTGGAGTCTGTGGTTCTTCGCATTGTTGGGTTTTTACGGGCTGACTTCCTGGCTCAGCGCATTGCTGCAGCAGTCGGGTTTCGCCGTGACGCAATCGGTGTATTACACCGTGCTGATCTCGCTCGGCGGGATTCCCGGCTTCCTCATGGCGGCGTGGCTGGTCGAGCGTTGGGGGCGCAAACCGGTGTGCATCGTCACCCTGCTCGGCGGCGGGGTGATGGCGTTTCTGTATGGGCAGAGTGCGGTGTTCGGCGGCAACGTCGCGTTGCTGATCGGCACCGGACTGTTGATGCAGTTTTTCCTGTTCGGCATGTGGGCGGTGCTCTACACCTACACGCCGGAGCTGTATCCGACTTCAGCGCGGGCAACCGGCTCGGGATTCGCCTCGGCCATCGGCCGCGTCGGCTCACTGCTCGGGCCTCTGGTGACCGGGCTGGTGTTCCCGATTACCGGGCAGGGCGGGGTGTTCGCGCTGGGCGCAGCGTGCTTCGCGATTGCGGCGGGCGTGGTGTGGCTGTTCGGGATGGAGACGCGGGGCAAGACCCTGGAAGAGCTTACTGAAACCGAAGTCACTGGCTAACGCTGATCAAAACTGTGGGAGCGAGCTTGCTCGCGAAAGCGGTGTATCAAACAACATCTGCGTTGGATGACACACCGTATTCGCGAGCAAGCTCGCTCCCACATTGGGTTATGCAGGTGATGCGGTGTTGCTTAAGGTTTTACCAACCGCGCATCCAGGCTGTTCTGCGCCAGGCGCTTGGCCTGATCCTGGGTCATGCCCAGATGCTCGTGCAGCGCATGGAAGTTCTCGGTCACGTACCCGCCGAAATACGCCGGGTCATCGGAGTTCACCGTGACCTTCACGCCGCGCTCGAGCATGTCGAGGATGTTGTGCTGCGACATGTGATCGAACACGCAGAGCTTGGTGTTCGACAGCGGGCATACGGTCAGAGGAATCTGCTCGTCGATGATCCGCTGCATCAGGCGCTCGTCTTCGATGGCGCGCACGCCATGGTCGATGCGCTGGATTTTCAGCAGGTCGATGGCTTCCCAGATGTACTCCGGCGGGCCTTCTTCACCGGCGTGGGCGACGGTGAGGAAGCCTTCGTCGCGGGCGCGATCGAAGACGCGTTTGAACTTGCTCGGCGGATGGCCCATCTCGGAACTGTCGAGCCCGACCGCGACAAACGCATCACGGAACGGCAGCGCCTGATCGAGGGTTTTCTGTGCTTCGTCTTCGCTGAGGTGGCGCAGGAAGCTGAGGATCAAACCGCTGCTGATGCCCAGTTGCGTCTCGCCATCCTTGAGCGCGGCGGCGATGCCGTTGAGCACCACTTCGAACGGGATGCCCCGGTCGGTGTGGGTCTGCGGGTCGAAGAACGGTTCGGTGTGAATCACGTTCTGTGCTTTGCAGCGCAGCAGGTAGGCCCAGGTCAGGTCGTAGAAATCCTGCGAGGTGCGCAGCACATCGGCGCCCTGGTAATACAGGTCGAGAAATTCCTGCAGGTTGTTGAAGGCGTAGGCCTTGCGCAGGGTTTCGACGTCGCTCCACGGCAGGGCGATCTTGTTGCGTTCGGCCAGGGCGAACAGCAGTTCAGGCTCCAGCGAACCTTCCAGATGCAGGTGCAGTTCGGCTTTGGGCAGGGCGTTGAGCCAGTCGTACATAGTCTTTTCTCATCAGGTGCAATGCCGGCATTCTACAGAGGCTGGCCGCAACAATTGGCAAAACCTGACCAGGTGATCGATCAAACCGCCTCTTGTTCACGGCGATAGGCGTAGGTATCGGCGAAGCGCGACAGCAGGAATTCGGCACAGGTGGTGGTCGGATATTTCGCCGGATGCTGTGCGTCCTGGCAACCGGGCAGGCATTCGATGCGCGTGTCCGGGTGCGGTTCGGCGAAGAACGGCATCGAATAGCGATCCACGCCCAGCGGGCTGATCACCCGGTGCGGCGTCGAGCGATAACGGTCGTTGCTCCAGCGCGCCATCATGTCGCCGAGGTTGACCACGAACGTGCCGTCAATCGGTGGCGCGTCGATCCATTCACCTTTGACGTTCTTCACCTGCAAACCGCCGGCGCTGTCCTGATAGAGCAGGGTGATGCAGCCGTAATCGGTATGGGCACCGGCGCCTTGCTGCTCGGCGGAACTGGCGGTGTGACGCGGCGGATAATGGATCATGCGCAACACGCTGACCGGGTCGACAAAGCGCGAATCGAAGAAGTCGCGCTCGATGCCCAGCGCAATGGTCATCGCCCGCAACAGGGTTTGCGCCAGCGCCTGCATGTCGAGGTAATGCTGCTCCATCAGCGTTTCCCAGCCGGGTTGCGCCGGATGCCGATTGGGGCCGCGCAAAGGTTTTTCCGCGAGCACCTCGGGATGTTCGTTCGGCAGGTGCAGGCCCATGTCGAAGGTTTCTTTGAGGTCACTGGGTTTGTCCGGGTCCAGTTGCTCTGTGGCAATCGCGCCGTAGCCGCGATGGTGGCGGGTCTGAGTAATGTCGATCTTCAGTTTTTCTGCGGCTGGCAATGCAAAGAAGCGCTGGGCGTGATCGAGCAGGGCGTCGATGCGCTGCGTCGAGATCGGATGGCCCTTGATGTAGAAAAAGCCCCACTCG
Organism: Pseudomonas glycinis; assembly: GCF_054871425.1. Taxonomy (NCBI): domain Bacteria; kingdom Pseudomonadati; phylum Pseudomonadota; class Gammaproteobacteria; order Pseudomonadales; family Pseudomonadaceae; genus Pseudomonas; species Pseudomonas glycinis. The sequence goes on along the minus strand of NZ_JBTYHF010000003.1, from coordinate 16,420 downwards.
CGACAGGCTTGGTCGATTTGTTCGGCCACCGCAGGCCAGGCGTTTTCGTCGTCGCTATAGAGCGGGCTGATATCAATGATCGGAAGCTGATCCATACACAATCCTTGAATACGCTGTGTTTCCAATGTGGGAGCGAGCCTGCTCGCGAAGAGGGAGTGTCAGACAACATTTTTGTTAATGACACACCGCTTTCGCGAGCAGGCTCGCTCCCACAGGGTTCTGTGTGGTGAATCGGGGGACTACTTCGGCATCTCGGCCTTCATGCCCTCAACGTAATAATTCATCGAAGCCAGTTCCGCATTGGTCGCGCTCACGCCCGCGGGGATTTTTTCCACACCGGCCTGATCCTTGATCGGCCCGGTAAACGGCTGCAATGCGCCGCTCTTGATGTCGGCGATCAACTGCTCGGCTTCGGCTTTGACCGGCGCCGGCACCAGATCGCTGATCGGCAGTTCCACCGTGCCTTCCTTCAACCCGCCCCAGTAATCCTGAGATTTCCAGGTGTGATCGATCACGCTCTGCGTCGCCTGAATGTAGTGTGGCGCCCAGTCGTTGACGATCGAGGTCAGCACCGCTTTCGGGCCGAAGTGGGCCATGTCCGAGGCGTAGCCCACGGCATACACGCCGCGCCGTTCGGCAGCCTGGATCGGCGCCGGGCTGTCGGTGTGCTGGAACACCACGTCGACGCCTTGATCGATCAGCGCGTTGGCGGCGTCGGCTTCCTTGCCCGGATCGAACCAGGAGTTGACCCACACCACTTTGATTTCGGTGCCAGGGTTGTACTTGTTCAGGGCCAACTGGATGGCATTGATGTCGCGGATCACTTCCGGAATCGGGAACGAGGCGACATAGCCGATCTTCTTGGTCTTGGTCATCTTCGCCGCGAGGAAACCGCCGACGTAACGGCCCTCGTAAGTGCGCGCCAGGTAAGTGCCGAGGTTCTTGTCCTGCTTGTAGCCTGTGGCGTGTTCGAAAGTGACCTTGGGGAATTGCTTGGCGACTTTCACTGTCGGGTTCATGTAGCCGAAAGACGTGGTGAAGATCAGGTCATATTTGTCCTTGGCCATGTTGCGGATCACCCGCTCGGCGTCGGCGCCCTCGGCGACGTTTTCCACGTAGTTGGTGGTGATCTGCGTGCCGAGTTTTTCCGCCAGGGCCTTGCGCCCCTGTTCGTGCTGATACGTCCAGCCGTGGTCACCGATCGGGCCGATGTAGACGAAACCGACCTTCAGCGGATCGGCAGCGCTGGCGCTCAGGCTGATTCCCAGACCGATGGCGGCGTACAGCAGTTTGTGCAGCGGACGTATTGGCATGAACCCGAACTCCATTTTGTTGTGTGTGCCCAGGGCCAATGCAAATTGCTGACCAACAGGACAACAAACGCATTCGAAAACGCGGCGCGGCCTTCGCGAGCAGGCTCGCTCCCACAGGGGACGCATTTGAATGTGGGAGCGAGCCTGCTCGCGAAGAGGCCGGCAAGGCCAATAAAAGTGCATGCCTGAATCCAGCTGCCATCGCGTGGTGCGCAAAGATGTAACGAAACGTTAGCGGCGCGCGGCAGTCAGTAGCTTCATCAGCTCTTTTCGGCAAAAGGCCCGTCATGCTCTCGATCCTCAAACAAGAAAGCTTCCTGGTGCTGGCAGTCCTTGCCGCGTGCGTCGCTTATCCACTGGAACACTGGCTGCTGCACAGCGGCCAGATCGTCGCGCTGGGCGGCGGTCTGCTGCTGATCGCCTTTATTGTCGCCGCTTCGATGCGTGTTGCTCATCACGCTGAACTGCTGGCGGAAAAGGTCGGCGATCCCTACGGCACGATGATCCTCACGCTCTCGGCGGTGCTGGTCGAAGTGGTGATCCTGGCGATCATGATGAGCAACGAAGCCTCGGCAACGCTGGTGCGCGACACGATTTATTCAGCGGTGATGCTCGACATCAACGGCATCCTCGGCCTCGCCGCTTTGATGGGCGGGATCAAACACGGCGAACAGTCCTACAACGACGATTCGGCGCGCAGTTACAGCGTGATGATCCTCACTGCGATGGGCGTGTCGATGGTGGTCCCGGAGTTCATTCCCGAGGCCAACTGGAAGATGTATTCGGCGTTCACCATTGGCGCGATGATGGTGCTCTACGCGCTGTTCCTGCGCATGCAGGTCGGCCCGCACAGTTACTTTTTCAGCTACAGCTACCCGGACAAACGTCGCAAGAAGGAGCCGGTCGAGCAGGAGCCGAAGCCGGTCAGCCTGGCGCTGTCGATCGGCATTCTGGTGTCGGGGGTGGTGATCATCGGCGCACTGGCCGAGGTGATGTCCAAGACCCTCGATCTGGGCCTGGAAGGCACGGGCGCGCCGCCGGTGATCACGGCGATTCTGGTGGCAGCGATATCCGCCGCGCCGGAGATTCTGACTGCACTGCGTGCGGCACTGGCCAATCGCATGCAGTCGGTGGTCAACATTGCGATGGGCGCGTCACTGTCGACGGTGATTCTGACCGTACCGGTGATGGAAGCGATGGCGCTGTACACCGGCCAGCCGTTTCAAATGGCGATGACCCCGGTGCAAACGGTGATGATCTTCATCACCCTGATCGTCAGCGCGATCAACCTCAATGACGGCGAAACCAACGCCATTGAGGGGATGACGCACTTTGTGCTGTTTGCCACATTCATCATGCTGTCGCTACTTGGTCTCTAAGCCCACACAAAACAACTGTGGGAGCGAGCCTGCTCGCGAAAGCGGTGTGTCATCCAACAAACATGTTGTCTGACACTCCCTCTTCGCGAGCAGGCTCGCTCCCACAGTTTTGAACGGCGGTGAGTCAGGTACCGGCAATCAACTGCCGAGCCGCCTGGCTGTGATCGGCGATCAAACCTTTCAGGTCCAACCCTTCAACCTGACCATCAACCACACGCCACTTGCCGCCAATCATCACCCGATCCGCCCGATCCGCGCCGCACAACAACAGCGCCGAAATCGGATCGTGGCTACCGGAGAAGCGCAGTTCATCGAGCTTGAACAACGCCAGATCCGCCTGTTTGCCCACGGCGATTTCGCCGATGTCGCTGCGACCGAGCAGGCTCGCCGAACCCTTGGTCGCCCAGCCCAGCACGCGCTCCGGGGTGATCTTTTCGGCGCCGTAGCGCAGGCGCTGGATGTACAAAGCCTGACGCGCTTCGAGGATCATGTTCGAGGCATCGTTGGATGCCGAACCGTCGACGCCAAGGCCGAACAGCGCGCCGGCGTCGGTCAGCTCGATGCTCGGGCAGATGCCGGACGCCAGGCGCATGTTCGAGCTTGGGCAGTGGCAGATGCCGGTACCGGCCTGGCCGAGGCGGGCGATTTCGTCGGGGTTGAAATGGATGCCGTGGGCCAGCCAGGTTCGCGGGCCGAGCCAGCCGACGCTGTCCAGATAATCGACGGTGCGCAGACCGAAGCGTTGCAGACAGAAGTCTTCTTCATCAAGGGTTTCAGCGAGGTGGGTGTGCAGACGCACATCGAGCGTGTTCGCCAGATCAGCACTGGCCGACATGATTTCCGGGGTCACCGAAAATGGCGAACATGGCGCCAGTGCGATCTGGATCTGCGCGCCGTCGCCACGCTCGTGGTACTCGTGAATCAGCCGCTGGCTGTCGTCGAGAATCACCTGACCTTCCTGCACCGTTTGTTGTGGAGGCAGACCGCCGTCCTTCTCGCCAAGGCTCATCGAGCCGCGCGTGAGCATGGCGCGCATGCCCAGTTCACGCACCGTTTCGACCTGCACGTCGATGGCGTTTTCCAGACCATCCGGGAACAGATAGTGATGGTCGGCAGCGGTGGTGCAACCTGAGAGCAGCAATTCGGCCAGCGCCACTTTGGTGGCGAGGGCGAGTTTTTCCGGGGTCAGCCGCGCCCATACCGGGTACAGGGTTTTCAGCCACGGAAACAGCGGCTGATTGACCACCGGCGCCCAGGCGCGGGTCAGGGTTTGATAGAAGTGATGGTGAGTGTTGATCAGGCCCGGCAGGACCACATGCTCGCGGGCATCGAACACTTCATTGCACGGCGCCGACGGCTGCTGACCGGCAGCGAGGACTTCGACGATCACACCGTCTTGCACGACAAGGCCGCCACGGGCATCAAGCTCGTTGGAGGTGAAAATGGCGAGGGGATTTTTTAACCAGGTACGGGTCGCAGGCATTGTGGCCGGCTCCTCTGAAAGTTGGGTTCAGGGTTGCCAGCTCAGTGTTGCCCTGTCTGCTGATCCAGGGTCGCCGCGAAGGACGAGGCGCGCAGTTTCAAACAAATCGCCGCGCCGGGCAAGCGCCACCTGACCATTCACCATCACTCCCTGTGGGAGCGAGCCTGCTCGCGAAGGCGTCATGTCAGTCGATACAGATTTACCTGACAGATCGTATTCGCGAGCAGGCTCGCTCCCACATCGGGATTTTCAGTGCTTACCAGGCAATCGTTTCACCCTTGTAATTGACGAAGTGATGCCCGCCCTTGCCGGTGAATGCATTGACCTGATCGATCAGCCCGCGGGTGCTGGTCTCGACATCGAGATCGGCGCCTTCGCCGCCCATGTCGGTCTTCACCCAGCCCGGGTGCAACGACAGTACGGTGAGTTTCTGTTCACCCAGTTGCGTGACAAAACTGTTGGTCATCGAATTCAGCGCCGCTTTGCTCGCCTTGTACAACGCCAGCTCCGGCGCATCGGGCATGGTCACGCTGCCGAGTACCGAACTCATGAACGCCAGCACGCCGCTGCCGTCGCGAATCTGCCCGACGAAACGCTGGGCCAGATTGATCGGTGCCACCGCGTTGGTGAAAAACAGTTGCCCGACCTCGGCCAGTGTCGCGCCGCCCGGCGTCTGCACGTCCGGGCCTTTGACCCCGGCGTTGACGAACAACAGATCGAAGGTTTCGCCCTTGAGTTTCTGGCTCAGAGCGATCACCGCTTGCTGATCGTCCATGTCGAGCTTCTCGATGCGCACGTCACCCAGCGCTTGCAGCGCCTCGGCCTTCTGCGGATTGCGCACCGTCGCGGTCACTTGCCAGCCATCGCCCAGCAGGGTCTTCACCAGACCGAGGCCCAAGCCGCGGGAGGCGCCGATGATCAGTGCGTTTTTTGCCTGAGACATGATGGGTTTCCTTGAAAGTCAGCATTCAGGATTCAATGGACACGCCTGACCGCGCCACAGTTGCAGCGCCTGGCGAAAACAGGCTTTGACCCCGGAGCATACTCCAGGCTTCTTGAGTTTCTCGAGGGTGTTTGATCAGAAACAATCATGAGGCGTGGTTCAAGTGTTGCCTGTGCGGACGCTTTCGCGAGCAGGCTCGCTCCCACGCTTGCCCGCGTTCACTCAGATCCCTTGTGGGAGCGAGCCTGCTCGCGAAGAGGCCCGCTCTGACATCAACTAATGTCCCGATTGCCACGGCTGCCCCAACGAAACCGGCGCATACAACCGAGTGCGCACGGCGTCGCGGGACAGCAGCACCAGCACCAAAATCGTCGCCACATACGGCAGCATCGCCAGCAGGCTCGAAGGTATCGCCAGTCCCAATCCCTGTGCCACCAAGTGCAGGATGCTGGCGAGGCCGAACAGATACGCCCCGAGCAGCAACCGCCACACCCGCCAACTGGCAAACACCACCAGCGCCAAAGCGATCCAGCCGCGCCCGGCGGTCATGTTTTCCGCCCACATCGGTGTGTACGCCAGCGACAGATAAGCCCCGGCCAGCCCGGCCATTGCTCCGCCGAACAACACCGCCAAGGTGCGCACGGTCAGCACCGGCAAGCCCATGGCGCTGGCCGCATCCGGGTTTTCACCGACCGCCTGAATGATCAGGCCGACACGGCTTTTGATGATCACCCACGCCACCAGCGCAAACAGCGCGAACGACAGATACACCAGCAGATCCTGGGCAAACAGCATCCGCCCGATCAGCGGGATCTCACTCAGATACGGAATCGCCAGAGGCTCGAAACCTGCCAGCGGCTTACCCACCCAGGCCGCACCGACAAATGTCGACAGCCCGACACCAAAGATCGTCAGCGCCAACCCAGTGGCCACCTGATTGGCGTTGAACACCAGCGCGACCAGGGCAAACAGTGACGACAACAACATCCCGGCCAACATCGCCAGCAGCACACCCAGCCACAGGTTGCCGCTGTTCAGCGCGACGATAAAACCGATCACCGCACCGAACAGCATCATGCCTTCCTGGCCAAGGTTGAGGACGCCGCTTTTCTCGCAGATCAACTCACCCAATGCCACCAGCAACAGCGGCGTGCCGCAGCGGACCATCGCGTAGAAAATATTGCTCAACAGATCGATATCCATCACAGCGCTCCGGCGGTTACGGCAGGGGTCGAGGCGCGCCGGGTCCAGCGCAGTTTCAGGCGTGGCCGATAGAGAATCAGCACGTCACAGGCGAGCAGGAAAAACAGCATCATGCCCTGGAACAATTGGGTGATCGCTTGCGGCAGATTGAGCGACATCTGCGCGCTCTCGCCGCCGATGTACAGCAGCGCCATGAGCAGACTGGAGAACAGAATGCCAAGCGGATTCAACCGTCCGAGGAACGCCACGGTGATCGCCGCGTAGCCATAGCCCGGCGACACCTGCGGCACCAGTTGGCCGATCGGCCCGGTCACTTCGCAGACCCCGGCGAGCCCGGCCAGACCACCGCTGATCAACAGCGCCAGCCAGATCAGGCGCTTCTCGCGAAAGCCGACAAAACCTGCCGCACGTTTGTCCAACCCGAGCACTTTGATCTGGAAGCCGATAAAGCTTTTCTGCAACAACACCCACACCGCAACCAGCGCGAGCAGGGCGAAATACACGCCGGCATGCACGCGGCCGTCCTCCAGCAGCAGCGGCAAGCGACTGGCGTCGCCGAACATCGCTGACTCGGGAAAATTGAAGCCCGCCGGATCCTTCAACGGCCCGTGCACGCAGAACAGCAGCAGGTTCAACGCGATGTAATTGAGCATGATGCTGGTAAGGATTTCGTTGGCGTTGAAGCGCGTGCGCAGCCATGCGGTGAGCCCGGCCCATGCGGCGCCGGCCAGCGTGCCGGTCAGCAGAATCAGCACCAGCGCCCAGCGACTTTGCATGTCGATAACGTTCACTGCCAGAGCACTGCCGGCCAAGGCGCCAAGTAGAAGTTGGCCTTCGGCGCCGATGTTCCAGATCCGCGCCTGATAGGCCACGGCCAGGCCCAGTGCGCAGAGCAGAATCGGCAGCGCCTTGACCAGCAATTCAGACACGCCATACAAATCGCTGACCGGTGCGATCAGCAGTGTGTGCAAGGTTTGCAGTGGGTCGTGGCCCAGCGCGATGAACAACAGCGAGCCGCAGCCGAGGGTCGAGGCCGCCGCCAATAACGGCGAGCACCACAGCATCAGGCGCGATTGCTGGCCACGGGGTTCGAGAGAAAGCAGCATGGTTGAAACTCCGTTAAACCGAAGCGGCGCGAGGTGAGTGATCGAACTGGCCGGCCATCCACGCGCCGACATCGCTCAGTTGTGTAAGGCCGGTGTCTTGAAGAACCGACAGACGCCCGCCGCACAGCGCGCCGAGGCGATCGCTGATCTGGAACAGCTCATCGAGGTCTTCGGAAATCACCAGAATCGCCGCGCCGGCATCGCGCAGGGCAATCAACGCGCGATGGATGGTGGCGGCGGCGCCAACGTCGACGCCCCAGGTCGGGTGCGCGGCGATCAGCAGTTTCGGTTGCTGAAGAATTTCCCGGCCGAGGATGAATTTCTGCAAGTTGCCGCCGGACAGGCTGCGCGCAGCGGTTTGCGTGTCCGGGGTTTTCACGCCGAAGCGCTGGATGATCTGTTGCGCGAGCGCTTCGACTTTGCTTCGTTGAATCAACCCGTGGCTGACCAGTCCGTGCTGAAAAGCACTGAGCAGGGCGTTATCGGCCAGACTCAACTCCGGCACCGCGCCGTGGCCGAGGCGTTCGGCCGGCACGAAGGCCAGACCGAGTTTGCGCCGCGCATCCGGGCGCAGGTCAGCGACGTTTCTATCTGCGAAGCGCAGGGTCGCCGCTTGCGCACGAGGCAAGGGCTGCTCGCCGCTGAGCAGGGCGAGCAATTCATCCTGACCATTGCCCGCGACCCCAGCGATGCCGACGATTTCACCACTGCGCACTTGCAGGTCGATGTCGGTCAGCGAGCAACCGAACGGATCCGGGTTGTGCCAGCTCAAACCCTGCACCTGCAGAAACGCCGCGCCACCGCTGACCTTCGGATACTCGCCAATCAAAGCCGCCGCTTCACCGACCATCATTTGCGCCAGTTGCTGGTCCGAACATTCGGCGGGCTCGCAATGCCCGGCAACCCGACCGCCGCGCAGCACCGTGGCGCTGTGGCACAAGGCGCGCACTTCACCGAGCTTGTGGCTGATAAACAGAATGCTGCAACCCTCGGCGGCAAGGCGCCGCAGGGTGATGAACAATTCGTCCGCCTCTTGCGGCGTCAGTACTGAGGTCGGCTCATCGAGAATCAGCAGGCGAATGTCCTGCATCAGGCAACGGATGATTTCCACCCGCTGGCGCTCGCCGATCGACAGGCTGTGGACAAGTCGCTCCGGCTCCAGCGCCATGCCGTAACGCCGCGAGACTTCGCGAATTTGCGGCTCCAGTTGCTTCGGCGTGCCGGCCGCCGCGCCCATCGCCAGGGCAATGTTCTGCGCCACGCTTAGGGTTTCGAACAGGGAGAAATGCTGGAACACCATGCCAATGCCCAACTGCCGCGCCTGCGCCGGATTGCGCATCTGCACGCGCTGCCCCTCCCAGAGCATTTCACCGCTGTCGCACTGGGTGACCCCGTAAATGATCTTCATCAACGTACTTTTGCCCGCGCCGTTTTCACCGAGCAGGGCATGGATTTCACCCGGCGCGATGCTCAGGTCGATGGCGTCGTTGGCCAGACAACCGGGGTAGCGTTTGCTGATCTGGCGCAGTTGCAGGCGCGGTGGGGAAGGGGCGATGGACATGACAGGCTCGACTGACTTGGAGTTGTGCCTGTGGATAAAGCAATTTCCTGGCCATTGAGTCAGGAACGCTTGCGGAGCCATTCCGCAAGTGCCGACAGCAGCGCATCGGCGGGCGTTTTGTCTTTCTCTCGAGCACCAATTCAGCGCAAAGCCATTGAACAGGCTCCAGTTTTGCCCGCTTGCAGTTGGTTAAAAAACGAGCAACTGCCTGGGAGCCAGACAGATCCAGCGGCTGCGGCGGTCATGAACGGCTTATCCACAGGTTGCTCCACAGTAATTGTGCGCAAGCGCCGAGGGTGGGCATAAGCACTGCGATGCTTTGTTCTAATGGTGATAAACGAAGGTAACTGTTTGTTTTTACGCTGGATTTCCCTTTCGTCGGGTCATTTGAACGAAAATTGAACAAATCGCGCAAAGCCGCATGACAGAAGGGTTACAGCGGTGTGTGCTCAGGTTATCCACAGTCGGGTGCACAGCAGGTGTGGGCAAGTCTGTGGAATAAGGAAAACGAGGGATGCCCTAAAAGATCGCAGCCTACCGCTGCAACAAAATCCGCCCCCGGCTCAGATCCGCCAACTGACTCTGCAACACTTCGATCAGCGCTTCCCCCACCGCTAGCTTCAACTCAACGCCATTGGCTGTGAAGTTCTCCTCCACCACCAATCCACCGAGATCCGCCACGCGCAATTTCACCAGCGCCAACTCGGCAAATCCGCAGGCGCAACTCAGCGGCACGCGGCTGATCAGCTCGATTTTGTCCGCCGCTTGCAGGCACTTGTTGGCGCCACCGCCATAGGCCCGGGCCAAGCCGCCAGTGCCCAGTTGAATGCCGCCGTACCAGCGAATCACCAGCACCGCGACCTGATCGCAGTCCTGCGCCTCGATCGCCGCCAGAATAGGGCGGCCGGCAGTGCCGCCCGGCTCGCCGTCGTCAGTGCTGCGGTATTGCGCGCCGAGTTTCCACGCCCAGCAATTGTGCGTGGCATTCAAATCGCTGTGCTGCTCGAAAAACGCCTGCGCATCGGCGGGGCTGCTGATCGGCGTCGCCAGAGTGATGAAACGGCTTTTGCGAATCTCTTCGCGGTACTCGCAAAAACCGCTGAGGGTGAAAGGCATAAACGTCTTATAGAGAAGGAGTGAGGCCGCAGCCTTTGAGAATGATGCGGATCAGGTTGTTGCCGGCGTCTTCCATGTCCTGCTTGGTCAATTTGCTGCGCCCGGTGACGCGGCAGATCTGTGTGGCGAAGTCGGCGTAATGCTGGGTGCTGCCCCACAGCAGGAAAATCAGATGCACCGGATCGACCGGGTCCATTTTGCCCGCATCGATCCACGCCTGAAACACCGCCGCGCGCCCGGTGAACCAGGTGCGGTAATCCTGATTGAAATATTCGCTCAGGCATTCGCCGCCGCTGATCACTTCCATGGCGAAGATCCGCGAGGCCTGTGGCTGGCGCCGCGAGAACTCCATCTTCGCGCGGATGTAGCGGGTCAGCGCTTCGGCCGGGTCATCCTCGGCAGTAAGGGTGTTGAAGGTGCTGTCCCACAACTCGATGATGTTGCTCAGCACCGCCACATACAAACCGAGCTTGTTGGTGAAGTAGTAATGCAGGTTGGCTTTGGGCAGCCCGGCATTCTGCGCGATGGTGTTCATGCTGGTGCCTTTGAACCCGTGACGGGCGAACTCGTCTTCGGCGGCTTTGAGAATGGTCTCTTCGTTCTTCTGACGAATGCGGCTGGCGGGTTTGCCGCCGTGGGCTGGGACTTCAAAGGTCATAGGCACTTCCGGGATTGTCTGTGGGTGCAACCAGTTGCGTTGATAGCGCACCCACAGGCATCCGACAAGTCCTGGCGCGGAAAAACAGTTACGCCTGTTCGATCTTGTTCAATGACGCGGGGCTTTTTGTCTCGGCGGTTTTGCCTTCCGGCAACAACAGACAGAGGACGATTGCCGTCAGCCCGCCGCTGGTGATCGCCGAGTCGAACAGGTTCTGCACCAGTTTCGGCAACAGGTGCAGCAGGTTCGGTTGCGCGGCGATGCCGAGGCCGACGCCGAACGAAGTGGCGATGATCAACATGCTGCGCCGGTCCAGCGGTGACTGCGCGAGAATGCGTACGCCCGCCGCCGCCACTGCGCCGAACATCACCAGCGTCGCACCGCCCAGCACCGGTTTCGGGATCTGTTGCAGCACCGCGCCGATCATCGGGAACAGGCCGAGGCAGAATAGAATCGCGCCGATGTACAGACCGACGTAGCGGCTGGCAACGCCGGTCAATTGGATCACGCCGTTGTTCTGCGCGAACGTTGTGTTGGGGAAAGCGCTGAAAGTCGCCGCGATCATGCAACTGACACCATCACCGAGCACGCCACCGCGCAAGCGGCTTATATAAGAAGGGCCGCTGATCGGTTGGCGGGCAAGCATGCAATTGGCGGTGAGGTCGCCGACGGTTTCGATGGTGCTGATCAGGTAAATCAGCGCGACCGGCAGGAAAGCCGTCCAGTCGAAGTTGAATCCGAACTTGAATGGCGTAGGAAAACTCACCAGTGGCAAGTCAGGCAACGGCTGCGGGACCAGTTTCCCGCTGAACCACGCCGCGAGGCTGCCGAGCACCAGTCCGATGATGATCGCCGACAGTCGCACCCATGGCGTATTCGAGCGGTTGAGCAGAATGATTGTCAGCAGCACGAACACGCCCAAGGCCAGATTGCCCGGCGCGCCGAAGTCCGGCGCGTTGAAGCCGCCACCCAGATCGGTGATGCCGACCTTGATCAGGCTGATGCCGATCAGCGTGATGACGATGCCGGTCACCAGCGGTGTGACCACGCGGCGCAACTGACCGATGAAACGGCTGAGCACGATCTGCACGATTGCGCCGAAAAAGCACACGCCGAAAATCATCGCCAGAATATCTTCCGGGCTGCCGCCGCGCTGCTTGACCAGAAACCCGGCCGACAGCACCGCACCGAGAAACGCGAAACTGGTGCCTTGCAGACAGATCATCCCCGCGCCAATGCCGAACGGTCGCCGCGCCTGGATAAAGGTGCCGACGCCCGAGACCATCAGCGCCATGCTGATCAGGTACGGTAGATGCGCGGTCAGCCCGAGCGCGGAACCGATCACCAGTGGCGGGGTGATGATGCCGACGAAACTGGCGAGCACGTGTTGCAGCGCGGCGAGAATGGCGGCGAGTGGTTTGGGGCGGTCGTTGAGGCCGTAGATCAGTTCACTGGACGAGTCGGAATCTGGCTGCATGGCTTTGGCTTCTTGAAGGAGAGTTATCCCTTCTCTGCAAAAACCTGTCCACTTGCTCAGGTTATTCCTCGATTCTGTCGATGAGGCCCAGACGGGCTGGGCTCTGCGCGCTTATCTATCGCGTCGCGGCCAGACTGTCGAGGAAACTTTCCAGCACCAAATGAGGGCGCCGCCCCTTGCGCGTGACCGATGCCAGACTCAAATCGTAAAAACGCGTGCCGGCCTTGAGCGCACGCAAGCGCCCCTGCTGTACCCAAAGATTGGCGTAGTGATCCGGCAGGTAACCGATGTAGCGCCCGGTCAGAATCAGAAACGCCATGCCTTCACGGTCAGAGGCACTGGCGGTGCAGTTGAGCGCCTGATAATGCGCCTGAATCTCCGCCGGCAAACGAAAGGTCGGCGCAATCGCGTCCTGACTGTCGAGGCGTTGATCATCGAGTTGCTTGTCGTCGACATAAAACAGCGGATGACCCACCGCGCAATACAGCAGCGAACGCTCGCTGTACAACGGCTGATATTCCAGTCCCGACAATGCGCTTGCCTGCGGCACCACGCCAACGTGCAGACGCCCGTCGAGCACGCCTTGCTCGACTTCATTCGGCGCAATCATGCGGATCTGGATCTGCACATCCGGCCCGCGTTCCTTCAATTGCGCGAGGGCGTGGGTGATGCGCATGTGCGGCAGGGTGACGAGGTTATCGGTCAGGCCGATGATCAGCTCGCCGCGCAGGTGTTGGTGCAGACCGTTGACCTCAGTGCGGAAGCTTTCCAGCGCACTCAACAATTGCAGCGCTGATTGATACACCTCACGACCTTCCTCGGTCAGGGAAAATCCGGCCCGGCCACGTTGACACAAGCGCAAGCCGAGGCGCTGCTCCAGATCGCTCATCTGCTGGCTGATCGCCGAGCGGCCGATGCCAAGCACGGTTTCCGCTGCGGAGAAGCCGCCACACTCCACGACGCTGCGAAAAATCCGCAGCAGGCGAATATCAAAATCACTGACCTGGGCCAATGGATCGGCGCGGCGGCTGCTCATTTCTTGTTCTCTTTGTTTAGCAATGATCTAACTGAAGGTTAGAAGAGTTGGATTTCACCGACTTTATCGCCGTGGCAATTTAGCTGCAACAACGCTTTCCATCTCCCTGACGCTTATGCCCTGCGAGGTTTTGCCCGATGAACATGCCTGAAAACGCGCCGTCGCCACTGGCCAGCCAACTGAAGCTGGACGCGCACTGGATGCCGTACACCGCCAACCGCAACTTTCAGCGCGACCCGCGTCTGATCGTCGGCGCTGAAGGCAGCTGGCTGTTCGACGACAAGGGCCGCAAGATCTACGACTCGCTGTCCGGTCTGTGGACCTGCGGCGCCGGGCACACCCGCAAGGAAATTCAGGAAGCCGTTGCGAAACAACTGGGCACCCTCGATTACTCGCCGGGCTTCCAGTACGGCCATCCGTTGTCGTTCCAGCTGGCAGAGAAAATCACCGAACTGACCCCGGGCAATCTGAACCACGTGTTCTTCACCGACTCCGGTTCCGAATGCGCCGATACCGCGGTGAAAATGGTCCGTGCTTACTGGCGCCTGAAAGGCCAGGCGACCAAGACCAAGATGATCGGCCGCGCCCGTGGTTACCACGGTGTGAACATCGCCGGCACCAGCCTCGGCGGCGTCAACGGCAACCGCAAGCTGTTCGGTCAGGCGATGATGGATGTCGATCACCTGCCGCACACACTGCTGGCGAGCAACGCGTTTTCCCGTGGCATGCCGGAGCAGGGCGGTATTGCTTTGGCCGATGAGCTGCTGAAGTTGATCGAACTGCACGACGCTTCCAACATCGCTGCGGTGTTCGTTGAGCCGATGGCCGGCTCTGCCGGGGTACTGGTTCCGCCGCAGGGTTACCTCAAGCGTCTGCGCGAGATCTGCGATCAGCACAACATCCTGCTGGTATTCGATGAAGTGATCACCGGTTTCGGCCGCACCGGTTCGATGTTCGGCGCCGAGAGCTTCGGCGTGACCCCGGACCTGATGTGCATCGCCAAACAAGTCACCAACGGCGCGATTCCGATGGGCGCGGTGATTGCCAGCTCCGAGATCTACCAGACCTTCATGAACCAGCCGACGCCGGAATACGCCGTGGAATTCCCCCACGGCTACACCTATTCGGCGCACCCGGTGGCCTGTGCCGCCGGTCTTGCGGCACTCGATCTGCTGCAAAAGGAAAACCTGGTGCAGAGCGTCGCCGAAGTCGCGCCGCATTTCGAGAACGCGTTGCACGGCCTGAAAGGCTCGAAGAACGTCATCGACATCCGTAACTACGGCCTGGCCGGCGCGATCCAGATTGCCGGGCGTGACGGTGATGCCATCGTGCGTCCTTTCGAAGCGGGCATGGCCCTGTGGAAAGCCGGGTTCTACGTGCGCTTCGGCGGCGACACCCTGCAGTTTGGCCCAACCTTCAACAGCAAGCCGCAAGACCTCGATCGTTTGTTCGACGCGGTCGGCGAAGTGCTGAACAAGCTCGACTGATTTTTCCTTCTATATATGTACGAAACAACAGGCGCCTCTTGCGGCGCCTGCTGACCAGAATTCAGGAGTGTTCGATGAGCGTTATCCCGCATTTGATCAATGGCGAACTGGTGACCGAGAACGGTCGCGCGGTGGATGTGTTCAACCCGTCTACCGGCCAGGCGATCCATAAACTGCCATTGGCCAGCCAGGCCACCATTCAGAAAGCCATCGATGCCGCCAAGGCCGCGTTCCCGGCCTGGCGCAACACGCCGCCGGCAAAACGCGCCCAAGTGATGTTCCGTTTCAAGCAACTGCTTGAGCAGAACGAGGCGCGCATCTCGCAACTGATCAGCGAAGAGCACGGCAAGACCCTGGAAGACGCTGCCGGTGAATTGAAGCGCGGTATCGAGAACGTCGAGTTCGCCTGCGCCGCCCCGGAAATCCTCAAGGGCGAGTACAGCCGCAACGTCGGCCCGAACATCGATGCCTGGTCGGACTTCCAGCCGTTGGGGATTGTGGCCGGTATCACCCCGTTCAACTTCCCGGCCATGGTGCCGCTGTGGATGTACCCGCTGGCGATCGTCTGCGGCAACTGCTTCATCCTCAAGCCATCCGAGCGCGATCCAAGCTCGACGCTGCTGATCGCTCAGTTGCTGCTGGAAGCCGGGTTGCCGAAAGGTGTGATGAGTGTGGTTCATGGTGACAAGACGGCGGTGGACGCGTTGATCGAAGCGCCGGAAGTCAAAGCGCTGAGCTTCGTCGGTTCGACGCCGATTGCCGAATACATCTACGCCGAAGGCACCAAGCGCGGCAAACGCGTTCAGGCACTGGGCGGCGCGAAGAACCACGCGGTGCTGATGCCGGATGCCGATCTGGACAATGCGGTCAGCGCACTGATGGGCGCGGCTTATGGTTCCTGCGGCGAACGCTGCATGGCCATCTCGGTGGCCGTTTGTGTTGGCGATCAGGTCGCGGACGCGCTGGTGGCGAAACTGGTTCCACAGATCAAAGCGCTGAAAATCGGTGCGGGTACCTCGTGCGGTCTGGACATGGGGCCGTTGGTTACCGGTCAGGCGCGTGACAAGGTCAGCGGTTATGTAGACGACGGTGTGGCGGCGGGCGCGACCCTGGTGGTCGATGGTCGTGGTTTGAGCGTTGCGGGGCATGAAGAAGGCTTCTTCCTCGGTGGCTGCCTGTTCGACAACGTCACTCCAGAGATGCGCATCTATAAAGAAGAGATCTTCGGGCCGGTGCTGTGCGTGGTACGGGTGAACAGCCTGGAAGAGGCGATGCAACTGATCAATGATCACGAATACGGCAACGGCACCTGCATCTTCACCCGTGACGGCGAAGCGGCGCGGCTGTTCTGCGACGAGATCGAAGTCGGCATGGTCGGCGTCAACGTTCCGCTGCCGGTGCCGGTGGCTTATCACAGCTTCGGCGGCTGGAAGCGTTCGCTGTTTGGCGACCTGCACGCGTATGGTCCGGATGGCGTGCGCTTCTATACTCGTCGCAAGGCGATCACCCAGCGCTGGCCGCAGCGTGCAAGCCATGAAGCTTCGCAGTTCGCATTCCCTAGCTTATAAGTAGCTGGATGTGCAGAAGGCCGACCTTTCAGGTCGGCCTTCGCGTTTTCGGGGCTTTTTTACCGATATGACAGAAATATGAAAATAGGT